>JAEWJK010000018.1 GCA_023386555.1 Bacteroidota bacterium | reverse complement strand
CGTCACATCCTGGGGCTGGAGAAGGTCCCAAGGGTTCGGCTGTTCGCCGATTAAAGTGGCACGTGAACTGGGTTCAGAACGTCGCAAGACAGTTCGGTCCCTATCTGTGGTGGGCGTTAGTAAATTGAGAGGACATGACCTTAGTACGAGAGGACCGGGTCGTATGTACCGCTGGTGTATCTGTTATGCCGCCAGGTGTAATGCAGAGTAGCTATGTACAGCCAGGATAAACGCTGAAAGCATCTAAGCGTGAAACCTTCCTCAAGATGAGTTTACTTTTAAGGGTCGTCAGAGACGATGACGTTGATAGGCTACAGATGTAAGGCTGGTAACAGCGAAGTCGAGTAGTACTAATTACCCGTAAGCTTTAATTTTATTATTTCAAGCTTTGCTTGATGATTTGATACTTTAGAGATTCAAACTTTTCTAGTATGTCAACTTATTTATGGTTAAACCCATAGTATCTTTTTATGGTGGTTTTGCCGAGGGTGTTCACCTCTTCCCATACCGAACAGAGAAGTTAAGCCCCTCATGGCCGATGGTACTGCACAACAATGCGGGAGAGTAGGTAGCTGCCATATTTATTGAAGCCCCGAAGTTTTCTTTGGGGCTTTTTTTGTTTCATCTCTAGAGTGAAATCTTTCCGTTTCCTCCAGAAATTCTGGTAAAACTTCATTACCGTAAGCATATAATTTTTTATGAAAATGGTAGAGGACTTTCTGCAGCTGAAGAGTGCGACGCAACGAAAGCTTCATGCCTGCACCTGCTTCTGGCTCATAATAATTCACATCTTTGTTTAATGGAGTATTTCAAACACCTGCGAGAATTATTACGAATAGAAAAAGAAGAGGACCGAAAAACTTTTAAAGAGCTTACTGAAAAACTTCCTGTTCAGGATAGAAGAGAAAATGGAATGACCTGGTATCCGATAGCAATTCGTGATACTGAAATTGGGCAAGGCGATTATCTTACTGTTGAAGTTGAAAGAACTACCCATCATGAGATCACTCATCAACTTCGCTTTGGAATGACTGCTGCATTATTCAGTAATCATGATGCTAAGACAGACCGTATAGAAGGAACTATATCGAATATTACCGGCAATCGGTTAAAGTTGAGTTTGTGTACAGACGAACTACCGGATTGGAGCCGTAATGGTAAGCTAGGTATTGATTCAGTGTTTGATGAAAACAACTACAAAGAAATGGAGGTAGCTTTAAAAACCGCCCTACTTGTTGCCGAAAAGAAAGATAATGGCCGTTTAATCAAAACAATTTTGGGAGATAATCCTGCAACATTCAATGCAGCTTTTGATTTCTCATTCGAGAAATTAAATGACAAACAAAAAGAAGCAGCTAATAAAATTCTGCAGGCAAATGAAGTAGCCATTGTGCATGGTCCACCAGGTACAGGAAAAACAACCACTTTAGTTCAGTCGATAAAAGCGTTGATTAAACAATCTCCTCAGCAGGTTTTGGTTACAGCTCCAAGCAATGCAGCTGTTGATTTGCTCACAGAGAAATTAGCTGAAGAGGGGTTGAATGTTGTTCGTATTGGCAACCCTGCAAAAGTTAATGAACGACAGATGAATTATACATTGGACAGTAAAATTGCCGGTCATTCATCTGCAAAAGAAATAAAAGAGCTAAAGAAACAGGCAGCAGAGTATATAAATATGGCTCATAAGTACAAACGAAGTTTCGGTCCGGCTGAAAGAGAGCAACGAAATGCTTTATTCAACGAAGCAAGAAATCTTAGAGCTGCAGTTGCGAAAACGGAAGAATACATAATAGATGATATCTTAAGTAAAGCACAAGTGATCACATCAACATTAGGTGGTGCGAATCATTATACCATCAAACAACGAAGATTTGAAACCGTTGTGATTGATGAAGCTGCCCAGGCAATTGAACCAGCCTGTTGGATACCGATTTTAAAAGCAAAAAAACTTGTGATGGCTGGTGATCATAATCAACTGCCACCAACTATCAAATCAACTGAAGCTGCTAAAGAACTTTCCATTACACTAATGGAAAAAACTGTAAAAATGCATCCTGAATCTGTGGTTTTACTGCAGGAACAATATCGAATGCATCAGTCAATCATGGGCTTTTCTTCAAAAGAATTTTATCATGATCAGTTAATAGCTCATTCCTCGGTGGGTAGTCATACTTTATTTACAAACGATCAACCTTTTATTTTCATTGATACAGCAGGATGTGGCTTTGATGAAAAACAGGAAGGCTCAGGTTTATCAAATCCTGAAGAGGCATCATTTCTCACAAATCATCTTTGTAAATATTTGCAGGAGATGAATCAACATTATACCAGTGAATCATTTCCTTCAATTGGTGTCATCGCTCCTTATCGTCACCAGGTTGAATTGCTGAAGGAATTAGTATCATCAAATACTATCCTGCAATCATTCCTTACATCCATCACAGTAAATACAATTGATAGCTTTCAAGGACAGGAACGAGATATTATTTACATCAGTCTTACCAGAAGCAATACAGATAATGTGATCGGCTTTTTAAGTGAGATCAGGAGAATGAATGTTGCGATGACGAGAGCAAGGAGAAAACTTGTGATGATCGGTGATGGTGCAACGTTAAGTCAGTACAAGTTTTATGATGATCTGATTCTATATGCACAAAATATTAATGCATACAAAAGTGCCTGGGAGTTTATGGAGTAATCTAGAAAACATGATCTGTCGGCCATCGTAGATCTTCCGTATCTCTTGCCACAACAATATCGTCAGGGTCTAATATCAAAGCTTCCTGAATTGGTGTTTTAGCGAGAGATTCTCCATAGAACATAATCCGGTAATTATTATCAAAACACGTGTAATAACCACCAATCTCTCTGAAATATCCGTCAGGTTGTTTTACTTTCTTCAATAATTGAAAACCACAACTGGTAATAGATCTCCCTTTAATATATTTATCGAAAGCCTCATCAAAGAGCATCATCCCATGTTATCTTTTATACACTGTTCAATTCTGTCTGATAGTTCCGGCTGAAATTCTTTTAATGTAAGTTGTCCATCTGTGCCTAAAATGATCATGCCCCCAGCTTCAGTTATCTCAGCTTCTAAAGAACGTAATGCCCACATGATCTTGTATTGCAAATTCTGTTGCACAACTTCAAGATATTTCTGTTGAAGTGATATTACATTTTGCAAAATAGGACGTAACTCACTTTCTTCCGGCAAACTCATTAATCTTTCCTGTATGGGATTAATATCTATTTCCGGTGGTTCAATATATACTTTCATATTAACGGCAAATTAATCATTTACCTGAATGATCCTAAACTTAATGCCGGTTGACCACATGAATGATTGTACTATCTTTCAATAAAATGATCATTAAATGAAGCTATCTTTTCACGGAGCAGCCAGGACAGTCACAGGTTCTAAACACTTATTACACTTAAAGGATGGAACCAAACTTTTGTTTGATTGCGGCATGTTCCAGGGTATGGGAAAAGATACAGTGCCATTGAATGAGAATTGGGGTTTTGATCCTTCAACAATACAATATGTCATTTTATCGCATGCACATATTGATCATTCAGGCCTATTGCCTAAACTGGTGAAAGATGGTTTTAATGGAAAGATATTCTGCACAGCAGCAACAAAAGATCTTGCTGAGATTTTGTTATTAGATTCTGCAGAGATACAAAGAGATGATACAGGGTATTCCAACAAAAAAAGATTGAAGCGTGGTGAACCTCTGATTGAGCCTTTGTATTCTGTTGACGATGCAAAAAGTGTTTTTCCTTTGATGCAGATAGTGGAGTATAGAACATGGACTGCAATCGATAGCAATATTGAAGTGTTATTTACAGATGCAGGTCATATAATCGGAAGTGCAGCAGTACATGTTCGAATAAAAGAAGAAGGTAAAACGGAACAGTTAACTTTTAGTGGAGATGTTGGAAGGTATGGTGATGTGATATTGAAATCACCTGAAGAATTTCCACAATCAGATCATATTATTCTTGAAAGTACTTATGGAAGTTCTTTGCATGAAGATCACATTAGTACGGCAGATCATTTTTTACAATGGATCAATAAAACATGTGTAGAGAAAAAAGGTAAGCTGATCATTCCTGCTTTCAGTGTGGGAAGAACACAGGAGCTATTATACTTTCTAAATCAACTTCAGTTAGAAAGACAATTGCCAAAAGTTCCTGTGTATGTTGATAGTCCTTTGAGTAAAGAAGCTACTGATGTGGTAAAAAGTCATTCTGAAGGCTTTAATAAATACATCAAAAAATTATTACTCACCGATAGTGATCCTTTTGATTTTCCCGGATTGAAATTTATTCATACAGCAGAAGAAAGTAAAAAACTTAATTTTCTTCCACAACCCTGCATCATTATTTCTGCCAGCGGAATGGCTGATGCTGGAAGGATCAAACATCATATAAAAAATAATATCAGCGATCCTAAGAATACTATCTTAATTGTAGGTTATTCAGAACCCAATTCTTTAGGCGGAAGATTAATGAATGGAGCTAAGAGAGTTAGAATCTTCCGGGAAGAATATGATGTAAAAGCGGAGATAGGCATCATGCGAAGTATGAGTGCTCACGGTGATTATGAAGATCTTTGCCAGTTCTTAGCTTGCCAGGATCCTTCGATGGTAAAGAATCTTTTTTTGGTGCATGGTGAATATGATGTACAGATAGAGTTTCAAAGAAGGTTGTTAAAGAAAGGATTTAAGATCGTTGAAGTGCCGGCACAGCATAGTTTATATAATTTATAGGGAGACAATTTTAACGCAAAGGATATTTTGTTTTGCTTGGGTGTAACTTGTTTTGCGGAGTTTGGAGTGTTTGATATTCGAGACAGGTGAATCGCAAAGAACGCAAAGAGATCATTACTATGTAATGACGAACAATTATCTATGTTCCTATGTGTCTATGTGGTGCATAAAGAAAAAATTTAGCAAATTGATGCCGCATCAATTACGTAATTTGGTATCAATACAATTTATATGCGGTACCTTCTGTTAATTGTTTCAATCTTTGCAATGAATACTTTGATCGCACAATCTTCTTACTATATGCTCATAGGCAGTTATACCTCCGGCAAAAATGAAGGCATTCATGTTTATAAGTTCAATGCTCAAAGAGGTTTTGCAACACTGGTAAGTAAAGTTCCCGGAGCAGAAAATGTTTCTTACATGGTCGTATCACCTGATCAGAAGTTTGTGTATGCAGTAAACGAACATAAAGGAAAGCAAGGTGAGATCAGTGCATATTCTTTTGATAAAACCAAAGGCGAACTCAGGTTGTTGAATAAACAAACAACCGGTGACGCTCCTTGTTATATCACGATAGATTCAACCGGAAAGTTCATTGTTGTAGCAGAGTATGGAAGTGGAGCGATCAGCGTATACAAAACAAATGCAGACGGTTCTTTATCTGCAAGGGTGCAGTACATTCAACACGAAGGTTATGGAATTGTATATGAAAGGCAGGATAAAAGTCATGTGCACTCGGTAGTCTTTTCACCAGATCAACAATATCTTTTTGCTGCCGATCTTGGTAACGATCGTTTGTATCAATACCAATTTAAGAAAGATGCAGCTGAACCATTATCACCTGCATCAACTCCATATTACACTTTACCTGATGGTTCTGGTCCAAGGCATTTCATTTTTCATCCCAACGGAAAAACTGCTTACCTGTTAAATGAACTTCGGGGCGATATTGTTGTGTATAATTATTCAAATGATCAATTGCAGGAAATTCAAACAATCGCTTCTGCAACTGCAGGTGGTGAATATGAAAAAGGCAGTGCAGATATTCATATCTCACCCAATGAAAAATTTCTGTTCACATCTAACAGGGGTAAATCGAACAATATTTCAATATACCTGTTATCTAAAGAGGGAAAGCTTAACAGGTCTGGTGAGGCAAAAGTGAATGAGTATCCAAGAAACTTTACGATTGATCCAACTGGTAAGTTCGTATTGGTGGCCAGCAAAAACACAAACACTATTCAGATCTTTGCCATCAACCCGAATTTCGGCTTATTGGAAGAAGCCAGTCAAAAGCTGGATGTTGAACAACCTGTTTTTATCACAATGATTCCGGTGAAATAGAATTATTGTTGATAATCAAGGTAGTTAAAAAGGCTTCGTTCAGGCTTTCGATTTGGGAAAATTAAGTTTCCCTTACTAAAAGCCATACCTGTTTATCGCTCAGATTCCAGTATTTTTGCAAACAATTCAATTGAGAGGACTATATTATGTTGAAACTTCCTATTTATTTAGATAACAATGCAACCACTCCAATGGACCCAAGGGTTCTGGAGGCTATGACACCGTATTTTTTAGAGCATTTCGGAAATGCTGCCAGCCGTAATCATCCTTTTGGCTGGGAAGCGGAAGAAGCTGTTGACTATGCAAGAGAGCAGGTAGCAAAACTGATCGGGGCTGATCCAAAAGAGATCATCTTCACTTCAGGAGCCACTGAAGCTGATAATCTTGCCATAAAAGGTGTATTTGAAATGTATGCCAGCAAAGGTAATCACATCATCACCTGTGTTACAGAACACAAAGCTGTTTTAGATACCTGTAAACATATTGAAAGAAGTGGAGGAGAGGTTACTTATCTTCCGGTTAAAGAAGATGGATTGATCGATATGGCTGAACTGGAAGCTGCCATCAAACCAAACACTATTCTTATTGCCATTATGTATGCAAATAATGAAGTGGGTGTGGTTCAACCAGTACAGGAGATCAGTGCTTTGGCTAAGAAGAGAGGGATATTATTTTTTACAGATGCTACACAGGCTGTAGGGAAAATTCCGGTTGATGTACAGAAAGATGGAATTGACCTGGCTGCTTTCTCTGCACACAAAATGTATGGACCAAAAGGTATTGGTGCATTGTATGTAAGAAGAAAAAACCCTCGTGTAAAAGTTACTGCCCAAATGGATGGTGGTGGCCATGAAAGAGGAATGAGAAGTGGTACATTAAACGTTCCGGGTATTGTTGGTTTTGGTAAAGCATGTGAACTTGCAAGACTTGAAATGGCCGAAGAAGCTAAACGCTTATCAGCTTTAAGAGATAAATTAGAAAACGCTCTTTTACAAATAGAAGAAGCTTATGTTAATGGTAACAAAGAACATCGTTTGCCACATGTAAGCAACATTTCTTTTAAGTATGTTGAAGGTGAAGGGCTTTTAATGGGCTTTAACAAAGCCATTGCACTTTCTTCAGGTTCTGCCTGTACTTCAGCTTCACTTGAACCAAGTTATGTGTTAAAAGCATTGGGTTTAGGTGATGATCTGGCACACAGCTCGCTGCGTTTTGGTTTAGGAAGATTTACTACGGAAGAGCAGATCGATTATACGATTAATGCGATCACTACAACAGTTCTTAAACTAAGAGAAATGAGTCCGCTTTGGGAAATGTATAAAGAAGGAATAGATCTGAATACAATTGAGTGGGCACATCATTAGAAATACGATTTACGAACGACGATTTACGATTTGACGTCTTCGTAATAAAAAACCAAGCAAATCGTATATCATAAATCTAAAATCGAAATTTGTATGGCATACTCAGAAAAAGTTATTGATCACTACCAGAATCCTAAGAACGTTGGTACACTTGACAAAGGTGCAAAGAACGTAGGAACTGGTTTAGTAGGTGCTCCAGAATGTGGAGACGTAATGCGTCTTCAGATTGAAGTTGACGATACTACAGGTGTGATCAAAGATGCTAAATTCAAAACCTTTGGCTGCGGTTCAGCTATTGCTTCTTCATCACTTGCAACAGAGTGGTTGAAAGGTAAAACAGTTGACCAGGCTTTGGCTATAGATAATATGGCGATCGTTGAAGAATTAAATCTTCCGCCGGTAAAAATTCACTGCTCTGTATTGGCAGAAGATGCTATCAAAGCAGCGATCAACGACTATCGTGTAAAGAACGGAATGGAAGCTTTACAGTTTGAAGAGAAAGGAGTTCACTAAGAAGTCAATGGACAATAAGTCATTGGTCAATTAGTAAAAGAATTAATATGGTAGGTACAGAGAACAGCATATTTATCAGTGAAAAGGCTAAAGCCAAGATCAAACAGTTAATGACTGAGGCTGGTGTGGCTGATGATCCTTCTTATTTTGTAAGAGTGGGTGTTGTTGGTGGTGGTTGCAGTGGACTAAGTTATAAACTTGACTTCGACAACGAAACCAAACCAATGGACCAGGTGTTTGAAGATAATGGTGTTAAGATCGTTACCGACCTGAAAAGCTTTTTATACCTCGTAAATACCGAACTTGATTTCTCTGATGGATTGAATGGAAAAGGATTCTATTTCAATAATCCGAATGCCAGCAGAAGTTGTGGATGTGGTGAAAGTTTTGCGGTGTAATTGAATAAAGAATATTTGAAAGGCCTCATCTGAAGATGAGGTTTTTTTGTGACAAGCTGTAGTTTTTTAGTTGGCTTTTGTTGCGTTACACTTTTGTGCAGCAGGATGTTTATCTTCGAAACCGTAAAAAGCTAGAGTTCATTGTGAAAATATTATTGATCATATCTGGTGCAGTATTTCTATTTTTTTTGAATGAAGGAGTTTTAGCTAGCCTAATAATACCAGACCCATGCTATTATCACAGTAAAGAAACTTCATGGTTGTTTGATATTTTTTATGCAACTCCATCATGGAATGGAGATCATCCTACTCCTACAATCTTCAATATTATATTAACTCTGATTACCGGTGGTTTTTTTGGATATTTTATTTATCGTCGTACTGGTTTAAATTCAGCTCAACAATTCAGAACTCATAAGTGAGTGATACAACCAAGCCTCCATGGCGATAAGACCCTGACTAAAAAATTATAACTCCATTAAGTGTATAGATAGTAGATTTGACCCATGTGGATGATCTGCAAAAAAGAATGGCAGCAATTCTTCAATAGTCTTACAGGTTACATAGCACTCGTCATCTTTTTATTGCTGACAGGCTTATATCTCTTTGTATTTCCACAATCGAATGTGCTCGATTTTGGTTACGCTTCATTAAGCAGTTTTTTCAACTTAGCTCCATGGGTGTTATTGTTTTTAGTGCCAACCATCACTATGAGAAGTATTGCAGATGAATATAAAGCTGGAACATTTGAATTGCTGAGAACTTTACCACTCACCTCATCACAGATTGTATGGGGTAAATTCTTTGGTGCATGGCTCATCGTTATCGCTGCATTATTGCCAACTGTTATCTATCCAATATCATTACAGGCTCTTAGTTCCAATGCAGGAATAGATGTTGGCGGAACTATCGGAAGTTATATTGGCCTTATTTTATTAGGTGGAGTGTACACTGCTATCGGTGTTTGTACAAGTAGTTTTACAAATAATACAGTGATTGCTTTCGTGGCAAGTGCATTCATGTGCTTTTTGTTGTACACCGGTTTCCAGGCTATCAGCCAGCTTCCTGTTTTTGCAGGAGGTACAGATTACTATATTGAAATGCTGGGTATCAACTTTCATTATCGCAGCATCAGCAGAGGAGTGATAGACAGCAGAGACATCATCTATTTTGCTGCATTCATCATCTTATTCTTATTGATCACCGAAAGAAAAATACTACAATACAAGTGAACCGATTGCTGAATAATAAATTCTGGTGGATAGGATTGATCATTGCCTTTGCAATAGTGATCTATCTTTCTTCGTTTATTCACTATCGTGCAGATCTTACACATGAAAAGCGTTTCAGCTTAAGTGAACCAACCAAAGAGTTGCTTGAAAATCTTGATTCCACCATCACCATCCAGGTTTTTCTTACAGGTGATCTTTCGTCTGATTATAGAAAATTAAGTCTTGCTACAGAAGAGTTACTGGATGAGTTTAAAGATCATGCTGGAGGTAATCTTTACATCAAATTTGAAAAACCGGGAAAAGATATTTCGGTCGATTCAGTAAAGTTGATGTTGCTGGATAGCCTGCAAAGGATGGGTGTTGTATTTGAACAAAAGAATATTGCAGCAGATGAGAGTAAAGATATCACAGACCAGTTTGTTATTCCTTCAGCTGTTGTAACCTATGGTAACAGACGACCATTTGTAATAGATCTCCGAAGCAGTAAAACGGTTTTCAAACCTTACGATGTCATCAATCAAAATCCTGAAGAAGATATTGAAGCAACAAGGAATGCAGCAGAAGCTTTGCTTGAATTTAAATTTGCAAATGCCATTGATAAACTCACCAGAAAAGAAATTCCGGTAGTTGCATATTTAGTTGGTAATGGTCAGCCGATTGATTTTAAAATAAATGACCTCGGAGAAAGCTTAAGAAACGAATATCGTTTAGGTGTATTCGATCTGAAGTCTGGATATCCCGATCCTTCACAGATTGGAGCATTGATCATTGTAAAACCTAATATCCCATTTACAGATGAAGATAAACTGAAGCTTGATCAATATGTGATGCATGGCGGTAAGATCATTTGGTTCATCGATAAATTATATGCGGAGTATGACAGCCTGATGAGAAGCCAGAAAGATTTTGTTGCCTTTGATCGTAATTTGAATTTGGATGATCTCTTATTTAAATACGGCGTAAGAATAAATGGTGATTTGTTGCAGGATCTTAATGCCAGTAAAATTCCTTTGGTTATCGGGCAAAATGCTGATGGCAGTCCGAGAATGCAAAGAGTTCCCTGGCCGTATTATCCATTTTTATCAGGAACATCTGATAATCCAATCTCAAAAAATCTTGACCGTGTGTTGCCTTTCTTTCCTTCTACCATTGATACGGTAAGAGCGAATGGGATTAAGAAAACAATTCTGCTCACCTCAGATACCACCAGCAGAACCTTAGCTTCACCTGCACTCATTACATTGAATAGTGTAAGAAGTGAAGAAGATTTTAGAAGTTTTAATAAAGCATATTTACCTGTAGCGGTTTTATTGGAAGGAAATTTTACCTCTTTATATGCCAACAGGTTAACACAACAAGTAAAAGATTCTGTTGGTAATTCTTTGGGCCAACCATTTGCTCAAACTTCTCCCGCTACTAAACAAATCGTTGTAAGCGATGCAGATATTGTTACCAATTATGTTTCTCAAACCAATGGTCCGTTACCAATGGGAATGATTCCTTATGAGAATTACCGCTTTGCCAACCGTGAATTTTTTCTGAATTGTATCGATTATCTCGTTAGTAATTCAGCCATATTTGAAAGCCGGAATAAGGAGTTTACTTTACGATTACTAGACAAAGCAAAAGTAGAATCCGACAGAAGCAAATGGCAGATCATCAATATTGGCCTGCCTGTTGTGATAATTTTACTGGTCGGCCTGCTACTTCAATGGTTAAGAAAAAGAAAGTTTACTGCCTGACCTGTTATCTTTGTGCACTTTAATCTGAATAATGTCTACAACAGCTGTTACTTACCTGGTTTTTGGAGTGGTATTAATACTTGCTCTTGTTTTTGATCTTGGTCTGCTTTCAAAAAAAAATAAATCAATTACCATAAAAGCTGCTCTATGGCAAGCTGTGTTTTGGGTTGGTTTAGGATTGGCTTTTTTTGGTTTTGTGTGGTACGAGAAAGGAGATGTGCTGGCTTTTGAATATCTCAGTGCTTATGTGATGGAAAAAAGCCTGAGCGTAGATAATATATTTGTTTTCATACTCATTTTTAGTTCTTTCGGCGTAAAAGAAAAATATATTTCAAGGGTGTTGTTTTTAGGTGTGTTGATGGCTATTGTGTTGAGAATTGTTTTTATTACACTTGGTGTTGCTCTTGTAGAAAGATTTCATTGGGTATTGTATGTGTTCGGTGTTTTCTTAGTGTACACGGGTTATAAAATGTTTGCGCCTAATAAAGAAGAACAATTCGATCCACACGATAGTAAAATATACAAGTTCCTCAGAAAATTTTTGCCATTAGATCCTTCAGATGGCGAAGGGAAATATACCATTAAGAAGAACGGGAAACGATATTATACCTCATTGTTTGTAGTAGTGATGATGCTTGCAGCAATTGATGTGGTTTTTGCAGTTGATTCTATTCCTGCAGTAATGGGAATTTCAAAAGATCCGCTAGTGATTTATACATCAAACATTTTCGCTGTACTTGGTTTACGTTCTTTGTTTTTTCTGCTAAGAGGAGCCGTTGATAAATTCGATTACCTGCAACAAGGTATTGCCATTGTACTCGTTTTTATTGGAGTAAAGATGCTCGCCGAAGATTATATTAAAGATTATATCGATAAAGGAACTATGACCGGTATTTCTTTAGGAGTGATCGTCTTATGCATACTCGGTTCTATGTGGTATTCTGTACGGCATACAAAAAAAGGTACACCACCTGAAGTAGAAGACGGATCAATTGATCTCTAAACATTTTGATATATACTGTAAATGATATCGCAACAATCATCAAGGCCGAAAATTCCGGCGATAGCAGTGTTGTCATTGAACATTTATTAGTCGATAGCCGTAAAATTGTTTTTCCCGAGCATTCTTTATTCTTTGCCCTACCCGGACCAAGAAGAGATGGACACGATTTCATTGCAGAAGTATATGAAAGAGGTGTCCGATGTTTTGTTGTAAATACTGGTTACAACACATCTTCATTTACTGATGCAGTTTTTTTGAAAGTAGAAAATGTGCTTAATGGTCTTCAGCAGCTTGCAACTCATCACAGAAGGCAGTTTAATATTCCTGTAATTGGTATTACCGGCAGCAATGGAAAAACAATTGTAAAAGAATGGTTGTATCAATTACTTTCTCCTGATCATAACATTGTAAGAAGTCCAAGGAGTTATAACTCACAGATCGGTGTTCCGTTAAGTGTGTGGCAGATGAATGAAGATTATACACTGGCCATTTTTGAAGCCGGTATTTCTGTTCCTTCAGAAATGGAAAAGTTAACATCGATCATTCAACCAACTTCCGGAATTTTTACAAATATCGGAGAAGCACATAACGAAGGCTTTCTTGATTATGATCAGAAATTCTCAGAGAAAATAAAGCTGTTTAAGCATTGCGATTTTGTTATTGCAAGAAGAAAAGAGATCAATGTTAGAAAAGAATATTTGCAAACTGAACTGCAAACTAAATTTCTAACCTGGGGTTCTGTTGCAGAGAATGATTTTATTGTAGAAGAAGTACAGAAAGATAGTAACCAGGGTTCGGTCAGGATAAATTTCAATAACGAAATATTGTCTTTTACTATTCCATTCAGTGACGATGCCAGTATTGAAAATGCCATCACTTGCAGTTGTTTTATGCTACAGATGGGCTATAGAGTTCAAGTGATTGCAGAGAGAATATCTACCCTGCAGGCTGTTGAAATGAGGCTTCAACAAAAGAAAGGAGTAAATAATTCCTGCATCATCAACGACAGCTATAGCAACGATCCATATTCTTTATCGATTGCTTTAGATTATCTAAAACAACAGGCTGGCGATAATAGAACAACTGTTATTCTTTCCGATTTTATTCAGTCGGCAGAAGATAAAAATCGTTTATACGAGAATGTTGCTGCAGAGTTGCAACAAAGAAAGATCAAACGCTTGATTGGTATTGGACGAGATATTTCAGTTAATAGAAAAAAGATCACTTCAATATTCAAAGGAAAAGTTGTTTGCTATCAAACAGCTGATGATTTTTTTGATGCTGTCACCGCACACCAGTTTAAAGACGAACATATACTGCTGAAAGGCGCCAGAATGTTTGAATTTGAAAAGATCAGCCATTGGTTAGAACAGAAAGTGCATCAAACGGTGATGGAAGTAAATCTCACCGCACTAATTCATAATTTAAAATTATACCAGTCATTACTAAAGCCATCAACAAAAGTGATGGCAATGGTAAAGGCTTTTAGCTATGGAAGCGGAACGGCAGAGGTAGCAAGAGTGTTGCAGTTTCATAAAGTAGATTACCTGGCTGTGGCTTATGCCGATGAAGGAGTGGAGTTGAGAAAAGCAGGAATCAGTTTACCGATTATGGTAATGAATCCTGATGAAATGAGTTTTGATGCCATTGTTCAATATGATCTTGAACCTGAAATTTATGGTTCACACATTCTTAAAAGTTTTAGCAATTTTCTGGAATCACAAGGTTTGCAACAATTTCCGGTGCATATAAAAATTGATACCGGTATGCATCGTTTAGGATTTGACCCTGCCGAGATCGATGAGCTTTGTGATACTTTAAAACAAAATCAAATCCTTGCTGTAAGATCAGTTTTTTCTCATCTTGTTGCAAGTGATGCTGCAGAACATGATGCTTTTACAAAACAACAGGCAAAAGTCTTTGAAGAAGCCTGTAGTAAAATTCAATCTGCACTGAGTTACACTTTCATCAGGCATGTAAGTAATTCTTCAGCTATTAATCGTCATCCTGAATTGCAGTACGATATGGTGAGGTTAGGAATTGGACTGTATGGTGTGGATAGTTCAGCTAAAATGCAACAGCAATTGCAGACAGTAGCAACATTACGTTCCACTATATCGCAAATTAGAAAAGTTGCAAAAGGAGAAACTGTAGGGTATAATAGAAGTGGAGTGGTGAAGCAGGATAGTGTTATCGCTACTGTAAGAATTGGATATGCAGATGGATTAAGCCGTCATCTTGGAAATGGAAAAGGAAAGATGTTGGTAAATGGTAAACTTGCTCCCATCATTGGAAATGTTTGTATGGATATGACGATGATAGACATTACCGGTATAGATAATGTTTCGGTAGGAGATGAAGTGGAGATTTTCGGAAAGAGTATTACTGTTTCACAGATAGCAGAATGGATGGATACCATTGCTTATGAAGTGCTCACCAGTGTAAGCCAGCGTGTTAAACGGATTTATGTTGAAGAGTGATATTCTCTATAATAATTGATAATTAAATGAATTCATCTTAATTCATGTAATGCGTGTCTTTATCTTTGGCAATCTTTAAAAATCAAGCAGTGAAAGGAAGGCAGGTTTTTCTTATTATTTTATTGATCATATTAGCAGACCAGGCTCTGAAGTTTTATATTAAGCTTAATTATTATTATGGTGAAGAGCATAATGTAATTGGCAACTGGTTTCGTTTACATTTTGTAGAGAATGAAGGAATGGCCTGGGGTTGGAGCTTTGGAGGAAGTTTTGGAAAGATCGCTTTAACCTTGTTTCGTTTGGCTGCAGTGATCTTTGGTGTTTTCTATTTGAGAAAGATCATTAAGAATAAGGAACATAAAGGCTTCATCCTTTGTGCTGCTTTAATTTTTGCTGGTGCTTTAGGTAATCTTATTGATAGTATGTTCTACGGAATGATCTTCGAGAACAGTGATTTTTATTCGCAGAATGTAGCCAAAGTTTTTCCGCCTAATGGAGGTTATGCATCTTTCTTACATGGTAGAGTGGTAGACATGTTATACTTCCCATTGGCTGATGGATATTTTCCAAAATGGTTTCCGATTTGGGGTGGAGAACATTTTGAATTCTTCAGGCCGGTTTTCAATATTGCTGATGCATCTATTTCTGTTGGTGTGATCGCTATTCTTTTGTTTCAGAAAAAGTTTTTTAAACACGAAAAGACAAAAACAGAAGAAGTAAAAGTTGAGAATAATGCTGATGTTGAGGTGTCAGGATCATCATCATCTCGCATTGCTGAATAATGTTATGTTGCACAAGTGTGCGACGCAACGAAAGGTGATCATTGATATGATGCTGACTCAATAAAAAGTTATTGCACCTGTATTTTCATCTTGCCTAAAGAGATCGTTTTTGTGCCTCCCGTTCCATCTTTAACTGTTCCTGCAAATGTGCCTTCAACAACTCTTGTAGTGGTATTGTAATTAGTTACGGTGAAAGTAAGATTGCTTCCATCAGTTTGTCTTGAATCGTAGATCGTACTTCCTGCCGGAGTTTTGAATTCAAAAACTGCTGTACCATTTGAAGTAGAATATGATCCTGTAGGTGTGGCAGAAGTTTGCATTAGCTGCACAAAAAAAGTGGTGTCGTTAGTGGCTGGTTTTCCGTAGATATTCAGGAAAGGAATAGGTCCGCTTGTTTTTATTAGTGCAGAATCTATATGACCCTGGAAATGCCTCGTGCCTTCATCGAACATCCAGGCTGTATCTGCACCATTAACACTTCCACCTGTTGCAGAGCCAGGAAGTACATCAACAGAAAAATTGCAAAAACTTGTTCCGAAGGTTACGATGAAATCTGATGTGCCGGACATAAGAGGTTTTCCACTTCCTTTCATTGTTACCTGGTAAGTTCCGGCTGAAGCAATAAAGCCTGAATCCATAAATGAAAAGCCATTAACTGTATCTGTTGAAACTTTATAGGTACCGGGAGTTGTTATGTTCAATGTGACTATTACGCTATTAGAAGCTGTGAGATTTTGATTTTCGGTGTATGTGCCATTTACATTCATGGAATCACAATCACCCGAATCATCTTTTAAAGTACCTGCAGCTGCAGTGCTGAAACCGGTTTCAAAACTTTGTTCCTTACTACATGCAACAAAAATAAATACAAGAAAAGGTATTATTATAAACAGCCGGTTCATTGATAACATGATTTGAATTATGCCATCGTAAAACAAAAATAGAGCCGCTTTTATCCAGCGACTCTATCTTATCTAAATGACACTTCGTATCTCGTACCTCGTATTTACTTAAGTTCTCCCACCATATTTCCAGGAATAACCCATTCATCAAATTGTTCCGGTGTAACATAGCCAAGCTTAACAGCCATTTCTTTTAAAGTAGTTCCTTCTTTGTGTGCTGTCTGTGCAATTTCTGCAGCTTTATAATAACCGATCCTGGTGTTGAGAGCTGTTACCAGCATCAAACTATTATCAACATGTTTTTTAATGTTGGCTTCTATCGGTTCAATGCCTTCTGCACATTTATCATTGAAACTTACACAACCGTCACCGATTAATCTTGCTGAGTGCAAGAAATTATAAATCATGACCGGTTTAAAAACATTCAATTCAAAATGACCGGTAGCACCACCGATATTAATGGCAACATCATTTCCCATCACCTGTGCTGCGATCATTGTTAATGCTTCACATTGAGTTGGATTTACTTTGCCCGGCATAATAGAAGAGCCAGGCTCATTGTCCGGGATAAAAATTTCTCCAATGCCACTTCTTGGTCCGGATGATAACATTCGAATATCGTTGGCAATCTTCATCAGGCTAACCGCTACAGTTTTTAAAGCACCGTGTGCTTCAACAATTGCATCATGTGCAGCTAAAGCTTCAAATTTATTTTCTGCAGTGATGAAAGGAAGACCTGTTAACTCAGCTATTTTTTTTGCAACTAATTCAGAATATCCTTTTGGTGTATTAATTCCGGTACCAACTGCAGTACCGCCCAAAGCCAGTTCACTTAAATGAGCCAAGGTATTTTTAATGGCTTTCAATCCATGGTCTAATTGAGAAACATAACCGCTGAATTCCTGACCTAGTGTAAGAGGTGTGGCATCCATAAAATGTGTTCTGCCGATCTTTACCACATTCATGAAAGCTTTGCTTTTCGCTGCAAGTGTGTTCCGCAATTTCTCAATGCCGGGAATTGTTGTTTCCAATAGCATTTTGTATGCAGCAATATGCATAGCTGTTGGGAATGTATCGTTAGATGACTGCGATTTATTTACATCATCATTCGGATGAACGATTTTGTCTTTATCATTCAGCGATCCACCTTTTATTACATGTGCACGGTAAGCAACAACTTCGTTTACATTCATGTTGCTTTGCGTGCCGCTCCCTGTTTGCCAGACCACTAAAGGAAACTGATCATCCAGTTTACCTTCTAATATCTCATCACAAACCTGTGCGATCAATTCTTTTTTAGCATCAGGTAAAACACCCAATTCATTATTGGTAAGTGCTGCAGCTTTTTTCAGGTAAGCAAAAGCCTTAATGATCTCTTTCGGCATTTTGTTTATGTCCTGTGCGATCTTAAAATTTTCAATACTGCGTTGTGTTTGAGCTCCCCAATAAAC
The DNA here is from genome assembly GCA_023386555.1 of Bacteroidota bacterium. Lineage (GTDB taxonomy): Bacteria > Bacteroidota > Bacteroidia > Chitinophagales > Chitinophagaceae > JAEZDC01. The sequence goes on along the minus strand of JAEWJK010000018.1, from coordinate 9,892 downwards.
ATGAGATGGAACTTTCACTTCACCCATTGTGTCTTTTTCTATACGGTAATCCATGAACCTGTATTTTTTATGATTGCAATTTTTTTGGCGTGGCAAAGTTAGCCCGAAAATTGTGCTGGTAAGCTAACAAAGATCATTATGTATAGGCTGATTTTTATTTTACTGGGCATCTCCATCTTTATGTTTGGATGTGAAATGATGAAGGAAGATGATGCTCCTGATTCAGGTGATAGTCTTTCAGTTTCCCTACCAACTGATACATTAACAAAATCAGATTCATTTGTTGTAGCCGGTGATACTACAGAAAAAGTGATCAATAAACTGGTGATAGAAACCGGAAATACACATCCGAACGATATCATTGCTTATGCAAAAACCTTGATAGGGGTGAAGTATAAATATGGATCAACCGATCCGAAGCAGGGTTTTGATTGTTCCGGCTTTATTACCTATGTCTTCAATCATTTTAATATACAGGTTCCCAGGTCTTCCATCGATTTTACAGATGTTGGGAGAACCATTCCGAAAGATTCTGCAAAGCCTGGTGATCTTGTTTTGTTCACCGGAACAGATAGTACCGAAAAATTTGTTGGACACATGGGAATTATTACTTCTAACCAAAATGGCTTAATTGAATTTATACATTCAACTTCAGGAAAAGCTTATGGCGTAACTATTACACCGTTGAATAACTATTACATGAGTCGGTATGTACGGACAGCAAGGATATTTAAGCAGAATGAATAATAATTTATTGAGCCAGCAGAAAATATCTATTTGGCTTTAGTTGCGTCGCACACTTTTACTTAAGAATATATGGCAGCTTTTATTTCCCCTGGAAATTTGCTTTCCGCTTTTCCAAAAAGGCAGCAGTACCTTCATTTTTATCTTCAGTGGCGAAACACTCACCAAACTTTTGTATTTCAAAATCGTATCCATCCTGGGTGTGATCAAAATGATTTACACATTCAATCACCTTAGCAATAGCCAATGGAGCTTTCGAATGGATCACCTGTAAGATCTCTTTACAACGGTCTAACAATTTATCCTGTGCAACTACTTCATTCACCATTCCATATTGTTCTGCATCTTTTGCTGAGAACATATCGCCTGTCATTAGTAACTGCATAGCCCTGTTTCTGCCAAGTATCTGCGTTAATCTTTGTGTTCCACCATAGCCTGGTATTAGACCAAGATTCACTTCCGGCTGACCAAACTTTGCATTCTCACTGGCAATAATAAAATGACAGCTTAATGCTAATTCACATCCACCACCTAAAGCAAAACCATTAACGGCTGCAATAACTGGCTTGGGAGAATTTTCAATCTTATCAAAAACATTTTGTTGTCCTCTTTTGGCCAGCGCTGCACCTTCATTAGCAGAAAGTGAAGTGAACTCACTGATATCGGCTCCGGCCACAAAAGATTTTGGTCCGGCACCGGTAATGATCACAGATTTAATTTCAGCATTGTTATATACTTCATCCATTGCATTGCCAAGATCAGAGATCACATCTTTATTCAATGCATTTAGTTTGTCAGGACGATTGATGGTGATGGTGAATGTTCCGTTTTCTAAAGAAGTAAGTAAGGTTTGATAAGACATAAATGTTATTTAGCTGTAAGCTACAAGCTGCACGTTGCAAGCTTGCAGTGTTTAATTGTTAAGCTTTGATTGAAAGCCCGTAAGCATTTTTTGCTCATCAGCAAGGTCAGCTTTTAGGCTTGCCAGAAGTTGCTGGTTACCTTTATTTAATTTTTCAGCAATCAAAATTTGCGTTTCTAATTCAAAAGAGGATCCGAGTGAGATTTCTATGAATCTTGCATAATCTTTCTCGCTTCTTCGGCTACTTCCTTCAGCAATATTAGAAGGTATTGAAACACCACATTTATTCATTTGCTGAGAGATCCCGTATTTATCTTCTTTCGGAAAAGTTTCTGTTAATTGAAAAGTTTTGACTGCAATGTCAAATCCTTTTTGCCAGATTCTTAATTCTTTAAAGTTTCTCATATTTAGGGTTTTTGCTTGCAGCATGTAGCGTAAAACTAGAAGCTTCTATTCTTCTCTGTCCACTCCTTTATATAATCAGCTATCTCACCAGTTCCTGTTCCCGGTGCAAATAATTTTCCAACACCCATTCCATTCAATTGCTTCATATCCTCATCAGGAATAATGCCACCACCTGTAAGTAATACATCATTCATTTGCTTTTCTTTCATCAGTTGTATCACTTTTGGAAATACAGTCATGTGGGCACCGGATAAAATACTGATGCCAATAGCATCAACATCTTCCTGCAAAGCAGCATTCACCACCATTTCAGGTGTTTGACGAAGACCGGTATAAATCACTTCCATTCCGGCATCTCTTAAGGCAGTAGCAATAACTTTTGCTCCACGATCATGGCCATCCAGCCCAACTTTTGCAACCAGCACACGAATAGGTCTGTTCATACAGGTCAAAATTAAGGCAAATGCTTAGGTATCTCATATTCTGCACAGCTTTTGTAGTGAAAGTTTGCCGGAATCACTAAAACATACTGATGAAAAACATAATTATTATCATAGCAAGTATTTGCATTTTATCCTGTACAAAAACTGCAGATCCAGTTATTGAGTTGGAAGTAATCAATGTTACTGCTGCTGTGAGCCAGGAGATTGTTACAACACCATCCGGCACATTTAAATACTGGAAATCTACTGCCACACTTGATAAACCTGTTTCCGATACCTCTTATGTAATTGTTCAATGGGATGCTTACAGTGCTCCAGGTGCTTATGAAAGTACGATGAAAGATACCGTTAGATTTTTGCCACTGCAGAGTGGAAGTATTGATCACCGTTCAAGGATTGTATATATGAACCCATGGTTTGCTCAGGAAGTGAAAGTGGTGGCTGCATGGGATAAACAGGGTAGGCACACATTTAAATGGTGAGTCATAATAAACCCTCATCGGCAAAGCTATAATAGCCTTCATCACTTACAATAATGTGATCGAGAATATTGATATCAAAATAACGGGCTGCTTCTTTTATTTTATAAGTAAGATCTTCATCAGCCCTGCTGGGTTTTAAGCTTCCGCTGGGATGATTATGACAGAGGATAATTGCGGTTGCATCATGCTCTAATGCTTTCTTTAAAATGATTCTGGGATCAGCCACTGTTCCTGTAATACCACCACTGCTTATCACTTCATGATGTTGAATTTTATTGGAGCGATTAAGATACACTGCTACAAACACCTCATGTTTTTTGTGTTCCAACTTTGCCCTTAAATAATTGGCAACATCGCTGCTATGTGTTACAACAAACTTCCTGTTCTCTTCTGTGTTTCGCCTGATGCCTAGTTCAAGTGCTGCAGCAATGGAAACCGCTTTGGCTTCTCCGATGCCTTTTGTCTTCAGTTGCATGATCTCTTTTACACTCATCTTCCCCAGCTTCTGCAGGTCGTTATTTACAGATGATAATAGTTCCTTGCAAACATCCACTGCACTTTTATCTCTCGTTCCATTATTGATCAAAATGGCCAGCAGTTCAGAATTGCTCAGGCTTTCAATGCCTTTCGTTAGCATCTTTTCTCGTGGACGATCATCCGAATTCCAGTTTTTAATAGCAGCCATGGTTTGGGTTTTGGTACCAAAAAGATACACAGTATTTCCACTAATTTAAACAATCCTTTCTATCATTCAAATCACTGGTCTATCTTCGCTGCAATTCTCACCTATGAGTATGAATCCCTCAGTAAAAATATTCTCAGGCACAGGTTCAGAAGCCCTGGCTGAGAAAATTGCCAAACGCTACGGCACAAGACTCGGAAAAGTAAATATTCAGAAGTTCAGCGATGGTGAATTTCAACCGGTTTTCCTGGAAAGTATTCGTGGCGATTATGTTTTTTTGGTACAAAGCACTTTTGCACCAACCGACAACCTGATGGAACTGCTGCTGATGATTGATGCAGCTAAAAGAGCTTCAGCCCATAGGGTAGTAGCTGTAATTCCATATTATGGTTATGCCCGTCAAGATAGAAAAGACAAACCAAGGGTTGCAATCGGTTCAAAACTTATTGCTAATTTGCTGGAAGCTGCTGGTGCTCATAGGGTTATCACAATGGACCTTCATGCTCCACAGATCCAGGCTTTCTTTGATATTCCTGTTGACCACCTCGATTCTTCAGCTATTTTTATACCTTATATAGAGCAACTTAAGTTGCAGAACCTTACCTTTGCCGCCCCTGACGTAGGAAGTACCAACAGAGTACGTGAAGTGGCCAGTTATTTTAGTGCAGAAATGGTGATCTGTGACAAGCACAGAAAACGTGCAAACGAGATTGCCAGCATGGTAGTAATTGGTGATGTTACAGACAGGGATGTAGTTCTTATAGATGATATTTGCGACACCGGTGGCACACTTGCAAAATCTGCAGGTTTGCTAAAGGAGAAAGGAGCAAGAACGGTAAGGGCACTTTGCACTCACCCTGTTCTCAGCGGAAAAGCTTACGAGAATATTGAGAATAGTGTGCTGGAAGAATTAGTGGTATGTGATACTATTCCTTTAAGAAATAGTTCAAAAAAGATAAAAGCCCTTTCTGTAGCCGATCTTTTTGCAATAGCTATCCGAAATGCGTACGAGAATAAGAGCATCACTAGTCTCTTTATTCATTCGCAATTGAAGGATAGAAGATAATTGAAGCAGAAGTTCAGTAACTCCGGTTAAGCTTTACTTGCGTCGCACTCTTGTACTGTAACAAGAAAGTTCATCAGTTTGAATGTTCGATTGTTCGAGTGTTGTTCTTCAACATTCAAACAATCAAACTTTGGAACAATCAAACATTAATTGGTCAATTATTTAAACAACATAGATTATGAAAACAATTACAATCGAAGGACAACTGAGGACCGAAAGCGGAAAAAAAACCACCCGCCAACTTCGCTCTCAGGAACTGGTGCCTGGTGTAATTTACGGTGGTGAAAAAGAAGTAAATTTTTCTGCTCCTGTAAAGGCATTTAAAGGCTTAGTGTATACACCTGAATTCCAGGTGGCTGAGGTTTCTGTAGATGGAAAATCTTACAGGTGCATTTTAAAAGATCTTCAGTTTGATAAAGTAACTGATGAGCTTTTACACATTGACCTGCTTGAGTTAGTGGCAGACAAAAAAGTAATCGCTACTTTACCATTGAAATTTACAGGTACTTCTGTAGGTGTAAAAGCAGGTGGTAAACTGGTAACTAAAATGAAGTCTTTAAAAGTAAAAGCACTTCCAAAAGATCTGAAAGAAAACATTGAAGTGGATATTACAAATCTTGAACTGAATGGTAACATTCGTGTGGAAGATGTGAAGACAGAAGGAATGGAGATCATGAACTCTCCAAGAATTCCGATTGCTTCTGTAGTAATGACTCGTCAGTTGAAGCAGGAAGAATCTGCAGCAGCTGCAGCTCCTAAGAAATAATCGTTGTAAAAAAAGAGTAGAAAGTCCTGCCTTTGGGGGGGCTTTTTTATTTAGTATCTCTCGCTGAATACGCAGAAGACGCTGAAGTTGATGTTTTTATTCTGCGTATTCAGCGATTTCTGCGAGAACTCCTTTTATTTTTGAAGCATGAATAAGTTTCTGATCGTTGGCTTGGGCAATATTGGTACAGAATACCAGCACACCCGTCATAACATTGGGTTTGATGTGGTAAGTGCTTTTGTATTGAAGCATGGCGGAACTTTCAGAACAGATCGTTTGGCAGAAGTGGCAGAGGTGAAGATCAAAGGCAGAACTTTTATCTGCATAAAACCTACCACTTATATGAACCTGAGCGGAAAGGCATTTAAGTATTGGATGGATAAAGAGAAAATAGCTCTGGAGAACACCTTCACCATTGTTGATGATATTGCTTTGCCATTGAATAAGATCAGGGTACGATCATCAGGCAGCGATGCAGGTCATAATGGGTTAAAAGACATCCAGGCTACGATAGCTACTGATCAGTATCCCAAACTCAGGTTCGGTATAGGTAACAATTACCCTAAAGGAATGCAGGCCGAATTTGTACTTGGCAAATGGAACCCTGAAGAAAAAGAATTGGTGTGGAAGAAAATTGAAAAATGTATTGAGGTAATTGAAAGTTTTGCGTTTTCTGGTATCAACAGAACAATGAATGAAGTGAATAAGTTAGACTTCAGCCTCTAGAAAATTCAGTAAAGGTTTACTACATTAGCTAAACAGCGAATATTAATGTAAAACACCTGTTCATACTACAACCCTTTATAAACTCAAGCACATGAAGATCTTTTGTGTAGGCCGAAACTATGCTGACCATGCTAAAGAATTAGGTAATGCCGTACCTGAAGAGCCGGTTATTTTTATGAAGCCTAAATCTGCCTTGCTTCAACCAAATTCACCTTTCTATTACCCAGAGTTTTGTAACGAATTGCATTATGAAGCAGAACTGGTGTTACGCATTTCAAAAAATGGCAGATATATTCAGGAAAGACATGCTTCTCAATATTACAATGCCATTACTGTTGGAATAGATTTTACGGCAAGAGATATACAGGCTGAGTTAAAGAAAAAAGGATTGCCCTGGGAAAAAGCAAAAGCCTGGGATCATTCTGCGGTAGTTGGTAAATGGGTTGATCTTACACATGATATGCTGAAGAAGCCAATCAGCTTTTCATTTGCTAAAAATGGTGAAATAGTGCAGCAGGGATTATCATCACAAATGATATTCAGTTTTAATAAAGTGGTTGAAAATATCTCTCAATATTTTTCTTTGAATATTGGTGATCTCATCTTCACCGGAACACCGGCAGGAGTTGGAGAATGTGTGGTAGGAGATTTTCTTGAAGGATTCCTGGAGAAAGAAAAGATGTTTGAGTTAGAGGTGAAATAAAAGTCTTTTTAGGTGTCTGACACACCTTCGATTGTATCTTCTACTACTATAATAGGAAAAGCTAATTATGTTTCTTTTGCTCAAGCCGCATGGCTTCGTATCCACAACGAGGCTGCTTTCCTCCCTTTAAAAATTTATGCCTTCGGCAAATTTTCAATTCCGACTTTGTCGGAACCGGAAGGAAAGAGGCCGCTTATGTGAATACTGGTTGAAAGTGCAAGTATTTGAGCCCAAGTTTTAGCATTTATCTTTTCTTAGTAATCCTTTTTCTAAAATCCATTTGTGTTCTCTGTGGTATTCTAAGTGTTCTTTGCGTCCAAATTTCTTTTTCAACTCATCTCAGCAAAACAGATATTTGCAGCCCATGGTGAATACGGATATTTTACTCAGGGCTTTTAAGTTGATGGCTACTGCCAAAGCAATGGCCGAGATATATGATGCCAACAGGCAGATCTGCAAATATGTTCATTCTACTTCGAGAGGTCATGAAGCGATTCAAATAGCTACCGGTTTACAATTAAAAAGTATCGATTGGGTTAGTCCGTATTACAGGGATGACAGCATCATGTTGTCTGTTGGTTTTTCTCCTTACGAATTAATGTTGCAGTTATTGGCTAAGAAAGATGATCCTTTTTCAGGTGGCCGTTCTTACTATTGCCATCCTTCCAATAAAGATGGAAAAAGACCCGGCATCATTCACCAAAGCAGTGCAACAGGTATGCAGGGAATTCCTACAACCGGTCTGGCTCAAGGCATACAGTATTTAGAGAGATACAATCAATCATTATTACAGAAAGGTGAACATGGTGAGCTACCAATTGTTGTTTGCTCGTTTGGCGATAACAGCATCACCGAAGGTGAAGTGAGTGAAGCGTTTCAATTTGCTGTACTCAAACAGTTACCGATTGTTTACTTAGTTCAGGATAATCAATGGGGCATCAGCGTTAGTGTTGATGAAGCAAGAGCCATGAATGCTTTTGAGTTTGCCGAAGGATTTAAAGGTCTGGCAAGAATACAATGTGATGGAAGCAACTTCTCTCAAAGCTATCAAACATTAACCGAGGCAACAGCTTATGCAAGAAAAGAGCGAAGGCCTATTCTTGTTCATGCAACAGTGCCTTTGTTAGGTCATCATACCAGTGGTGTACGGAAAGAGTTTTATCGTTCTAAAGAAGACCTGGATAAACATGGTTTGGATGATCCATATCCGAAGTTAAAAGCAGAACTCATCAATGCAGGTGTAAATGAAGATGAACTAAACAACATAGAATCATCTGCGATAAATGAAGTGGCTGATGCGTTTGCCAAAGCACAATCAGCACCGGATCCTGATTCTGCAACAGTATTAGATCATGTGTTTGCACCAACTCCTATAAAAGAAGAAAGAGGGAATCGTTCACCAAAAGGTGGGGAGAAAACGATAATGGTAGATGCTGCTTTGCATGCAGTGGAAGAGATCATGCAGGATCATCCGGAAGCCATTTTATACGGACAAGACGTTGGAAGAAGATTAGGTGGTGTATTCAGAGAAGCTGCAACATTGGCTGAGAAGTTCGGCGATCATCGTGTATTCAACACTGCTATACAGGAAGCTTACATCATTGGTTCTACGATTGGTTTATCTGCTTTGGGCATGAAGCCAATTGTTGAAGTGCAATTTGCCGATTACATTTACCCGGGATTGAATCAGCTGGTAACAGAGATCAGCAAATCTTCTTATCTCTCGATGGGTAAGTTTCCCATTCAAATGGTGTTGCGAGTTCCGATTGGTGCTTATGGTGGTGGTGGTCCTTATCACAGTGGCAGTGTAGAAAGTACATTACTCACCATCAAAGGCATTAAAGTAGTGTATCCATCCAATGCTGCAGATATGAAAGGATTGATGAAAGCTGCATTTCATGATCCGAACCCTGTAGTGATGTTAGAACACAAAGGTTTGTACTGGAGTAAAGTGCCAGGCACAGAAGATGCAAAAACAATCGAGCCAGCGAAAGATTATTTACTACCATTGGGCAAAGGCAATATTGTTTTACATGCCGATGCTGATAAAATAAAAAATGGTGAATCACTCTGCATTGTTACTTATGGAATGGGCGTGTATTGGGCGAAAGCTGCTGCACAGCATTTCCCGGGACAGGTTGAGATCATAGATTTGAGAACATTGTATCCTTTAGATGAGGAACTGGTTTTTGAAAGTGGAAAGAAACATGGAAGGGTAATGGTATTAACCGAAGAGCAGCAAAACAATTCTTTCTCCGAAGCTTTGGCTCACCGTATCACCAATGCATGTTACCATTTCTTAGATGCAAGAGTGGAGGTGATGGGTGCTTTAAACACACCTGCAGTGCCAATTAATCTTGCGTTAGAAGCTGCTATGTTGCCAACTACTGAAAAGGTAGTGTCAAGAATTGAAAAGATGTTGAAGTATTGATATTGTTTTGCCAGCTGTTGAATTTTATGGCATCGTTCCTTGTGTCACTCACTTGTACTGTTTGTTTTTATGGCAGCAACCTATAACAATAAACCTTTGTTGTCAGGCAACCATAAAGGCGGAAATAACAAATTAAATATTAGAGGGGTCATTTATGTTTCACAGTATGTATTTGAACCTGTATGAATAATGCGTGAAACCCGGTTTAGAATGTTACCGGTATGCAATCATGTATGACGAGGATAGGAAGGGACTATGGCTCAAGATGCAATGGACTGGCAGGGAGGTTCCTGTAACGGCAGACCTTTGTGGCCGATAACTAATAAAGGCAAGACATTTTGAGGCAAGTTTATAAAGCAATATACGGCTTACATCGGCTTAACTACGGCGTAACCCCCTTGTAGATACGGCGTAGGTATAAGGCAGGTACGTTGTATCTACGACTTAGGTATAAGGTGTCTTGTACTGAAAAAGCTTTACACCTTTTGATTATTACTGCATAGGCTTTACAGTATTCTTCTTAGTACTAGTGGAACTTTACAATATTTACAATAGTACTGATTTAGCTTTACAGTATTTTTT
>JAEWJK010000007.1 GCA_023386555.1 Bacteroidota bacterium | reverse complement strand
AAATGTTCATTGTTAAATGGTCAATGGTCATTGGTCAATGGTCAATGGTCAATGGTCAATGGTCAATGGTCAATGGTCAATGGTCATCACAACCTTGGACAGGCAAATTTAATCTTAGTAGACAGGTTGACGGGCTGATTAACGCTCAAATTATTCACAATCTCTTCCTGCCAACCGTTATTTACTCGTCATTTTAACCAGCGGTACAATTACTTCTTCCATACTCACACCACCATGCTGAAACGTATTACGATAATAATTCACATAATGATTGTAATTATTTGGATAGCATAAAAAACCATCCTCTTTTGCAAAAATGAAAGAAGAATTCACATTTGGAACCGGCAATCCTGCTTCTTTTGGATCCCTGAATGCCAGCACATCTTTCTGTTCGTAATTCAGGTTTCGGCCATGTTTATATCGAAGATTGGTAGTCGTTTGCTTATCACCAACAACTTTATATGGAGTTTTTACCCTAACACTTCCATGATCCGTTGTAAGAATGATCTTTATGTTTTTATCAGCAATCTTTTTCAAAGCCTGGTTCAACGGACTATGTTCAAACCAACTTCTCGTGATGCTTCTATAACTTGTTTCATCACTTGCCAATTCTTTCAACACTTCCATTTCTGTTCTTGCATGGCTTAGCATATCAACAAAATTGTACACGATAATATTCAGATCATTATTCAACAGGTTATGAATATTATTCACCAATTGCTGGCCATCGTTATGATTCAGCACTTTTGTGTAGCTATACTTTATTTCTTCTTTTTTTAATCTCTTCAACTGCCCTTTAAAAAATTCTTCTTCGTATAAATTTTTACCACCTTCTTCTTCATCATTTTTCCACTGGTTAGGAAATTGCTTTTCTATATCAACCGGAAGTAAGCCTGCAAAAATGGAATTGCGACAATATTGTGTAGCTGTTGGAAGTATGCTGTAAAAACTGTCTTCTTCCTGTATTCTAAAATTCTCAGCAAACATCGGCTGAATTGCCTTCCATTGATCAAATCTTAGATTATCAATAAGGATAAAAAATGTAGATGTCCCTTTTTCAACATGCGGAAACACTTTGAACTGAAAAAGATTATGACTCATTATCGGGCTTTCATCACTCTTTGGATTCACCCATTTTGCATAATTCTTTGAGACAAATTTGAAAAACTCGGCATTAGCTTCATCTTTTTGTGAAGCCAGTATTTCCATCATTTCAGGGCTATCACTTTTCTCCATTTCAAGCTCCCAATAAACAAGCTTCTTATAAATCTCCATCCATTCGTTGTAATCAGGATTACTGTTTAATGCCATGAAAAGATTTCTAAACTGTTGCTGGTAAGCGGTGGTTGTTTTTTCAGCCACCAGTCGTTTATTATCAATGATCTTCTTTAAGCTTAATAATACCTGGTTTGGATTCACCGGCTTAATAAGATAATCGCTTATCTGGCTACCGATAGCTTCATCCATTACATTCTCTGTCTCATTCTTGGTTATCATCACCACAGGAATTGCCGAATTCACTTCTTTAATTCTGGATAATGTTTCCAAACCTGTAATGCCCGGCATCGATTCATCCAACAAAACCACATCTATAATATTGTCCTTTACAAATTCTACCGCATCAAAACCATTGGTGAGTGTTTGTACTTCATAACCTTTATTCTCTAAAAATATTTTCTGCGACTGAAGACTTTCTATCTCATCATCTACCCATAAAATTTTTGCTAACGACATAATAATTCATTTAGAGATTTGGTAACAGGCTGCAGGAATGCTATTGAACTTCGTTGTGTCACTCACTTGTACTTTCTGTACATGAATGATCAAATGAAACTCAAACGGTGTGCATGCACTTTTAAATGTACAGTCACTATTCAACAGCAAACTTATCAGCAATAATTCAACCGAAAAAGTAAAGAGTAGAAGTTAGTTCTATGTGGTAGTTTTTTAGTGAGCCTGAAATCGAATATACACTATCCAATTGCATTAGTACATTTGCCATCAGCCAAAGCGGCTTATTTAACATATCAGAAACATGCAGAAGCGTAAGATAATCAATGATCCTGTTTATGGCTTTATCACTATAAATCATCCTTTAATTTTTCAAATAATATCTCATCCTTTTTACCAGAGATTAAGACGCATCAGCCAGATGGCATTGGCACAGTTAGTATATCCTGGTGCCACACATACAAGATTGCATCATTCATTGGGAGCATATCATTTAATGTGTAATGCCATTTCTGAATTAAAGGGGAAGGGAATAGATATTTCAGCAGAAGAAGAGGTAGCGGTAAAAGCAGCCATTTTATTGCACGATGTTGGTCATGGTCCTTTTTCTCATGCATTGGAAAATGTTTTGATCAAAGATCTTCATCATGAAGACATATCATTGAAGATCATGCAACAGATGAACAGTGAGATGAATGGTGATCTTCAACTTGCCATTGAGATCTTTACCAATAAATACCACAAGCCATTTCTGCATCAGCTCATCAGCGGACAATTAGATGTTGACAGAATGGACTACCTCACCAGGGATAGTTTTTATTCCGGTGTTAGTGAAGGTGTGATTGGTTATGATCGTATTGTAAAAATGTTATGTGTTCATAACAATCAATTAGTGGTGGAAGAAAAAGGTATTTACAGTGTTGAGAAATTTCTTGTGGCAAGAAGGCAAATGTATTGGCAGGTTTATTTGCACAAAACTGTTCTTGCTGCAGAGATGATGCTGGTGAAGATCATGGAAAGAGTAAAGGAAATTTTTATAGCTGATGATAATTCTTTAAAAACAGGATCTCCACTTGATTTCTTCCTGGCAGGTTACGATAAATCAGATCAGCAGTTGATTCTTGAAAATTTCTGCCTGTTAGATGATCATGATGTAATGCATGCAATAAAGGTTTGGAGTAATCATAGCGATAAAGTTTTAAGCCTGCTTTGTAAAAACTTGCTAAAACGAGTTTTGTATAAAACAAAATTCCAGGGTGAAGCGTTTGACAAAGAATTGATAAAAGAAAAGCAAGAGGCAGCAATTAAAGCTTATAGTTTGTCATGGGAAGAAGCGAATTATTTTTGTTTTACAGGAGAGGCAAGCAATACAACTTATCAAAAGGCAGATGAACGTATCAATATCCTGTTTAAAGATGGAACCATAAAAGATATAACATCAATTGACAATGCTTTAATTAGCCAAAACCTTTCCACACCTGTAAAAAAATTCTACATTTGTTCATTAGGGTAGTCATTTAGAGTCACAAAGTCAATGGTCATTAACTTTCCATAAACTTGGTCTACCAGATTGACTTAATGACAAATGACAAAATGACTCTAAAAATCGTATGGAATTTAGTGCAGCACAGATAGCAGTTTTAATTAACGGTAAGGTTGAAGGTGATCCCGAAACCGTAGTATCTTCTTTTTCTAAAATAGAAGAAGCAAAAGAAGGTAACCTGGCTTTCCTGGCTAATCCTAAATATGAAGATTTTCTTTATTCAACAGGTGCTTCGATTATTATCATCAGCGATACTTACGAATTAAGAGAGCCGATTTCAGCCACACTTATCAGGGTAAAAGATGCTTACAGTGCTTTTGCCATCTTGCTAAACAAATACCAGCAGATGGCTACTCAACAGTTGAGTGGTATACAGGAGCCAAGTTTTATTGCACCTACTGCTGAACTGGGTGAGAATGTGTATATAGGGGCTTTCGCTTATATCGGAGACAAGGTTACGATAGGCAACAACGTAAAAATTTTTCCCGGAACATTCATAGGTGATAATGCTTCGGTTGGTGATAATACTATTCTTCATCCTGGAGTGAAAATTTATCACGATTGTATTGTTGGAAAAAATGTAACTATTCATGCAGGCTCAGTAATTGGTGGTGATGGTTTTGGTTTTGCACCACAAGCCGATGGTACTTATAAAAAAGTTCCCCAGATCGGTAATGTTATTATTGAAGATGAAGTGGAGATTGGTTCTAATGCAACGATCGATAGAGCCACAATGGGTTCTACATTAATAAAGTCTGGTGCCAAGCTTGATAACCTTATCCAGATTGCACATAATGTTGAAGTAGGAAATCACACTGTTATTGCTGCACAAGCTGGTGTAAGTGGAAGTACCAAGATCGGCAAATATGTACAGATAGGTGGACAGGCAGGAATTGTTGGTCATATAACCATTGCTGATGGAGCAAAGATCAATGCACAGAGTGGTGTAAGTAAATCAATAAAAGATCCCAATACCTCTGTTACAGGTTCTCCAGCTTCAGATTATACTTCTGCACTTCGTAGCCAGGCTGTAACACGTAATCTTCCTGAACTGGAAAAGAGAGTTTGGGAGTTGGAAAAACTTGTTCAGCAGTTGATGGCTGAGAAGGTGAATGTTTAAATTACTTTGACCAGCTTCAAATCTTTAATCACCGTCTGTTGTGTCACTCACTTGTACGTTCTGAACTTTGTTCAGCCGACCAATGATCTTTTGCACAAGAGTGCGACGCAAGGAACGATGCTATACTTTCTGAAGCCGACTTAATAAAAATTAAAACTTCGGACAATTTACTCCTGTACTTTCAGGGTCTTTCTTAATATAGATAAGTGAAATTTCAATACCCCCACGACTATTAGAAGCCGATTTTAGATTAGAAGTATTTACATCGTAAGTGGCACCTAGTCGGAAGCTTCCGAACTCTAGTCCAACATAAGGAATAATAGCATCATTAAAACGCATATAACCTCCGGCATAAAATGAAGTAGGTTTTTCGGTTTGCTCTGAAACCAGAAATTGATACGCACCACCAATCAATGCTTCTGAAGCTTTTCCCTGTGTGCTAAACAATCCACTTAAATGTAATGTGCCGGTTTGTCCTACAGGAAAATAACCACCACCATGAATAGTTGTTCTTGGATTTAATAAAAAGAATGCACCGGTAAAAGATTGTTTCGGACGATTGATATGATACATACTAACACCGAAATAAAAATTATTCTGATCGGTTGTGCTTCCGTTATATAAAACACCTGCATTGAAATCGAAATAGCTGTTCTTTAAATTGTTATTATTAAACACTTCAGTTGTCGTTCCTGTAAATCCATAAGGCGTAAGCTGGTCCAGGAATTTCAAATTAGTAACATTAATGAGCATGTTAGCATACGTTCCCTGGAAAGCAGCACCAATCTGGTGGTAACCTTCTTCATCCAAACCTTTATGAAAAGCGGTACCAACAGATGCATAATTGAATTTTACTGCACCATTAGCACTTTGATCGCTGAAACCCATCAATCCAACACCCCAGGTATCATTTTCTGCAATATGATTTTTCATGATCCTGAAATCGACAGCAGCACTGGTTGTTACAAAAGCACGGTTGATTGTTGGCCATTGATTACGATGAATACCAGCAACACGAATATCACCATTAAATTTTCCGGCAAAAGCAGGGTTTAATGTTAATGGTGATGCATAGAATTGAGAGAAATGTGGATCCTGTGCATAGCCAATAAAACTATAAGCAGAAAGAAATATAAACAGCAGCGTCTTTTTCATGATGAGGAAATACTAAGATAAAGAAATAATGAAGGGCAAATTCGCTGCCTTGGATTTTAACTTTTTTGAGTTCTCGCAGAAAACGCGGAATTCGCAGAAAAAATTTATGTCACTAGCCTAATCAAAAATGAGATACTGCTTTCATAAAAATTCCGTGTGTTCAGCGTTTTCTGCGAGAGAATCACGATTGCATTTTTTGTCCGAAAGCAAGATCACCGGCATCACCAAGTCCGGGAACGATATATCCTTTTGCAGTCAGTTCATCATCAATATCACCACACCATATTCTTACATTTTCACCAACCTCTCTTCTTACATATTCAATTCCTACAGTACATGCAATGGCTACAACAATATGAATTTCAGTTGGAGAACCTTCTTCTTTCATGAACTGAACGGTCTTTACAAGAGAAGCTCCTGTTGCCAGCATCGGATCACTGATAATTACAATCCTGTTATTAAGATCAGGGCAACTCATGTATTCCATGCTGATCTCGAACGAACCATCTCTATGATGTTTACGATATGCAGATACAAATGCATTATCTGCTTTATCAAAATAATTCAACATGCCATTGTGTAAAGGCAACCCGGCCCTGAGAATAGTTGCCAATACCGGTTGTTCTAATAACACCCTGCTGTTATGTGTACCAAGTGGAGTATCAATAGTTTTTTCTGTATAGGGTAGTATCTTGCTGATCTCGTAGGCTGCAATCTCGCCAATACGTTCAAGGTTACGACGAAAACGCATTCTATCGTTCTGTACAGTAATGTCTCTCAATTCAGAAACCCAGTTGCTTACGAGGCTATGTTGTTCACTTAAGTTTACGATCATAACAAAAAGTAATTGAAGTAGTTTTGGCGGGTCAAAACTAAAACCTGAAACCTGTAATTAGAAATTTATGTTTTACCGGGCTATCGGCTTAATGAGTGGCAGTTCTTTAGATGGATTGGATATCGTATTTGCAGAATTTACAGAGCAGGCAGGTAAATGGTCATACGACATAAAAGCAGCTGATTGTTACCCTTTTGAAGATGAATGGAAAGAAAAATTGCAATCAGCCACTTCTCTTTCTGCTTATGATTACCTGTTGCTGCACACGTCTTTCGGAAGATATTTAGGAGAACAGGTTAACAAATTCATTGATGCTCATCATTTGCAGCACCAGGTGCAGATCATTGCTTCTCATGGTCATACTGTTTTTCATGCACCGCATTTAAAAATGACTGCTCAATTAGGTGATGGTGCTGCTATTGCTGCCACAACCGGAATTAATGTTGTGAGTGATTTAAGGGCTTTAGATATTGCTTTAAACGGACAAGGAGCACCGATTGTTCCAATGGGCGAGAAGTTGTTGTTTGCTGATTATCCATTATTGTTAAATATCGGCGGAATTGCTAATGTGTCGTATAGAAAAGATGATGAATATATTGCATTTGATGTTTGTCCGGCTAACCGGGTGTTGAATATGCTAAGTGCTTTGTCTGGAAAATCATTTGACGAAAATGGCGACATGGCATCAAAAGGTAATGTGTTAAATGAAGTGTTAGATAAATTGAATGGATTAGGCTACTATCAACAGTCGTATCCGAGATCATTGGCTAACCAGTTTGGAACGGATGAAGTTTTTCCATTATTGCCGAAGGATAATATTGCCGATGCTTTAAGAACTTATGTTGAACATATAGCTATACAGATAAGAAAATCTATTGAAGGATTTCTCGATCAAGGAACAAATAACAACTACCAACTTCTTATAACCGGTGGTGGTGCTCATAATAATTTCCTGGTGAGCAGAATTCAAGATCAGTTAGCAGCTTTAAATGTTACTGTTGTTGTTCCAGAGAACAATATTGTCGATTACAAAGAAGCACTGGTGATGGCTTTGTTGGGTATTTTAAGATGGAGAGAGCAGAATACCGTTCTTTCTTCAGTAACTGGAGCTATAAGAGATAGTATAGGTGGTGCTGTTTGGATAGGACAGGAAGCTTAAGAAAGTTGATAGTTTATAGTGGATAGTTGTTCGGAACGTACAAGTGAGTCCCTCAGAATATTTATTTTATATTTTGGTTTCGGTGAATCTCCTTCGTCGATTTGCGACACAATCCCGAAGTTTCGGGAATGCTATATATTCCTTAGCTGGTATAAAAAATATTTTTCTCTTTTTATGTAATCCTAAACAAAGCCACATCCTTCCTTCAAAATATAGAGATGAAAGGTTTGATGGCAGCTTTTTTAGGATTTTCAACATTTACAGTAACAGCCCAGCAACAAATAACGGTTTCTTCAAAACTCACCAATGCCAATGTGTATTATGGTTACGGAGCCGAGTTGACACACACCACGAAAGCTTCGGTGCAAAATGGTTCGCAGGAGATAGTAGTTGAGAATATCAGTAATACAATTGACCCTAATACAATACAAATATCAGTGCCTGAAAATCTTGTGTTGCTTTCTTACAGGTTCAATACAAAAACGGTTGTGCTGACGAAAGTAAATCCTGCCATAAAACTGGTTGAGGATAGTATTAAGCAATTTCAAAAACTGTTGGCTTCAGCAACGAATGAAGGAACAATCACCACTGATCTTTTAGACAAAACATCAAGGCTTATAGAAACATATTCATCATCCCCAAATAAAAATCTTACAACAGCAGAATTGATCAAACTACTTGATTTTTATACAAACAAAGTTCAGTCTTACAGAAATGCTTTGTATTCGATACAAACACGAAAGGAAAGTCTTACAGAGCAGTTAACTGAATTAAATACGAGAATCTATTATCTACGTCAGGAGAATGGCGGCAATGCATCAAAGATTGTGGGTGAAATGATTTTACAGGTGATGGCTCAGCAAGTGAGTACAGCTGACATCGGCATATCTTATTTCACTCAAAGAGCAGGATGGATACCAACCTATGATATGAGAGTGAAGTCTATCGATAACTCATTCAAACTTGCTTATAAAGCTGCGGTAACACAAACGACAGGATTAGATTGGAAGCAGGTAAAACTAACGCTCAGTACCAGTAATCCAAACCAGGGAAATGTATATCCGGTTCTAAATCCTTTATTCCTGCAGATGTATAGTCCACAGGTGTATAAAGAAATGGCTACAAGAAGTGCTGCAGCAAATTATAACAGAGCCCAGAGTATACAAAAAGTTGAATTGGATGCAGTAGTTACATCTTCAAATGTGAGTGAAGAAAAAGATGATGTGAGTGATTATCTGACCCTAAATGAAAGTCAGCTGAACACCAGTTTTGAAATTGATCTGCCTTATGATATTCCAAGTGATGGAAAAAGTTATAGTGTAGCCATCAAAGAAGAAAAGCTGAATGCAACCTATAAGCACTATGCTGTTCCTAAACTCGATAAAGATGCTTTTCTGCTTGCAGAAATAAGTAACTGGGAAAATCTTGATCTGCTACCTGGCGATGCAAATATCATAATGGATAACGTATATCTCGGTAAATCATTCATCGATCCGAATACTACGATGGATACATTGAATCTTTCTCTCGGAAGAGATAAAAGAATGGCGGTAAAAAGAGTATTGGTAAAAGAGTTCAGCAAATCGAAAGTAAAAGGTGATACCAAAACGGAAACATTCACTTACGAAATCACTGTTCGCAACAATAAAAGTAAAGAAGCATCTATGCTACTGAAAGATCAGTTCCCGATCAGTAAAATGAAAGATGTGGTGGTGAAACTGGAAGAGAAAGGTGATGCAGAAGTGAACGAAGAATTGGGTACGCTCAACTGGAAGATCAATCTAAAACCAGGCGAAAGCAAAAAATATAAATTCAGTTATTCGGTAACATATCCGAAAGATCAAAAGATTGCAAATCTGCGGTAAATGGTGAGCAATAAGGTGAACCGACCGGCCTTTCCAGGCTGGTCTTTTTTTTTACTATTAA
Source organism: Bacteroidota bacterium (assembly GCA_023386555.1). Classification (GTDB taxonomy): domain Bacteria; phylum Bacteroidota; class Bacteroidia; order Chitinophagales; family Chitinophagaceae; genus JAEZDC01. The sequence goes on along the minus strand of JAEWJK010000007.1, from coordinate 23,677 downwards.
CAAAAAGTATGAACCTGATGTTGTTACTTTAAGAAGTAAAATAACTGCTATGGCTCGTTTACTTTCTTTAGTCTTGATTACTTTTTTGTTTGCTTGTGGCGGAACAGAAACAAAGTTTGATACTGCTACTTACGAAGAAGCTAAGGTAAGTCTTGAAGAAAAAGAGAAGATGAATCCAGAGCAATTTCTGGTTGTCACCAGCTCAGATAAAAAGAATATCATCGGACAAACAGTTATCAGGGGCACTATCAGTAACAGGGCTTCGGTTTGTACCTATAAAGATGTGCAGTTGAAAATTTCATTCTTCAGTAAAACAGGTGTTTTGTTAGAAGAAAATAAAGAAACTATTTACGAAATCGTTCCGCCCAACAATAATGTAAAATTCAAAAGCAAATACTTTGCTCCAAAAGGAACTGATAGCATGACGATGACCGTTTTAGATGCTAAAGTGGAAGGTTAGTATTTACTTAGCTGTATTGCTACTATTTAGCTTTTGTTGTGTCACTTTCCGACGTAAAGTCGGAATCCCGATTTTACATCGGGACTTGTACGTTCAGTTCATTACTGAGCAGATACGAACTCAAATTTATCTCCGTCAAATAAACCAAGATCACTCAGCTTTAAATGTGGAATCACCAGCAAAGCCATAAAGCTTAAGGTCATAAATGGTGATGCTAAAGTTGAGCCCAGTTCTTCTTTGGTCATACGATCAACTTCAGTATAAGCTTTTGCTACTTCATATCCATCATCAGCACTCATTAATCCTGCAACAGGTAATCCCAAAACTTTTGATGCATCACCAACAGCACTTACACCACCTTTCTCTTTTATCACCAGATTGATTGCTTCAGCTAAACTATTATCATCAACACCTACGGCAACAATATTATGACTATCATGAGCAACTGAGGATGCCAAAGCACCTTTCTTCAAACCAAAATTCTTAATAAAACATTTGGCTATCGGTGCATTTTTATAACGGTTAACTACAACCATTTTCAGCACATCGTTTGAAACATCACTCACCAATGCTCCATCAACTTCTTTTGCAGATAACATTAGTTTATTGGTGATCAGTTGTCCATCTAACGCTTCAATAACAGGAATATTTCCATTATCATTTGGATATTCATTCTTGAGTATAATCAGATCATCTGATTTTATCTCATTACAATCAAACTGGTTGATGGCTGTTTCTGAAACCGACTCAATAAACGATCTTCCACTTTCGGCTACTAACGCCCCATTAATATAGGTTTGAGAAACTTTGAAATTTTTTAGATCTTCCACTAAAACAAAATCTGCTGCATCACCTTCTCTTAATAAACCAACATCTAACTTATAATGTGAAACCGGATTTACACATGCTGCCTGCAACACTTTAAAAACATCAATGCCTTTTGCAACTGCTCTTGCACATAACTGGTTAATATGTTTTTCTAATAAACTGTCAGGATGTTTGTCATCACTACAGAACATCATCATATCAGAATGATCATTCAACAGATCCGCTAATGCTTCAAAATTCTTTGCTGCACTTCCCTCCCTGATGAGAATTTTCATTCCATACTTCAACTTATCTAAAGCCTCCTCAGCAGTAAAACATTCATGATCGGTGCTGATACCGGCATCAATATATTGCTTGGCCTGTTCACCTCTTAATCCTGGTGCATGTCCATCAACAGGTTTATTTAGAGCATGTGCAGCAGCAATCTTCTTCAGCACTTCCTCATCCTTAAAAAGTACACCAGGAAAATTCATCATTTCACTCAGGTACTTTATCTCATCTCTTTCCAATAATTTTTTTACATCTTCAGTATCAAGTGCAGCACCTGCAGTTTCAAAAACAGTGGCAGGTACACAACTTGGCGCACCAAAATTGAATTTGAACGGAACTTTTTTACCGTTATCAATCATAAATTCAACACCTTTCATTCCACATACATTGGCAATTTCATGAGGATCACTGATCGTTCCTACCGTTCCATGCACTACAGCAAGCCTGGCAAACTCACTCGGGATTAACATACTGCTTTCAATATGAACATGACTATCAATAAAACCAGGAATGATAAAACCTGTTTGTTCAATGTCTTTTTGAAATTTATTGATTGCAGCTATTTTCCCATTTTCCACTACTATTTCAGCAGGATAGATATCTTTTTGCCATACATCTACAAGATTTCCTTTAACACTAAAGTTTGAAGCCATAAGCAGTTATTAAATTGGTCACAAAATGTTTAAATGGAAATTTTCATCCATTACACTCAGCTAAATTTGAGCAAATTTCTCAATCTACCAATTATGAAAAAGTTCTTTAGTGTTGCAATTGCCTTGATTGCATCATTTGTTTTGCAGGCACAAACGGCTGATGAAGTGATCAATAAATATATTGCAGCAGCAGGCGGAAAAGATAAACTGGAAGCTATCAATACACTTCAATATGTACGAACGATCAATCTTAATACTCCAATGGGTGAGATCAATATCACCATGACCAATATTAAGGTTGAAAATAAATTGTCGAGAACTAATACTTCATCTGAGCTTTTTGGTAATGCTTACTCTCTTTTTACAGATACTTCTGGTTGGATCATTATTCCGCCAAACCAGTTTACCGGTACAGAGGAGATTCGTCAAAAGCTAAAGCCGGAAGAATATAAAGCAATGAAATCTGAAATGGCTTGTGAAGGTTATTTTCCAGAGCTAGTGAATTATGCTGCAAAAGGATATACAGCCGAATTCGCTGGTGAAGGAAAATCTAATGGAAAAGCATCTTACAAGATCAAACTAAAAAAAGACAAAGATGAGAGAGTTTATTTCATTGATAAACAAACTGGTCTTGTAAACTCAATGACTGTTAAAGGAGCTACTGCAGTAGCAATGACAGGCTTAGGTTCTATGATGCCAAATGGTGGAGGCAGAGCAGATAAAATGGAAGCTACCTTGGAGTTTTCCGAGTATAAAGAAACAGCAGGAGTAAAGTTTCCGGGCAAACTGAAGATTGATACTCCTATGGGTGCTGTGGAATCAACCATCAGCTTTGTTACAGTTAATCAACCTGTAGATGCAAAATGGTATAGAGCAAACTAGTATGCCTGATAGAATTTAAAAAGTCCCACTTAGATGGGACTTTTTTGTTAGTTGCTTCCTGTGGTGTTAGTGATTAGCTAAAGGAAACTGTGTTTTTCATTTTGTTTGCAACGGTCGACTTTACAAAGGTTAATTGATTAATTAAAAAATATCGCTTCGATAAGACTGCATTATAACCAAATCGGACAAGAAAAACTATGTGATCAACTTTTTGTAAATGCAAATCCCGCCAAGGTTTAGCGGGATTTGAATCGGTTTGGTCTTTCTGGTTAGCTATTCAATCAGCATATACTGCTGAATAACAATGGTGTTCAATTGGTTTTTCCGTCGACATTGGATTTAAAAAACGGATTTCAGGACTTGGATTTCGTATACAACAAATGTAGAGTCAATAAATTGAAGTGGCTATTTGTTAAAGCTTTAACAATGCTCTTATCGGACACAAAATACCTCTTGCGGCTAGTTAATCAATGATCAAGAAGGTCTGGTCGTTTATGCTGTGTATTTTTTAGTGCTTCATCATATCTCCAATCTTCAATCTTTTTAGGATCGCCAGAGAGGAGAATTTCAGGTACTTTAATTCCTCTCCATTCTTCCGGTCTTGTATAAACAGGTGGAGCAAGTAAATTGTCCTGGAAAGAATCAAATAGTGCAGAGGTTTCATCATTTAAAACACCTGGAATCAGTCGTCCGATAGCATCCACAACTACGGCTGCAGCAAGTTCACCACCACTTAATACATAATCGCCAATCGAAATCTCCATTGTTACATATTCATCCCTCAACCTTTGGTCTATTCCTTTATAATGGCCACAAATGATGATGATATTATTCTTCAGCGATAACTGGTTGGCTTTTTTCTGGGAGAAATTCTCACCATCAGGTGTCATATAAATGACCTCATCGTATGTTCTTTCTTTTCTTAATTCATCAATGGCATTTGCCAAAGGCTCACACATCATTACCATACCTGCACCACCACCATATTGATAATCATCAACCTGTCCATGCTTGTTGATGGCCCATTTTCTAAGATTATGAGTTCTAACTTCCAGCAAACCTTTTTCTTTAGCACGTTTTAAGATACTGTGGCTAAAGGGACTTTCCAGTAATTCAGGAACCACACTGATGATATCAATCTGCATGCAACAAAGATAAAAGAGAATTATGGAGCAGAGGCTAGTGCTGTTATTGAGCTTTCGTTGCGTCGCACTCTTTTACTGAAGATCGTTACTGAACAATTCAAAGATTAATTACTCTTCACCCATAAAGCCATCCATCTCCCTTCTTTGCTTTTTAGTAGGCCGTCCTACTTTGCTTAATCGTTTTCCTGTATGAAAACTTTCTGAATGGAATTTAGCTTTCTCTAATTCCTCAGCAGGAGTCAGATCGATATAATATTTAATTGCTTCGGAATATTGAACACGGCTATGCAATAAGTCCACAACTTTAATTACCCATTTCCTGGCTTCTGTTTTTACTTCGTATTCGTCACCAACATTCACTGTTTTAGATGGCTTGGCAGAAACGCCATTTAGCTTAACCCTGCCTTTTTCACAGGCATCTGAAGCAAGACTCCTTGTTTTAAAAAGCCTGATCGACCATAAATATTTATCCAGCCTCAGCTTTTCTTTTGTAGTTGCTGCCATAGGGTAAAGTTAAGATGAGTGTTGATAACAACCTTTGATAAAAAACCTGTCAGGTTAAATGAGTAATGATAAAGTCGTTGAAAATAAAATTATCAATGCTAAATAAATAAACCTGACAGGTTAAATGCTGTCACGTCTGGCTGTTGAATAAAGTTCTGAACGTACAAGTGAGTGACACAACAGAAGTTAAAGAGTTGGTTCCAAGCTGGTGCAATAAATCTTATATCCGAAATCAGACATCCCTCAACGGGTCTTTATACACCCATCTTACACCAAAAAAAGAATTGATCACAATAACGAAATAGTAAAGTAAGCTAATATATACAGCAGCAGCATGATTCAGATGAAAGATGTCACTTCCCCAGACAAATACAACTTCTCTTGCACCTAAACCGCCTATCGTAAATGGAAGAATGGCCACTACATTCGACACCAGGAAAATAAATATGTAAGCAGTTTGTGAATCTGAAATATTAATTGATTGCATTATGCAGTAAGCACACAATACAATAATTGCTTGTACCAATAAACCCAGCCAAAAGGTCTTCCAGATACCTTTTAAAAAAGTTGGAAAAATTTTCTTTACTACAAAATAATAAATGAAAATGCCAGGTATCAAAGCTGCAAGGAACCAGGACGAATAATGAGCTCCACGATGCAGAATGAAATAATAGATCACAGCAAGAATTCCCAAACCCATCACACCACTGATCCTGTCTAACAAAACGGCTGCAGATAAAAGTTTAGCGGAATAATTATGTCTTCTTTTCAGCAGGATCACTTTGTAAGCATCTCCACTAATGCTGCCAGGCAAGAATAAATTATAGAACATTCCAAGCCAATATAGTTTCAGGTTTTTCTTTTCAGTTAACTGCACATCCATGTTTCTGAAGTAAACATTCAGCCTGAAAGAAGCAATGATCTTTGAAACGGTAAAAAACAGTGTAGCTAAAACCAACCACCATTTATTACTTTTTTCAAGTAGCTCCAAAGTATGTGTCAAATCAAGTTTAGTGCTGATATACCAAAGACAAACAACAGTGATTGCTATCTTCAGCGAAACCTTTAGAACATTTTTTACTTTTTGACTGGGCATGTTAAACGGCAAAGAAACTGCAAAACTGATTTAAAAACATAGGTTATCATGATACATTTTTTCGAAACCATTCTTCCATACTACTTGCAGAATGTTCAGTCACTACTTTCTCTGCAAGTTTTTCCTGTGCTCTCTTGATTGATGAAGTGATCAATGAATGGCTGATAGCTTCATTTTCATTCAAACCGAGTTTATTTAACAAACCAGAAATATTTTCACCGCCAAAATGTTTGAACAAAGGTTCATCAAGAGAGGAGTACACAGTAATATTCTTACTGGCTAATGTTGAGAAAATTTCTACCTCTTTTTGGTGTAAAGGATAATGTTCAATAAAAATTATTTCGTTGGTCTGTACATTACCACTATGTATTTGCCGGTAGGTAAGTATCTCTGCTTGTATTTGATGCTGATCAAAATATTTCTGTAATTCTTCAAGGCTCTCATCAAACCAAGCTACAAATACAGGCTTTGGTTTTTGGTGTGCTGTATTTAAAAGTGCCTGTAACTTACCAGCGTTAGTGGCAAAAACAAGATCTGTAACCTTAGGTCTTTTATCTTTCTTTTTTAGAAAAGAGAACATAGTATTATTTCATTCAAGATAATTTCTTTTTTATTTATTTGTGATAAATAAATGAAATGAAAAGAATTTATGGCCTGGTAATAACTGCATCTTTAATACTTATTTCATGTAATAGTGATGGTCAGAAAACAACTAAGAAAGAAACAGCACCAACCAAAACAGAACAGAAATCTTCCGCTGCAAAGGCAAGACATTTTGAAGGAGTTATTTCCAATGGAATGAAAGGTGATAAAATAAGTTTTGATATTTCAGCTGATGGAAAAAAACTGGAGAATCTCACATTCACCGGTTATTGGAGATGCTCAGGTAAACTTGAACAAACAACTACAGGTCCTGACGGTGCTTTCGATATTGTGAACGGTAAAGTCTCAGGTCATATTTCAGAACCACCTAACGGAGGTTCAACAGCATGGCGTTTTGATCTGAATGCAATAATAAAAGGAAATAACGCTGAAGGAACTTTCAGAATGAATATTAATAATCTTGGATGTGATACTTACGAGCTTAAGTGGACGGCTTCAGCAAAATAGTTCAAGGCTAATCAAAAAGAAAGTCCTGCATTTGCAGGACTTTTCTATGTAAAACATTTTTATTAAAGATCAAGTCCAAGACTCAATCCAAAACCTGTGTTTTTGATTTTTGCGTTTGGTTCAACACCATTAAATTCAGGATACATGTTTGCCAAACCAAGTTGAGCATTTAATTGTACTGAAAATCTTCCGAAATCGTAACCACCTAAAACATTCGCACCAGCATCTGTTTTCCTGTAATAAGCAACACCAGCCTGTGGATTGGTTACATTCTCTTCAAACTTTACATCATGTTCGGTTCCATTAGTAAATTCTACTTTGCCACCTACACCAAAACCTACATACGGTCCGAAACCTAACATAAGGTTACCGTTTCCAAGTTTTGGTTTGTAAATCAGATTCACCGGAACTTCAATGTAATTAATGCGATAATCATTTCCTGCAGGTGATTTTGCACCCTTCCCTACATACAATACTTCTGGTCTTACAACAAAATCTGTTGCAACCGGAATTGAAACATTCACACCACCATGAAAACGAGTAGTAAGTTTGTTGCTGAAATCATTTCCGTTATTGTCTTTGCCTGTTAGATTTTGAAAATTAATTCCACCTCTTAATCCAAAGCTTTGAGCTTTTGCTTCACCAAAACTTAATAAACCACCTAATACCAAAATACTTAAGATCGTCTTTTTCATATTTCCTGTTTTAATAAATACTTGTTTATTGTCCTGCCTGTTTTTTTGCTGCTTCTTTCATTTTTTCATTAGCTGTGATCAAAAATTCTACTCTCCTGTTTTTTGCCATACCATCTTCTGTCTCATTAGAATATTCAGGAGCAGTTTCACCATAGCCTTTTGTAGTAATTCTTGCTGATGCAATACCTACACTTTTTAAATATGCAGCAACTGCTGTGGCTCTTCTTTCTGAAAGATCAAGATTATAACTGTCAGCACCTTTACTGTCAGTATGACCCTGTATTTCAATATTTGTATCAGGATATTTCTGCAATACAGTTTTAAGATCGTCTAAAGTTGTTTTCGCAGAAGATGTAAGATCAGATCTGTCAAATCCAAATAAAACCTGGTTACTGAATTCAACTACAATTCCTTCTTCAACTCTTTCTACTTTCACACCTTTTACTTCTTTCTCAATTTCTTCGGCCTGCTTATCCATTTGTCTTCCGATAATTGCACCTGCAGCACCACCAACTGTTGCACCAATGATAGCCCCTAAGGCTGTATTACCTGATGCTTTACCGATTACTGCACCTGCAGCAGCACCTCCGGCTGTTCCGATTACTGCACCTTTTTGTGATTTGTTCAAATTTTTACAGGAGACTGTAAAAAAACTGATAGCCATTAATCCTACAATTATTCTTTTCATCATTTCCAATTTGCCGAAAAAAGCCAAACACCATGCCATTAGATCACTCTTTTGCTTCAAATAATTCATTTACAACAGCGTGTAAAATTGTTATGGATATGTGAAGAGCTAAACCTTACACTAATGAATCTTACTCATCAAATGAATATCTGTTTTCATAACTTCGGCAACCTTTATATGAATGAAACATCAGAAACAATAGAAGTAATAGGTGCCAGGGAACATAATCTCCGTAATCTCGATCTTACTATTCCAAAAAATAAATTAGTTGTATTTACCGGTGTAAGTGGTAGCGGTAAATCTTCTCTCGCATTTGATACAATATATAATGAAGGTCAGCGACGTTATATGGAAAGTTTTAGTGCTTATGCCAGGCAGTTTATTGGAGATATGGAGAGGCCTGATGTTGATAAGATCAGTGGTTTGTCACCCGTAATTTCCATCGAGCAAAAAACTACTAATAAAAATCCACGTTCAACAGTAGGTACTGTTACAGAAATATATGATTTTCTGCGGTTGCTGTTTGCCAGAATAGGTGAGGCTTATAGTTATAACACAGGAAAGAAGATGGTGAAGTTTAGTGAAGAAGAGATCGTTGAGAATATCTTCCAAAAGTTCAAAGGAAAGAAGATCACATTACTTGCTCCATTGATTCGTGGAAGAAAAGGACATTACCGTGAATTATTTGAAGAGATAAGAAAGAAAGGTTTTTTAAAAGTCAGGGTTGATGGCGAGGTTAAAGACATCACTCCTAAAATGCAGGTTGATCGTTATAAGATTCACGATATTGAAGTGGTGGTTGATCGTTTGCCTGTAACGGATGACATGAAGGTTCGTTTAAGTCAGAGTGTTCAGCAAACATTAAGAGTAGGAAAAGATTTGATGTTTTTGCAGATAAACGACCAGGAAAAAATTGTTCAATACAGTAAACAGTTGATGTGTGAAGACACAGGGATCAGTTATGAAGAACCTTCACCAAATAGTTTTTCTTTCAATTCTCCTTATGGTGCTTGTCCCTCATGTAAAGGGTTAGGTGCTGTGTATTCGGCAAGTATTGATGCCATTCTTCCTGACAGAAGTTTAAGTATAAAAGAAGGTGGTGTGGCACCTTTGGGTGAAGAAAGAGAAGCAGCAATGTATCAACACGTGGCACAGCTTTGTAAAAAGAATAAGATCAGTCTTGATAAACCGATCAGTTCTATTTCAGAAAAAGGATTGAATATTCTTTTGTATGGAAATGAAATCGGTGAATTGGAAGAAAGCGATGAGTTTACTGAAGAAGATCCTTCAGCAGTGTATGAAGGTGAATTTGAAGGCATCATTCCGATGCTAAAAAGATGGTTTACCGGAAGCAATAGCAGCGACAGTTTAAGAGAATGGGCAGAAAAATACATGGAGTTGAAGACTTGTCCAACATGTAATGGTGCAAGACTTAAAAAGGAAAGTATATGGTTTAAAGTGGGTGAGAAGAATATTTCTGAGCTGAGTGAGATGAATCTTGATAAACTGATGCTTTGGTTTAAATCGGCTGAGGAAAAATTGAGCAATAAACAAAACATCATTGCCAAAGATGTTTTAAAAGAAATAAGAGAGCGTTTGCAATTTTTGCTAGATGTTGGTCTTACATATCTATCATTGAATCGTCCTTCCAGAACATTGAGTGGAGGAGAATCTCAACGAATAAGATTAGCTACCCAGATCGGTTCTCAACTTCAGGGCATCACTTATATTTTAGATGAACCCTCAATTGGCTTGCATCAAAGAGATAATCATCGTTTGATTGAAGCACTGCAAAACCTACGCAATATTGGTAATAGTGTATTGGTAGTTGAACATGATAAAGATATTATGTTAGCTGCTGATCATTTGGTGGATATTGGTCCGAAAGCAGGCAAACATGGTGGGCAAATCGTTGCAGCAGGAACACCACAGGATGTATTGAATAGTAAAAGCGAAACAGCACTTTACCTGAGTGGTGAAAAAAATATAGAGGTTCCTTCGGAAAGAAGAAAAGGTAATGGGAAATCGCTGGAATTGAAAGGTGTAAAAGGAAATAATCTAAAAAATGTTTCTGTAAAATTTCCTTTGGGAAAGTTGATCGTTGTTAGTGGTGTAAGCGGAAGTGGAAAGAGTACACTCATCAATGAAACGCTGTATCCTATTCTTTCGAAACATTGTTATAACAGTAAGTATCCTTGTATGCAGTACAAATCTGTTACAGGGTTAGAGTATATTGATAAAGTGATTGAGATTGATCAGTCACCTATTGGAAGAACACCAAGAAGTAATCCTGCAACATACTGTGGTTTCTTCACAGAGATCAGGACTTTATTTTCATCTGTTCCTGAAGCGAAGATCCGTGGTTATAATGCAGGCAGATTTTCATTCAACGTAAAAGCAGGTCGATGCGATTTATGTGAAGGAGGTGGATTAAGAGTGATTGAGATGAATTTTTTACCTGACGTTTATGTGCATTGTGAAAAGTGTAATGGTAAAAGATACAATAGGGAAACCTTAGAGATACGTTACAAAGGCAAATCGATCAGTGATGTATTGAATATGACTGTTGATGAAGCCTGTGAGTTTTTTCAACCGGTTCATTATTTATACCGGAAGATAAAAGTATTGCAGGATGTTGGTCTTGGTTATATAACACTTGGACAAAGTGCTGTAACATTAAGTGGAGGCGAAGCACAAAGAGTAAAACTTGCAACCGAGTTAGGAAAAAAAGATACAGGTAAAACTTTCTACATTTTAGATGAACCTACTACAGGTTTGCATTTCCAGGATATTCAACACTTGTTAGATGTGTTAACGAAACTCGTTGACAGGGGAAATACTGTTTTGGTGATTGAGCATAATCTTGATGTAATAAAAGTAGCCGATCATATTATTGATCTCGGTCCTGAAGGTGGAGATGGTGGTGGCGAAATTTTGTTTGAAGGAACACCGGAACAAATGGTAGGAAATAAAAGAAGTCATACTGCTAAATTTCTTGCTTTAGAATTAAAATGATCGATTGGAATGCAGTTTGAAGATTCATAAATGCTAATACAATATCTTTAACGCAGTATATGACTAAGCAAAAACTGATCGTTTGCCTGGATGATGACCCTGATGACAGGGATTTATTGATGAGTGCCATAAAAGATGTTGATTCTTCTTATAAAGTGATCAATGGCGATAATGGCATTAAGGGTATGTATATTCTGGAGCAGTTGAAACAGATAGGCCAAATACCTTGTTTGATAATTCTTGATCTGAATATGCCATTGATGGATGGCGAACAGACTTTAGCAGAAATAAAGAAAGATGCAGATCTGAATGATATTCCAGTGGTGGTGTTTACAACATCTGCCATGGAAAAAAACAATGCTTATTTCGCAAAGCAAAATGTTCCGGTAGTAATTAAGCCAATCAAATACGGAAGTATTGTAGAACAGGTAAGGGAGTTGCTTTCTTATTGTGAAGAAAAGTAGAGATTACTTTTTAGTCATATAAATATGCGGAATACAATCTTCCAAATAACCTTCACCGATTTGCTCGAACCCAAACGACTCATAGAACTTTTTCAGGTAAAGTTGTGCTCCTATTTTGATCGGTCCTTCACCAAAAAGTTCATAACATTTTTTGATAGAAGCTTTCATCAGTTCTTTTCCAACACCTGTTTTTCTATACTTCGGAGAAGTAACTACTCTACCAATGCTCATTTCAGTATAAGTCAAACCTTTTGGCAATAAACGAGTATATCCTGCAAGATCATTATCAATAAAAGCCATGAAATGAAATGCTTGCTGGTCTTTATGATCTGCATCCTGGAACACACAATTCTGTTCAACGACAAATACTTCATTTCTTAAATGTAGTATTTCATACAGGTGATGAGGGGATAATTCATTAAATGTGCTGCATTCAAATCTTATCACTTCACATGCAATTTTAGAAAGGCAGCAATTTTTGTGAAAGCATCAGTGGTGTTGGTAGTGCTCCATACACCATGACCTTCACCAGTATATTTTTCATACTGTTTGGTTACACCTGCATTTGCCAAACGATTGTTCAAACTATCACTTTGATGAACAGGAACAACGTTATCTGCTGTGCCATGAAGAATTATTGTTGGAACAGAATTACTGTTTACAGCAAATAAAGGACTTGCATTTGTGTAAGCTATAGGATTGCTTGCAGGTATTCCACCCATAAATAGTCCAAGTACAAACTGGGTGTTTGCATTACTTGTGTTATACAAGTCTTTCATATCAGTCGGACCAAACAGATCAACTGCAGCTTTAAAATTTCCATTATTACTTTTATAGGCCTGCAATAATGCCAAATGAGCACCAGCACTTGCTCCACCAATTGCCATGAGGTTTTTGTTGAATTTATATTCATCAGATCGGTTGATGATAAAATTCACAGCAGCATCAACATCGTTTAATTGAGTAGGCCATAAGTTTCCACCTGTAGTTGCAAGACGATAATTTATGTTGAAGAAAGCATAATCAGGTAATAATGTTTTGAAAGTAGTGATAGCATCGTTCATTTCAACTTTATCGCCACTAACCCAGGCACCACCATGAATCAGGATCAACGCTTTTGTTGTTGCTGTTGTTCTTCCTGCAGGTAAATAGATGTCCATCTTTTGCTGAACATCTCCTCCATATGCAACATCAAGAAACTGTTGTGCAGGTAGATTGGTTTCCGTTTCACTTTTTTTACATCCACTTCCCATCACCATCAATGCCATACAATAGATAAATAGTCTTTTCATAAAAAATAAGAGTTACAAAATCAGACCTGCTTTTATTGATGTTCTGTTAATTAACGAGCCGGTGTTGGTATTACCGCTAAACTTTCATTACCGGTTTCACTTACACTCTGAATAGCAAAGAAATAATTATCTTTTGAATAAGGAATGTTTGCAGATGTTTGGGCAGTAAATATTTTCTTCTGCCAGACAGCACTGGTAGTTTCTCTCATCAAAATATAGTAACCTTTTACTTTGCCCGATTTTGGTGCTAACCATGAAAGGGAAGTGGAATTGGTAAGGTTCTTTGTGTCAACCTTTACTTCCTGTGGCATTGATGGTGCTTTTGAAAGATTACTAAGATTAGCAAGGTTCATTGCTGTATTCTTCCTAAGGTATTCAAAATCCATAAACTCTATCAAATCTCCATAGCGGATACCATTTTCTGTTCTTACATCCTGGTGCTGGTGATTATAGTTTTCATTCATCTCTGTAATACGTACTGCAGCAAAATTCCTGTTTACGAATGGAGTATGATCACCACCACGTAAGAATCGATCATTACGATAGATCATCATCACTTCAAGATTATCTACGTAGCGTTCACCGATTTCTTTTACATAACGGGCAAGTTGTCTTGCTTTTCCATCATTTTCTAATCCCAGATTGCGAATGTTTAAAGCAGCTCTTCCTGTGTCGGTTACAGAAAAACTTTCACTGAATACACGAACTCTTGTATTATCTATGATGTTTGTTTCATTGCTGTGATTGCTACCCATGATGTCGTTGTTTAGCAATGCTTCAATATTCAGGTTATTCTTTTTAGCATTTTCTGCCATAAAATTAGCACCGAGTAACCCTTGTTCTTCTCCGCTCATCGCAATAAAAATGATCGTTGCCGGAAAATTTCTTTTGCTCATCACTCTTGCACATTCAATTACAGCAGCAACACCACTGCCATCATCATTTGCACCAGGAGCATCAATGGTAGCATTCATAACGTCACTGGCTCTGCTGTCTAAATGCCCACTGATCATAAATACACGATCATCATTTACATCAGTACCTTTTAATACCGCTACGACATTTCCAAGAAGTGTAGGTTCATTTATTCTTCTGCCATCAGCTTGCAAAGTAACCGTATCAATATAAGCAGTCAATCTTCCGTTTGTACCTGAAGCAAACTGATTGAATTTACTGAGCACCCAATTTCTCGAAGCACCAATTCCTTTATTACCTGTTTGAGCACTCAGCGTATTTCTTGTTCCAAAAGAAACAAGGCTGGTAATGTAGGATCGGAGAGAATCTGCCGAAACTTCTTTCACCATTGTTTCTATTTCAGGATCTCTTTGAATGATTGTTTGAGCAGAAGCAGAAGCAGTTATTATAAATGAAACTGCGATAAAAATATTTCTCATGCACCTAAGATAAGAAGGAGCGAGGAATTAGTGATTAGGATTGGGTATTCGATACAATGATCTGAAATAAAAAAGCATCAGGTTTTGCACTTACGCTTTCGCATACTTACTAACCCAATGCTTTTTTAAGTTTTTCAGCAGCATAGTCCGGTAGGACATATCTTCTGAACGTACCATCTGCTTTTCACCTGCCGAAGCTGTGAATTACAAAAGGTACTTAGTGCTGAACCTTGTTACGGGTTCAACGCTAACCAGTGTTGTTATCATGTTTCGTTTTAAGGCGAAACAATGTTATCACCTGGATTTGTAAGATCAATAACTTTTTACAGCTATTATCTTACACCAGTTTTGTTATCATACCTGCCGAAGCTGTATGTTATCTCGCTGGATTTGTAAGTCGAAACCTTTTGAAGGGTTCTGCACTTACACCTGGTTGTTACATTAACCGAAATCAATGTTATCTCCGGGATTTCGTAAAACAGTCTCTTTTAACGGATACCATTTCACGGAAACATGTTCAGATTCATTTGCCGAAGCTCATGTTCTTTGCCTATTTCTTTTTTAATTGATGTGATGAATTTTACTACCTCGACCATCAATTACAACAACAAGGTAGTTTATCATTACAGCTGTTTCCAAATTTTGAGGCTTGTTGTTCTGCACTTGTTTAGCACGAGGTTCTGCACAGATAATGTGAATAATCTTGAAGTCATTAAATCTTCTGAAAGTCAATACAGGAATGGGTTGCAGCAGGATTAGCAGTTGTAATCTTACTTACGTTCTGCACAGGTTTATGCACTGTTGGTGTGAATAAGAGAAGTTTTGGTAGACCAGCTTCAGTTCTCAATGAAACTTTCCTTGCGTCGAACTCTTGTACAACAATACATTTCTCAACTTTTTAGAGAAATTACATCTTCAGCTTATTCAACAGATTATTATTCATGCACCACCAAAACCGGTACTTCACTCTGGTAAGATAATTTCCTAGTGGTTCCTGTTTTCTTAAACAACTTATCAAAGAATGAATGTTGTTTTTGTATAGCGATGATCAGGTCAATATTTTTTTCTTTAGCAAATAATCCTAATGCTTCATCAATATCAAATAAACGCATGAAGTAAAACTCAGGCTTGAATTCGCTGAACATTTCTTCAAAATCAACTTGTTCTTTTGAATATTGTTCAGAGATCGCTACGTAATGTTCAGGATCAACATTCACTACATGCAATTGTGGTCTGAAAGTTTTCAAAAAGTCTTTTATAGGAGCAGAAGGTGTGGTATTAAATACATCTTTAAAATCTGAAGCAAGCATTGCATGTTTGATATCCCTGTAGCTGCAATCTTCAGGAATAATAAGAACGGGGCAAGCTCTTGTTTCTGCAAACTTTAAAGTGTTACTGCCAATCAAAACCTGGCCTAGAGGTGATCTTCCGGTGATTCCCATGATCACAAGGTCAGCACTTCTATGACGAACAGCTTTTTCAAGATCTTCAATGAAATCATCTCCACGGTGTGCTAAAGTATCTATGTTCACAGTAAACTTTTCATTCAACTGTTGTTTTAATCCCTCCAATGTTTTTTCTGATTCTGCTTCATCAGAAGCTTTGCTGTAATGATGATATAAAAGCATTGTCACTCCATAATGGCCAACCAATAACTGGGCTGCATATCTTGCTGCATTCAATGATGTTTCAGAAAAATCTACCGGTACAATAACTGTATTCATATATAGGGATTCTTAAAGCAATAAAGATAGGGGGAAGCATGTAAACAAAAAAAGACCGGTGTGGTTGCCGGTCTTTTATAAACTTCTTATGGATGTTATTGAATGATAACGGATTTTGTAGCAGTGATATTTTCGGAGGTAACTATTTTTAAAATATACAATCCTCCCTTTAGCTTTTCTACATTAACTGCACAATTATTCATGCCTTTTGTGAGGGAGAAACTCTTATTCAATACTATCCTGCCACTCATATCTGACAAACTCAATGTTATGGTTTCCTCTTTAGTATCTAGCAATTGTGTATTCAACAACTGTTTTGCAGGAACCGGGTAAACCTTTTGTATCATTTCTGTACCCGTTTCTTTTTCGTTTACAAATACAATTGGTGAATAAGTCGTTTTTCCGGAAACATCAACCAGTTTTAAACGGTAGAATGTTTTACCAGCAGAATTATCAGTGAAGTTATAAGTATGATCACCAATTCCTTTCACCTGCATATTAGCAACAGGAGTAAAGATTCTTCCATTATTACTTTTCTCCACAACAAAATATTCATGTTGATCAGTTGATGTTGCTCTCCAGTTTAATTGGTTTTCTGCTTTTGCTTTGTAGGCACTAAAGCTGATGAGTTTGATAGGTAAAGTGAAATAGAAACTCGCTTCGATATCATCAATTCGAAATACCTGGACATTGCTTGTTTGTCTGAAACGTAATTTAAGATTTGTAAAATTGATCGTACCCGGCAAAGGATCACTCACCATTACATCCCATGGTGTTGGTGGAAGATAATTTCTGAACAATCTCTTGTATGGAAGAGCTATGTAATTGGTTCCATCTGTTGTGTACTCCAGTACCAACTCATTTAAATTAGATGGATTATAACCATGCATTGAAAAAGTTATGTCGAGGCTTTGTGGAGTAGAAGTAGGAGCAAAACCTGATATTTCCAGGTTTGTTCCAACAACATTGTTGAAGAAAACATTTCCGCCACCACTGGCACTTAGATTATTTGAAGCATTTACATTCTGAACTTCTGATGTACCCGTAAATGTAAGTAAGCCATTATTGGCCCAGCCAGTATAAGTATTTACTATGCAGGAAGTAGTTGGACTGCCAACAGTCTCCATTGGATAATTATTCTGGCCGAAAGAGGAGAAATAAATGGTGCACAATAACACCGTTAATTTGTAACGATTTTTCATATAGGATAGATTTTAGGCTTAAAAAAAGGATTTTCAGCTATATGAAAAAACGATAGAGGTCATAAAAAATTTCGATTGAGTAATTATACAGCGTAGATGTACGGTAATTCGTCTTATAAGGATATTGATAGATTCTTTTTGAGCAAATAGTTAACCAATTGCTTTAAAGATATTGGCTGCATTGGCTGTTGTAATCTCTGCCACTTCATCAACGCTGATTGATTTCACCTCAGCAACTTTTTCAGCTACATAAGTAATATAACTGCTTTCATTTCTTTTTCCCCTGAACGGAACAGGTGTTAAGTAAGGTGCATCTGTTTCCAGTACAATGTAATCTAATGGGATATCTTTTACTATTTCTGCCACACCACTTTTTTTAAAAGTGATCACACCACCAATACCGACATAAAAACCCATTTCAATGATCTCTTTTGCAAGATCAAGACTATCGCCGAAACAATGAAAAATGCCTTTTAATCCTTTAGCTGCATAAGGCTTAACAGTATCAACACATTCTTTCATTGCATCTCTTGAATGAACAACTATCGGCAGGTTGTATTGTAATGCCAATTCCATCTGGTGCCTGAAAGCATTGTATTGTTGTTGAAGGAAAGTTTTATCCCAATAAAAATCCAACCCTATCTCCCCAACAGCAACAAAATTTCGTTTGCTGAGCCATTGTTCAATCAATACCAACTCATCTTTATAATTTTCTTTTACAGAACATGGATGCAATCCCATCATGGGAAAACATTCCTGGGGCCAGGCAGCTTCCATTGCTAACATGGAATCTATTACTGAGCTATCAATTCCGGGTAAATAAAAGGACTGAACACCTTTGTCTCGGGCACGTTGCAACATTGCCTGCCTGTCAGCATCAAATTCAGGAAGGTAGAGATGGCAATGAGTGTCAATCAACATTTATTATGCGTTTCAAAATAAAAAACTAACAGTTGTTGGTTATTAAATTTCAGAAGTTCAGTAATAAAGAATTTTTGAATTCGTTTATAAACTGAATCTATTTATGATGGGTAAAATTACGGTGACAAAAAATCTTTACAGATTTAATGTTCTCGCATTAGGATAAAATCTAATAACATCTATATTTGAAAAAGTTTTCATAGGGTACGGATTAAAATCAGGGCTGGAGTTTCAACTCCGGCCCATTTTTTTAGCTATAAATATCCTGCTGAGTTTACAGTTTGTTATTTCATCACATTATCTAAATAAGCAACCTGCTCATCAATAACTGCAGTATTAATGCCTTTATTTTTCCTTGCAAGCTTTCTTGTTTTAAGTGCATTGAATTCTTTGTTCACAGCCTCTTTAAAACCAGGTACAAAAGGAGCAAGTCTTTCACGGAATTGAACTAACATATCAATTGCTTTTTTGAAGTTAGTAGTATTATCAACTTTAGTGAGGTATAACAAAAAGGTATTGAACTTGGATAGTTTTTCAAACACGGCAGCCTCATCAAAATCTCTGTACATTTCTTCAAAGTCAGCATCTGTTTTTGTATAAATTTCTGCAATAGACAAAGCATTTTCCAGAGCACCTTTTGCATCCTTTTTTAATTCTGGCAATAAAGCTACTCCTGCATCTTCATCTATATTCAACAAAGCAATCAATGAAGAAGCTGCTACGGTGTAAGATGAATCTTTTGCGCCTCGTAAGAAGAGCGTTCTATATTTTACATCGTTCAAACTACCTAACATATCAATAGCATCAGCTCTTACAATCCTGTTAGGATCTTTTACAGCCATAGTTTCGAGCTTTGCTCTTGTTGTCGCATCTAATATCGAGTCATATATGTTCGTCACTGCCTTTCTCCTAATAAGAAAATAAGGATCATTCAAAGCATCTTTTATTAATTGAACTGCTGAAGGTTCTCTCATTTGGCCAATAGCAAAATCGATTGCTTCATTCCTGTCTAAAAATGTTTTCGCATATTTATATTGATGGATATACTCGGATAGTGTTTTATGATCTGTCTTTATAGCAAGCAGCATTTTATCTGCATCAACGTTCACCAGGTCTGGTTTCTTATTTACTACAAATTGCAAAGTATCTCTTCTGCTTTCTAATACTTCATTAAAACGAATTTTCTTTGGTCCATCATAAATTTCCACTGCTAATGGCAATCGAAATACTTTATCAGATTGTTGTACCTGGTCAACATATATAGATACAACCCTTGTTTCTTCATCATAATTATACCTGATATCAAGTTCGGGATGACCACTGCCAAAAAACCATTGATCAAAAAACCAGTTCCAATCTTTACCGGTGACTTCTTCAAAAGCAAGACGAAGTTTATCGGCATTACCTGTTCCGAATTTGTTGTTAGTGAGGTATAGATTTAATGATTTGAAAAAGGCACTATCTCCGGTATAATTTCTCAGCATGTGAAGGATCCTTCCCCCTTTATTATAGCTTACGGCATCAAACATGTCTTCCTTATCACGATAATAAAACCTGATGAGATCTCTCTGTGGATTATCACCTCTGTTATAACCTAAAATTTCATTCAGACCATGTTCATCTGCTGCATCTTTTCCGTATTTATATTCTCTCCATAAGTATTCACTATAATTAGCAAAACTTTCATTTACAGGAAGATTGCTCCAGCTTTCTGTAGTTACAAGATCACCAAACCAATGATGAAATAATTCGTGTGCAATCACATCTTCCCAACGATTTCCATCTACTAATTCTCTTGCATTTTGCTGTGCACTTTCCTGGTGTAGTACTGCAGTTGTATTTTCCATGGCACCACTTACATAATCTCTTGCAGTCATTTGGGAATACTTATTCCATACATATTCATAGCCGAGTATTTTTGAAAAGAAGCCCATCATTTCAGGCGTCATTCCAAATATTTTTCGGGCAACTTTTTCGTAAGCTTTTTCTACGTAATAACTAACTTCTTTGCCTTTATAAGTATCTTTTACAACTGCATAATCCCCCACACCCAAAAAGAAAAGATAGGGTGCATGTGGAAGATCCATTTTCCAGGTGTCTGTTCTCGTACCATTAGCATTCTTCTTTTGGCTGGTAAGTTTTCCATTAGATAGTGTTACATACTTTGATGGAACAGTAAAGCTGAATTCCTGCGTGGTTTTTTGATTTGGTTTATCGATTGTAGGAACCCACATTGAACTAGCCTCAGTTTCACCCTGAGTCCATACCTGTGTTGGTTTATCTTTTTCCTGTCCTTTAGGGTTGATAAAATAAAGCCCCTTAGCATCTTTTATAGCTGCACTTCCTCCGCTTCCGGTATATTCATCAGGCTTTGAAACATAGTCGATATAAACAGTATATTTTTCTTTGCTCTTATAAGTTTTGTCCAGCTGTATATATAATATCGAACTATCGTAATACCTATATTTAAGTGGAATATTCTTTCCACCCTTTACGATTGCAACAGTATTTATATTCATTCCTTTTGCATCAAGCGTTAAACTATCAGTAGGATAGAAGTGAGGTTTTAATGTGATCCACACTTTTCCTAATAAATATGATCTGTTATAATCAAGTTTTGCATCGAGTTTGGTATGTATAAGATCATTCACTTTAGTAGGAAAAGCCCTGTAATAATTTCTCCAGGAGCTGTCCTGTGCTTTTTGTTGATGTACCTGTTGTGCAAATAATCCCAAACTGCATAAGCAGAAAAATACCATTGCTAAGTTTCTCATGTAGAAGATGTTATTTAGAAATTGCAAATTTACCCTAAGCAGCAAACTATATACCTTGTTTTTTATAGAAGGCAATTCATTCGGCCTTAGTTTTGACGTATTATGCCCAGGTATTTTTTAGAACTCAGTTATAAAGGAACAAATTACAGCGGTTTCCAGGTACAGAAAAATGCTAAAACCATTCAAGGTGAGGTGGAAGCAGCGTTAAACGTCCTCTATAAAGAGAAATTTGATTTAACCGGGTCTTCCAGGACTGATGCTGGAGTTCATGCTCTTCAAAACTTCTTTCATTTTGATTCTGGGAGAATAATTCATTCGAAGGATATATATAATCTCAATGCTATCCTGCCGGCAGATATTGCTGTTTCATCAATATACAATGTTGCGGACGATGCTCATTGTAGATTTGGTGCCCTCTCAAGAGAATATAAATACTTCATTTACAATCAAAAAGACCCATTTCTGAAAGACAGGGCTTGGTATTATCCTTTCAAAATTGATGAAACATTACTTCATCAGGCTTCCGAATTGGTTCATTTTCATAGCAGTTTCATTGCTTTTTCAAAGCAAAATACTCAAGTAAATAACTTCGACTGCAATATTCTAATGTCTAAGTGGGTATATGAAAATAATTGTCTTATATATAATGTACAGGCTAATCGCTTTCTGCGTGGTATGGTTCGGGCTCTCGTTTCTAGTATGTTAAGAGTAGCAAGAGGAACCTGCACGCTACACGAATTTGAAATGCTTTTGCACAGTTCACAACAAGCCACTGCTAGTTTTGCTGCACCGGCCCATGGTTTATTTCTTACACAAGTGGTTTATCCTTTGAATATATTAAAGCGAGTTGATTAATAGGGTATCAGCTTTCGGCATAATCTCAGCGTTCCTTGCGTCGCACACTTGTGCTTATAGATCAAAATGCAGCTTATCTAAAAAAATCTTTCCCCCTAAATGCTTACTGCCATTGCATTCTAACGTATTAACAGACTTTATTTCAAAAAACATTTGGTAGAAAACATTTCACCCTTATCTTTGCACCCCGCAAATGAAAAACGGCGGTTAAGTTCTTAAAATAAAATGCTAAAAGCTGAGAGATTTTCGAAAGAAAGTTTGCCAATAAAACTCAGCACAGTATCTTTGCCGTCCGCTCGTAAAAAAAGCCGGATAGCTCTAAAAAAAGAAATGTAAAAAGCAAGATATTTTCGAAAGAAAATTTGGTAGAAAAAAATCACCTCTTATCTTTGCACTCCCGTTTAAAAAACGAGGTTGTTCTCAAAAAAAGAAATGCAAAAAGCTGAAGAAATTTTGAAATAAAATTTGCCAGTTAACTTCAGCCTCTTATCTTTGCACCCCGCTTAAAAAAGCGGTAAGTTCTACAAGAAATACTGAAATAAAAACTCCAAAAATTATCGAAGAAATTCGAAAATAAATTTGGTGAAAATAAAAAGGCTCTTACCTTTGCAACCCCAACAAAAAAGGGGCGGCAAAATAACGCCGAAAGATCTTTGAAAGTTTGGAAGCAACAGTACACAAAAACTAGTTTTTTGTGGTAAGGTTAAAACGTAACAAAATTAAATCTCCGACGTTAATTTCAATTTAATTGAGACTAATAGTCAGATCAAACAACATTTACAATGGAGAGTTTGATCCTGGCTCAGGATGAACGCTAGCGGCAGGCTTAATACATGCAAGTCGAGGGGCAGCATAAGTAGCAATACTTGATGGCGACCGGCAAACGGGTGCGGAACACGTACACAACCTTCCTTTAAGCGGGGAATAGCCCAGGGAAACTTGGATTAATACCCCATAAAATATTGAAGAGGCATCTCTTTATTATTAAAGATTTATCACTTAAAGATGGGTGTGCGGCTGATTAGATAGTTGGCAGGGTAACGGCCTACCAAGTCTACGATCAGTAGCTGATGTGAGAGCATGATCAGCCACACGGGCACTGAGACACGGGCCCGACTCCTACGGGAGGCAGCAGTAAGGAATATTGGTCAATGGACGAAAGTCTGAACCAGCCATGCCGCGTGAAGGATGAAGGTCCTCTGGATTGTAAACTTCTTTTATATGGGACGAAAAAAGGTCATTCTTGATCACTTGACGGTACCATTTGAATAAGCACCGGCTAACTCCGTGCCAGCAGCCGCGGTAATACGGAGGGTGCAAGCGTTATCCGGATTCACTGGGTTTAAAGGGTGCGTAGGCGGGCTGTTAAGTCAGTGGTGAAATCTCAGAGCTTAACTCTGAAACTGCCATTGATACTATCAGTCTTGAATGTTCTGGAGGTGAGCGGAATATGTCATGTAGCGGTGAAATGCTTAGATATGACATAGAACACCAATTGCGTAGGCAGCTCACTACGGAAATATTGACGCTGAGGCACGAAAGCGTGAGGATCAAACAGGATTAGATACCCTGGTAGTTCACGCCCTAAACGATGGATACTCGACATACGCGATACACAGTGTGTGTCTGAGCGAAAGCATTAAGTATCCCACCTGGGAAGTACGACCGCAAGGTTGAAACTCAAAGGAATTGGCGGGGGTCCGCA
>JAEWJK010000016.1 GCA_023386555.1 Bacteroidota bacterium | reverse complement strand
ACTATATTGCCTATCGTCCAGGCAAACGTACTCGGTGCAGTAGCATCAAGCACTATATTCGTCGCAGTATTGTTACAGATCGTGGCCGTAACTGGTACATTCTGTATCGCAGGGGTCGGATTAATGGTAACAACATAATTAAACGGTGTGCCATCACACCCATTGACCACAGGAGTGATCAAATACGTTACATCTATCGATGCATTCGTTGTATTGACTAAACTCTCCGTTATCGGATCTGCAGTCTGGCCTGCTACCGCAGCATTAGTAATACCTGGAACTACTACTCTTGACCAGCTGAACGTAGCGCCAACCACATTACTTGTTATATCATAATTCTGGGCCGTATTATTACAGATTGCCCCAGTTGCTAAACTGGTTACTGTAGTAGTAGGTCGTACACTCACCACATAATTAAACGGTGTGCCATCACACCCATTGACCACAGGGGTAATCACATACGTTACATCTATCGATGCATTCGTTGTATTAACCAAACTCTCCGTTATCGGATCTGCAGTCTGGCCTGCTACCGCAGCATTAGTGATACTTGGAACTGCTACTCTTGACCAGCTGAAAGTAGCGCCAACCACATTACTTGTTATATCATAATTCTGGGCCGTATTATTACAGATTGCCCCAGTTGCTAAACTGGTTACTGTAGCAGTGGGTTGAACCGTAACAGTATAAGTAAATACACTACCAGTACAACCATTATCAGTTGGTGTAATCTGATAAATTACATCTATAGGTGCATTTGTATTATTAACTAAAGCTTCTACTATTGGATTTGATGTTTGGCCCGCCACAGCAGCATTTGCAATTCCACCAACGAAACCACGACTCCAACTATAGGTGGTTGTTGCTCCAGTGGTACTCTCAATAGTATAATTTTGGGCGACACCAGAACAAACACTACCAATTGAAGCACTATTAACCTCAGGAGTAATTGATGAAATAACATTGATACTTTGGGTTACAGGGGCACAATCTGTATTATCGGAAATGGAAACCGTATAATTCCCTACCTCATTCACTGTAGGATTAGCTAGATTAGATGAAAAACCATTTGGGCCAGTCCAACTATAAGTATATGGAGCGTTACCTCCTGTAGGGGTTGCGAGCAATTCAACACTGCCACCAGTATTACATATGGCAGGCAAGGCAGGTGCTATATCTATAGTTAAAGCTGGATATGCGTATACTCTAACAGTATCTCTTTTTGCAAGTCCACCTAAACAACCATTAGCAATACCCCTGACTTCATAATCTATATAAGTTATACCAGGGGGGAGCGAAGTTAAACTAACAGTAGTAGTATCGCAATTACTAACACAACTAAGATAACCATTATAATCGCCAGGAGCCCCGGGGAAAATAGATGTCCAAAATATAGTTGATTCTTGTAAACCGGAAACCTCCATTAAACCAGTACAGGAATTACCGGCTCTTAATTTAAGGTCAGCAGAAGCCCGAAAACCTCTGCTTGTAGATAAAATATAATCTTCTGCATTTCCGCCTGGATCGCAAAATGTTACGCAAAAAGTTGTAGGACCAGAATAACATGTGGCTTCTCCCCCATCCATTTCAGGCCCACAATCAATTCTATATTTCCCATTATTCCCACCTATCTTCTCAAAATAAAACTCAGTTGCGGACGGATGAATTTTTACAATAAACTTAATACATACTCGAGGATTTGTAGCACCGCAGCATTGTCCTGCTCGAGTTAACCCTAATTTTGTTACTGTTGTATCAGGATTGGCACTGAGGTCAATGATATGTTCAGGAACAGTTGCTGTACATGTATTACATGCCTGCCCCTTCGCTTCACTTATTAATACAAACGAACACACCACCGATATTAATAATAAGTAAAGTTGCTTCATACGTTAGTCAGTTAGTTCCCATGCAAATAAATTATTGCCGTAGTGGCAATAATGGTGTTTCAATTGGGTAATGTAGATTCTTGAGTTAACCTCATTGATTAACGCAAGTATAAAAAGAATATTGCAGCCAGAACTATGGCAGCAATTTCTGAAAGGGCAACAAATGTATATATTTCAGGAACTTATATCTAAAAGATTTCTGCGCAGGTTTTTATACGTCTTATACTGAGGTAATTTTATCCGTTTGGAGCATAAAAAAAGTTGCCCTAAAGCAACTTTTTTTGTTGTAGCATGAATATGTGATTAAAAGGCCGTATCAGTATTCCAACCGTAAGGCTGAAACTGCGGCTCTTCATTATATATCCATTTATACAATGCATTTCTCATGGAAGTGAACCAGTTTGTCTTCTTCAACTCCCAAGGTTCGTAATAATCTACTTTTGCAATCTTCACCTTTACCAAAACCATGTTATCGTTTGGTTTTACCGGGAAAAGATCTGCAGGTAATGTGTTTAGCTGCTCAGGGTCGTCTACAATAATGGCTTTACCATGTACCTGCATACGATGCTTCTTCCCTTTTTTATAGAACTGAAGTTGTGCAGGAAATTCATGCTCAAAATATTGTAATGCCTGTGAAGGACGATTGATATAAAACCATACTTGTCCAACTTCATCTACTTCACGAATCTTTACTACACTTACCGGTAATTTTAAAACTGATGTGCTGTAATTATGAAACAACGCATTCTCCAGGTCATGTATCTTTTCCTTTAAAAATTGAATGTGTTTGTCGGTTAACATACTAATGTTGTTTAGTCCACCTTGTATAATTCAAATGGAGTACCACTTTGTTAAAAGCAACATTAAGAATCATATTTTCTATTTCATGAGGAAATGCATCTACAGAAAAATAAGAAATGATGTATTTACAAGCTTGGCAGGCAATTTTCTCTACTGTACTAAAAGAACGGATATGTTTACGACGAATATAGAAGGACAAAAGAAATTAAAAGACCTGGTTGAAGATATTAAAACGTGTATGTTTACTACCACTGATGAGAACTGTAATGTTTTTAGCAGGCCAATGTTTACCGTGAAGATTGATAATGAATATCATTTGTGGTTTTTTACAAACGAGTATTCTGATAAGATGCAGGACCTTTCATCCAACAAACAAGTTACTCTTGTGTATTCTCATCCCGGAAAAAATGCTTACATGAATGTGTACGGTACATGCACATTAGTGCATGATCAAAACAAAATGAAAGAATTGTGGAATCCTGCTTTAAAAGCGTGGTTTCCTCAAGGTGTTGAAGATCCGTCTGTTTGCTTACTGAAGATAACAATTGATGAAGCAGCACACTGGGATAATTCCACAAATGATATGATAAGCCTCTACAAAAATGAATCACACATGTCTTACCAAACTGTAGAGGCACAGGGAGTATTTAATACACATACTTCCCACTGGTAATTTATTCTACAAAGCTGATAGTAAACTGTGTTCCTGCATTTACGCCTGAACGTACATCTATCTTTGCTTTGTGTGATTGAAGAATGTTTAACGATGACGCTAAACCTAAACCAATACCATTTCTTTTCGTTGTAAAATAAGGTTCGAATAAACGGGAAAGATGTTCTTCAGGAATACCACATCCATTATCCTTTATATTCAAAATGTGTTTATTCTCTTTTGAATCGATAGAGATTTTTAATTCACCTGTTTTCTCTTCAACAGCTTCAACAGCATTGATCACAAAATTCAACAAAGCAAGTTTTAGTTTGTCTTTATCTGCTCTTATCACAGCCTCTTCTCTAGGAAATTCTTTCTCGAGTTTGATATTTCGTAATTGAATTCTATCGATAGCCATTGATAAAGTTTCTTCCATAATATCCTGCAAACTATGAGGCTGGAAGTTCAGATCGTAAGGTCGTGATGATTCCAATAATTCGGTGATGAGATTATCAATTCTCTTTGAATTTCGCTGAACGATATCGAAATATATCTGATCATCTTCACTACGCTTTTCAGTAAGTAATTGATCGATTGACATATTAATATTGTTCAAGGGATTTCTCACCTCATGTGCTAAGGTTCTGATCAATCTTCCTGTAGCAGCTAACTTTTCAATTTGCAAATTTGCTTTCTCTGCTTTTTTTATATTCGTTATGTCATGCAATATCCCCTGCAGAATAAAAGAATTATCCTTGTCTGTCTGAAACCCTACAGAGAGAATACATGATTTAATGTCTTTATCTTTTGTTTCAACTTCCAGTTCCATGTCTCTTACTTCACCGGAGTTGGTAAGACTTTGCTGAAGTTCTGTTTTTGCATCTCCTGATATGAGCTGGTAAAAATTCATTGCCAGCAATTCTTGCTTTGTATAGCCAAGAAATTCACAGGTAGCCAGGTTCACATCTTTAAACTTAAACTCTGGGTCAGCTAAAAACACAGCATCTTTAGAACGTTCAAAAATGTTTCTGTATTTTTTTTCATTTTCTCTTAAGGCCTGCATTGAAGCACTTCTTTCCAGTGCATAACGTATGCATCTTCCTAACTTTTCTGTGTTAAGTTCAGATTTAATGAGATAATCAGTAGCACCACTTTGCATTGCTTTTACATCAATGTCGTGATTACCTTTACCTGTTAAAAGAATAATGGGTTCCTGAACCTGCATTTGCATGGCTTCATTCAACAGATCCAAACCTGTTTTTGCACCAAGCCTGTAATCAACAAAATAAATATTATGTGTTTTGTTTTTGATGTGTTCAATTGCCTGTTGGTAATTATAACACCAGTCTAACTGGAACTGGTTTTCAGGAATATTCTTAATGAAGTCTGATATAATCAAAAAATCATCCTTATCATCATCTATGATAAGGATGCGAACTGAAGAAAAGTTAATGTTCATTATTTAGGTTTGGCCTGGTATGAAATAAAAGTGGCTGATCTTAAATGAACAGCCACAGTAAAATTATTCATTATTAAATTCCTGGTACTGCTGCATTTTGTTATACAGTGTTTTTCTATCTATATCCAGGAGTTTTGCTGCCTTACTTTTATTATAATTTGCTTTTTTAAGTGCCTGCAATATCATTTCATATTCAGCATCACGACTGGCACTTTTTAATGATGTAGGACTTGGATCTGCTGTTGATGTTTGTGCAGCAAATGCAACTCCACCATTGCCATCAGAAGATGGTTTTTCAAATTGCAATTTCTTAAAGTTGATGATCTCGAAAGGCAA
Organism: Bacteroidota bacterium; assembly: GCA_023386555.1. Classification (GTDB taxonomy): domain Bacteria; phylum Bacteroidota; class Bacteroidia; order Chitinophagales; family Chitinophagaceae; genus JAEZDC01. The sequence goes on along the minus strand of JAEWJK010000016.1, from coordinate 148,690 downwards.
TGATCTTGCTTCGATGTACTCACCATCTGTAAGTAATGCAGCTCTTTTAATTACATTTCTGAGTTCACGAAGATTACCATACCAAACATAATTTTTAAAGGCTTCTTCTACTTCACGATCAAATCCTTTGATTCCTTTGCCAAGTTGTTGCACAGTTATATTCAGGAAGTGATCTGCATACAACATAATATCCTGGCTCCTTTCTCTTAATGGTGGTATGTCGATACTGAACTCATTAAAGCGATGGAAAAGATCTTCACGGAATTTTCCTTTACGTGTAGCATCCCATAATCTTTCGTTACTTGCTACAATAATTCTTACATCAAGCGGAATATCCTGCAAGCCACCCACCCTTCTAACTTTTCTTTCTTGTATTACTCTCAATAAACCAACCTGAATCTCGTAAGAAAGATTAGCTATCTCATCAAGAAATATTGTTCCACCATTTGCATTTTCAAAACTTCCGATCTTCTGTCCCACAGCACCTGTGAATGATCCTTTTTCATGACCAAACAATTCACTCATTGCTAGTTCCTTTGATAATGCACCACAGTCAATTGGAATGAATGGTTTGTCTTTTCTGCGGCTGCGTTTATGAATTTCTGCTGCCAATCCTTCTTTACCACTACCACTTTCTCCATGGATGATCACACTATAATCTGTTGGAGCCACTAATTCGATTTGCCTGTAGATCTCTTTCATAGTCTGACTTGTTCCGAAGAGATAGTCAGGTGAATCCATTGATGAAGCAGGTCTTTTTTTACCGGATGATGCAGGTGATGCACTTTCCTGGGAAACTACAGGAGCAGATCTTTCTGCTGCAGCACTATCCAAAGCTTTTCGTATTGTTACAACTATCTCGTCAGGAAAAAGTGGCTTAGTGATGTAATCGTAAGCTCCCATCTTCATGATCTCCACTGCAGTTTTTATATCGCTGTAAGCAGTGATCACCAATACAGGAAGATGATAGTATCTTTCTTTTATTTTAGTAACCACTTCGCTTCCGTCCATATCGCCCAACCTAAAATCTGTCATTACAAGGTCAGGAGACACTGTCTCAAGCATGTCTAAAGCTTTTTTACCATTATAGGCTTCAAAAACTTCAAAACCTTGTCTTGACAGAAAACGATTTAGCATTAAACAGGTGTCCCTATCATCGTCAATAACGAGAATCTTTTGCATAGTGGTGTTTTGAAATATTCGATAATTATTTTGTGTCTTGCGGAAAACTGCTGATCTATTTCATCGTATATTATCCTTTCTGTGCAGCCGAACAAGTGTAACAGCATATCAGCATATTTTGTACCTAATGATAATTTCATTTCCGGGAAATCCACATTCCTGGTTTGTCTATTCACTCAAAGAGTCACTCATACATCTTGGATAAAAGCAGTACTTCCATTTGCAATACAAACTGTTAACGGCTGTAATTCAATGAGTAATCTATTCAGCACCTACTCCACAACAACCTTTGTCAAAATCCCCAACTTGTTGCTTTTGGTTAACAAAAATCATTTTTTTACCCATAAAAAATGGTTTTATAGCTGCCTTTTGGGGAATTTTTTTCTACAAAATGGGGAATTTGATTGGGCTGCTATTAGAATTTCCAATATGGCAAGGTTTTTCAATTAAATAATGTATGGCAACGAAAAAGAAAGTGTTGATAATTGATGACGAAGAAGATGCATGCCTTTTATTGAAGCATCACCTTACAAAAAGCAATTTTGAGGTGCACTGCTCCTATACTTTAAAAGATGGCTTGCAACAAGTGGTTGACCTTCAACCGGACATTTTGTTTCTCGATAATAACCTTCCGGATGGATTTGGTTGGGAAGCATCTGCTACCCTGTTAAAGCAATTTCCGGGCATTGAAATACATCTTATTTCAGCATATAATAATAGCCAGTTTGATTATCGGTTAAAGAATGAGGTTAAGATATGGCAAAAGCCTATTTCGTTTAAGAAGTTAGATGAACAACTTTCTATAGGCAAAGCTTAAATACTTAGTTTTGTGCTGTAATAATTTCTTATGGGCATCTGGAGACAATTTGCTGAATACCTCTATATAAAAAAACGCAATCCGAACGAACCAAGAACACAATGGATGAAATACATGCATGGAATGAATCGTATTTCACTGTTCATGTTTCTTGCAGCACTGTTGATCATGCTTTTCAAATTTGTTATTCTTCCACTGTTTAAATAAGCAAGTCCTTCATTTTTGTGCTTCTTATAATCATTATTATAATCTGTGTCTTCAGCATTGCCTTTTGTTAATTCGCTTGATTCATAGACTGCTACCTCTATCTTTGTTGCACTGCAAATGAAAAAGATCGACTGGTACATATTTAAAACCTTCATCACTACATTTTTCTTTGTTCTCCTACTATTCACTTTGATTGGTATTATAATAGACGTCAGCGAAAAAACAGACGATTTTGTAAAATCAGGCCTAACCACCAAACAGATCATCACTCAATATTATTATGGTTTTGTTCCAAGGATCGGGGCAATGCTTTTTCCGCTCTGGGTTTTTATTGGAGCCATATTCTTCACATCGAAAATGGCAGGCAGAAGTGAGATCATAGCCATTCTTGCCAGTGGAACAAGTTATAATCGTTTTCTCAGGCCCTATCTTTTTGCCGGAATATTACTTGCTTCCATGCTTTGGCTAATGCAGCGATATGTGATTCCAAGAGCCAATGAAATTTTTTCTGTTTTCCAGGTGACTTATATTGATAAGAATTCTTCCTACAACCCGTTATTACCACAGGCAAATACACTTTATAAGAGAATTGATTCGTTCACACATATTGGGGTAAGTTATTATGATACCACTTCTAAAAGCGGAAGCACATTCTTTTTGCACAGGGTGGAGAATAATCGTCTCACATACAATCTAAGAGCAGAATCAATCAGGTGGGATACTGCAGGAAAACAAAATAAATGGGTACTGAGCAATGTTGTTGAAAGACGTTTCAATGGATTGGAGGAGCAGGTAAGTTTTACTCCCCAGGTTTCAAAGGATTTCAATTTAAAACCTTTAGACCTGAGGATGGATGATTATGCAAAAGATAAACTGCCCACAGCTGAATTATCAAAATTTATACAATTGGAAGAAGCAAGAGGTTCGGAAGGTATTAATGCCATGAAAGTGGAATTATATAAAAGAGATGCAACACCTTTTGCTGTTCTCATTCTTGCTTTGATCGGTGGAATTGTTGCCAGCAGAAGAGTTCGTGGTGGAAGCGGAATGCATATGGCTATCGGCATTACAGCAGCTGCACTTTTTGTATTACTTGATCGTTTCTCTACCATTTTTTCCACAAAGGGAGATTTCCATCCATTAATAGCTGCATGGCTGCCAAACATAATCTTCAGTTTTGTGGCTGTTTACTTCTACAAAAAAGCCCCGAAATAGTTTTTTCAGCTGATAGTCGTCATCTGGAATATTCTATTCATGTAATTCTTTTGTTCTCAACCTTTGTTGAGGTAACTTAGCAGCGTTTCAACATTTTTGATGCAGTGAAAAGTTCAGAAAAGAACAGGAACCCGAAGTGAGTGACACAACGAAGTTGAATGTAGTTTTTAAGCTGGCTAAATAATTATTCTCTTTATAAATAATTGCTCATGGGTTACATTAAAGACACGTTTAAAGCGAAAGCAGATAAAGCAAACATTGAGATCAAAGATCTTTTGAAAGAACATGGTAATAAAAAGATCGGTGAAGTTACATTAGCACAGATCTACCAGGGTATGAGAGGTATCACCGGTTTAGTTACTGAAACTTCTTTACTTGATGCACAGGATGGTATTCGTTTTCGTGGATATTCTATTCCTGAATTGCAACAAAAACTTCCGAAAGCACCAGGTGGTAATGAACCTTTACCTGAAGGATTATTTTATTTAATGTTAGTGGGTGATCTACCAAGTGAGGATGATGTAAACCATGTTACCAGTGTGTGGCAAAGAAGAAGCCATGTACCAAGCCATGTTTTTGCAACGATTGATGCATTGCCGATCAACACTCACCCAATGACGATGTTTGTTACCGGTGTAATGGCTTTGCAAACTGAAAGTAATTTCTCTCGCAGGTACAAAGAGGGAATGAACAAAAAAGATTATTGGGAAGCGACGTTTGATGATTCAATGGACCTGATAGCAAGGCTTCCGAGAATTGCGGCTTATGTATATCGTCGTAAGTATAAAAACAGTGAACATATTCAACCAAATGGTTTATTAGACTGGAGCGGCAACTTAGCTCACATGATGGGTTATGACGATGAAGGTTTTAAAGAGTTGATGCGTTTATACATGACCATTCATGCCGATCATGAAGGAGGAAATGTTTCCGCTCATACAACTCACCTTGTTGGTTCTGCATTGAGTGATCCTTATTTGAGTTATGCTGCAGGTATGAATGGACTAGCAGGCCCTTTACATGGATTGGCTAACCAGGAAGTGATCAAATGGATATTTGAAATGAGAGAATCATTGGGTACTGAATGTCCTACTGCAGCACAATTAGAACAATACGTAAAAGATACTTTGGCTGCAGGTAAAGTGGTTCCGGGTTATGGGCATGCTGTATTGAGAAAAACGGATCCAAGATTTACAGCACAGATGGAGTTTGGTAAAAAATGGATGCCGGAAGATAAACTCGTTCAAACAGTTTGGAATATTTATGAAACTGTTCCTCCTATTTTGCAATCACTTGGTAAGATCAAAAATCCATGGCCGAATGTAGATGCTCACAGTGGTGCTTTGTTGGTACATTATGGAATGAAAGAATATGAATTTTACACTGTATTATTTGCGGTAAGTCGTGCTGTTGGTGTATTGGCAAGTTTGTGTTGGGACAGAGCTTTGGGCTTCCCATTAGAAAGACCGAAATCTGTTACTACAGATGCAGTGAAATTGTGGTTAGATGGAAAAGAGACGATCTGGGGAGATTGATTAATCACTAAATAATCGTATGAAAAGATGCTTTAATCAGCATCTTTTTTTATTTTAAACTATCAAATCGAACCCCATATGAAAATTTTGTTACTGATTATTTTTTGTTTGATGCAATTATTTTCTTCTGCACAATCAAATTATATATTCTCTGTTCCTGCAGCTTATGATCTGCATATAGAACTTGGAAATTACTCCTACAAAAAACCGGAAACCTGGCAGATCAAGTTTGAGAATATTCCTGCAGGAAATCATAAGATAAAATTTATTGTAACAAAGCCAGGGACCAGTTATAAGATCACTCATTCCACAACAGTTGAAGTAAAAAGTGGTTATGAAATAATCTATTTTGTTATTCCATACACCAATAGTTTGGAATTTGGTTTGGCTGCTTACTATGATCTGAAAAAATTTAATGGAAATAATGCTGGTACGGAGGCTGTAGGATCAGATGGCAGATACATAACTTACCACGGCAAGCCAGTTTTTTCCAAAGCCGATATTGCTGATTTAAAAACCCGGGCAAATGCAAAAAGATTTGATGATGATATTGCTGCATTCTTAAAAGAAACCATGAGCAAAGCAATGTTTTATACAGAAGATGTGATTAGTATGTTATCCATATTAAAATTTGATGATACCCGTGTAAGGCTTGCGAAAAATTTATATGATAATACTATTGATAAACATAAGTATTACCAGCTATCTGGTTCTTTTAAATTCTCATCTAGTTTTGATGAAGTGATGGCTTATGTTTCGAAAAGGTAAGTAACCGTATGTCAAAAATTTTTATTATATCAGGTTGTAATGGAGCAGGTAAAACCACTGCATCTTTCACGATTTTACCTGAGTTATTAAATATAACAGACTTTGTAAATGCTGATGAAATAGCAAAAGGCTTGTCACCTTTTCAACCTGAGAATGTTTCTATAGAAGCAGGTAGAATAATGCTGAAAAGATTACACTTTCTTCTTGAACAACATCAGGACTTTGCATTTGAAACAACCTTATCTTCTAAAACATTTATTCACTTAATTGAGAAGGCCAAAAAGTTAGGCTATTCAGTACATCTTGTTTTTTACTGGCTTGAAAGTGTAGATCTGGCAATTGAACGTGTTAAAATTCGTGTGGCTGAAGGTGGTCATAATATTCCAACTGAAACAATAATTAGAAGATATTATGCTGGTTTGAAGAATCTTATAAATGTGTATGCAAAAAGTGTTGATTCATGGATGATCTTTGAGAATTCATCAGCCGAACCTCTTCCAATAGCCAAAGGAGAAAAGTCAGCATTAATCACTATTTTTGATGAGACACAATGGAAAAGAATAAATCAAATAGCGAAAAAATGAGTAACGAAGAAATCTTCAAAAGATTTCTTGAAGGCAGTAAACTAGCTATTTCCAGGTTAATTGAACAGAAGCAAAAAGAAAATGGTTTCCTTGTAATTTCACAAAACGGAAAAGTAATTAAGATAAAAGCTACCGATATTAAAATTTCCAAATAAGAGTTTCAATTCTCTTTTAAGATAAATTCCTCCACCAGCATTCTATCTTTGCCGGCTCAATGCAGGCTCCCATTCAACACATCATTCACAATAACCATTTCTGGCTTTCAGCCGAACGATGTTTATTCTGGGAAGAACAAAAAGCACTTATTGTTTCTGATCTTCATTTCGGTAAGACCGGTCATTTCAGGAAAAGCGGTATCGCAGTTCCGCAGAATATTTTTAAAGAAGACCTTCAACGATTGATAAGCCAGGTGCAACATTATCAACCTGAACAATTATTAGTGGTTGGAGATATGTTTCATAGTTCTGCGAATAAGGAACTTGATCTTTTTTTACGATGGAGAAATGATCTTTCACAACTCCAAATCCTTCTTATTAAAGGCAATCATGATATCTTAAAAAAGTCATGGTATGAGGAAGCTAATATCACGGTTCATCCAAAGCAATATTCTATAAATGGATTTTGCTTTGCTCATGATGTTGAGCAATCTGGCTGTGATTCATCAGCTGAATATTTTTTTACAGGCCATATTCATCCTGGAGTGGTATTAAATGGTATAGGAAAACAAACACTTCGCTTTCCATGTTTTTATTTCAACCATAAGTTCGCAATACTTCCTGCATTCAGCAGGTTTACAGGATTGGCCTCGCTGGATATTAAACGAACAGACAATGTCTATGCAATAGTGGAGAAATCAGTGATCAAACTGTGAGAAATCGGAACGCTGATGACGCTGAAGAAACGGATTAACACAGAAGCCATGATAACTTAAAAAGTTTAAAAAGCCATATACACTCTAAAAATATCCGCTATCATCTGTTAGATCCATGTAATCCGTGTTCCAATATTTTAATTCATCTTCTTCTTCAAACTACTCACCTGCTCCTGTAATGTATTTACTACGGTAGCGAGTTGATTCACATCCCATCTGGGTTGTGGTGTTGGTTTATGCAGCACATACACAGCCTTCCACATTTCCAGTACATCTTCTGCACTGATCTGGTAAGGTTCGTATTGAGGATTATCACTAACCAAAGTAAGTTTTGTTTTTACTTTATTATTCTTAGTGATTCGCTTATAAACAATTCCTTCATTTTTACTCACCACTATATAAGCCTGGCTGTTCTTGATATCTTCCTGGTCATCTACTTTTTCACAAACGATCACAGAACCACTTGGTGTAGGTAACATACTATCACCCATAATTTCAAAAGCTCTATACTGACCTGGAGCCAGCATCGGCAAAGTGAAAGTATTCAGCTCATCTACAAAATCAGGATCAGCATATCCTGCCATATAACCTGCAGCAGCTTTCACCGGTACAAATTGAATTTCACAAACATCAGCAGCCATCTTCAACTGTCTTCTTCTTTCCAGGTAACTACTACCTTTTGCAGTAGTAAGATCTTTCAAAAAGAATTCCTCCATCGTCATCTTAAAAATGTTGCAGATGGTTTCTGTTACTTCCAATCTTGGCTCAGCTCTTTCTTCTTCATAAGCACCGAGCAACGATCTTTTGATCTTAAGCTTATTGGCAAATTCCTCCTGTGTCCATCCACGAAGCTTACGGAGGTAGCGAAGATTTTTTCCTGCAAAAGACATAGACTAATTGATTTAGCTGCAAAATACTAATTTTTTTAGTTTATCCAAATTTTTTCCACAATTTTTTTTGAAAGCCTTTTATGCCACATTTGCAGAATAGTTTTATCAGTATGGCTACAGTAAAAAGAGCAGCAAAAAAAACAAGTAAGAAAAACACAAAGCCAACCATTCTAATCACAAATGATGATGGTATCACTTCACCTGGTATTGCAGCTTTGGTAGAAGCAGTTAAAGATCTTGGGAAAGTTGTGGTTGTGGCACCGGATAAACCGCAAAGTGGAATGGGCCATGCAATTACCATTGGTTCACCATTACGCTTAACGCCATCACATGTGTTTGGCGATATTGAAGCCTACAGCACCAGTGGAACTCCGGTTGATTGTGTGAAACTGGCAGTTGATAAAATTCTTCATCGCAAACCAGACATCTGTTTAAGTGGTGTAAACCATGGAGCCAATCATTCCATTAATGTCATTTATTCAGGCACTATGTCTGCTGCACTGGAAGCTGCCATCGAAAGTATTCCAAGCATCGGTTTCAGTTTACTCGACTTCAGCATTGAGGCAGACTTTGAAGGATCCATAAAATATGCAAGATTGATTGTTGAGCAGATACTCTTCAAGAATCTCGATAAACATCTTTGTCTGAACGTAAATATTCCTGCTGTGCCTGCAGATCTTATCAAAGGATTTAAAGTTTGTCGACAGGCTTATGCGAAATATGAAGAAGATTTTGACGAGAGAGCAGACCCACACGGAAAAAAATATTACTGGCTCACGGGAGAATTCGTAAATTTCGATAAAGGAAAAGACACCGATGTGTGGGCATTAAAGAATAATTATGTTAGCATTGTGCCGGTGCAATTCGATCTTACAAACTATCAATTAAAACAGAAACTTGAAAAAACATTGGTCAGCCCGAATTCTAAAAGATAATTTCAAACTGGGCATTGCAATCGGTTTACTGGCACCTTTAATTGGTATCGTTGGCCATTATTTTGTGAAGGCCTATCCGCTTGGTGTTGATTTTTTCGAGTATATCGAACTGTTGGGTATGGAACAACGTTATCTTACCAATGCCGTTACATTTTCTTTATTGGCAAATGCCATCTTCTTCACCATATTTGTCAACTCAAGAAAAGATCAAACAGCAAAAGGAATATTTATCGTTACAGTTATTTATGCAATAGGAGCTATCATTTTAAAGTTGAGTTATTGATTTTATTTTACCTGCTTCGGTATTTCATAGCATCGTCTGTTGTGTCACTCACTTGTACGTTCTTATCTTTATTCATCAATGAAGTACTACATTATAGCCGGTGAAGCCAGTGGTGATCTGCATGGAAGTAATCTTATGAAAGAACTGCATAAGCTGGACACCAATGCAGATATCCGTTTTTGGGGTGGAGACCTGATGCAAAAAGCCGGTGGAACAATAGTAAAGCATTACAGGGAACTTGCGTTTATGGGTTTCGTGGAAGTGTTAATGAACATCAGAACCATCTTCAAAAATCTGCGTCTCTGTAAAGAAGATATTCAGCAGTACCAACCTGATGTTTTAATATTGATCGACTATCCGGGTTTCAATCTTCGTATCGCTGAATGGGCTAAAGAAGAAGGTTTAAAGGTGGTGTTCTATATCTCACCACAAGTCTGGGCATGGAAAGAAGGAAGGGTAAAGAAGATGAAACAGACAATTGATAAGATGCTGGTGATTCTTCCATTTGAAAAAGATTATTACAAAAACAAATGGAACTGGGAAGTCGAATATGTTGGGCATCCTTTAGTAGAAGTAATTGAAAAATACAAGCTGAAAGCTAAGGGTGATCAGTTATCCGATAAACCTATTATTGCATTATTACCAGGCAGCAGGAAACAGGAGATATTAAAGAAATTGCCGATCATGTTAGAAGTGGCTCCTCATTTTCCTGATCATCAATTCATCATTGCAAAAGCACCGGCTATTGAAGATGAATTTTATAATACACTCATCAAACAATATCCAAATGTTTCATGGGTGAACAATAGAACATACGAGCTGCTTTCTCAATCAAAAGCAGCATTGGTCACCAGTGGTACAGCAACACTGGAAACGGCTTTATTTGAAGTGCCGGAAATTGTTTGTTATAAAGGAAGTAATATCAGCTACCAGATTGCAAAAAGGGTGATCAAAATAAAATATATTTCACTGGTCAATCTTATAATGGATAAACTCGTAGTGAAAGAATTAATTCAAAATGATCTTACAGTTAAAAACCTTGTGTACGAGTTAAAGAATCTTTTAGAAAATCCGAACAGGCAAAAACAACTGGCTGAAGATTATAAACAATTAAAGTCGGCACTTTCATTCAAGGGAAATGCTTCTAAAAATGCTGCTAAAAGTATAGTAGCTTTCGTGAAAGAATAAAAATGTAAACGCAAAGGCTATGTGTTCTTTTAATTCGAGATGGCTGTTGTAAGATTGTAAAGCTTCATGTTTAACACGCTAAACGCAAAGGCCGCAAAGAGATCATTTACTACGTAAATGATAAATACAAGCATCTTTCATTTATGAAAGATCACTTTGCGTTCTTTGCGTTTTAGGTTTCCAAACATCATACTGCTAAAATCTTATTGCATCAGGCTCACAGAAACCATCCAACAATCTTTGTATGCCAAAAACAAAAAAAGCATTCCATAAAAATGGATGCTCAGTTGGGTGAGTCTTCAAAAGATATCGGATAGAAGCATCCTAAATATCTTAGATATATTTTTTAAAATATCATTTTGTGAGTAATCAAAACAAGATCGCCAGTTTATTCACATCAAAGTCGCTGCTTAAGCTGTGGTATCATCTGTTCTTTCCAGCTTCTGAAATTCCCATCGAGGATTTGCTTTCTTGCCTCCCCTACCAACCATAAGTAAAAAGCAAGATTATGTATACTGGCTATCTGCAATCCCAGTATCTCCTGTGCTGCAAACAAATGTCTTAAATAAGCTTTAGAATAATATTGACTTGTTTCCGAAGGAAGATCAGCATCTATCGATGAATAATCATCTGCCCATTTTTTATTCTTAATGTTGATGACACCTTTTGCAGTGAACAACATTCCATTCCTTCCATTTCTTGTTGGCATCACACAATCAAACATATCTACACCCAAAGCAATTCCTTCAAGAATATTCCATGGTGTGCCTACACCCATCAGGTATCTTGGTTTATCAGTTGGAAGAATATCACAACACAGTTCTGTGTATTCATACATCATTTCTTCCGGCTCACCAACACTCAACCCTCCTATTGCATTTCCTACAGCATTTTTCGAAGCAATGTATTCGCAGGAAGCAGTTCTCAGATCTTTGTAGGTGCTTCCTTGCACAATTGGGAAAAGGTTTTGAGTATATCCGTATCTATCAGGAGTTGATTCCAATCTTTTAAAACATCTGTTCAGCCATTGATGTGTAAGCTTCATACTATCGGCTGCATATTTATATTCACTGGGATAAGGTGGACATTCATCAAAAGCCATGATAATATCTGCACCGATACTTCTTTGAATATCCATTACATATTCAGGAGTGAACATGTGTTTACTTCCATCGATATGCGATTGAAACAATACACCTTCTTTAGTGATCTTCCTGTTAGCAGCCAAAGAAAAAACCTGGTAACCACCACTATCAGTTAATATCGGACGATCCCAACCATTGAACTTATGCAAACCACCGGCCTTCTCTAAAATCTCTGTACCGGGACGTAAGTACAAGTGATAAGTATTACCAAGAATGATCTGTGCTTTTACTTCATCTCTCAACTGTCTTTTAGAAACTGCTTTTACACTTCCTACTGTACCAACAGGCATGAAGATCGGCGTAAGAATCTCTCCATGATCGGTAGTGATCTTTCCTGCCCTTGCTTTTGATTGTTCGTCTTTTTGTTGTAATTCAAATGTAAGTGCTGCCATTGGGTGGCAAAAGTAAACAACTGATTAGTTAGAACATCTGTAATCTTTGTTCACCAATGATCTAAAAGTACAAGAGTGCGACGCAACCAAACCTCAATCGGAGTTACCGGCTTCTGCTACCTACAAATTACCCACACCTGTTATTAAATGCCTTTAGTACCTAAGCCAACCATTATTTTTGCCCGATGATGATCCCTGCCTTTGTTGGAGACATTGTTTTTTATGTTTTCTGTGCTGCTGTGGCTGCTCAATTATTCTATTATATTTTCTTTTTCAGGAGACTGGCTTTTTACCAACCAAAACCGAAAACAAACATCATAGAATATCCTGTTTCAGTGATTGTGTGTGCAAGAGATGAGGCTGGTAATCTTACAAGAAATCTTCCAGGTGTTTTGGTGCAGAATTATAAGACCACTCATGAAGTGATCGTGGTGAACGATAATTCTGAAGATGAAAGCAAATACATATTAGAAGAATTTCAAAAAAGCTTTCGCAAGCTAAATGTTGTTCCCCTAACACAGGAAGCAAAACTGATCGCCGGAAAAAAATTTCCACTCAGCATTGGTATTAAAACAGCCAAACATGAAGTAGTATTATTAACTGATGCTGATTGTATTCCGGCTTCCGAGAACTGGATGTTTAAAATGCAGGATGGATTTGATGAAAACACTGAGATCGTTCTGGGTTATGGATCCTATTTCAAAAAACCTGGATTACTCAATAAACTCATTCGCTTCGAAACATTTCATACTGCACTGCAATATTTATCTTATGCATTGGCTGGTATGCCATATATGGGTGTTGGTAGAAACCTGAGTTATAAAAAGGATCTTTTCTTTAAGAACAAAGGTTTTTCATCTATTAATCAGATACCAGGAGGTGATGATGACCTGTTCATTAACAAAGTAGCTACCAAAACAAATACAGCTATTGTAATTGATCCGGAAGCACACACCATGAGTGAGCCGAAGAAAAAGTGGAGCCATTGGTGGAATCAGAAATTAAGACACTACTCCACAGCAAAATATTATAAGCCCAAGTTTAAATTCTTACTGGGATTATACACTTCCATACAAATATTAATGTGGCCTTTACTGGCTGCCAGTATTATTTTATTTCATACCTGGTGGATACCTTTAGCTGTATTTGGCTTCAGGGCAATTATACAAGGCATTATCCTGTATAAAAGCATGAAGAAACTAAACGAAGGTGATCTCTGGCCATATTACATTCTCTTTGATCTCTGGATGTTTATTTACTATGTTTTGTTTGTACCGGTATTATGGAAACAGCCAAAGAAAACCTGGAGTTAGATTGGAACGCAGATGACGCTGACTTAGCAGATTTTCACTGATATTTTTATTTAGCAAACTGCAGAATTTCATGGCATCGTCTGTTGCTACGCTCAGTTCACAGTTCCGTTTGTATGGCATCTGTTGAAGCGTAGCAGTTTATCCTGAGTTTATCGAAGGATCACTCACTTGTACGTTCAGAACTCAATTCATCGGTAATCTTTAAGCTATAATTCGTGTAATTTGCTTTAATTCGTGTCATCAGCATTATGGATATCATCCTTAAATACTTCTCCGATTTCACTCCAAAACAAATTGAGCAATTCACTGCTTTGGAAGCTTTGTATAAAGACTGGAATGAAAAGATTAATGTGATCTCAAGAAAAGATATCGATAGTCTTTACCTGAAGCATGTCTTGCATTCACTCAGCATTGCAGCTATCGTTGAATTTAAACCTGGATCTGAAATAATTGATATCGGAACCGGTGGTGGTTTTCCCGGAATACCGCTGGCTATCTTTTTTCCTGATGTGCAATTTCACCTGGTAGACAGCATTGCTAAAAAATTAAAAGTTGTTGCAGGTGTGGCCGAAGAAATTGGCTTAACGAATGTCACTACTCAACACACAAGAGCAGAAGAAATAAAGAATCGCAAATTTGACTTTGCGGTTTCGAGAGCTGTTGCTCCTCTAAAAGATTTGTGGAGATGGGCTTATCCGTTAGTGAGAAAAGGTAATGAAGTGGATGTTAAGAATGGTTTGATCTGCTTAAAAGGTGGTGATCTTGCCCAAGAAATATCTGACAGTGGTGTAAAGCCGAGAGTAGCTGTTATTGAAGACATTTTCAGGGAAGAATATTTCCAGGAGAAGTTCATCCTGCATGTACCTAAATAAAACTTAATTAAATCGTTATCTTCATTATTCATATCTCAATATGAAGCTGACGATAAAATTTCTCCTTACATTTTTTGTTTTATTTTCTGCCAAAGCTTTTACACAGGACAGTGCTATTAACGTAAACAGTTTTGAGGATTATATCGAAATACCAAAACTTTTAAAATCGTTTGAGAGCGATGAAACTACTGATCTGGATAATATTGATCTAAAAGCATTCAGAACAAATTCAACCGTCATAAGAGACGATAATTTCGAGGCATCAAGATGGTATTCTTTCAATTTATTTTATACCGGTGAAGAAGAAGCAAAAACTGTTTATTTCTATCCGGGAAGAATGGTTGATATAAAAATCTACCGATTGGATAGTGTAGCAGGCTGGGTAGAAATAAAAAACCGGAAACCTTTCAGAGCTATATCACTCAGTTCACAAATTGCTTTAGTGCCTTTACGTTTACATAGTGGTGCCGTACAGCAATACCTTGTGCAATGTGAACTTCGTTATTATAACTGGGACCAGTGGAGCCCAACAATTGCTCATCAAACAGCTATTAATGATCTTATCTTAAGAGAGTTTATCCAGCCTAATTTCACTTATAACATCCTTACTATTCTAATGGCTGGAATGATGTTTATGCTATTCAGTTATTCATTCTTAAAGTTTTATTTAAACCGAAGAACTGAATATCTCTATAACAGCCTGTTTGCAATGGCATTTCTTTTATTCTTTGCAGTGATATTTGTAAACAACTTCTTTTTTCAATCATGGTGGCATAAGTACACAGGATTTTTTCAACACTGGTTGCAGATTGTTGGTTATATTTTCGAATTCATTTTCATTATTCGTTTTCTCGAATTAAGAACTAAAAAGTACCAGTTGTTTGTTTTACTTAGAACAATTGTCTTCAGTTTATTGGCATATTGCTGTGTTCTTCCGCTAATATCTTTTTCTGATACGTTACACTCGTTTAACAAAACGATTTTCAACGTAGTCTCCATTTTATTATTTGCAATAGGATTATACACAGCAATTGTTCTGCATTATTGGAATAGATTCCGATCCAGATTTGTTTCATTTGGTATATTTTCTCTTTTTGGTTTTCTAACAATAATGATCCTGCAAAGCACTATATTTAAGGATAAACAATATTTGATATTAAAAATTGGGGGACCTGTTATCTTATATCATGCAGGTATTCTTGCAAACTTATTTTTCTTCAGGCTTGGTTTAGGTCAAAAAGAAAGAGCGGAAGAAATGCAGCAAAAAGAAGCCATTGAAAGACTTAAGTTAGAAAATGAAAAGAAAGAACTTGAAAAAACACTTGCAATAGCATCATCAAGAGTAGATGAAAGAAATAGGATCGCTAAAGAAATTCATGATGATATCGGATCAGGATTAACATCCATTCGTTTACTGAGTGAGATTGCTCTTGTAAAAGCAGATAATAAAAATGAGTTGAATAAGATCTCTGCCAATGCTAACGAATTGGTGAATAACCTTAATGAGATCATCTGGTCTATCAATTCTAAAAACGATACCTTACCAAACCTGATGGCTTACATCAGAAGTCACATGGTTGATTATCTTGAACCTTATGATGTTAAACTCAGCATCGATATTCCACCATATATACCAGCAATTGAATTAAGTGGTGAAAAACGACGGAACATTTTTATGGTCATCAAAGAATGTTTCACCAATATTATCAAACATGCTAATGCCACTGCAGTAGATTTCTCGGTACAGATAAAAGATAAAATTGTGTTTACCATAAAAGACAATGGTAAAGGCTTCAACAGCAACGATATACTTCCTTTTAAAAATGGTATTCGAAATATGAAAGAACGGATTGAACATGTTGGAGGGCAAATGGATATTTCAGGCATAAATGGAACGACTATTATCATTAAGATACCAATCAACGGAAATAATACTCACCTGTAAGTAGTATTGTGTAAATTCACAATTGTTAGACCTTGCCACCGTTATGTCAATCAGAGTTGCTATAGTAGAAGATAATCCGGGTATTCTTAACGCTTTGGAAGAAGTGCTGAAACTGGATGATAATTATGAATGGGCAGGATCGTATGCAACAGCAGAAATTGCCATTAAAGAAATCCCTGAAACTTTACCTGATGTTGTATTAATGGATATTAATCTTGGTGCTGGATTGAATGGAATTGAGTGTGTAAAGAAATTAAAACCTTTACAACCTTCTGTATTGTATTTAATGTGTACGGTGTATGAAGAAGATGATAAAATCTTTGATGCATTAAAAGCAGGTGCCAGCGGTTATATTCTAAAGAAAACACAACCAACAAAATTGCTTGAAGCAATAAAGGAATTGTATGAAGGTGGTGCACCAATGAGCAGCCAGATTGCAAGAAAAGTTGTGATGAACTTCCAGGATAAAAAAGATAAAAGTATCCAGGAACTATCACCTCGTGAAAGAGAAATACTAGAACATCTTGCCAAAGGATTATTATATAAAGAAATCTCAGCAGAACTCGGCATTAGCCAGGAAACTGTTCGTAAACATGTGTATAATATCTATGAGAAATTGCATGTGAGTAACAGGGTTGAAGCGATCAATAAATTATACGGCAAGTAGTCATTGATACATAAATCTTATTTCTGGCTGCATATCTTAAGATTTATCTAACAATGTTCGCTGATAATTATTTAATTCTAAAAAGAATTGATCTAATTTCCTCCTGCTCTTCTGATCTCTTCTTCTGAGGCCATTGCTTTTCTTCTTGCAGCCTGTACTTTATTATTACCAAAACGGTAACTTAAACTTAGGTTGGCAACTCTGGTTTCTCTGAATGCATGCCAGTTCTCTACATATTTTCCTGCATAAGTTACAGTTGCTCTTGGAAGATTTGTCCAGAATATATCTGAAACATTCAAACGGATAGTTCCCTTTCCTTTCATTACTGTTTTCTGGCCACCAATCGCTATTCCCCATTGTGCTTTAGAAACCATGTAACCTTGTCTTCCGCCGGAAAAATAATTTGCATTAAACTCTGCACCCCATCCATTCTTAAAAGTGAAAGTATTATTTGTTCTGATGTTTGCTGCAGGAGCACCATTGCTAATTGGTGTTTTAGCAAGATCACCATTAAAATGATTATAGAAAATGTTGAGGTTATTTACCATATACCACCATTTATTTACTTTGATGGGAGTAGTAGCAGTAAGACCCACATAATCTGATGAGAGAAGATTCAATGGAATTTGGGTTGTGATATTTGAATCGGCACCAGCAGCTATCTTAAAACCAGGTATTGCTTCCAGTATTGGAATGATGGCTGTGGTTTGAGGATCTTTTGTATGGCTATATCCTAAAGTGAAGCTCATATTCTTTACAGTATAACTTAACTCGTAACTCCATGTGAGTTGAGGCAACAACTCAGGTTTACCTGTTGCATAAGTAGTAGCATCTATCAGAAATAAAAATGGATTTAATTGCGAATAACCCGGACGATCAATTCTTCTGCTCACAGAAACACCGATCGTTTTATCTTCTTTCAATTTATAATTGAAGAATGCACTAGGAAAGAACTGCAGGTAACTAGAATCCCAGCGTTGATTTTTTTGTATCTGATGTGTACTGATCTCTGTTTGTTCTGCTCGAAGTCCTAACTGAACACTGAATTTCTTTGCATCCTTACTGTAGTTTACATAAGCTGCATGATTATATTCATCATAATAGAATCTATTGGTCTTAGTAGTATCTACATTGGTAGCAGTTTGTGTTACATTGAAAAATTTTGCATCGTTATCAGCAGTAACATAACTTGATTTAATACCAGCTTCAAATTTTTGACCTTTGCTAAAACTGCTGGTGTAATCAATCTTTGCTGTTTGTAATGTTAACTTTCCATCCTGGTCTCCATCCAGAATATCTGAATTCTTTGGAGTTCCGCTTATATCATAAAACGCAGAAGATATTCTTGTTAGTGATGCGGTATTGAATACACCATAATCCGCATCAGCAGTTAATTCTCTACCAGGCTTGAATGTATGTTTAAAGTTTATGTTGCCTACAGCATTATCATTATGATCATTGTTGGTGCCTAAAGTATTAAAACGATAATAAGGCACACCATTTTTATCATTCACCACCGAATTATTTGTGTTTGTTCTGGTGAAATGAAGCAGATTAGAATTCACCACAAAACCCACAATCGTTTTCTTAGACGGAAAGAAATCTGTTCCAAAGCGTATGTTATGAAAATCCAACGGCATCTTAGCATAATTCTCTTTGTCATCAGAGCCATTGAACACACCCTCTTTATAAAAATTTCGGTTAAGAATAAGATGATTTAAGTTGATACGATATCCATAACTGTAACCACCAAACATGTTCATTGATTTGTTTCGGTAGTTGAAGTTGATTCCTGCATTTGCTTTGGGATAAATACCCTGTCCGTAACCAATATTGGCTGTTCCATTGATTCCGAGACGTTGATCTTTTTTTAATCTGATATCTATAATACCTGAATTACCTGCAGCATCATATTTTGCTGATGGATTAGTGATGATCTCAATTCTATCAATTGCACTGCTGGGTAATCCTCTTAGATAGTTGGCAAGATCAGCACCTGCCATTGGTGAAGGTTTTCCATCGATCATTACTATTACTCCGGCCCTTCCTCTTAAACTAATAGCATCATTTTGATCTACAACAACACCAGGAGAACGTTCAAGCACATCCAAAGCTGTACTTCCTGCACTGATAATGCTGTTATCAACGTTCACTATGATTCTATCAGTTAATTTTTGAATGAAAGGTTTCCTTGCAGTAACTGTAACATTATTCGCATCATTTACAGCTTTAGGTAATAGTTTAATAGAAGGCAAGGTAACTTCTGTTTGTCCTTCACTTATAGTCACAGATGATGTAGCAACTTCATAATTCATTAGCTGAACCCTGATGATATACACTCCTGGATGTACTTTATTCATTTCAGCCCATCCATTTTTATCGGTAAACGATGTTCTGATAATGGAAGAATCTTTTAGCTTTCTTAGCTCTGCTGTTACATTCTCGATCGGTGCATCTTTCTCATCCAACACCTGTACCATCACTTTAGTTGTTTGAGCAATGAGATGAGAAGAGAACAGCATCATCAGGCATAAGAATAAATTCTTCATTGGTTACTTTTAATCAAATCACATAAAAATTATCTATAGATTTTCCAGGAATAACATTAACTGTTGTATCCTTCCATAAAAGGTTCAATGAAGAGTCAATTAAAAAAACTTTGTCATTTTTTTACACTATCTCAAAAGTGCAGCCGTTTGTAAATAAGATATTTCATTTAATTTGCCAGTTGAAAATATTGCAACTATGAAAAGGATATTGTTATTAACCGTTGTAACTCTCTCAATTTTTGTTTCGTGTAAAAAAAGTTCTCCAGATGGGCAAGCTCAGATTGATTACTCAGGCACTTATAAAGGTGAAATTAAAGTCTATACTAATGGAACACTCTCTTCTACACTAACAGATTATTCTATGCAGTTTACACAATCAGGTGTAATGATGAACATTTCAAATAATGTTTTTGCTGCCAATACCGGAACTATAAATGGAAGTGCGTTAACACTGAACCTTAGAAATGTAGCAACCTCTCCAACCTTCAATACCATACAAACCGGTACAGCTTTATTCTCTGCAATTAATGTTGCAATACAATTCAAAGAAGAAGAAAAAGACGTTAACACCAATGCAACGCTTAATACCAGAACATGGGTAGGAACATTGAATAAGCAATGATTATTACAGTATTCATTACTCCTATATCATTCTACTAATTCCAGGCTTGATGGCTGGATATTATAATCGGTAAAACAGAATTAACTTTCACCTATTGCTTTATAAACCTGGTTACAATTTTTTCGTCTCTAATCCTGATCACAGCAAAATAAGTTCCATTACTGAGAGCACTTACATCAAAATCTTTTTGTTGAGAACCTTTTATAAAAATGGTATTAGCTGACATTATACTTCTTCCAAAAACATCAAGAATCCTGATATCTCCCCTAACCTCGTCGTTTGTTGTAATATCAAGTGTCAATCTTTCTTTTACAGGATTTGGATAAACCGATACTGCTGCTGTGATCTTTGAGGTAAGATTTACTGTGACTACATTTGAATAGCTGAATTTTCCATCAATATCAACTTGCTTTAATCGGTAATAATTATATCCGGTGAACGGATTTTTATCAATTACTGAATAAAAATTTTCTAATGAAAGATTCTTTCCTTCGACTGAGTCCATAGCTTTGAAATTCACACCAGTTGATGAACGTTCTATAACAAATTGTTTGTTGTTTACTTCATTAACCGTTCTCCAATTCAATTTCACTTCTTTATTGTTAATGGTTTTTGCATCGAAGCTTAATAATGTAACTGGGGTGACACCAGTATTTCTGAAATACCATATTGGTGCTGTAATGGCATAACCACCACCAATGATCACTTCAACATAATAATAAGCTGTAGTATTTGCAGCAAGATTAAAGTCGGTATAGTTAAAAACATTTCCATTTACAGAATCAATGGCTACAGCTTCTACAAGACTACCAGGAACACCATACAACAATCTGATCTTCGGAGTAGCACCAGGATTTGTTGGATCAAACGCATGAACACTTATTGCGGGATAGCCGGTTCCTGTATTGTCACTGCTACCCATCTCAGCATTGTTCAAAGTAAAAGTTACCCGTACATCACAATCATGTGTTGCATAAAATCTTCTCTTTTTTACTGATTGAAAAAAAGCAGCTTCATTAAGAGAAGGTGAAACCACTGCAAGTCTTGAATAGTTTGTCCGACCAAAATTTGTATAATGATTGTCATGGTCTATACTTGGTCCAACATGATAACCTCGTGATAAAAGCTTTTTATAATACCAATAAGTACTCAATCTTGATGCAGGATCAGAATAAGTAGTGCTGGTAGAGGTGGCCGGACCACTTTCAATGGCACATCCTGCAATAGCACTATCAGCTGTTGGCGATAATGCAAGGTTAGCTATATTGTTGAAATCTGAATTATCCGGATGTGCCAGCATAGCAAAAGCTGTAGATGGCCAATCGTTGATCGTTTTAAATAATCCTATTGTCCCTGTTGTTGATGGTTTACCGGTGTAATCATTCTTTGGAACAAATACATTGTAGTTACCTGTTTCCCATCCAATTAACTGATCAACGCCATACACTAATACGTGTCCACCATTACTAATCACTCCCCACTCCATTCCATATAATCCAAGGAAATTACTGGTAGTGGCTGCAGTAGCCTGGCTTCTTCCTAATGAGTATTTGCTCAATGCCATTCCTGCTTCAGAATGGTTATGATCAGATACTCCAAGAAAATCCATGCACATAGAATTCTTAGCATAAGCATAAGCATCTGCAGGTGTAAGTGACGTATTATCCTGGTGACCGTCTGAGTATGCAGAATGAGAATGCAGGTTACCAAAATAAGTATTATAAACTGGTGTTGCAGTAGTAGTGATTGAACTATTTAATGATGAAGATGTAAGGTAAACAGGTCCACCTAAACATTGATCATTCTTAGAGAAAACAAAAAAGTAATAAGTTGTTGATGCATTTAGCCCTGCAGCAAAAAATGATAGTGAAGTTGAATTATTGAGAATTGTTGCATTGCCTAAACTGCTTCCCACAGTATATGTAACACCATTTTGAGGTGTAGCAGTTAAAGACGATGATGTACTGTACAAAACCAGATAACCATCAGTATTGGTTGCCTGTGCAAAATATCCACTAACAGTATTATTCGTTGCAGATAGATTGAGTGTGTTGGCCGAACTTGCAGGAACTGAACAAGGCGGAATGGTTACAGTAGTGGCACTGACAGTGAGTGGTGAAACTGAATTATAAGCAGGACCGCTTGTACAATTATCTTCATTCACGGCAAAAATGAAAAAATAATACTGTGTTCCTGAACTCAATGCGTTAGCTGTAAATGAAGTAAGTGGAGTTTTTGTCACTACAACACCTCCACCTAAATTACTGCTGGCATAATACTGAGTGCCATTAACTGGTCCACTAGTGAGTGAAGCGTTCGTGCTTCTGACAATTAAATAACGATCTGCATTTCCTGACGATGAAGCAGTAAATGTTCCTTTAATACTTGTGGTAGTAGCATTACTTAACACCAGGTTCGTTGGTTGTGTTGCAGGTGCTGCACAAGGACTGCTTCCAGATGATGTTGTAGTCGATCCGGTTAATGGAGATGATGTTAAATACAAGGGCCCACCTGAACACAAATAATTAACTGAAAAAATAAAATAATAATAAGTAGTTGATGGGCTCAAACTATTTCCACTAAATGATGTATTGGTGCCATAAGCAACAACACTACCATCACCAACATTATCACCAATATTATAATTAACACCATTAACCGGTAAAGAACTAAGACTATTGTTGATGCTTCTGATAACTAAATATCCATTTGAAGCCGGAGATGATGCCGTAAAACTTCCCGATACAGAATTAAAACCGGGAGAAAGAATTAAAGATGTTGGCTGAGCTGTTGGTGCCGTACAAGCAGAAGGTGGCACAGCAGTCACTTTCACATTATCCAACTGAAGTTTCGGTCTTGAGCCTGAAGTTCCACCAGTTCCATTATAGTAATAAAATCTTATTTGTGCTGTAGCACTATTATTAAATGATGATGGTAGTTGAATGAAAGTTATTTGTCCAGAGGTAGGTGAATTGTTTGTGAAGTTTAAAACAGCAGCACCTGTTAACTCTGTAAATGTTGTTCCATCAGTTGAAGTATAAACTTTTAATGAACCTTTCCTGTTACCTGATGAGTTATTTAATGAAGCCCAGTCAAAGCTCAATGTTCCGGCATTCATTCCGGAGAAATTAGCAAAGAAATCGAAAGCAACAGCAGTTGTATTATCAGCAGTACCTGTTGAGATCAAGCCAATACTTTGTGCCTGTTTATAAATTCCTGAACTGCTACCAGGACCTGATACAGTTTGAAAAAGAGTAGTTGAATGAGTGATCTTAGTACCATTCGGAATTGTTCCTGTACCACCAGGTTCATATCCTCTCCATGCACTTGCTCCGATACCTGAAACAAAAGTTCCATCACCAGGACTTGTCGTAGTAGAAAATGTCCAGTTAGTTATGTCAGCGAAATTCTCAGTATAAGTAAAATTTGGCTGTGCAGCCATATTCACTGGAGTTTGAGAAAATGCAAATACTTTCAGGCATAGCATTACTGCTACGAGTACAGATCGTTTCATTTTATTCAGTTGGTGCAGCAAAACTCACGAAAAAAGCAACGGAGCACACCTTAAAAACCAATTAGTTCCCCACATAAATCCAGTATTTATGACAATATGATGGCATAACTTGTTCCTAAACTGATTCTCATCATAATAGTTACTGGCTGCTAAAAATATTTTTGCTCCCGTGATACCATCATCCCTCTTACATAAATACAACGTGCCGGTACCGAGATACACTAGTTATCCTACTGTGCCTTTCTGGAATAATGAATTAGCAATTGCCGATTGGAAAACGGTCGTAAGCGATCACATTACTGCAGCAAACAATACAGATGGCATCAGTTTATACATTCATCTACCTTTTTGTGAATCACTTTGTACTTATTGTGGGTGCAATAAAAAGATCACCACCAACCATAGTGTAGAAGAAGAATATATGCAGGCAATTTTAAAAGAATGGCAACTGTACCGTAACCTGATGTCGGAACCACCTTTGATAAAAGAACTGCATCTTGGTGGTGGTACACCTACTTTTTTCTCGCCGCAACATCTTCAGTATTTGTTGAATGAAGTGCTGAAACAGGCTATCATCCATCCGAAGCATGAGTTTAGTTTTGAGGGTCATCCCAACAATACAACAAGAGAACATTTACAGGTCTTGTATGATATTGGTTTTAGAAGAGTGAGTTACGGTGTGCAGGATCATAATGCAAAAGTGCAGCGAATCATCAATCGTATTCAGCCTTTTGAAAATGTAAGAAGAGCAGTGGAAGATGCAAGAGACATTGGTTATACATCAATTAACTTCGATCTCATCTATGGTCTTCCATTACAAACAAAAGAATCTATTATTGAAACCATAAATCAAAGTATTTCATTACAACCGGATCGTATTGCTTTTTATAGCTATGCTCATGTACCATGGACAAGTAAGGCACAACGATTATTTGATGAAAATGATTTGCCTGGTGCAGATCTTAAAATGGAACTATACCAGTCTGCAAAACAACTATTCATCGAAAATGGTTATTGCGATATTGGAATGGATCATTTTGCCTTGCCGGGTGATAGTTTATACATAGCCTGGAAAGAAGGTTGGTTACATAGAAATTTTATGGGATATACCACTCAAAAAACAGGCATGTTACTTGGGCTGGGTGTTTCCAGCATCAGCGATGCAGGTGTTGCTTTTGCACAGAATCATAAAACATTGGGTGATTATTATCAAAGCCTTGAATACAACGAACTGGCAGTTACCAAAGGACATTTCCTGAGTAAAGAAGATATATCATTCAGAAAATATATTCTTGATATCAGTTGTCATTCAAAAACTGAATTTCAGTTACAGGATCACCGGATTTTAAAAGAATATGTGTACCCTGAACTGAAAAAATTACAGGCTGATCATTTAATTACCTGGAATGAAACAGGTTTGAATGTAACAGAACTGGGAAGACATTTCATTCGTAACATCTGTGCCGCTTTCGATCTGTTTTTACTGCGAAACAAATCAATGAAAGAAGAAAATATCTTTAGTAAAGCTGTTTAGTTTTTCTTCCGAAGTAACTTATATACACTAATCGCACTCATTAATAAAATAATAAAAGCGATCAATCCTACAATTCCCCAAACCCAACTCATACTTTCTTTTACAGTTGCCAACATTACGATTGCTACAAGAAAAATGGTAGCTACTTCATTCCATATTCTCAGTTGCTGGGAAGAATATTTCAGTATGCCTTTTACCTGTTGTTTAAATATTGTATGAAGTGTAAAGTGATAAATGTACAATCCTACCACAAACAATAACTTTATAAACAACCATTGAGGTGCATTAAAATTGCTGTATAGATACCACATCCACGGACCAAAAATCAGCGTAAGAACTGCTGAAGGCCACGTAATGCCAAACCAGAGACGCTTCATCATTATTTTAAATTGCTGTTGCAATGCATCTTTAACAGCAGGTTCTTTATCATTTGCCTCAGTATTATAAATAAATAATCGTGGCATATAGAACATACCAGCAAACCAGGTAACGATAAAAATAATATGTAATGCTTTAACGTATTGGTATGTCATCGTATTAAATTAATCGAGGGATAACATCCTTTTGAAGGATGTTATCCCGTACATATGTCAGGCTGAGGCTCTCGAAGCCTTATTCCACTATTATTCAGTCTTAAAATAAATTAATACGGCATTCTATCTAATACCATACTCTTATCTCCATTCATATAATCCCTGATCCATTTCGTTATCGCTTCCACCCATAATGTATGTGTATTTAAACACGGTATCATAGTAAAACTTTCTCCGCCAGCTTCTTTAAAAATGTGCTTTCCTTCTTCAGCAATCTCCTCTAAAGTTTCCAGGCAATCACTTACAAAGGCCGGACAAACAACGAGCAATTTCTTCACTCCTTCTTTTGGCAGTTCAGCCAATCTTTGTGCAGTATAAGGTTTCAACCACGGATCTCTGCCTAACCTCGATTGAAAAGTTTGTTCCGCTTTCTCTCTCGGAATCTGCAGTGCATTCATTACAAGTTCTGTGGTTACTACACATTGGTGCCTATAACAAAATTCATGAGCCGGTGAAGGTGTGTAACAACAATTTTCGCTTCTTAAACAATGACAACCGGTAACATCTCCTTTTAAAATATGCCGCTCCGGAACACCATGATAGCTAAATAATATCTTATCAAAATCCTCCTGCAGGTAGGGCTCGATACTTTTCGTTAAAGCATCAATGTAGAGAGGATGTTTATAATAAGGCTTAATAGTAATCAGGGCTGATGCGTACTTTTTTTTACGATGAATATCCTTAACCTGTTGCACCGCTGTTTCATAACTGCTCATGGCATAATGTGGATACAGAGGGAAAAAGATGATTTCTTCCAGCCCTTCAATTTCCTGGTGTAATTGTGCCAATACATTTTCCGTTGATGGATTGCCATAACGCATATTGATCGCAACAATCTCTTCAAAATTTTCTTGAACAGCTTGTTGTAATTCCCTGGTTAATTGAATTAAGGGAGAACCTTTATCTGTCCAGATAGATTGATATGCTTTCGCAGATTTTGGTGCCCTGAATGGCACAATAATTCCTTTCACCAACAAAGTTCTCTTCCAGTATGGCGTGTCAATTACACGTTCATCCATCAAAAACTCGGTAAGATATCTTTTTACATCCTTTACTTGTGTAGAATCCGGAGATCCCAGGTTCATCAAAAGGATCGCTCTTTTCTTTTTCATCATATTGCTGCGGCAAAACTATTGTTTATAAAATCACATATCAAACATGACAGACAAATGACACGTATCATGATCAAAATCATACAGCCAGATAAGTGTTCTTTTACTTTTGCACCGTCGGAATTAACCAAAAGGCGAAATGAATATCAGTCAGTTTTATATTGCAGGAATTAACTACAAAAAGTCTGACGCTTCGGTTCGTGGACATTTTGCAATCAACTCAGATCAATATACTAACATATTACAAAAAGCAGCTCAGTTTGGTTTAAACGAGTTGTTTATTCTTTCCACCTGTAATCGTACTGAGATCTGCGGTTTTGCTTCAAATGCAGATGAGCTCATCAACCTTCTATGCTCAGAAACAATTGGAGATGCAGAAAGTTTTAAAAAATCAGCTTATATCAAAAAAGGATTACCGGCAATCAATCACCTGTTTTGCGTAGGTGCAGGATTAGATTCACAGATCCTTGGTGATTACGAGATTGTTGGCCAGTTAAAGACAGCGGTGAAATTTGCGAAAGAATATGGCTTTGTAGGTGCTTTCACCGAAAGATTGATCAACTCAGTCTTACAATCATCCAAACAAATAAAAAATAATACTGAACTCAGTGGAGGAACTGTTTCTGTTTCGTTTGCTGCGGTTCAGTATATAAAGAATAATGTAGAACAGGTAAGGCAGAAAAATATTTTACTGCTCGGTGTGGGAAAGATTGGAAGAAACACCTGCAAGAATCTGGTTGATTATTTAGATACAAAGAACATTACACTCATCAATCGTTCACCCGAAAAAGCCTATATACTTGCAGGTGAATTAGGTTTAAAATCAGCATCTATTGAGAATATTGATGAAGAGATCAGGAAAGCTGATATTATTCTGGCAGCAACGAATGCTGTTGAGCCGATCATTAAAAAATCTCATTTAATAAACGGCAATCAGAAATTGATCATCGATCTTTCTGTTCCTTATAATGTTGAAGCTGCAGCACATCTTTTACCAAATGTTCAGCTGGTGAATGTGGATGAACTTTCCAAACTGAAAGATGAAACCCTTCAAAAAAGAACAGCAGAAATACCAAAAGCAAAAGCCATCATTGCTGAACTGATGACTGAATTTGCAGAATGGTGCGAAATGCGTAAGCATGTTCCTATGCTGAGAGATCTTAAGGTTAAATTGAAGCAGATTTATTCCCACCCACAATATTTTCGCAATTCCTCTACTTGTCCTAAGACTTTGGAAGTAAACATACAACGTGTTTTGAACGAAACTGCCGGTAAGGTTAAAGTTGAAAACCAGAAAGGTTGTCAGTACATTGCAGCTATTAATGACTTCATAAGTACAGAGGCAATTTAATGTCACAAAAAAAATTACGTATAGGAACAAGAGATAGCCAATTGGCTGTCTGGCAGGCTACATTAGTGCAGGATCTTTTGAAACAAAAAGGTGTTGCATCTGAGTTAGTGTATATAAAAAGTGAAGGCGACATTGATACCGTTACACCATTATACGAATTAGGTGTACAGGGTGTATTTACAAAAGCTTTAGATGCCGCTCTTTTAAATAAACGAATTGATCTGGCGGTACATTCAATGAAAGACGTGCCTACACAACTGGCTACAGGTTTAACACAGGCTGCGGTTTTGAAAAGGGCATCGCATAAAGACATTTTAGTTCTTCATCCAGAAATAGATAAGAGAGATAATAAGTTTATTATCGAATTTGTGTCAATAGAAACAGGAGGTGGAAAAAAAATAAAAGATAATAGCTGGATGCTACCGCTTCGTGAAGACAAAGAGAATTCTGGTAAACCTGAAAAGATAATTATTGCCACGAGTTCTGTAAGAAGGATTGCTCAATGGTTACATCAGAATCCCAATTCAACAATTGAAAATTTACGAGGCAATGTAAATACTCGTCTTCGAAAGTTGCACGAAAGCAATTGGCATGGAGCTATTTTCGCTGCTGCAGGATTGGAAAGAATTGGTTTACGTCCTGAGAATTCAATTGAATTAGATTGGATGTTACCGGCTCCGGCACAGGGAGCCATCATGATCGTTTGCAGGAAAGATGATACGCAGGCATTTATTCCATGTCAAAGTTTTAATGATGCCGATACTGTTATCTGCACTAAAGTGGAGAGAGACTTTTTAAGAACATTAATGGGTGGATGTTCAACACCGATCAGCGCTTTGGCTGAAGTAAAAGATGAGAATGTGCATTTTAAAGGCAACATCATTAGCATTGATGGAAAGCAAAAAGTGGAAGTAAGCCTTGTTGTTCCTGTAAAAGATGCTGCGGATCTTGGAGTAAATGCGGCAAATGAATTACTACAGCAAGGTGGAGAAGCAATCGTAAAAGAAATCAGGCAGAAGAAATCAAATGATCTCAGTGAGTGAGATGATTATACAGTATGAACTATACTATTCTATCAACAAAAAAACTAAATCCTCCGATTGTTTCTCAATTGGAACAGGATGGTTTTTCTGTAATAGAAAATGATTTCATCTCTATCACATTTGCATTAACAAAAGCGGTAAAGGAAAGATTAACTAAGATTGATAACAACGATGTACTTGTCTTCACAAGTGCCAATGGTATTGAATCGGTGAAAAATTTTATTGATCGGAATTTATCTTTCCAGGTTTACTGTATTTCAGGAAAAACAACACAGTTTGTCGAAGCTGCATTTCCAAATGCAAAGATCATAGATATTGCCCCGTATGGAAATCTATTGGCAGAAAAGATCATAGCATCAGGTGTGAAGAAAGTTGTTTTCTGCTGTGGAAACATCAGGAGAGATGAACTTCCTTCAATGCTGAAAAGTAACGATGTTGAAATTGAAGAGTTGGTTGTTTACGAAACAATTGAAACACCAAAACTCATCAATCAGCATTTTGATGCAGTATTATTCTTTAGTCCAAGTGCGGTAAATAGTTTTTTTACTTCGAACCAACTAAAGTCGGATGTTGTTTGTTTTAGCATTGGCACGACAACAGAAGCTGCTATCAGAAATTATACAAACAATACAATTATAATAGCTGATGAGCCTACACAGGAGTCATTGGTTAACCAAATAAAAAAACATTTCAAAAACCAGGTGCAATGTTGAATCTCTATTCACCATTCACCATTGACCACTTACCATGACACAACTCAAAAACGATCTTCTCTTAAGAGCACTCCGGAAAGAAAAAGTCGAACGTCCACCTGTGTGGATGATGCGTCAGGCCGGAAGATATTTACCTGACTACATCAAATTAAGAGAGAAGTACGACTTCTTTACAAGGGTGCAAACACCTGAGCTTGCAACAGAAATTACATTACAACCAATCGACCAGGTTGGTGTGGATGCTGCTATAATCTTCTCAGATATTCTGGTGATTCCACAAGCTATGGGTGTTGAAGTGTTGATGGAAGAAGGTAAAGGTCCTTCTTTACCCAAAACAATAAAAACACAAGCTGATATTGATGCACTCATCACAACCGGTGCAGAAGAAAGTTTAAAATATGTTTATGATGCTTTATCACTCACCAAAAAAGAATTAAATGGTCGTGTTCCGTTGATTGGTTTTGCCGGTGCTCCATGGACAATTCTTTGTTATATGGTAGAAGGAAAAGGAAGTAAGACCTGGGATAAAGCAAAACAATTTGCATATACACAACCGGAACTTGCACATGCTTTATTGCAAAAAATCACTGCACTCACAATTGATTACCTGAAGCACCAGGTAAAAGCAGGTGCCGATACAGTGCAGGTATTTGATAGCTGGGCAGGAAGCTTGTCTCCAGCCGATTTCAAAACCTATGCACAGCCATATCTCATTCAAATTGCGGATGCATTAAAAGATGATGCCCCTGTTATTTTATTTCCAAAAGGAAGCTGGTATGCATTGAATGATTTGAGTAAATCATCTGCATCAGGTATTGGTATCGACTGGAGTCTTACACCACAGACTGCAAGAGAGTTAACAAATAATAATATTACACTGCAAGGTAATTTTGATCCTGCTAAATTATTAGCTCCTATTCCACAAATCAAACAATGGGTGAAGGAAATGATCGATGGATTCGGCACACAAAGTTATATTGCCAATCTCGGTCATGGTATCACTCCAAACGTACCTGTTGATCATGCAAAAGCATTTGTTGATGCAGTGAAACAATATCAATCGTGAAATTGTCAATGAGCAATGATGAATTCCGTTGCTCAGTTGGCCATTCACCATTCACCATTCACGATATGACGATAAAAGAAAATTGGATATCATACATACAGGATCTGCAAAACAGGATTTGCATTGCTTTAGAAAAATCTGATGGCAAAGCTGCATTCGTGGAAGATCTTTGGGAAAGACCGGAAGGTGGTGGTGGAAAAACAAGAGTGATCTGCAACGGAAATGTTTTTGAAAAAGGGGGAGTAAATACTTCTGTTGTATTTGGGGATGTGACTGATGCAATGAGATTGCAGCTTAAGATCAATGGAGCAAAGTGGTTTGCATGTGGATTGAGTTTGGTATTACATCCATCTAACCCATTTGTGCCAACCGTTCATTGCAACTATAGAATGTTTGAATTGTACGATGAAAAAGATGAAGTGATAGATCGTTGGTTTGGTGGTGGAACAGATCTTACACCTTACTATTTATTTGAAGAAGATGCAAAACATTTTCACCAAACGTATAAAAATGCATGTGATGTATTTGATCCTTCATTTTATACTGAGTTTAAAAATGAATGCGACAATTATTTCGTGAACACTCATCGAAATAATGAACGAAGAGGAATCGGTGGAATATTTTATGATCATAAAAGACCAAACGAAAATAAGGATGTAGATTTCTGGATGAACTTTGGAAAAGCTTGTGGCGATGCTTTTGTCCAGGCCTATATACCAATAGTTGAGAAAAGAAAGAGCATACCATTCACCGATCAACATAAACACTGGCAGGAAATAAGAAGGGGAAGATATACAGAGTTCAATCTTGTACACGACCGAGGAACATTGTTTGGCTTAAAAACAAACGGCAGAACAGAAAGCATTTTAATGAGCTTACCTCCTACCGTTCGGTTTGAGTATAACTATCAACCGGAGGCAGGAAGTGAAGAAGATAGATTATTGCAGGCATGTTTGAATCCCAGAAAGTGGGTATAATTATTAACCGCAAAGAGTGCAAAGGAAATCGCAGAGAGCCGCCAAGACTTTGCGTTTTCTTTGCGAAGTCTTAGCGTTCTTTGTGTTACAAAATTTACTATGTATCTACAACGACGTAATAGAATTTTAAGAGCAAATCCGTCAATCAGAAATTTAGTTGCTGAAACGAATCTTACTCCAAACGATTTTATCGTTCCGTTATTCATTGTTGAAGGCGAAAACGAAATTTCAGAGATCACTTCAATGCCGAATTATTATAGAAGATCAATCGATCTTACTGTAAAAGAAGTTAAGGAATTGTGGAGTATGGGATTGAAAAGTGTGCTTTTATTCGTTAAATCAAAAGATGAACTGAAAGACAATAAAGGAACCGAAGCACTGAATCCAAACGGGTTAATGCAGAGAAGCATCAAAGCAATTAAAGATGCTGTTCCTGAGATGTTGATCATGACTGATGTTGCATTAGATCCATTTTCTACCTATGGTCATGATGGTATTGTTGAGAATGGAGAGATCGTTAATGATGCAACAGTTGAAGTGCTGGCAAAGATGAGTGTTAGTCATGCACAGGCAGGAGCAGATTTCGTTGCCCCAAGTGATATGATGGATGGAAGAATTTCAGCCATAAGACAAGCACTTGAGCAAAGTGGTTATACCAAAACCGGCATCATGGCCTACAGTGCTAAGTATGCATCTTGTTTTTATGGTCCTTTCAGAGATGCACTTGATTCTGCTCCCGGCTTCGGTGATAAGAAAACCTACCAGATGGATTATTGCAATCGTATAGAAGCTGTAAAAGAAGCTGTGATGGATGTGGAAGAAGGTGCAGATATTGTAATGGTGAAGCCTGCTCTTTCTTATTTAGACATTATTCGTGAAGTGAAGAATGTTGTTGATGTTCCGGTGAGTTGTTATAATATCAGTGGTGAATATGCCATGATAAAAGCTGCAGCGAAAATGGGATGGATAGATGAACACAAGGCAATATTGGAAACATTAACCTCAATGAAAAGAGCCGGTGCTGATTTGATTGCGACGTATTTTGCAAAAGACGTAATAAAATTATTGTAACCGCAAAGGACACAAAGAATACGCCGAGAAATCGCAAAGGCTTTGCGAATCTTTGCGGAATAACTTAGCGTTCTTTGCGTTTTAAAAAGCTGCATAACGTATTTTCAGCACAAGAGTGTGACACAACGAAGAAAAATAGAATTACATAAGCTGACCTCAAAATAATTCCCCTCATGATCAACAAAAGCATACAACTTTTCGAAAGAGCACAACAATCAATTCCTGGTGGTGTTAACTCTCCTGTTCGTGCATTTAAAAGTGTTGGTGGTACTCCCATCTTCATGAAAAATGCAAAAGGTGCTTATATGTTTGATGCCGATGGAAACAAATACATCGATTACATCAACTCATGGGGACCAATGATACTTGGCCATGCATTCGAACCTGTTGTAGAAGCCATTCAAAAGAAGGCTTCTGATTCTACTTCTTTCGGTGCACCAACTGAACTGGAAATAGAAATTGCGGAACTTGTTAAGAGCATGGTACCAAATGTTGACCTGATAAGAATGGTGAGCAGTGGTACAGAAGCCTGCATGAGTGCTATTCGTTTGGCAAGAGGTTATACCGGCAGAAATAAAATAATAAAGTTCGAAGGATGCTATCATGGTCATGCTGATAGCTTTTTAGTGAAAGCAGGAAGTGGTGTAGCTACATTCAACATACAAACAGTTCCAGGTGTGACTGCAGGAGTTTCGCAGGATACTTTTACTGCACCTTACAACGACCTTGATGCAGTGCAGCAGATCGTTGCTGAAAATAAAAATGAAATTGCAGCCATCATTATAGAACCTGTTGCAGGCAATATGGGTTGCATTATTCCGCAACAAGGATTTTTAGAAGGATTAAGAAAATTATCTACGGAAGAAGGCATCGTTTTTATTTTCGATGAAGTGATGACAGGCTTTCGTTTATCACAAGGTGGTGCACAACAAAGACTGAACATCGATGCCGATTTGGTTACTTACGGAAAAGTGATCGGAGCCGGAATGCCTGTTGGTGCTTTTGGTGGTAAGCAGGAGATCATGCAACACATTGCACCGCTTGGAAATGTTTACCAGGCAGGAACGCTAAGTGGAAATCCTTTGGCAATGATCGCTGGTTATACTTTGTTATCTCATTTAAAAAACAATCCTTCTATTTATACTGAATTGGAAGAAAAAGGAAAGTATTTAGAAAATGGTTTGCGTAAAGTGTTAGAAAAAACAAACACGCCTTTTGTCATTAACCATCTTGGTACAATGATCTCTGTACATTTCAGCGATAAGCCAGTTACAGATTTTGCATCAGCAGCATCAGCAAATAATACATTGTTCAATCAATTCTTTCATGCTATGCTGAAGAAAGGAGTTTATCTTCCACCTTCTGCTTATGAAACATGGTTCTTAAGCAATGCTTTGAGCTATGATGATCTTGATTATACAATCAATGCTGTAAAAGAAGTTTTTGAGGAAGGTTTGTTGAACTAAGCTGCGGAATATACTTCAACATCGTTGCGTCGCACTCTTGTGCTGAGTGAATTGAATCGAGGAGAAATACGTTTTCAAATGATTATATTCGCTATAATTATTTAGCACCTTTGAATATATCAATTAAGGGTCAGCGGAAATCTTAACCATCAATTACTCACAATGAAAAGCTATAACTCAATCAAAGAAGAGATAAAATCTCTGCCACGACAAGAGCAATACCAACACCTTTTAAACACTAAGGAATGGCTAAATTTTAGAGATAAAATTGTTGCATTAGACCATAATAAATGCACAAAATGCGATGCAGTTGAAGGGATTTCTGAAATTCCATTATCTCCCGACACACTCAAAGAACAGATTGAAGAAGTAACAAAACACAATTCAGATTTTAAGAAGAAAATCAAAGACCCAGAATATATTGAAAAGCAAATTCAAATTCTTACAGGACTAAGTAACGAACCATTAGAAGGACTTCGATCCTATCCTGTTTCTACAATATCCGGCCCAAGAATCAAACTGCATTTACACCACAAACTTTATATTAATACTAAGCTACCCTGGGAGTATAGTCGCAAACATCTAGAGACAGTTTGTTCCAATTGTCATACAAAAATTCATTCGAATACTGACATATTCACCTACAAGGATGAAAAGCTCAATGAGCGGAAAGCTTTTCCTAAATGCTTAAAATGCAATGGCGAAGGTTATTTACCCAAATATGATTACAGGGACAAGGGCATTTGTTACGAATGTGGCGGTGAAGGAATACTCTATAATGAATCCATGGAATGGACGCAGGTTACTAATGATGATCACATTTTCTAAATGTAAGGAGGTAAGCATTCAGAATAATGACTGCCCAACGAACAGATACAATCATAATTAACGGGGATGAACATGTTATGTATAGTCTTCCATTAGAACTATACTGGGAGAAAAATAACAATAGACCATCATTGATAAGCTTTAATACCGGACTTAACAGAGGCTACTATGCAAAGTGGCTGATAGAAAAAAACAAGTTATACTTAATAGACTTTTATGGTGAAAATGGTTTCCCACTGATAAAAGAATATTCCTTACCCGACCTATTTCCCCTTGCAAAAGATAAAATATTTGCAGATTGGTTCTCCGGCGACATTAGAATTCCAATGGGCAAACAAGTTCATTACTCACACAGTGCCTGGGGTTCGGAATATGAATTAACCACTACTTTATTATTCCAGAACGGAGTGATTGTTGATTCTGGTTCATTTGTGATATAATAATAACAACTCCAACCAGTGGTTCCGTTTCTCACCTGATTAAAATCATAATCTCCTTCCTATCATATCCGCAATTTCGCAAGCGGTATGTGGCAGAAAAAAACAACTGTATTTTTTACTCTCTTCATCAGCTATGCTGCTTTTAGTTTCTGGGTGTACACCAAAGGCACAGCACTAAATACTCCATCATCTTTTACCAAACAACAACAAATCGGTAAAGAATTATGGCAGCAGAAAAACTGCAGCTCCTGTCACCAGATATACGGACTTGGTGGTTATCTCGGTCCTGATCTTACCAACATCACTTCCGATCCAAAAAGAGGAAAAGATTACGCTTCCGTATTTATTAAATATGGTAGTGCTACCATGCCCAATTTTAATTTAACAGATGAACAAACAGCAGCCATTATCGCTTACCTGGTCACTGTAGATGCTTCAGTAAAAAATAATACTCCATGAGCGGAAAACGAGTTGCATTTACATTCTGGGTGATTGCTTTGATCTGTCTTGTTCTCGGATTATTATTCGGCATGGCAGGAAGTCTGCAATACGTTGTACCAGGATTTTTAAAAGAAGAGTTTTCATTTGCAAAAATGCGTCCGCTGCATGTGTTTCTTGTTACACAGTGGATCAGTTGTGCTGCAGTGGGCAGTATGTACTACTTTCTCCCATCGATCAACAAAAGAAAATTGTTTTCTCCATTATTGGCACAACTGCATTTGTTCATACAGTCTTTCATCATCATCATAGCTGTGGTAAATTTCTTTATGGGAAATTTTACAGGCAGAGAATACATGGAATTTCCGGTATGGATCGTAGGACTGATGATCATCGGTTGGATCTTTGCAGGAATAAACTTACTGGCAACTATAAAACCAAAATACAATACAGCACCTGTATATGTTTGGAGTTGGAGCACCGGAATCTTATTCTTCATCATCACTCTTACTGAAGCTTCACTATGGCAATTAGATTTCTTCAACGGAAATATCATTCGTGATATCACTGTTCAATGGAAAGCATTGGGTTCCATGGTTGGTGCATGGAATATGTTGATCTACGGTTCTGCTATCTATGTGATGTGTAAGATCAGTGGTAACGATGCCATGGCAAGATCAAAACCTGTTTTCTTCTTTTATTTTTTGGGAATGGCAAATCTCATGTTTAATTGGGGACATCATACTTATATTGTTCCGGCTTCACCCATCATTAAGAATACGGCTTATATCATCAGCATGACGGAGTTGCTGATACTGTTTAACATGATATGGAAGTGGAGAAAATCGCTCAACAAAGAAGACAAAGAACAACACCTCTCCTACCGTTTATTAAAGATGACAGATAACTGGATATTACTGAATCTTACATTGGCTATCATCATGTCTGTACCTGCCATCAACTTCTTTACACATGGCACACACATTACTGTAGCACATGCAATGGGAGCAACGATCGGCATCAATACAACCATACTACTGGCAGCAGGTTTCTATATTTATTTTGTTGAGAAACGTGCTGCATTCACACATATCACTGCAAGAAATAAACGAACATTGGCAGTCTTTAATATTTCATTACTCGTCTTTTGGATATCATTAGTAGCAAGCGGAATTATTAAAGCCATCGGCACAGCAGAGAATAAAGTTTTTTACGAGATCATGCATACACTCCAACCATGGTTCAGAAGTTTTTCTGCCAGTGGATTTGTATTAACGGGTGCTATTGTTGTGCTGGCCTGGCCATTGATCAGGTATTTTATAAAACCCGATAAACATAAGGCAAACGTTATTGATTCCAGGCAACACAATATTTTATTCATTAAAGAAAAAACTGAAGTGATCAGAACCGGTCACGATATATTATAACCCTCGTCTTTTTTTGTATAATTGTCCAATGAAAAAATTCCTGTTCGTATTTTTTATATGCATCAGTAACATCCTCGTTGCACAAAACGAATTATTCTTTCTCTATAAAAGTGACTGGAGTGATGCGAAAGACATGAAAGAAGCTACTTACTTCATGCATATGCTAAAGGAAAATGATACAGCTTTTGTTTGCAGATATTACAATGTTACTGGTCCGATGTTAAAGATGGAAACTTACCAGGATCGTGAACTCACTATTCCTAAAGGAAGATTCTCCTGGTACAACCAAAATGGCTGGCTTGATAGTACAGGTTTTGTTTATCATGGAAGGAAAGACGGCATTTGGTATTATATGGATATAGATTCAGCTCATATTGTGGTAAGAGAAGAATACATCAGAGGCAAATTTCAAAAACGGATAGACTACAGGAATGAAAAAATCACTAATGCAGATGGTACCTCAGAACCTTTAGACAAGCCAAAACCAAAAGATGACAACAAGCAGGATAGTGTTATTCAAATAGAAGCAACTTTCAGGAATGGATTGAAAGACTGGAAACTCTACTTAATGAAGAATATGAAAACACCTGAGCGTTTTATAAACCTGGCAAATGGCTACAAAAAAGCTTCACCCATGGTGAGTTTTAATATTGATAAAGAAGGTAATGTTGTAGAAGTACAATTAGTGAAAACTGCAGAGTGGTCTGTTGATATGGAAGCCTTGCGGGTAATAAAAAATAGTCCGAAATGGACCCCGGCAACACAAGATGGAAAACCTGTGATCTACAGGCAAAGACAAAGCCTTACGTTTGTTGTTGAAGAATAATAGATAGCTAAAGATTTCTATGTTCATAAAAGAACAAATCGTTGAAGTGAGTGACACAACCAAAGCTTAATAGATAACCGAACTTCTGCTCAATAAAAAATCCCGCTCAAATTGAACGGGATAATATCTCAAAACGTACTTCGTATTTCGTACCTCGTACTTTGTTTTATTTCTTCATTCCAATTACTTCCTTCACCAGCTTCACTGTTCTTGTTACATCAGGAATTGCCAAAGCAGTTAAATTAGGAGCATAGTGCATCGGAGCATCAGCACTGGTAATTCTTCTGATCGGTGCATCAAGATAATCAAAGCCTTCTTTCTGAATTCTGTAAGTGATCTCAGAACTAACAGAACACATCGGCCATTGTTCTTCTACAATCACCAAACGATTTGTTTTCTTTACGCTTTCAAGAATTGTCATCCAGTCTAACGGACGAATTGTTCTAAGATCAATCACCTCTGCACTCACACCTTCTTTTTCCAATTCTGTAGCAGCACCCAAAGCCACTTTCATCATCTTGTTGTAAGAAACAATGGTCACATCTTTACCTGCTTTCTTAATATCACACTTACCCAGTTCGATATAATATTCTTCTTCAGGCACTTCACTTTTATCGCCGTACATCACTTCACTTTCCATGAACATCACCGGATCTTCTTCGTAACGGATAGCCTGTTTCAACAAACCTTTTGCATCATAACCATTAGAAGGAGAAACCACTTTCAAGCCCGGAATATTTGCATAATAACTTTCAAAAGCGGTAGAGTGTTGTGCACCAAGCTGACCAGCACTTCCGTTAGGACCACGGAAAACGATAGGGCAACCAATTTGTCCACCACTCATGGCCAGCATTTTTGATGCTGTATTAAGTATTTGGTCCATAGCCAATACACCAAAGTTCCAGGTCATAAACTCAACGATTGGTCTTAACCCGTTTTGGGCAGCACCAACACCAATAGCAGCAAAACCAAGTTCAGCAATTGGTGTATCTATCACTCTTTTTGCTCCGAATTCTGCCAGCATACCCTGGCTCACTTTATAAGCCCCATTGTATTCAGCCACTTCTTCACCCATCAAAAAAACACGGTCGTCTCTACGCATTTCTTCGCTCATTGCTTCACGAAGTGCCTCTCTGAAAGCTATCTGACGCATAATTGATTATTCTGTTTTTGAGGTGGCAAAAATAGCTGAATAAGGCTTACGAAGAGTGAGATTTTTATGCTGCCAGCTGTTAGTTTTCTGGGCATCGTCTGTTGTGTCACTCACTTGTACGTTCGGAACTAAAGGCAACAACTGAGATCACCCAAAACAATTCACTATACGCATAATAAAAAATCTCCTATAATTTTTTATAGGAGATCATATTATACAATCAATTTATTCAATACCTGCTCTTTTACCTGCAATGCATTTATAAATCTAAATAAGTCTGAGATTAAGCCGGCTCTTTAATAGCTACTACAGAAATCTTAGTGAATTCGTTACCACTGTAGATCTTTGCAAATTCAAGATTACCGGTACGCTTCCATTCAGAGAAGTTTGTACTAGATACGATTCTCCAGAAGTTTTTTGATTTTAGTTCTTCAGCATCATTGCCCTGGATGATAAACCCTTTAATACTGCTACGTTTTTTGAAGTCGATCTTCATAGAACTGGTTGCAGCTATCGTTTCTTTCTCCAAAAATTTTGATATTGCTTCTATTGTCATGCGGCGAAGGTAGTCTTTTTGAAATGGAGGTAAGAAGATATTACATAATAGGCTAATAAATAGGCTGTTACAATAAAAAAAATCCTCCCAAATGGGAGGATTTCAACTTACTAACCTGATTTCGCAGATTAGAAAACATTATATCCAAAACTTACATAATACAAACCGCCTACACTTGGATTTCCAAATGCACTGCGGTAGTAATTATTGAATACGTTGCTGGCACCGATCTTCAATAAATTTTTTGTTTTAGGGAAATTATAGCTGATCATACCATCGAAAACGCCATAAGCCGGAATTTCAGCTGAACCAAATGTTCCTTCCCACATAACATTGTCCTGCCATCTGTAAAGCACATTAAATCCAAGTCCTTTATATACATTAGTATTGCTTAAACCAAGATTGAAACGTAATTCAGGAGTGTTGAAGAATGTTACAAAGTTTGCAGGTACATCTCTTAACTTATCGCTGGAAACATTACCATTCACTGTATACCCTTTGTATATTCTGTATTCTCCACCAATACCCCAACCCATTGCCTTAACAGGAGTTGTTGTGTTAGTGATAAAAGAATAGTTAGTAGTTGTAAACGGACTTAATAATTCGGCAAGACTTACTGCTGGATTTGTACTTGCACTTGCACCTCTACCTACAGCTACACGTCCAAGGAAATCTTCATACTTGCTATAATATCCATAAACATCTATCATTAATCTTTGATTCAACATCAAACCCCTGTAACCGATCTCATAAGACTGTACAGATTCAGGTTTAAGATTTGAGAAAGGAGATACAGCTAATTGAGTAGATGCTGTTGCAATAGCAGCAGTTGTTGTTTGCCCGGCATTTACCGCTGCAGTGAAAGCATTTCTATATGCTACTAAACTTTCTGCTGTATAAGCAGGGCTTCCACCGAAGTTGAAGAATGTATTAAATTCTGGCAATCCGCCAATCAGTCTTGAAGCAGGAGTCTGCAAGTTGATCCACTGATCCTGGTTTGAAGGGAAACGATAAGCTGTCTGGTAAGATAACCTGATGTTATTATCCTTAGCAACTTCGATCACAGCTGATAAACGTGGAGTAAAACGACCATCGAAGTTTTCATTCTTATCGTAACGCATAGAACCTGTCAACTTCAATTTATCGTTCAACAATTTCTTTTGAAGTTGTAAATACCCACCAAATTCATTGATACCAATGGTACCTGCAGTATCAGCAAAGATGGTTCCTTGT
This sequence comes from Bacteroidota bacterium, assembly GCA_023386555.1. Lineage (GTDB taxonomy): Bacteria > Bacteroidota > Bacteroidia > Chitinophagales > Chitinophagaceae > JAEZDC01. Next base: position 107,369 of record JAEWJK010000016.1, on the reverse strand, counting down.
GAATTCAACACATAATTTCTGAAATGACCACCAACTAAAACCTCAACAACATTATTCAAATATGGAGTTAAGCTTAACTGACCTTCTACATGGTACATGTCTGATTTGTCAGCGAACTTAGCACCACCTTTACTGATTGGTGTATTGATGGCATTATTGAAAGCTGTATTAAATTGAGTTGTACCCGGTAAAAATCTTCCGGCTTCTGCTTGTCCTCTTGCAGTGGCATGTGATTGAGCATCTGCAAAAGCAGGAAGGAAAGTACCTGGAGTAGCAGGGTTAGGAATTAAACCTAAACGAGCAGCACCATAAGTACCTGTGTATTGTTGAAACCATGTTTGGTTACTTTTCCATGCATTGTTAACAGCAACAGCAGCAGTAGTAGCCGTATAAGAATCACCGGAATTTTCCTGTGTGGTATATCCTTTTACCAACCAGTTCTTTCCTTTGAATTCTAATTTATACTGACCCATTTTCAGGTTCTTTAAAGAATACCTGTCTGCTCCGGTATAAACTGTTGTACCCATACCCCAGAAACCAGTTAAAGATGCTTCTATAGTTTCAGTTAGCTTGTAATATAAACCTCCATTCAATCTTACATTATATGTATTGTAATCAACCAGGTCTCTTTCATTATAACCAGTTCTGCTTACAAAGCTTCCACCTGTAGCTCCTGTAAATGTGTTACGGTATGCATTAGTGGTAGCAGAAGTATGAGTAGGAATTAAGAATGGAAGAAATTGGTTTAACCCTGCAAAAGGTGTTGCACCAAGAGTAGTGGCAATCTGAGCTGGTGTCATACCAGCTGAGATCATTGTGTTCAATGTAGTATTATAGGTATTATAATTAGCACCTAGCTGTTGTGCTACCTGGGCTCTTACTGCTTGAGCAAAAGCCTGCATGCTTGCACTGGCTTCGTCACCGAAAACATTCACACCGTCGTAATTGGGATCAGTTGTTCTATTTCCTGCTTTCAAAGAACTCAATACGTTATTTCTTTGAAGATTGCTCAGATCATTTGCCTGCCAGTCCTGGGCCTGGATTAACTGACCACCAATTTTAAAAGCAAGCTTGTCTGATATTTTTTTACCCCAACGTAGACTCCAGTCATAAAATGGAGCTGGTGTTCTTTGAGCACGATCAACATGGTTTACTCCTTGTTTAACCTGGAAGCTCAATCCCTGGTATTTGAAAGGACTTTTGCTATTGATGAGCAATGTACCATTCATACCACCTGAACCGTATAAAGCTGAAGATGCACCAACAAGCAATTCCATGTTGTCAACATCTAATTCAGTTAAACCAATAACACTTCCCACAGCAAAGTTCAAACCCGGAGCCTGGTTATCCATTCCATCAACCAATTGGTTGAAACGAAGGTTACCACTACCGTTGAAGCCTCTTGTACTTACAGTTTTAAAATTCAAACTGGATGTGGTGATGTCTACTCCTTTCAGATTTGCAATAACATCATAATAATTTGGTGCTGGAGCATTCCTGATGGTAGTTGAACTTACTCTTTCTATAGTTACGGGAGACTCCAATATTCTTTCAGCCACACGGCTTGCAGATATAACGATCTCTTCTCCTAATTTATAACTTGGGACCAGGCCAATGTTGATTGCCTGTCCAGTTGCTGTAACACTTGCTTCCTGGTCTTCATATCCAACCGAAGAAAAAACTAGCGTAAAAGGAGGCTTTTGACTTGTAGTAAGCCGGAAGTTTCCTTTATCATCTGTAAATACACCTGAAGTAGAACCTTTAATGGTTACTGAAACAGCAGGAACACCTTCTCCTGTGTTTTTATTGGTTACAGCACCTGTAATAGTAACCGTTTGAGCATAGCCGGAAACAGCCAGCAAACAGCTCAATGCAAGAATCGCAAAGCATCGCAATCGTAGTCTCATAAGAGTCTGGTTTTTAATTGAAGGTAATTGTCAAGGGGCAAAATAGTAATAGTTCTCTGCTTAGTAAAATTTTTGTTATTAACACATGTGAGAAGATGCTGAACTAAACTGTCCTGCACCAAGTAATTTTGAAATATGGACGGCTTTCAATTTCCATCACAGTCGGGTTTTTACAAAGGCAAAGTCAGAGATGTTTATTACCTGAACAATGACCTGTTGGTGATGATTGCCAGCAATCGTATTTCAGCATTTGATGTGGTATTGCCTAAACCTATTCCGTTCAAAGGACAGGTGCTGAACCAACTTGCAGCCTATATGTTGAATGCCACAAAAGATATTTGTCCAAACTGGTTGATCTCAACTCCTGCACCTAATGTATCAATCGGGAAAAAATGTGTCCCCTTTAAAATAGAAATGGTGGTAAGAGGTAACCTTACAGGCCATGCATGGAGAACATATCAGTCAGGTAAAAGAATTTTATGTGGTGTTGAAATGCCTGAAGGTTTAAAAGAGAACGATTATTTCTCTTCACCGATCATTACACCTTCTACAAAAGCAGATGCAGGGCATGATGAAGATATTTCGAAAGAAGAGATCATTGAAAAAGGATTAGCAACAGCTGACGAATGGAAAACGCTGGAACAATATGCATTGCAACTTTTTGAAAGAGGAAAATCTATCGCTGCCTCCAAGGGTTTAATTTTAGTTGATACTAAATACGAGTTCGGAAAAATAGGAGATGAAATCTATTTGATGGATGAAGTGCATACTCCAGATTCATCAAGATATTTTTATGCGGAAGGTTTTGAAGAAAGACAAGCCTCTGGTGAAAGACAAAAACAACTGAGCAAAGAGTTTGTGAGGGAATGGCTGATTGCAAATGATTTTATGGGTAAAGAAGGTCAGACTGTTCCTGAAATGAATACCGAATGGGTAAATACAATCTCTGAAAGATATATTGAGTTGTATGAAAAAGTTACAGGAGAAAAGTTTGTTCCCCAAGAATGGACTGAAGAACAAACTTATCAATCTATCGTAACTGAATTAGAAAGGATCAGCAGTTAAAATCTCCAAGCCTTGGCCGAAGCCTCGCTTTACTTTTATTGAAGATGTTCTGTCCTTTATCAATTCCCTGCCGAATTTGTTTCTGACGTTCAACCGGAAGATGAATTGTCTCGTGGCATTCTGTACTGCAGCATCCATCAAATTTTGCTGCACATTCTTCACATTGAATAAAGAGCAGGTGACATCCATTATTCTTACAATTGGTATGTGTATCACAAGCCTTACCGCATTGATGACATTTAGCAATTACATCTTCTGTTATCCTCTCTCCTAATCTATCGTCAAAAACAAAGTTCTTACCGATAAATTTGCTGTCTAATCCTTTTTGTTTGATCTGCTGTGCATAATTGATAATGCCTCCTTCGAGATGAAATACATTTTTAAACCCTTTATGCAACATGTAAGCACTGGCTTTCTCGCAACGAATACCACCGGTACAATACATAATGATATTTTTTTCTTCCTTGCCCTTCAGCATATCAACTGCCATAGGTAACTGATCTCTGAAAGTGTCGCTGGGAATTTCAATTGCTTTTACAAAATGTCCCACTTCGTATTCGTAATGATTACGCATATCCACCACAATCGTATCAGAATCCTGTAACAGCGAATTCATCTGTTCAGCATTCACATACTTACCTTTTCTTTCCATACTAAAGTTGGGATCTTCAATACCATCGGCAACGATCTTTTCTCGCACTTTCACTTTCAACACCCAGAAGCTTTTACCATCATCATCTACAGCAATGTTCAATCGTAATCCATTCAACGGTTCAATGCTGTATAAGAAATTCCGGAAAGATTCCAAATTCACCGAAGGCACACTGATCTGTGCATTTATGCCTTCGTTAGCGACATAAATTCTTCCGAATACCTTTAATTGGTAAAGATGCTTGTAAAGAAAATCACGAAACTCCTGTGGATTCTGTATAGGGAAATACTGGTAAAAACTAATCGTAGTACGAGGCTCTGATTCTTCCATGAGACGTTGCTTCAACTCCTCATTGGAAATGCGGTTGTGTAATAAAGGCATGTTCAAATAATTTCAGACATCAACCTCAATTGTTTAAACTGAAGTCAATATTCCATTATAAAATATGGACTCACTTGCAGGGTGAGCAAAATTTCGATGCAAATCTAAGATGTATATCCTTAAGCTGTTATTAAGGTGATACGTCTATCTTAAAAAAATAATTAAAAATCAGTTACATTCTTGTAGAATGCTATAAAATGGATGAGCAGATTATTATTTTGCCATTGCAAACCCTATCAATGACTACTGCTTCTATTGAATATAAACACATCGGCTTACAAAGGATACTGGGGTACAAATCCTCTTTTATACCATCTTCAACTAAAGATGAAAAAGCCATCAGCAATTTTGTAAATCTTTTCTGTGAGTACCAGTTGGCCGATAACAATTACATGAACATCCAGTTTGAAGCAACACTACAGAAAGACAATGATAAATGGTTTGATACTTTAAGCATTGACCAGGTGCTTCAATTCATTACCTATATCATCTGGACCGATAAATTTATTGCGGGATATCTCTATTCCAAGATCAAAGACAATACTATTTTCCGTTTGTTGAAAAGAGCGGAAGATATCTGTAAAAGCTAATCTTCTCTTCTTCCATTTACCAAAAACGGAATAGAAAACCTGATGCCGTTCAATGTTGTATTCTTTTGAAAACCGTAAACATAATCTACTCTTATTATCTTCAGAATATTTTCAATTCCTACAAACACTTCTGCGTGATACTTGTCTTTATTAATGAATAATGAGTTGGTTCCTGTTACTAAGAACCAGTTCCATTTTCTGATCACCGGAATTTTATTTGTAAGCAAGCCATTGAGATGATATTCAAGATGAGCAGTTGCATATAATTTATCTGTATTACTAAAACCATAATAACTCATCAATTGAAAGCTGCTGAGATAGTTTGATGCTACTGCTTGCCTGTTGCCAAGAAAATGATTGTAGTCTGGCAAATAAACTTTATCAGCATTCAAAAATCCGCCGGTACCTAAACGATAATTCAATCTTCCACCAAGATTCAGATCAAGATTATCAGAAACAGTAAAACGCCATTTGGTAAAGCTCACATCACTTCCGGCGATATCATCAATCCCTTGGGAGATATTCAAACCAAATGTTGGATACTTTGATCCAATGCCGATCTTTCTATCGGGCAGCTCAATATATTTTGCTCCGGGCTGCCAGTTTATTCCAACACTAGCAACCAAAGCCTGGTGCCTTGGAATATTTTGAGTACCCACTTCTATTGGAAAGTTTGGTGTATAGATTCTTCCATCCATCTTCCTCCATGAATAATCTGAGGTGTTTTCTAAAGGAGACCGATCTTGGTATTGAACATTTGCATTAACTGTAATTCCTTCTCCCAAGCCTTTTGTGAAACCGATTCTTGCGAAAGCAGCTTCATAGATCTTCATATAATTATTTCTCCAGTGTAATGTTGAAAAAGTATTGGCTCGTGGAGTGATTGGTTGATCATTATTGAATTGAAAAACTCTTCTGCCAAAAGATGCACTGATACTGTTGAAATATTTTTTGCCAAAATTGTAATTACCTGTAAGATGTGCATTCACTCTTTCATTCCCGAATCCATAACGCAATGTTGGACTGATTCGCCATGATTTTCTTCCCTCATAGGTTTTAGAAATGTTAGGTGAGAAATTTACAACTGCACCTTCAACAGTGTTGTAGTTGATCATATCAATTAATGGATCAAAAGAAATATTCAGCTTAGCTTTTCGTCTGCCATAATTATAACCTGTAAGTAAAAAAGATGTGATAGATGGTTTGTTTGATCTCCTGTCGAGTGAATCAAGATACTTTGGATCTTTTCTTACAATCTCAAGACTATCTTTTTTCTTATAGTCTTTTACTTCTTCTTCAAGCAAAGGAATAGGCCTGATAGTGTCCCAATATCCTGCAGTTTTTTTATTGGCACTATCATTCACTTTCATCAATGTATTATTGAAAAAGTTCTTTGGAAACTTAGGATCAAGATTAAATTTATCATACACCTGTACAAAACTTCCAAAAAAATCAAAAGAGAAGAATTTGCCTGCAGGATAAATTACCTGTTGTTTGATGACCCATGCATTGTTTGCAGGAACATATATCTGGTCGATCTTCAGTGTATCAAGAAACTGCATCTGTGATTCTTTCAACAAGTGTAACTGAACACTGTATATCCTCCATTCACCTTCAATAATATCAATATAACCATTAAATAAAGGTTCGTAACTCCTTTTAGGGATCACTTTTATGTGATTTACTTCTTTGCCGTTCTCGAAATATGTTCCTTCAAATTTGTAGCGATAAAAATTGAGTGCATTGTTTGATATTGGTGAAATGAAACCCCTTGGATTCAATCCTGACCCCAATGAAATATTGTTCTCATAGAAAGAAATGATCTGTGCACTTGCAAAACCAAATCCATCACTATTACCGCTAACTTTTGTAGAAAGCACTTCAATCTTACTTTTATTCGGCTGCTCTACAGAATATCTGGCAAACGATTCTGATAAGAAGATCATCTTTCTTTTGCTCGTATCACCATCTTCAAAATCTACTTCCTGTCCCAGGAATTTTTTTGGGAAATCTCTCAGCTTCAACTGTCCTTTAATATAAACATCCACCTGGAATCGTTTAATCTCATTCAAATGCTTTTCCCTGTTCTTTATAGCATTTCTTATGATATCATAAGCAGGATCTTCTCCACCGGACTTCACTTCAACCTCTGTAAGATCGTATTGCTGCTCTTCCAATACAATATCAAGTTTCAATGTTTCATTTGTTACCTGTATTGATTTTTCTATAGACTTATAGCCAACATATTGGCAAACCAGCACATAATTTCCTGGAGAAAGTTGCATACTGAACTCACCTTTGATATTTGCCGTTGTACCAATCGTTGTTTTTTTTACAAGTACAGATGCAAATGGCAGTATTTCGCCTTTATTATTTCTGATAGTACCGTTAACATCTGTGGCATTAGCCTTCACAGAAAAGAGTGCAATAATTAACAGGGGTAAAATTTGTTTCATAAGCATTATAGGTAACGAATATAGCAGCTGATAGTTACAAATTCCCAGGCTGTTTAAAGCTTTAACAGGAACATAGCAGCCAAGATAAACGATTGAATAACCATTACTAAGGTTCTTTAAAAGTAGATTTAGGTATAAATTATGCAGTCAAAAAAAACAAGAATAATTCTATGGGGAAAACGACAACATTAAACGATAAGCTACATTGGTATAAAGATGCTATTATTTATGAACTGCACATAAAAGCATTTTATGACAGTAATGGTGATGGTATTGGTGATTTTGGTGGTCTTCTTCAAAAGTTAGATTACCTGCAGGAACTTGGTGTAACAGCTATCTGGGTGTTGCCTTTTTATCCTTCCCCATTAAGAGATGATGGGTATGATATTGCCGATTATTACAGCATCAATCCACGATATGGAAATATTGATGAGTTCAAAAACTTTCTTGAAGAAGCACACAAACGTAACCTGAAAGTAATTACTGAACTGGTGGTGAATCATACTTCAGACCAGCATCCATGGTTTCAAAAAGCAAGACGTTCACCGAAAGGTTCACCGGAAAGAGATTATTATGTTTGGAGTGATGATCCTACAAAATATAAAGATGTACGTATCATTTTCCAGGATTTTGAAGCATCGAACTGGACCTGGGATCCTGTTGCAGAGCAATACTACTGGCATCGTTTTTTTCATCATCAACCGGATTTAAACTTTGATAATCCACAAGTCCAGGAAGAGATCATTAAGGTGCTTGATTATTGGTGTGCTATGGGTGTTGACGGATTCAGGTTAGATGCCATTCCTTATTTATTTGAAAGAGAAGGCACCAATGGAGAAAACCTTCCTGAGACCCATGAGTTCTTAAAAAAACTGCGTAGGTACATTGATGAAAAATATCCAGGCGTTTGTTTTCTTGCCGAAGCTAATATGTGGCCGGAAGATTCTGCTTCATATTTTGGTAATGGAGATGAATGTCATATGAACTATCATTTCCCTGTGATGCCAAGAATGTTCATGTCTTTACAACGTGAGGACCGTTATCCTATCACTGATATATTTGATCAAACACCTGCTATTCCTGACAATTGTCAATGGGCAATCTTCCTTCGTAATCATGATGAGTTAACTCTTGAAATGGTTACTGACGAAGAAAGAGATTACATGTATAAAGTGTACGCAAAAGATCCGAAAGCAAAGATCAACTTAGGTATTCGTCACAGGCTTGCTCCACTCATGGAAAATGACAGGAAGCGAATTGAATTAATGAACTCATTGTTGTTTTCATTGCCTGGCACGCCGGTGATTTATTATGGTGACGAAATAGGAATGGGTGATAATTTTTATCTCGGTGATAGAGATGGTGTAAGAACACCGATGCAATGGTCACCAGACAGGAATGCAGGATTCTCCAGTACCAATCCACAAAGATTGTATTTGCCGGTAATTCTTGATCCGCAATATCATTACGAATCGGTGAACGTTGAAACACAAAGATCGAATACTTCCTCCTTGTTTTGGTTTATGAAACGCATCATTCACATGCGAAAGAAGTACAAAGCTTTTAGTCGTGGTGATATGCAGTTTCTTCATGTTGATAATCCTAAAATACTTGCCTTTACGAGAAGTTATGAGGATGAAACCTTGTTGATCATTGTAAACCTCAGCAAGTATGCACAGCCAGCAGAAATAGAACTGAAGGAATTCAAGAACTATACACTGGTTGAAGCATTCAGTAAAAACGCTTTCCCATCAGTAAAGGAAAACACACCTTACTTTTTTACGCTAGCTTCACATTCGTTTCAATGGTTTGTTTTACAAAAACCAAAGACGGCCATGCAGACAGATGTAAAACATCTTTCTGTTACCATAAATGAGTGGAATGATCTGTTTACTTCAGAACTGGAAACTTTACATAGCCAGTTAATACCTGATTACATCCAGCGAATGGATTGGTTTGCCACCAATAAAATTGTTTACAGCACTACTATCCTTGATCAAACATCATTACCATTAGGAAATAAGGATGTGAGTGTTTTATTGGTAGAGGTAAATTTTGAAAGTGGATTACCGGAGATGTATCAATTACCAATTGTATTCGTTAATGAAGAAGAAGGAAAAATGCTGAGTGAAAAATATCCTACTTCAATTATCGCTTCATTACAGGTTGGAAACAGTAAAGGATTTCTTTGTGATGCATTATATGTTGATGCGTTTCAGCAAACATTATTAAAGTTCATATCGGAAAACAAACGATTCATGGGTGATGGAGAACTGACTTTTACTTCCACAGCTGACGTATCACAATACATACAGGAAGGAAAAGACAGAACATCGAAAGTGCAGACCAACACTAAAGTGTACACTGCCATCACTTTTAATAACCAGTTCTTCTTAAAAGTGTACAGGAGAATTGACAAAGGCATTCATCCTGATGTTGAGATCACTCAATACCTTTCTGAAAACACTACAGACATCACAACAAAATATTGTGGAGGAATAGAATGGACATCTGCAGGCAATATTTACAACCTGGCGATGCTGGAAAAACTGGAAGAAAATCATGGTGATGGTCATCATTACATGCTTGATCGTGTAGATAATTTTATAGAAAGAATATTAGCCCGTGATCGTGTTACCACCTCATCATATAAAAGAGATGGAACCTTTTCATCGCCGGTTTCATTTGATGAACTGGATGAAGAAAGAAAAGAATTTATTGGTGGCAATGCTGCAGAAGTAGCAAGGCTTGCAGGAATTAAACTTGGAAAGATTCATAAAGCCCTTGCCAAGGGAATAGAGAGTGGTTTTATTACTGAAGAATTTTCGTTACATTATCAACGTTCATTGTTTTCTTCAATGACGTCTTTGGTAAGGGAAGTTGTTCAAAGCATCAACAAAAAAGCGGATGATTTGCCTGAAGATATTAGTGAAAGTGCAAAACAGATCGCTGCTAAAAAAGATAATCTCCTTTTCGAGTTAAAGAAGATATATCGCAAAAAGTTTGATGTGCTGAAAACCCGGATCCATGGTGATATGGGTTTACGACATGTATTATTAACTGGTAAAGATCTGTTGATCCATGATTTTGGTGGAAACCCGTTAAAACCATTCAGCGAAAGAAGGCTTAAACGATCACCATTAAGAGATGTAGCAGCAATGATCCATTCACTGTATTATGTGGCTTATAAAGGATTTTCCGGTTCGGCACATGTTGCAGCAGATGATCAGAATGCATTACTTCCTTATGCAAATCTCTGGGCACATTATATGAGCAACTTTTTTATAAAAGCTTACCAGGAAGAGACTAAAGGATTTGCATTCATACCTGATGAAAAAGAAGATATGGACACACTCATCACCTGCTTCTTGCTTGAACGTTCATTACAATGGCTGAATTATGAACTGAACCATAATACTAAAAAAGCGGCGTTAATGGTGAAGGTGACGGAGACGATTATTAAAGAACATGATATTTAATTTACCTGATCTGTTGCCATAAATCCTTCAGTACAAGTGAGTGACACAAGGGACGATCAATTGAAATTCAACAGCTGACTCAAAAAATTTTCCTAAACCGAAAGGAATGGCCGATGTATGAAAGCTATTAGCTGATTTAATTGGCTATTTTTGCCGACTTGTCCCGATACTTCGGGAGCTTATTTTAATTCGTTCACAATGAGTCGTAAAGGAAAAGTTTTGGTTGCAATGAGTGGCGGTATTGACAGTACTGTTACGGCTCTTATGTTGCATCATGAGGGTTACGAAGTGGTGGGCATTACCATGAAAACATGGGATTATGCAAGTAGTGGTGGAAGCAGTAAGGAAACAGGATGTTGTAATCTTGAATCTTTTAATGATGCAAGGGCTGCAGCAGTACAACATGGATTTCCGCATTTTATTTTAGACATAAGAGATGAATTTGGTGATTTTGTAGTGGAAAATTTTGTAGAAGAATATTTAGCAGGCAGAACACCAAATCCTTGTGTGATGTGCAACACTCACATTAAGTGGAAAGCTTTATTGAAAAGAGCAAATGCACTTGATTGTGATTTTATTGCAACTGGTCATTATGCAAATGTTTACCAGGCAAATAATGGACGTTATACCATTTCAAAAGGTTTAGATGAAACCAAAGACCAGAGTTATGTGCTTTGGGGACTTGACCAGGAATTGTTAAGCAGAACGATCATGCCTTTGGGTAAGTATAGAAAAACTGCCATCAGGCAAATGGCTCATGATTATGGCTATCCTGAACTGGCAAAGAAGAGTGAGAGTTACGAAATATGTTTTGTGCCGGATAATGATTACCGTGGTTTCTTAAAAAGAAAGATCGATGGACTGGAAGAACAAGTGAACGGTGGTTGGTTTGTTGATAAGACTGGAAAGAAATTAGGTCAACATAAAGGTTACCCTTTTTATACAATTGGTCAGCGTAAAGGCCTCGATATTGCCTTAGGCAAACCTGCTTATGTAACAGCGATTGATCCTGCCAATAATACTGTTGTGTTAGGTGACGAATCCGATCTTGACCAGAATGATATGATGGTAGGCAAGATCAACTGGATGAAATATGAAGGCATTACGGATGGAATGGAAGCCATTACGAAGATCCGTTATAAAGACAGGGGCTCACTTTCTAATCTGTATTCTGCCGATGGTGGAGTAAAAGTTCGTTTCTATGAAAATGTAAAAAGCATTGCTCCCGGTCAGAGTGCTGTTTTTTATGAAGATGATGAAGTGATTGGTGGGGGAATTATACAGAGAGGAAGTCTTTTATAGTGCGAAATACGGCATGTGACATCCATCTTACTTCATACTTCTTACATCATATTTCCTTAATTTCATGCCATGCGTTCAATAGTTGTTTCAATTGTGATATTGTGTGTAGTGGCAGTTTCCTGTAATGAAAAGGAAACGATCAATTTTCCTGCATTAACGGAATATTATCCTTTACAAGTTGGAAAGACATTTACGTATCGTCTGGACTCTATTCTTCCGTTCAATTTTGGAACTAGTCTTACAACAAAATATTATTTAGCAAAAGACAGCATCGAATCTCAATTTAGTGATGCACAGGGAAGACCATCGTTTAGAATATGGCGATTTGTGAGAGATACTTCATCCTTACAGCCATGGAGATATACTTCTACTTATATAGCTACTATCGACAATAATCAAAAGTGGATAGAGTACGTTGATAACAATCTTCGTTTTATTGCCTTACGTCAGCCAATAACTGAAGGATTTAGCTGGAAAGGAAATAGTTTTATTGATACCAGGAGTGGTGGTACTACAGTCCAGTTTATGGATGATTGGAATTATACTTATCAAAACATCAATCAATCTTATACTGTTAGAAAAGGAAAGTTTGATACAACGATCAGTGTGTTGCAGGTGGATGAAGTTTCACCTGAAGGTCCTTTTAATCCATGCTTTTATCAGCAGACAAATTATTCCAAAGAAGTGTATGCTAAAGGTGTCGGGTTGATATACAAAGAATTTCTGCACAAAACATGGAACATCTCAGGCACTGGATGTTCCGGTGGTTTCTGGACAGATGATAGTTATGGGGTTAGGTTGAACCTAGTAGATTATAACTAACATCAGGTTACACGGCCTCTATTACTTGCGCTTTTACGGAGCATCCATACACTTACCTAGTTCCAGCGTTGCCTATAGAGTCAGTTTGGGTGGGGCATAGAAGTAAGGTTACCTGAAAGTGCTACGAAGGTACTGTAAAGGGTATAGCAAGGTAAATCACTACAGAATCACTATAGCGTCACTGCAGTATCGCTACAGCATCACTATAGATCAGGGAGAAACATACTTTAAGCTATCACTCCTCCTTATAAATCTTCACCACCCTCTCACCATTCGATTTAATATAACCTCTGTACATTCCTTCTGTACAAAATGGCATTGCAATGTTTCCGTTCTTATCAACAGCGATCAATCCACCATCACCACCAAGTGCAGGTAATTTTTTCATGATCATTTCATTGGCTGCATCGGTTAAAGTTTGTTTACCAAACTCCATTCTATCGCTGATGCTTTTTGCCATCACCAATCTTATAAAAAATTCACCCCAGCCTGTTCCACTGATGGCACAGGTATTATTATCAGCATACGTTCCAGCACCAATGATTGGAGCATCTCCTACTCTGCCATAACGTTTATTTGTCATACCACCAGTACTGGTTGCTGCAGCCAGATTTCCATGTTTATCCAATGCAACTGCACCAACGGTTCCATATTTATTATCAGGATTATCCAATTGTTTTACTGCTTCAATCGAAGCCTTATCTTTTTTTGCTTTTAGTGAATCAGCTTTTCTTGCCTTTTCAAGTCCATCCCAACGATCCTGCGTAAAGAAATAAGAAGGATCAACGATCTCACATCCACTCAGCTTTGCAAACTGTTCTGCTCCATTACCGATCAGCATTACATGCTCTGTTCTTTCCATTACTTTTCTTGCAGCAGTAATGGGATTTTTGATTGTCGTTACTGATGCTACAGAACCTGCTTTCAGATTACTGCCATCCATAATAGCAGCATCCAGTTCATTCTTCCCTTCACTGGTAAATACAGCCCCTTTTCCTGCATTAAATAATGGGTTATCCTCCAGGATTTTTACCGAAGCTTCCACAGCATCCATGGCAGTTCCACCACTTTTAAGAATTGCATTGCCTGCATCAAGTGCTTTCTGCAAAGCATCTTTATAAGCCTGCTCTTTTTCAACAGTCATATTCTTCTTAAGAATAGTTCCTGCACCACCATGAATTACCAATACATATTTAGCAGTATCTTTCATTTGGGCATTAGTTACAATTGTTAAACAAAATGCAGCGATTGATAACAGTAATTTCATCTAACAATGTTACTGATTCTTACAGTGAAATGCTAAGGAAGTGCAAATCAACTGGCATTGAATTTGAATTGGTTGCGAATTAATTACTTTTACCCCAAGAAAAATTTATCCGGCCTGAGACGATTCCTTAAAATAACAGCTAGGGTTTTATTGATTTTGCTTGGCATTATTATTCTCGCTGCTATAGCTATACAAATCGAACCTGTACAGACATGGATGGCCAAACGTGCTGCTATTAATCTCAGCAAAAGCCTCAATACTGAAGTAAAGGTGAAACGAGTAAGTTTTTCTTTACTAAATCGGATGGATCTGGAAGGTCTGTTGGTCCGTGACCGTTCAAAAGATACTTTACTTTATGCAGGCACAATGAAAGTGCGAATTACCGATTGGTTCATATTTAAAGATGAGGCCGATCTGAAGTATATTGGTTTGGAAGATGCAGTGATCAAAACCAATAGAACTGATTCTGTATGGAATTATCAGTTTATCATTGATCATTTTACTTCACCCAATGCAACTACTCCTACCAAAAAATCGGATAACAAATCATTATCACTTGATCTGAAGAAGCTTGATCTGAAGAATATTTCATTGGTACAAAGAGACGACTGGAGAGGTGAAACCATGACCTTAAGGCTTGCCAGTCTTTTACTTGATGGCAACAAAATGGATTTTGCAAAAGGTGATCTTGATATAGCTGACCTGACAATCGACAAGCCCTATTTCGCTATTCATAATTACCCCGGTATAAGAGAAAAAAGAAAAAGTACATCCGGCTTCAGCCTTGATATTGGTGTTGATCTTAAGATCGCAAAACTTGAGCTGACCAACGGAACATTTGTAAATGATCAAAAGACTGAAAGACCAACTTATGCTCATTTTGATGGAGCACATATGATCATTTCAAAACTCAACGGCACTATCAATAACTTTTCTTACATCAATGATACTATCAGGGGTAAGCTTGATATATCAGCCAAAGAAAGAAGTGGATTTGAATTGAAGAAGCTACAGACTGATTTCAAATTCAACAAACAACAAATGGAATTTGCCAACCTTGATCTGCAAACTCCAAGAAGCAGGATCAGAGATTACTTTAGCATGAAGTACAATGAATTTGAAGATGACCTTAGTGACTTTGTAGATAAAGTATTGCTTAATGCAAGATTTAAACAAGCAAATATTCACTCAGATGATATTGCCTACTTTGCTCCGGGAATTAAGAACCTGAATAAAGAGATCATTGCTTCAGGAAATTTTGGAGGATATGTAAGTGCTTTACGAGGTGAAAATGTTTTCGTACGAACAGGAAATTCATCTGTTACAGGAAATATTGCTGTATATGGATTACCTGACATTAACACTACTACATTCAATCTTTCAAACGGATCCGTTGTAACAAATTATAACGACCTGGCTGCATTCGCTCCTCAGGTAAAAAAAGTTACCACTCCAGATTTAAGGAGTTTAGGTGCCATTCGTTTCAACGGCAATTTCAACGGAACCATCAGGAAGTTTTCTGCAAGAGGTAATGTGAATACAAACCTTGGAAATGCTTATACTGATGTGAGTATGGGTTTCCCGGTAAAGGGAGCACCAACATATTCAGGCAGGGTAAATACACAACGTTTTAATATTGGGAAGTTCCTAAATATTCCAAAGCTGAGTAATGTTAGTATGAGTGGAACAGTTAATGGAACAGGTTTTCATGTCAACACCCTTAGAACAAGTTTCGACGGAACGATTTCAGATTTGCATTATGGTACTTATGTTTACCAGAACATCACCACAAACGGAACATTTCAGAAAGGTGCTTTTGCTGGTGAAGTAAAAATGGATGATCCAAATCTGAACATCACTTCTAATATTTCTATTGATTTCAATGGTGAGCAGCCAAGATTTATTGTATTAGGTGACGTATCGAATGCAAATCTCCAGGCGCTAAAACTTACACAAGATTATTTTGCATTGGCAGGATTATTTGATCTTGATTTCACCGGAACTAACATTGATAACTTTGTTGGATCAGCAAAACTTATCAATGCTTCTTTATTGCATGATAGTACAAGACTGGGATTTGATTCCTTATCACTACAATCAGGTTATGAAGGATCAGAAAAAGTTTTAACGGTAAAGAGTAATGAAATAGATGCTATAGTTAAAGGACAATATAATATTCTTGATCTTCCCAATGGCATCCAAGGCTATTTGCACAATTATTTTCCTTCGTATATAAATGCTCCTTCCAGTATTCCACAAGGCCAGCGTTTTACAGTTGACATCACTACAAGAAACATAAATGATTTCATACAAGTGTTCGACAAAAAGTTGAGTGGATTTGATAACGCTACTATTTCCGGTAGTTTAAATACCACCCGGCCAGATTCAGGATTTGTACTGAATACGATGGTTCCATATTTCAAATATGATAAAACGAGTTTCTCCGGCGTAAACTTCAACGGAATTGGCGATGCATCTACTTTAAGAGTAAACGGAGGTGTTGATCTTATAACCTTAGGTGACAGCTTATATTTCCCAAATACAAGATTAAATATTGAATCGAGCAATGATATTTCCCAGGTAAGTATTAAAACGAAAGCAAACAATACACTAAACGAGGCTGATCTGAATGCAACTGTTCAAACTTTAGAAGATGGTGTTCAGATAAATTTCAAACCTTCAGCTTTTGTTATTAATGATGAAAAATGGAGCCTTGAAAAAGAAGGTGAGTTGGTGCTGAGAAAACATTACATCGCTGCAAGAGATATAAAATTCACCCAGGGTTTCCAGGAGATTACTGTTTCAACCAGAACACCTGATGGAGGTAATGTAGATGAACTGGTGGTAAACCTGAAAGAAATTCATCTTGGCGATTTTATTCATTTCGTTACAAAAGACCCGAAAATGCAAGGCCTCGTTTCGGGTGAAGTGGTGATCATGGATATCTTCGATCAACTGAATGCGAATGCACAACTTACTGCCAAAGAATTCAGGTTAGATAATGATTCAATCGGTCTTGTAAACATTCTTGCCAATTATTCTAAAAGAACCGGCAAAGTAAATTTCACTTTACAATCTCCTAACGAACCTTACAATCTTGCTATTGAAGGTTTGTTTGATACTTACGACACTACCGGTGCTCCGTTAGCTACAACGCTAAGATTAAACAATACCAGGATCGGTTTCATCAACAGGTTTTTATCTTCTGTTTTTTCAGATATTGATGGATATGCCACAGGTGATTTGAAAGTGATCGGAAATATTACTCGTCCACAACTATTAGGTAAGATAAAGATTCGCAATGCCGGAATGAAGGTGAACTTCACACAGGTATATTACAATATTGATGAAGCAGATCTTGATTTCAGGAATGACAGAATTGACTTCGGTCAATTTGTGTTGAGAGATAAACTAGGCAATACCGGAACGGCAAGGGGCATTTTATATAACACGGCTTTCCGTGATATGCGTTTTGATTTTGATCTTGCCACTAATAAGATGTTACTGCTCGATACACGGCAAACAGATAATGAAAGTTTTTATGGAAGAGCCGTTGGAAAAGCTACATTAAATATTCGTGGCCCGGAAGATAATATGCAGATGAACATCACCGGTGAAATGAACGACACTTCTCACATTTTCATCCCTACAAGCAATAGCAGGGAAAGTGCAGAAGCAGATTTTATTGTCTTCAAACAACCCGGAAGAGAAATCAAACCGGTTGCCACTTCAACAACAAATCTTACTGTAGACCTTGATATCACAGCAACCAATAAAGCAGAGATTGATGTGATATTAGATCCGATTGCAGGTGATGTATTGAAAGCAAGAGGTAATGGAAGACTGAGAATTCATGCAGGAACTACCGAAGCCGTAACAATGAATGGCAGGTATAATATTGAACAGGGAAGTTATGATTTCAACTTCCAATCATTATTAAGAAAGCCTTTCACCATTGATCCTGCCGCAAACAATTATATAGAATGGACTGGTGATCCTTATGCCGCAGAAATACATGTTGATGCAAGATATGTTGCTGACAATGTTAGCATGAGTGATCTGCTTGGTAGCAAAGGTGTAAGTCTTGATCTGGGAAGCTCAGCAAAAACGTACAGAGGTGATGTATATGTGATTGCTGCTATGAGAGAAAAACTCACTCAACCTAAGATCAGTTTTCGTTTAGATTTTCCTGCCAATACAGGACTGAAGAACGATTATGAATTCAGCGAATTCCTGGTTAAACTTCAGAACGATGAAAATGAAATAAACAAACAGGTTACTTATTTACTTGTTTTCGGCTCATTTGCACCATATGGAGAGGGAAGAGATTTTGGGCAGAACGTATACAACTTTGCATATAAAGGATTATCTGACATCCTCAACAGACAGATGAATAATCTGGTTAATGATCTTTTATACAGAATTACAAAGAACAGAAGTTGGAAGGTAGATGTGACTACTTCGTTTTATAGTAGTGCAGCCCTGCTTGGTAATTCAACTGTTGGCGGACTTGCGTCATTACAAAGATTAGACAGGTCTTCTGTAGATCTTAAACTTGCAAAAAGCTTTTTAAATGGGAAAATCGTTGTTAACGTAGGATCCAATTTTGACATCGGATTAAATGACAATACTTTCCAAACTGGCAATGTTCAATGGTTGCCGGATTGGAATATTGAATTCCTGCTTTCAAAAGGAGGCTCATTAAGAATGATAGTGTTTCAGCGAAACAGTTTGGATATTAACGCATCATCTGGTGGTACGAATAGCCTCGGTAGAAGAAACCGATATGGTGTTAGTTTATCTTACAGTAAGGATTTTGATTGATATAAACACGAATCAAAACGAATTACACTAATTACACGAATTAAGATAGTACGGAATCAGATAATTAAAGACCTTCCTTCTCAATTAAAATTTCGTGACCCAACTTATCTCTCTTCGTTTTCAGGTAATTTTCATTGTGCTTGTTGGGAACAATCTCAATAGGTACAATATCCACTACTTCTAATCCATACCCTTTTAATCCGGCTCTCTTCCTTGGATTGTTGCTCATTAACTTCAATTTACTAACGCCCAGGGTTCTTAATATCTGTGCACCTACACCATAATCTCTTTCATCCATTCCAAATCCAAGATGCAAATTAGCTTCAACAGTATCCATTCCTTCTTCCTGCAGTTTGTAGGCTTTTAGTTTATTTACCAATCCAATTCCTCGTCCTTCCTGGTTCATGTATAATATCACACCCTTACCTTCAGTTTCCACCATTTGCATCGCTTTATGTAATTGTTCGCCACAATCACAGCGGAAACTTGCCAATATATCACCTGTAAAACAACTTGAGTGAACTCTCGTAAGTATCGGTTCATTTTCACTCCACTCTCCTTTTATCAATGCAAGATGTTCTCCACCACTGAGTTTTTCTTTAAATGCAACCAAAGTAAAATTTCCATATTTGGTTGGCATATTTACACGAACAATTTCCTCCACTAAACATTCCTGTTTCAATCGATACTCGATCAAGTCTTTTATCGAGATGATCTTCAGATTAAACTTTTTTGCAATATCCAATAGCTGTGGAAGCCTTGCCATCGTTCCATCTTCATTCATTATCTCTACTAAAACACCTGCAGGTTCCAGGCCGGCAAGTTTAGCAATATCCACGGTAGCTTCAGTATGACCAGCTCTTCTTAACACACCACCATCTTTTGCTCTCAAAGGAAAAATATGTCCGGGTCTGCCAAAATCCTGTGGTTTCATATTTGGATCTATCAAAGCCTGGATAGTCTTTGAACGATCCTGTGCAGATATTCCTGTTGTAGTTCCATATCCCAGTAAATCTATGGAAACAGTAAATGCAGTTTCATGTAAAGAGGTATTGGAAACCACCATTGGTTCCAGTTGTAATTGGCGGCATTTTTCTTCAGTAATGGCAGCACAGATCAATCCACGGCCTTCTTTACTCATAAAATTGATCACTTCAGGAGTAGCATATTTCGCTGCAATAATAAAATCACCCTCATTTTCTCTATCAGCATCATCCACTACGATCAACATCTTCCCCTGCCGAATATCTTCAATCGCACTTTCAATTGTGTTCAACATATATTGACTTAAGGCTGCAAATTTAGGTGAGTTAACAGGAAAATCTGAGTTAAGAATAAATGCTGCATGGAGATGGTAAAATTTTCTTTTTGGCCTCAAGAAAATTATTCACAACCTATGTGCAAAGAATAGATACAGGAAGTGCCTCGTAACTGTAATAATTTGTTAACATTGCTCTCGTATTGAAGTGGGTACAACCCATTTTATTTGCAATCAAAATCTAAAACTTATGCTTAGCAAGAAAATTCTGCAATTGCTTGCAGTAGTCCTTATCCCTATTTTACTGCTACCGGGTTTGTCTTTGGCCCAGGTTACTACCAGTAGCATGAGTGGTATTATTAAAACTGCTACCGGTGAGTCCTTAGTAGGTGCTACCGTTACAGCCACTCACGAACCAACAGGAGTTGTGTACAAAACTCAAACCCGTGCTGGTGGTAGATTTGAACTTAGTAATATGAACCCTGGTGGCCCTTACACTGTAGAGGTGTCATTTGTAAATTTTGCCACCGATAAGAGATCGGATATCTATCTCTCTCTTGGTGAAACCTACAAACTTGATGTAAACCTAGCAGACAAAGCGAATGAACTTACGGGAGTTCAGGTAACATCTACAAGAACAGCAACGTCTGGAAGAGGTGGTGCTGAAACAAGTATCGGAAGAGATAAGATGGCAAACCTTCCAAGTGTGGGCCGTAATATTTCTGATTATCTAAGATTCGTTCCTCAAGTGAAAGTTACAGGTGATGGTGGTATTGCTATAGCAGGTCAAAACAACCGTTACAATTCATTTTATATTGATGGAGCTGTAAACAACGATGTGTTTGGTTTATCTGCTTCTGGTACCAATGGTGGACAGGCTGGTGTTGCTCCAATTTCAATTGATGCAATTGACCAGTTCCAGGTAGTAATTTCTCCTTATGATGCATCTATCGGAAACTTTACCGGTGGTGCCATCAATGCTGTAACAAGAAGTGGTACAAATACCACTCAAGGTTCGGTTTATGGTTTTTATCGTAACCAGGATCTTACGGGTAAAACACCTACAGGTGCTAAAGATGCTGCGACCAAACTTGCCAAATTCTCTGCAAAAACTTACGGTTTCAGAATTGGTGGTCCAATCATCAAAAGTAAATTATTCTACTTCTTTAATCTAGAGTTTCAGCGTGATGAAAGACCACAGCCTTTCGCTCTAAGCCAATATGGAGGTACATACAATGCTGATAGTATCAACAAATTGGTTAATCACCTGAAAACTGCATATCAATATGATCCGGGTTCTTATTTAGATATTCCTGAAAGTGTAAACTCAGATAGAGTTGTTGCTAAGGTTGACTGGAACATCAATACAACAAACAGGCTTTCTGTGAGCCATCGTTATAATAAAGGTGTAAGAGATAATACTACTCCAGGTAGTTCAACTCGTATCAATTTTTTCAATGGTGGTTACCAATTTCCAACTACCACCCATTCTTCTTCCATTGAGTTGAAGAGTAGTTTGAAAAATGGCAAGAACAACAGGCTTCTTATTACTTACACGAATGTAAATGATGACAGAAGTCCTTTAGGCAATCCTTTTCCAAGAGTAGAAATACAAGATGGTAGTTCTGCAAGATTAATGGTTTTCGGTACAGAGAATTTTTCTACTGCCAATCTTCTAAAACAAGAAAACTTCAACTTATTAGATTGGTTTAAATTCAATAAAGGCAGACATTTCTTTACCGTTGGTACTGATAATGAGTATAGTAGTAGTTACAATGCCTTTATCAGAAATAATTTTGGATTATACAGATATGCATCGCTGAATGATTTTGTTAGAAATTATAGTCCACTAAGGTATGATCGCTCATATTCTTTGGTTGATACAAAGAGCGGTGACATTACTGAAGCTGCTGCAGAATTTAAATCTTTACGTTTAGGTCTTTTTGTGAATGATGAAATTAGAGTAAACGAAAGACTGACTGTTAACTTAGGTGTTCGTGCAGACTGGACTAAATTCTTAACTGATCCAAGAGAAGATAAGTTCTTTAATGATAGCGCCATTCCAAAAATTTCGCAATATTATGATCTGGAAGGAGCTCGTTCAGGACAAATGGCGAAAGTGCCTGTATCAATATCTCCTCGTTTAGGTGTTACTTATAAAATACCTTCAGAAAATGTTACTATCAGAGGTGGTATCGGAATTTTCACAGGAAGAATTCCTTTGGTTTGGCCAGGTGGTGTGTACAACCTGAATGGTGTAAGCATTGGTGATATTGCCGTAAACTCTCCTAATCAAACGAATCCGGCTTTAGGCCCTATCTTACTTGCGAACGGTCAGCCGATGACTTTCCGTAATAATCCTGAAGGACAATACACAGCTACAGATTTAGGTTTAGGAATTAATAACAAGGGTGAATTAAACCTGATCTCTGAAAAGTTCAGCTTACCAAAGTTATTCAGAGCATCAATGGCCGTTGACAAACGTTTTGGCCAGGGTTGGACCTTTACCATTGAAGGTATCTTCAGCAAAAACATAAGAGAAATAGATTATACCCAGGTAAACATTTTACCTGCAACGTTAAGATCCGCTGGTCCTGGTTCAAGACAAGTTTATTTTGCAACAGGTTCAGCACCTGCAAGAATTCCTTTAAGAGCTAATGGCACAAATCCATATAACGGAGATATATATTTGCTTACAAACAATAAAGACCGTAAAGGATTTTCTTACAACTTCACATTTACTCTAGATAAAGCTTTCAGAAATGGTTTTGCTTTCAATGCTAACTATACTTATGGAAACTCTATCGTATTGAATGAAGGAACAAGTTCTCAGAACGTATCTCAGTGGAGATTTATGGAAACCGTAAATGGAAGAAATAACATCACTCTTTCGCATTCTGATTTTGATCTTGCACACCGTATCAATGCGTATGTATCTAAGAAGTTTACTTATGCAAAGAATAACCTGGCAACAACCATTTCTTTAGTATATAATGGTCAGTCTGGTAGTCCATTTAGCTATGTGTATGGAAACAGCATTGTTCGTGACCGTGCTACCGGTGAAACAAACGATCTTATATATGTACCAACTGCAGGAGAATTACAAGGCATGACCTTTGACAATCTTACCATCGGTACCACCACATACACAGCACAGCAACAGAAAGACGCATTGAACCTATATATAGAAAACGATAACTATTTAAGTGGACGTCGTGGACAATTCGCTGAACGTAATGGTGCAAGATTACCTTTTACTCATTTACTTGATCTGAAGATCCAACAAGACTTCAATATTAAAATGGGTAAGAATCGTTACCAATTCCAGGTTACTTATGACATCTTCAACTTCACCAATATGTTGAACAGAGAGTGGGGTCGCACATACTTCTTAACTAACGATAACTACTCATTAGTACGTTTCAATGGTTTTGTAAGTGCTACTAATCTTACTCCAAGGTATTCATTCGATCCTAACAACAATAATAGAACTCCATATGGCATTAGCACCAGTACAGTACCTGGTTTAAGTGCAAGATGGGTTAGCCAGTTAGGCATTCGTTTTAACTTCAATTAATAAGAATATCTCCCAATAAAAAACCGTCTCAAATGAGGCGGTTTTTTATTATCTTATTTGCTGATTACTTATCTCCCAATTTCTCATTCCTCATTCTCATTTCCCAACTCCCCATCCCCATTTTAAAAACTCCGGCAAGGCTTTAGCCCAGGTTTTAATATCATGCTTGCCACCTTCTATTTCTACGTACTGAATATGCTCATCGGTATAACCTTTGGTCTTTAATTCAAACATGAGATCTAATGTATCATCAATAGAATCGATGATGCCATTATTATTACGATCTTCTGTTTCATCTTCAGTCCCACATTCAAAATAAAATTTCAACCAGGGGTGAAAAGTTCCTTTCCGAACCTGTAAATGCATCAGCCTATCCATTTCATCATCATAACCTTCATCATAAGCTTTTCTTCTCCACCAAAGTGATGCACTGAACACACCCACTTTGGTAAATTGGCTGGCATTGTTCCAAACTGTATCCAAGGCTGCCAATCCGCCAAGCGAAAAACCTGCAAAAGCCTTTTCTTTAAAATTGGGAATATTATATTTCTTACGGATGTAAGGCATCATCTCATCTAACAAAAACTTATTGTACAACCCAGCTTTTGAACCTCTACTTAAAAAATCTTCGCTGTAAGCAGTTCCATATTCTAATTTCCTTTCTTTACCACAATGAATACCGATGCACATTAAAGGTTCGATATTACCATTCCTGATCTCTTTATCCAATAATTCGTCGAAAGGCATTGTAACCAGGTCTTGCCCATCATTAAACAATAGCAAACTCAGTTGCTCTGGCAGTAAAACATTCTTGGGAAGATAGGCATCTATAATAACATCTCTTTGAAGGTAGTCTGAGGTAATGGTTATTTGTTCTACAATGATAGATTTCAGTGAAGCCGACTTCTCTTTAGCCATATCGGCGAAAATAAGGTAAGCGGCGTTTAGAACATCACAGAAAAAATCATCATAAATAAGAGAACTTGTTTAAATTGAAAAAGTTTAGCACAACATCTAACACCGGTAATGCTTATTGCCGTAGAATAAAAACATAACACACATGAAAAAGATCGGGATTCTTTTTGGCCAGGAACGTAGTTTTCCAATGGCATTTATTGAGAGAATAAACAGTAAAGGCATTGATGGCATAATTGCAGAGCCTGTTCGTATTGATAAGGTTATGCAGGGTGAACCAAGTGGATATGCAGTGATCGTTGATCGTATAAGCCAGGATGTTCCTTTCTACCGTGCTTATTTGAAAAATGCTGCATTGTGTGGCACTGCTGTGATCAATAATCCTTTCTGGTGGAGTGCTGATGAAAAGTTTTTTAATAATTGCCTGGCTACTAAGATCGGATGTCCTGTTCCTAAAACAGTGATACTTCCTTCAAGAGATCTTCCTCCAGATACTTCTGATCAATCATTTTCCAATCTTGCTTATCCAATGGATTGGGAAGGAACTTTTGAATACGTTGGTTTTCCAGCATACATGAAACCGTTTGCCGGTGGTGGATGGAAGAATGTTTATAAACTTCATAACATAGAAGACTTTTTCGAGAAGCATGGCGAAACCAATCAGTTGGTAATGATGCTGCAGGAAGAAATAATTTTCGATGAATATTATCGCATTTATTGTGTGGGAGGAAAGCATGTTCGCATTATGAATTATGAGCCTCGTAACCCACACCATCTTCGCTACCAGGCTGACTTTGCACCATCAAAAGAAAGATTGAAACAGATGGAAGATATTGTTATCAGGCTAAATCAATATTTAGGATATGATCTTAATACCGTAGAGTTAGCGATAAGAAATAATATTCCTTATGCAATTGACTTCTGTAATCCTGCACCTGATGCTGAAAGAACAAGTGTTGGTGAAGAAAATTTTGAATGGGTAGTAGAAACGATGGCGACTTATGCTATAGAAAGAGCACTTGATCAAAAAGATGGAAAAGACAATTTAACCTGGGGTGAATATGTGAAAAGAGGCAGTGCAAAAAAGAAACTTATTTAAACCATCAACTCTACACTAAACTAGCACTGATATGAGCCATATATCATACCGTCATTTTACACTGGGTGTTGAAGAAGAATACATGGTGATGGATCCTGAGACAAGAGAACTCACCAGCCATGAACAAAAAATTGTTACTGACGGACAAAAACTGATCAAAGACAAAGTAAAAGCCGAAATGCACCAGGCTGTTGTTGAGGTTGGAACCGATATCTGCGATAATATTGATGAAGCCTATAAAGACGTTTATACATTACGACAAACAATTTCACAGATTGCAAACGATAATGGCTTTTGGGTTGGCGCTTCAGGTACACATCCGTTTAGTCATTGGCAAAGCCAGCTGATAACAGATCATGTTCGTTATAACGAGATCGTAAACGAATTACAGGAGGCAGCAAGAAGTAATCTCATCTTCGGTTTGCATGTACATGTGGGTATGATGGACAGGCATATGGCCATTCATATTGCTAACTCTGCAAGATACTTCCTGCCACATATTTATGCATTAACCTGTAACTCGCCTTTTTGGGAAGGAAGAGTAACCGGATATAAATCTTTCCGTACAAAAGTGTTTGATAAGTTTCCAAGAACAGGTATCCCGGATTGTTTTGACAGCATTGAAGATTACGACAACTATGTTAACCTTCTTATCAAAACAAATTGTATTGATAATGCAAAAAAGATATGGTGGGATCTTCGTGTACATCCATTCTTCAACACTGTAGAGTTTAGAATATGTGATGTGCCAATGACCGTTAACGAAACAATAGCTGTGGCAGCACTATTCCAGGCTGTTTGTGCCAAGATCTATAAGCTTCGTAATCAAAATCTCAATTTCATTTCTTATCACAGGGCTTTATTAAATGAAAATAAATGGAGAGCCAGCCGGTATGGTATTGACGGATCATTAATAGATTTTGGTAAAGAACAGGAAGTAAACACAAGATTACTTATTTATGAACTGCTCGATTTTGTTGATGATGTAGTTGATCATCTCGGTAGCAGGCAGGCATTGAACTATGTTCCTAAAATATTAGAGCATGGAACTGGTGCAGATCGTCAGCTGGCTGTTTATCATCAAACAAATGATTTTAAAAAGGTAGTCGATTACATCCACGATCAATTTCTTGTTCAATAAGACTGTTATTCCTGTTTAACAGTAGCACGGAATAGTTTTTGGACTTTAAACAGGACTTATCTACATCTCAACCCCTACAAGGCTTGTAATCAAACTTGTAATAGAGCTGGTAAGCAAATGACAGATGTATAACTTCAGTTTACGATAATAATTGAGGAAATGCTTCTACAATTGTATTATTTAAAATAGTCCTGAGGTTACAATGGAAATATTAACAGCATCACAAAAGCCGGATTCTTTTGGAATGGATGAACTCCATATTCTTGATTCAATACCTGCACTGGTTTCTTATATAAACGCCGATTTAAAATGCATGTACGTTAATAAAGCGTTTTTAAATTTTCACCAGGAAAATATTTCTATCGTTGGAAAACATATTAAAGACGTTTTAGGAGATGATCTTTACCAGGAAGCTGAGAAATATATTCACAAAGCTTTGCAGGGTGAGAAAACATCTTTTGAACTTGTTATTGAACGATCTGGTGAAACATATCATTTCGATGCTACCTACCTTCCTGATAGAGATAAAACAGGAAAAGTCAATGGATATACATCGTTTGTTACTTATACACCTGATAAAACAATAGAACTTGTAAAGAAAAATGAAGCATTAAAAAAGAGTGAGGAACGCTATCATAAAATGGTAGATGAAGTGCAGGATTATGCCATCATTCTACTTGATATTAATGGAAATATTCTTGATTGGAATAAAGGTGCACAAAAGATCAAAGGCTATAAACCGGAAGAAATCATTGGACAAAATTTTAGAATATTTTATTTACCGGAGGATAGAAATAAAATGCTGCCCGAAAGGTTAATAAATGATGCCATCACTAAAGGCAGAGCAGCACATGAAGGTTGGCGTGTGAAGAAAGATGGAACAAAATTCTGGGGATCGATCATAATTACGGCCTTACACGATAGTAACGATAATGTTATTGGATTTTCCAAAGTAACCAGGGATCTTACTGAACGCAAAGCTGCAGAAGAAATACAAAGCAACTTTTTAAAAGATCTGGAACGTAAGAATGAAGAACTGCGTAAAAGCGAAGAACGTTATCACAAAATGATCGCAGAAGTTGAAGATTATGCTATCATACTACTGGATCGTTCTGGTAATATTCTCAACTGGAATAAAGGAGCAGAAAACATCAAAGGATATAAAGCAGCCGAAATTCTCGGAAGAAACTTCAGATTATTTTATTCTGCAGAAGACAGGGAAAGACAACTTCCTGAGTCTTTATTGAAGATAGCTGTTGAAAAAGGAAAATCTACACACGAAGGATGGCGTATAAAAAAAGATGGAACCAGATTCTGGGGTTCTATTGTAATTACTGCTTTGCATGATGATGAAAATAATATCATCGGTTTTTCTAAAGTTACCCGTGACCTTACAGAACGAAAAGCAGCAGAAGAGCAGCAACAACGATATGCTTTAGAACTTCAATATAAAAATGAAGAATTGAGAAGAAGCGAAGAACGTTATCATAAAATGGTATCTGAAGTAGAAGATTATGCCATTATACTTTTAGATCCGAACGGTAATATTCAAAACTGGAACAAAGGTGCAGAAAGAATAAAAGGTTATAACCCTGAAGAGATCATAGGCAAAAGCTTTACTGTATTTTATTCTAAAGAAGATATTGCCCAAGGTCTTCCCAAAAGATTAATAAAAGAAGCAGCAACCAATGGCAATGCACATCATGAAGGATGGCGTTTGAAAAAAGATGGTAGCAAATTCTGGGGTGCAGTTGTTATTACTGCTTTGCATGATGAAGAAAAAAACATTATTGGCTTTTCAAAAGTAACCCGTGATCTTACAGAACGTAAAGTAGCAGAAGAAAAGCAAAAGCAAAACGCTGAACAGCTTGAAGCTTCTAATAAAGAGTTGGAGCAGTTTGCTTATGTAGCTTCGCATGATCTGCAAGAACCATTACGAAAAATCAGAACATTCAATTCGCTTATAATAGAACACGAGGGTAAGAATCTTTCAGATAAAGCAAAAGATTATTTTGAACGTTCTATTTCTGCAGCCGACAGGATGAACCAGTTGATCGAAGACCTTCTTACTTTTTCAAGAGCTACAAGAGATACACATAAACAAGAAACAGTTGATCTTAACTCAATCGTTTCAAGAATTAAAGCTTCGCAACAAGAAACAAATAAGAAAGTAAAGATTGACGCAGACCATTTGCCGGAAATGGTAGGTTTAAGGTTTCACTTTGAACAATTATTCGAGAATCTTATTGGCAATGGAATTAAGTACCAGAAACCAGGAAATACGCCACATATCACTATTCGGTATGCAACTGTTACAGGTAATGAGATAAGCGGTAAAGATTTAGGCACAGCAAGCAAATTTCACCAAATCACCTTTACAGATAATGGTATTGGCTTTGAACAGGAACATTCAGAAAAGATTTTCGAAATGTTCCAGCGTTTACATGGCAGAAGTGAATATGCAGGTTCTGGAATTGGTTTAGCTATTGTAAAGAAGATCATTCACAGTTATTGCGGTTATATTACTGCAGAAGGAAAGCCCGGAGAAGGAGCAACTTTTAAAGTATATTTTCCTGTTAACAGGCAGTAGCTGGTAAAGAATCATGATTAGTCAAGATTATTTCAAATAGTACAAATATTATCTACAAAAGCGGGTATCATCCTATCATAAGGAGTTCATGCAAAAAACAAAAGCAGTGCATATCTATTCTTCACACCGATAGTAAATACTTTATTTTGTTTATAAATATTAAACCTGTTCAGTTGCATCAATCGGAAATTCTTCATTTAAAATTGCAACATGTCCTTAAAACAACAAATTCAAAGGTGACACTGATGAAAGTACTGAACGATCATTGTACAATTGAACTTTGTAATAAATTTAAACCATCAGAACAACGAATACAGCCATATTACAAAGCCATTTCCGTTACTTCTTCCCTACCCTATACAACCTTCCATCATCCGTAACAGCATATAAAGCACCATCATTTCCTTGAGTGATATCCCTGAAACGTTGTCCTTCATTGGCGAGCAATCTTTCTTCTCCGGTTACTTTATTGTTTTCTATCACCAGTCTTGCAATGTGGTTGCTGTTCAGTCCACAAATAAAAACGTTATTCTTCCATTCAGGTATGGCATCACCGCTGTAAAATATCATACCGCTTGGTGAGAGTACAGGATCCCAATAGTAAACAGGTTGCTCCATTCCTTCTTTCTGTGTTGCACCACCACTTATCTTTGCACCACTGTATTCAATGCCGTAAGTGATAGCTGGCCAGCCATAATTTTTTCCTGCTTGTATCAGGTTGAGTTCATCACCACCACGAGGGCCCATTTCAGATAACCATAGATCTCCTGTTGCAGGATGTATGGCAAGACCTTGTGGGTTACGATGACCATAACTATAAATCTCAGGCAAAGCATTACTGTTACTTAAAAATGGATTTCCTGCAGCAGGCTTTCCATCTTTTGTAATGCGAAATACTTTTCCATAACCAGAATTTAAATGCTGTGCCTGTGGCCTTGTCGCAAGATCTGAACGTTCACCTGCACTTACGAATAAATGTCCGCTACGATCAAACACAACCCTTGAACCAAAATGCATTGTATTGTCATAAGCCGGAATGGCACGGAAAATAACAACAGCATTTTCGATTGTCTTTTCATCGGCTGATAATTTTCCTTTGGCGACAGCAGTAAGATTTCCACCGTTAACTGGTTCTGTGAAGGTCCAGTACACCATTCTGTTTGTGCTGAAATCTGGATCAGTTGTAACATCTAATAAACCACCTTGTCCACCCGAATTTACTTTTGGCAAACCGGTGATGGCTGCACCAACAGCACCTGCAGTTGTAACAATTCGCATTGTTCCTTCTTTCTGGGTGATCAATAATCTGCCGTCAGGTAAAGTAGTGATACCCCAAGGTCTTGAAAGTTCATTAGTGACGATCTTAGATTCGTATGGTGTTGCAGTTTTAACTCCACCGATACGGGTTTGACCTTCGAAAGCCGGTTTATAATTGGTGTTAGCAGCTTTTGTTTCCACCGGATCACCATTAGCTGTTGAAGATGTATCGGAACCGGTGTTGCCGCTATGAGAACTGGTGTTACATGCAAAGAAAAATGTTATTGCCAACGGTAAGCAATGTAGGTTATTGATCATGAAGGTGATTTTAGGTGTTATATGTAACAAAAATTATTCCGTGAATGTTCACCATTATTCGGAACGATGAAGTGCTTGCGACGCAACAGACGATGCTATAAAAAACCTAAGCTGGTATCTTAAGTAGCCATCACAATATTCTCCTCCTTCAGTAAAGGCTTGTTCTTATATCGAAGAATAATGTTAGCTGTTACTACAACATCTCTCTGGCAATAATCTACTATTCGCTGTACATCATTGTCATTATAATAAACATCCTGTACCATGCTACCATCCATATCTGTTTTGCTGGTTGGCACACCAAGCACACTTGCCAGCAGGTGAAGACTTACATAGTTTTTATAATCACCAAACTTCCACCATTGCATAGTATCGAACATCTTCACTTCCCATGGCTTTTTATCGTTCAATTGTAAACATGACGGCAGCGGCAGGTTATTGATCAACATTCGTCGGCAGATATAAGGAATATCAAATTCACGGATATTATGACCTCCAAATACGATCTCTTTACGTGAAGAACAAAATTTATCGCATAATTCTGTAAAGGATTTTAACAACTCTCTTTCATTATTGTTACAAATACTTTTAATGCGTAAACAACACTGTTTATCTTCGTTCTCATAGAAATAAGCGGTAGAAATGCAAACAATTTTACCAAACTCTGCAAGTATACCGGCTCTCAACTTGTAACTTTCTTGAGGTGTAATAGTCTCTGGCATGGTTTTCGAAATCTTGTCGACCCAGAGAGACTGCCACTCAGTAGAAAGGTCGTCAAAGTGTGGTGATTGGGGTACAGTTTCGATATCTAATATCAACAGATCTGTCATTAGAATAGCGTTTTAGAAAGGTTTAGAAATATACAATTGATCAACTTAAAAAAATAACATTTATGAGCTACAGTCAATATCCATCTTCAGCTCCTGAACAAGGCACAAAAGTTACATCATCTTCAAAAAGCGGCAATAATAAGATCGTTATCATTGCTCTTGCTGCAGCACTCTTGTTATCAATAGGGTACATTATCTATGACAAGAGTAAATCTAAAGAACTATACGCACAATTGCAAACACAGTTCACTAACGTAGATTCTGCCAGAAGTGAATTACAGAACGAATTCAATGAAGCATCTAAGAAAATGGATGAGTTGAATGGTGCTAACCTTGAATTGCAGGGAGCCTTAGCAGAAAAAAATGCTGAGATCGAAGCAAAGAAAAATGAGATCTCTTCTATCTTAAGAAAATCAAAAGCTTCGGCAGCTGAGTTGTCAAGAGCTAAGAAGCTTATCGCTGAACTGAATGGCCAGATCCAGGATTTCGTAGCCCAGATTGAAACATTGAGAGCAGAGAACCAGCAATTGACTGAAGCCAATACAACATTAACTACAGAAAGAGATAACCTTGTTACTGAGAAAACTCAGATTCAACAAACATTGGTTGCAACTGAAGAAGCAAAGAAGAGTGTTGAAGATGTAGCATCTACCCTTCATGCATCTAACATTGCTATCGCTGCTATCAATGTAAAAGGAAGTGGTAAAGAAGTAAGCACCTCTACTGCTAAAAGAGCAGACCTGATGAGAATTACTTTCGATATTGATGAAAATCGTATTGCTCCAAGTGGAACCAAGCAGATATTCGTTGTAGTAACTGCACCAGACGGAACTCCGGTTACTGCAGGTGAAACATTTACAACTAGAGATGAAGGCGATAAGAAATTCACCAGCAAAGTAGATGTTAACTACGAGCAAGGAAAAAGAATACCTGTAAGCTTCGACTGGAAGCAAGGTGCTAAATACCTACAGGGAGATTATAAGATCGAGATATATCATAACGGATTTAAGATTGGCGAAGGAAGAAAAGCTTTAAAGAAAGGTGGATTATTCAGCTAATCAATAATAGTCGTTGCTAACCTATTGCACCTATAGAAAAACCGCAGGCAACTACAAACACCTTAAACTAGAATCCCGCTTCGGCGGGATTTTTTTATTGGAGTGATAGAACACGGATGACACAGATCAGACGGATAACACAGATATTTTTTATGCTTAGCGTTAAGATAACTATTCAACTTTCGATGAAACGCAGCTTGCCGACGCAAAAGTGAATTCTCCTGGACTTTTACTTTTTTCCTACACCAGCAATAATCAGTAACATCTGTGTTATCCGTGTTCCTATTTCCTTCATACTTTCGCACAAATTTGAACAATGGAATTACAGCAACTCATTAATGAAGCATGGAATAACCGTGAGCTTTTAAAAGACAATAAATACTCTGATGCTGTTCGTGAAGTGATTGAAGAAGTGGACAAAGGAAGATTAAGAACTGCTTCTCCATCTGAACAAGGTTGGCAGGTGAATGAATGGGTGAAGCAAGCTATACTTATGTACTTCGCTATTCAGCAAATGCAGACTTGGGAACTAGCTCCGTTTGAATTCTATGATAAGATGTTGTTGAAGAAAGATTATGCATCGCTTGGTGTTAGAGCAGTACCTCATGCCGTAGCAAGATATGGTGCTTACCTGGCAAAGAATGTTGTACTCATGCCTTCTTATGTAAACATTGGTGCGTATGTAGATGAAGGAACAATGGTTGATACCTGGGCAACTGTTGGAAGTTGTGCACAGATTGGTAAAGGAGTTCATTTAAGTGGTGGTGTTGGAATTGGTGGTGTGCTGGAACCATTACAGGCTTCTCCGGTTATTGTTGAAGATGGATGTTTTATCGGAAGCCGTTGTATCGTAGTAGAAGGTGTGATAGTAGAGAAAGAAGCGGTATTGGGTGCTAATGTGGTGCTCACAAAATCAACGAAGATCATTGATGTAAGTGGAAACGAACCAATAGAATTAAAAGGAAGAGTTCCGGCAAGAAGTGTAGTGATACCGGGTAGCTATACAAAGAAATTTCCTGCCGGTGAATTTGGTGTTGGTTGTGCACTGATTATCGGTCAGCGTAAAGCATCAACCGACCTGAAAACAAGCCTGAATGATGCATTAAGAGATTTCAATGTAGCAGTATAATTTAATAGCGACATTTACTATGAATGGCATGTGTTTCGCCTATAGTGAGATGCAAGGTCTGACAATCATTCACCTGAAAAGTTGAATCACTCAGGCAACAAGCACAAGGCTATTCATCCTTGTGCTTTTTTAATTGTCTATTAGCTGAAAACGAGCAGTAAAATGTCTGAGAAACTTTGGCTCTTTGGTAATCTTCAGACCTGAAGTATTGTCTTTATTTTTTATGATCTCATCAAACACTTCTATCACATAATCGATATGGCTTTGCGTATACACTCTTCTCGGAATTGCTAATCGCACCAGTTCTCTTTCAGCCGGAATCAGTTTACCAACACTATTATATTTTCCAAACATCACCGAGCCAATTTCAACAGTCCTGATTCCTCCTTTCTTATACAATTCACAAACAAGCACCTGTCCAGGATATTGTTCTGTTGGAATATGAGGATATAAAGCTCCTGCATCAATATATACTGCATGTCCACCTATCGGATATAACAACGGAACACCCAATGCTTTTAAATGTTCACCTAAATATTCAGTACTCTTAATCCGATAATTCAAATATGCAGGATCAAACACTTCTCGCAAACCAATAGCTATCGCTTCCATATCTCTTCCACTCAGTCCACCATAAGTAACAAAGCCCTCAGTAATGATGAGCAGATTTGTACATGCAGTTGCTAGTTCTTCATCTTTCAATGCAAGAAATCCACCCATGTTTACCAAGGCATCTTTTTTTGCACTCATTATACAACCATCAGCCAGCGAAAACATCTGCTGTGCAATTTCTCTATAAGAAAGGTCCTCAAATCCAGCTTCTTTATGTTTTATGAAGTAAGCATTCTCAGCAATACGACAACAATCTAAAATAAACAGTACATCATGTTTATGACAAACCGCAGCAACTGCTTTTGCATTCTCCATACTGACAGGTTGTCCACCACCACTGTTATTCGTTACAGTAAGTATTACCGCAGCAATGTTATTGGTACCGTATGTACTGATTGTTTGCTTCAGTAATTCAATATCCATATTTCCCTTAAACGGTTCAGCAGTACTTGAATCTTTCGCTTCTGCACAAGGAATATCAATGGCTGTTGCTCCACTAAATTCTATGTTGGCTCTTGTAGTATCGAAATGCGTGTTGCTAATGAATATCTTTCCTTCCCCTCCCAAATAACTATACAAAATTCTCTCTGCAGCACGTCCCTGGTGTGTGGGCAAAATGTATGGATAACCAGTCAGATCCTGGATCTCGGCTTCTAATCTTTCCCAGCTTTGAGCTCCTGCATACGATTCATCACCTCTCATAATTCCGGCCCACTGTTCACTGCTCATAGCAGAGGTTCCACTATCAGTAAGCAGATCAATGATCACCTGAGTTGAATGTAAAAGGAAAGGGTTATAATGTGCTTCACGTATATAATTTAAACGCTGCTCTTCTGTTGTCATAAATAAAGGCTCAACAGATTTTATTTTGAAGGGTTCGATGATTGTTTGGAATGGCATGATGCAATAATTGTCTGGCAAGTAAAAGATTTGTATCAAGCCAAAGTATGACGTGAATCATCTCTGCTTACTGCGTATCTCAATTCTTTTGCACAAAACAATTCAGATGGAACAGATAAAGAAAAGATCATGGGCAGAACCATTTAAGATCAAAATGGTAGAGCTGTTGAAAATGACTACCAGGCAACAAAGAGAAAAAGCAATAAAAGAAGCCGGTTACAATACTTTTTTATTGAAGTCAGAAGATGTGTATATAGACCTTTTAACAGATAGCGGTACTTCAGCAATGAGCGACAGACAATGGAGTGGTTTGATGATGGGTGATGAAGCTTATGCCGGCAGCAAAAACTTTTATACACTTGAGAAAGCAGTAAAAAAATATTATGGCTATAAATACCTCATTCCAACTCACCAGGGAAGAGGTGCAGAGAACATTCTGTCACAAGTGTTGATAAAGAAGGGTGATATCATTCCCGGCAATATGTATTTCACTACTACTCGTTTGCACCAGGAATTGGCAGGTGGAACTTTTGTTGATGTGATAGTAGATGCTGCACATGATTCAGAAAATCTTGATCCTTTCAAAGGCAATATTGATCTTGATAAACTCAATGCCGTTATCAAAAAACATGGAGCAAAAAAAATTCCATATATCTGTGTGGCCGTAACAGTGAATATGGCAGGAGGTCAGCCTGTGTCTATGGAAAATCTGAAACAGGTAAGAGCAATTACGAATGAACATGGCATTAAGATATTTCTAGACATGACAAGGATTGCCGAAAACGCATACTTCATTCAGCAGTATGAAAAAGGATATGCAAGGAAAAGTATTGCAGCCATTGTCAAGGAAATTTGCAGCTATACAGATGGAGCAACTTTCAGCGGTAAAAAAGATGCACTAGTTAACATCGGTGGATTCTTAGCGGTGAATGATCCGGAAATATTTGAAGAAGCCAGCAATCTTGTGGTTGTATATGAAGGTTTACATACTTATGGTGGACTGGCAGGAAGAGACATGGAAGCTATGGCAATCGGTATTGAAGAATCTGTTCATGACGATCATATCAGAGCCAGGATTGGCCAGGTAATTTATTTGGGTGAGCAGTTATTGAAGTATAATATCCCAATTGTATTACCAATCGGAGGTCATGGAATTTTTATTGATGCAAAGAAATTCTTACCACATGTTTCACAGGATAAATTTCCGGCACAAGCTTTAGCAGCAGAATTGTACATAGAATCAGGCATCAGAACAATGGAAAGAGGAATTGTTTCTGCCGGAAGAAATGCAAAAACCGGTGATCATTATTATCCAAAACTGGAACTGGTAAGATTAACCATTCCAAGAAGAGTTTACACACAAGCTCATATGGATGTTATCGCTGAATCTGTTGCAAGAGTGTATGAACGTAGAGAAAAGATCAAAGGACTGGATATGATTTTTGAGCCTAAGTATTTACGATTTTTCCAGGCAAGATTTAAAAAACGTTGAGCCAATAAAAAAAGAACAGTTTTTGTTGATGAAAGCCAGCATAAATTTATTGCATGGATTCGTTAACCCATATTGCTATTGGTGCTATCATAGGTGATGCCATTGCCGGTAAAAAGCTAGGAAAGAAAGGAATGGCATGGGGTGTTTTTGCTAATAGCATTCCTGATTTCGATTTTATTGCATCGTTATGGCTAACGATGGATAAAAATCTATTGGCTCATCGTGGTTTTACTCATTCCATTTTATTTATGTTGTTGCTGGCTCCTTTGCTTTCATGGCTTGCATATAAATGGCATCGCTCAACAGGAATCAATTATGCTCACTGGATCTTATTCTTTGCGATCCAACTAAGCTGTCACATGTTAATTGATACATTCAACAATTATGGTGTAGGATTGCTGGAACCTTTTCATCATGGAAGATTCTCATTTAATACGATTTATGTTTTTGATCCGTTCTTTACCATCATTGTTGTGTTGGCCGCTGTGATGTTGCTTCTTAGAAGATCATCGGACAGGCGAAGAAAATTCTGGCATAAATTCGGCATCATAGCACCAATGATCTACCTGGCATATTGCAGTTACAATAAAATAGTGGTTGATGCTGAGGTACGTTCGATCATGGAAAAAGAAAAGATCAACTACAATAAATACTTCACTACTCCTACCCCACTTAATTCATGGCTTTGGTATGTAGTGGCAGCAAGTGATAGTGGATTATATTCAGGTTACCGGTCAGTCTTCGATTCAAAAGATACTATTCAGTTTACTTACTTCCCAAAGAATGATCATCTTCTTTCAACGGTTGCAACGAACGAAGAAAAAAGAAGCCTTAATAATCTTAAAAGATTTTCACAGGGATTTTATACCATCCAGAACTGGAATGATACTTTGGTATTTAATGATCTTCGATTTGGACAGATCGTAGGATGGCATGATCCTAACGAGAAATTTGTGTTTCATTACTTCATTCAACATAAAGGAAACCTGACTGCAGTACAAAGAGGAAGATTTGCAAGGTGGAACAGGGAAACTTTGAATGCCCTGGTAAAACGGATCAAAGGCAATTAATCTCTTCTACGTTTGAAGTAAAATGTGAACATAAAAAAAGATACTTGTATAGCCTGGTAACATAACCATTGCCAGAACTGCATCAGCAGGTGATTCTTTTTAGAAAACTCATCCTCTACGACCAGTTTACAGTCTTCATCAATTATTTTTTGCAATGCCGATTCTGCTTTCATTGCAAAATCATCATTCATAATATCAAGGTTCAATTCTATACTGGCAAAAGCACTGATGTTATTCAGGTTATACGATCCAACAGTAACCCATTTCCCATCATACGTACTGATCTTTGCATGCAACACATTTTTCTGGTACTCATATATTTCAATACCATGGCGAAACAGCCAGGCATACATCCAACGTTCGGCATGTTTGGCTACCATCACATCAGAGTATCCTGCAATAATGATCTTTACTTTCACGCCTCTTTTTACCGCAGCCATCATATTTCTTTTGATCGCTCTGCCCGGTAAAAAATAACTTGACATGATCATCACAGAATGTTGTGCATTGCGCAACATTTCAAGATAACTTCTGCTGATCTGGTTTCTGCCTCTCACCCAGTCATTCACTCGTACTCTTACATTACATTCTTCTTTCGGTAATTTTATTTGTGGTATAGAATCACGGATATTTTTTCGTTGAGGATTCCAATCACTCCGGTTCCATATTCTTATGGCAATGTTATTCAGTTGAGCTGAAACTTCTCCTTCACTCATTACAGCCCAATCGAGCCAGGCAGGAATTTCAGGCATGTCGTTGTACTTATTACTGATGTTTATTCCACCAACTAAACTATAACAACCATCGGCTACAGCCAGTTTAATATGTAATCGTCTTCCAAAATAAAAATGTCTGCTTTTCAAAATCGGTTCAAACCAACGAAAAGCTACTCCGGCAGATTTAAGATCAGCGATAAAATCTTTAGACAAGCCTTGAGATGCATATCCATCCACCAGAAGATACACTTTCACACCACGAAGAGCTGCTTTCTTCAATGCAGTAGCAATACGATTACCGGTATCATCTTCATCGTAGATATAAGTTTGCAAGTGAAACGTATGTGAAGCCTTGTTAATCAGATCTTCCAACAGGTCAAAATATTGCTTGCCGCCACGAATGAGTTGGATGGCATTATGAGCAGTATATAATGTTGTTGCACCAGGCTTTCTATCTGCAGGCATATTTAGTGCTAAGCTAATTGAACCAGCTGAAGATTTTACTACCAATTTTGCCGCCAAATTTCAGATGTTGCCGATAAGGTAAAATAAGAAACCACTTTTCACCGAATCTTCACTGGCTTTCTGGTTATATTTGAGCATCAACAATCGAGTGTAAAATGCAAAAGCTTTTCTGGTTGCTATTGTTATTTGCAATAGCCTGTAAACAACCTTCGTCAACTGATATTACATCTGCAGCCCAAACGATTGATGACCCTCACTCTGAAGCAAATCCACACGAAGCAATTGCCAAACATCTTGAACTGAATATCGAAGTTGATTTTGATTCGCAGCAGATCAGTGGTGTAGCATCATGGACGATAGATAATCATGCACAAACAGATCAGATCATTTTTGATACCTGGAAATTAAATATCCAGAAGATCACTTTAGGTGAGGATGAAAAACCAACAACATTTAAACTGGGTGAACACGATAATGTATTTGGATCTGCATTAGATATCAAAATAGCTCCCGAAACAAATAGAGTAAACATCTACTATACAACATCAAAAGATGCCGGTGCATTACAATGGTTAAATCCCCAGCAAACTTCCGGCAAAAAACATCCGTTTCTCTTCACACAATCACAACCTATTTTAGCTAGGAGTTGGGTGCCTTGTCAGGATGGTCCTGCAGTAAGGTTTACTTACAATGCAACAGTAAAAGTGCCATCTCAGCTAATGGCTGTGATGAGTGCTGAGAATGCACAAAAGAGATCAACTGATGGTGTATACAATTTCAAACAACCGAAAGCAATTCCTTCTTACCTGATGGCTTTGGCTGTTGGTGATATTAATTTTAGATTAATTGATGAAAGAACCGGTGTGTATGCTGAACCTGGCTTGATAGATAAAGCTGTTTGGGAATTTGCTGATATGGGTAAAATGGTTACGGCTGCAGAAAAACTCTACGGTCCTTACCAATGGGGAAGGTATGATCTGTTAGTATTACCTCCGAGTTTTCCTTATGGTGGAATGGAAAATCCAATGCTAACATTTGCAACACCAACAATCATTGCAGGTGATCGTTCATTGGTTAATCTTGTTGCACATGAGTTAGCACATAGCTGGAGCGGTAATTTAGTTACCAATGCAACATGGGAAGAAATATGGTTGAATGAAGGCTTTACAACTTATTTCGAAAAGAGGATCACCGAAGCTTTATATGGAAAGGCTGAATTTGATATGGCTGAAGTATTATCAAGGCAGGAACTACAATATGCTGTTGAAGAATTAGGTGATACTAGCATGGACACAAGGCTTCATCTTGAACTGGATGGTCGTGATCCTGATGCTGGACTGGGAAATATCGCTTACGAAAAAGGTTTTGCTTTCTTAAGAACTATTGAAGCAGTTGTAGGAAGAGAAAGGTTTGATGCTTTTCTCAAAGACTATTTTACAAGGAATGCTTTTCAATCTAAAACAACAGAACAGTTCCTCGCTGAACTCACCAAAGCCTTTGACAACATTGATGATTTTGAAGATAAGATCAGGATGAGAGAATGGGTGTATGGAACCGGAATTCCTGCTAACATACCGCCTATTTCTTCTGCTGATTTCAATTCAATAGATACGATTATCAATAATTGGCAAAAAGATAAACAGGTAAAAGGATTAAATAAAAAACTTACATCTACCAATCAACTAATGTATTTTCTGAGACAACTCCCTGATACGATTTCAATAGCTGATATGAGTGCTTTGGATGCAGAATTCAAATTCACTCAATCCGGCAATGCAGAAATACAAACATTGTGGTACACCAGTTCCATCAGAAATAAATATAAGCCTGCAGAAAAAAATATAGAGAAGTTTTTAATGGAAGTGGGCAGAAGAAAATTCCTTCGACCCTTATACGGAGAAATGATTAAAACTGCCGAAGGAAAAGAATGGGCCAGAAGAATTTATGCAAAAGCCAGGGCAAATTATCATCCGGTGGCTTATAATACAATTGATGCAATGTTGAAATAAAAGGTGAGTCTTATTGGCTCACTTTGCTTTCTATTCTTTCTTTCGCCCAGTTAATTGCTTTTTCCAGCTGCTCGTCACGGGTGAGTTTTGAATTGTCTAAGATCAAAGCATCTTCTGCTTTTCTTAATGGACTCACTTCCCTGTTGCTATCAATATAATCCCGCATTTCTAAATTCGTCTTCACCTCTTCAATCGTAATGTTCGGATTCTTCTCATACATTTCCTTAAATCTTCTTTCAACCCTTACAGCAGGATCAGCTGTAACAAAAATCTTCAATTCAGCACCCGGAAAAACAGTAGTGCCGATATCTCTTCCATCCATCACTATACCTTTACGTTTACCCAGCTTTTGTTGCTGAGCAACTGCAAACTCTCTTACTTCTTTTATCGTAGAAACTTCACTCACATTTTCACTCACCAGCATATCCCTGATCAATTGTTCCACATTTTCTTCGTTCAGGTACATGTGACTTTCACAGGTTTGTTCGTTGTATTGAAAGTCGAGATCGATTTCCTGTAAAGCTTTCTCTACTGCAGATTTATTATACCAATCAATGTGGTTACGAAGAAAATAAAGCGTAATGGCTCTGTACATTGCACCACTGTCTATAAATACATAATTCAACTCTCTTGCAAGCTGCTTAGCCAAAGTGCTTTTACCACAACTAGAAAACCCATCTATCGTGATGATGATCTTTTTCATTCAGCTGTAAAGATGCAATAAGTAATGAACAAAAAAAAGTCCCGCAAGCAGCAGGACTTTTTAAGAATATTATATGGGTATTAGTCTAAAACTTCAACATCTTTTGGATACTTGGCTCTGTTGAAAACAAATACATTGTCATTAATCGTTGCATTTGTTTTTAAATTACTCATGGTAAACTGAACTGTGTTTTTTGCCTTATCTGTGATCTTAGCTTTGGTAATCAGGTTTTGTGCTTTATCAATATACACAGTTACCTTCTCAAAATTTTTACGTTTATCTGTAGGATACATTTCAATCTCATGCACATTGCCTTTAGACGAAATCAGCTTATACGTAAAGTCCTTATCGTAAAAATTGGAAAGTAAATTCTGCGGACTTAATGTATTTGTATTCTCACTGGCAGAAGAAACAGTAATGGTACTTGCACCATCATAATTCCAAACGGTTTTACCATCACTGATCACTTCCATTTTACCTTGCTTCAGAAAATATTTCTGCCCTTTGATTGAAATGGTTCCTGTTTTTGTTCCGTTTGATTTTCCTTTATTACTAACTGATGCAATAGAAAAGTTTGCGGTAATACCTTTTAATCCTTTCACTTTGGCACTAACACCGTCTAATATTTTTTTAGCAACAGCATCCTGGGCTTGTACAAAATTGAAAACCAGGAATAACGCAGCTATTATGCTGTATAATTTTTTCATCCTACTAATTTAAGGGTGCAAATATAACGTGTCTCAATATGTGTTCTAAGACTTTTCCTACAGAGAATAGTTAAAGACATAATTGTTAAAGGATTATGAACCGAAGGCCAGTAGCACTATTAAGCTGCTGTTGCGTCGCACACTTGTGCTGAAATACAGGAAGCGGCAGGCTTATGATGCCATAAAAATAAACTGTACAAGTGAGTGACACAAGGAACGATTCCATGGAAAACTTCTGTTGAAAAAATCATAATAAGGCTCTTATTGATGCTCTCCCTATATGAATTGTTCTTGTATCAGCAGGTTTCCTTCCTTCGTATTGGAAACTAAGTTCAAGATTATTGGCAAGTCGTTTTGTTAGATCAACCATCCACAACAAATTTTTGCCGGGCAATAATCCATCTAACATAATGTAACTGGTAGTTGTATTAACAACACCATTGTAGGAAATATTATTATAACTGAACTTTCCGGTAAGGCTGGTGTTTTGTACCGCATTGAATTTTGATTCAAGTGTAATAACATTACTCAAGGCTTTTTCACCACCATAGATCATTGCATTTTTCTTTTGGATAAACTGGTATGAAGCCTGCACACGGTATTTTGTAAATTCAGTAAATGTTATTCTCGGCTCTGTTGTATAAGTTTGTAATTCGTAGTTACGATTGGAGAATTTAGGTGTGATAAGATTATTGGTTCCAAAACGTTGAATAAGTTCAAACGTATATTGACGACTGATATTCATTCTGGCTTTCAGCATCCAATCGTTTAATTGCCGACTTTCAACACCATAGGTTAGCAAGGCTTTGTTGTAACTTATGATATTCGTTGCATCTAAACCCCATTTCGTGCTGAATCGGTTAAACGAAATTGTATTGCTGAGGATATAATTGAGTGTAACGAGAGATTCGTCAGAAATATTTCCTTTGAATGGATTGAACAATGGATGACCATCACTTAAAACTTTCTTCGCAGTT
This sequence comes from Bacteroidota bacterium, assembly GCA_023386555.1. Classification (GTDB taxonomy): domain Bacteria; phylum Bacteroidota; class Bacteroidia; order Chitinophagales; family Chitinophagaceae; genus JAEZDC01. The sequence continues at coordinate 63,801 of JAEWJK010000016.1, read as the reverse complement.
TGCATAGAAGACTGAACATTGAATCTTGTGATAAAGTTTTTCCATCTTCCTTCTCTTATATCTTCTGCAATAGCTCTTGGATCAATATTGAAACTATAATTGAACTGCGTATAATTCGCCTTAATGAATTGATTAGTAGGTGTGAATATTCTTATGTATTTAGCCTGGTCTTGGAACAATGCCAATTCAAATTCATTTAACTGCGGAATGCCATCAGCATTGTAATCATTCCATGCAAATTCACCTCTACCTGCTGGAACTTCGATATAAGAAAAATCTCTTCTCTGTTCCTGGCCTGCACCAAGTTCATATAAAACTGAACCTGTGAGTAATCCTTTCCATTCGTTGATCATGTATTCAACTCTGCCAAGCAAACTGTTATCAGCACTTAAATTACTAACCGATTTATTTTCTATTTCAAGCTGACGGTAAGTAATTGTAGAACGAAGCTGGTGCTTATTACTCTGTAAAAGATCTAATGTGAAATTATAATTATGGCTTCTGTCTGTAGGAAGTAATTTATTGGTAAATGGTAATTGATCTGCCCTGGTAAAATAAGAGAATGACCAGCGATTATCTTTTTCAGGGTTTGATTTAATGAATGCAGATATTATATCAAATCGAAAGCTTAACGGATTGAGTGTATCGTAGAATTTATTCTTTTGCTCATTGTGTTCTCTTGCAAAACTTCCACCAATAATAAAATTGTTGAATCGAAGCAGTCGTTTTGACAATTCCACTGAGGGTCGGAAGAAAAATCCTTCTTCAAAAGACGAATTATTATTTGTTAAGTTGATAGCAGAACGTAATTGCCATCCCTTTACATCGTTGAATTGGTTAAATGAATGACGGTGGGCTTTGAACTGGTCACTTCGTAAATAACTGCTGAAAGAATATTGAACCGCATTATTTTTTTCATCTGATAATTTAACACTTACAAAAGGTAAATGCTCATCGGCAGGATTGTATAAAAATCCGAGTCCCCAGTCTCTTCCAAATTCAACTGGTCTTAATCTTTCTATCGGTCTGAATTGTTGTTGCACAAATTCATAGCCCAAGGTTGAAGCAAGTGATAGCGTTTTGGCTTTTGCCTTCCATTTGTCTTCACGCTGTAAGGAAAACTTTGCAGCAAAACCTTTGTTGTCATTTTTGCTTTTTGATGAATAGGTGTTCACATCATAATTACTGAATGCAGCTTCCGTTGAGATTATTGTTTTCTCATCTAATTGATAAGTGAATCCTCCGCTAACGAGTTGTTGCTTTTTTGGCGTAACAAGAAAAGCTGCAGGCTCAAAGTTTCCTTGTTTAATACCGTTAACAGGCTCTATCCACTGATATACTTTTCCGTTGGCTGCGTTGAATAAAGGAATATAATTTCCTCTTCCCTGTCCTACATCAATAAAATTGAGATTGTATTTTGCACTGTCAGGATGAGTAGAATAAACATAAATCGTTTCAGTGATGCCGTTATAGGATGTATCAATTTTCTTGTACAGAATTCGGGAAGCAGAAAAACTATCGATCGCTGCAACCGGATAAAAAGCAAACTGTATGCTATCACCAACATTGTTTAAAAATTGTTTTTGTGGTGCATCAAGAGTTTGGTTGATCGGTGAATTCTTTGCATCAGCATTATTATACACTGAGACAAATGCTTTCAGCTTTTTATTGATACTTATTTCGTTACTGCCATACAACATTGAATTGAGATAATTGCGATCTGCATATTCAAATTCAATCTGGATTCTACGATCCTTTGTGATCATTCTTCTTGGCGTGAATGTTACTTCAGCTGTATTATAGTTGATAACATAATCCTGGTCTTCTCCTCTTTGCATCAACTCTCCATCGATATATACTCTTTCTGTTCCTGCAAGTACAATAAAAAAGAATTCATTGTTTGCTCCCTCTAAACGATAAGGACCCTGGTTACCTTCTGATCCCTGGAAAATATTGCGGGTAAATTTTCCTTTAGCAATCGCTCCACTCAGTAAAACTTTATTGCTTCCATCAACACCAATCTTTGTTGTTTGCTGGTATGATATTCCCTGCAGTCTTTTATAAAAGTTTAGAAAGTAAGATTGGTTTTGCCGGATATCAATATCACCCAGACTCACTTCCCAATTCTTCTTACGAAATTGTAATAATATCTTATCAAACTCATTCAACTGTTGTGTGGTTCCATCAGGTTGAATGGGAATATTATTATCGGTTATGGCAGCAGCAATCTCAATGCTGTCACCAATATAACCATTCATCTGAAGGTTGAGTTGTGAATTGAAAACAGCATCCTGGTTATTGCCAAAGCTCAGGCTTCTGCCGAAACTTCCATTGTAGTTAATGTTGCCGAAATCAAATAAACTGGTTGAACTTCTTTCGGTGGAAGGTGTAACAACATAAGGCGTGAAGACAGTTGTGTTTTTGATGCTGTCATAATCATATTTGTATGCTGTTGCATCAAACCTGAAAGGAAATGTTCGGTAAGTGATAGTGACACTATCAGTCGAAACTGATTTTCGCCAGGTAAGAATAGCTGTAACATGATCGATGGAAAAATAAGAAGTATCAATACCGTTCACATGAATTGACTGAGGAACAATACTAAGTGAATCAAGCTGTACAACACCTGATGCTAATATCTTCTTCTGTTTTAAGTTAGAAGTTTTATTGTACTGTGCATCAGCAGCAAAACAGCTTAGTAGTACACACAAAAAGAATATGTAAAAGGATCGAATCAAATCAATTACAGCTAAGTAGTATTCAACCCATAAAAATATTCTTTTCGTGTTTCAATATTGACACATTAACAAACCGATTAGCTGCCTGTTTACAAGCGAATTATATCTCCAAAATAAATTGAATTCATGAATAGCCTGGTAGTACCTAACCAGAAAGCACGAAAGTTAAGGTTATCTACCATAGATATCACTTTACCACGTCCAAGCTGATCTATGTTGATCACTGCACTATTCTTAACGCTGTTTTTATGTTCCCTGAACATATAACCACTTTGCAAAGGATCGTCAGTGTACATTACCGGGGAATCATAATAACCGTTATTCTTATCCATGAACATAGTATTGGATTTAAAAACAGAAACAGTTGGCTGGGTATAACCATAACAGATCGGATGAGAAAGATCCAGTTTCGCTTCGAAGATGGAGCCGGTCATATCTCTTGCTCTTTGTTCATCAGAACGTAAATGATATGGCAATACTTTGGTAGTATCTCTTCTCGAAGAATCTCTTTTAAAGATAACTTTTGTCAACCCATTTTGCGAAAGCCATCTTGTTGCATCTTCTGTAGCTATCAATGTTCCTCCATTACTGATCCAGGAACGAAGCTTTTCCTGCTCTGCTTTCTCAAAATTTCGATAAGTACCAGACGGCATAATGATGACATTATATCTTGATGCATCTATTACGCTAAATCGTTCCACATCAACAATCGAAAGCGGGATATTCATTCTCTGGTCGAGCAAATGCCAAATTTCTCCTGCATCTAAAGCAGATACGCCTGTACCGCCAAACATCATAACAGATGGAATTTTTATCGGAGAAAAACTTCCGCTGCCAAGATCAATTCCGGATGTTGACATTCCACTGTTTACTGCAAATACATCGATATCCACAGCTAGTATGTTGGTATGATTGATCTGAAATAATTGATTATTGAGAATATTGTACACCTGCTGTGTGGACTTTCCATCCTGATTGGCAGGAATAAAAATACTTCCATAACCAAAATCTTCATTCTTCCCATTAACAGGAATAGACAATTTTTGCGTAGCAACCTTAACAGTTAATCCATTTGATTGTAGTTGGAATATTAAATTATGTGCATAAAGATTATTCAATGGCAATAAATAGCCATAATTACTTAAACCACCCTTTATCCAGTTACCATTATGACTCCCTTCTAATAAATGCCTCACTGAAAATTTTGTTTCTGTGCCTAACAAATTGTTAGCTGAGTACTTTATTTCACCATACGGCAGGCCAAAAGCTAAAGGCATTGTCCATGATGTTACATCATAAAACAAACTGTCTTTGTAACTAAATGTCTTTTCAAAAATAGTTTTGATCAATTTGAATTGAGGTTGATCCGTTGGAATGATGTAGGAAGAATTTGCTTTGAATGATTTACCATCCACTGTTGCATTTTCTTTCAGATTATAAATTTTTATCTGTTGCCGTAACATCATATCCAGGAAAACATTCGTCTTACTTTTATCTTTCTCGTCACCAAAAACATAAGCTTTCACAGGAAATGATAATGCTTCCGCTCTTACATTCTTATAAAAATCACGCTGATAATTCAACATGTTCACACGAAGATTTTTTGCAGCTTCCAAAGTTGAAAGAGAAGTGACAAACTGGTTTCGGATGGTGAAAGGAAAGGTGAGCAATCCATTAGCAGTTTGTTGTGCATGGCCACGACTGCTTGCCTGCTCAAATAAAATTCCAACTGCACCATGTATATCGGGGAAGGTTGATCCTTTACCATAATAAAAATCATCATAACCTTCCTTGGTAAAATATAATGAACCGATACTATCAAGATATTTTGCATGAAAATTTCCGATAGCTGCAGTTAATTCCTGGTTCATTGCAGGGGTGTTCGGATTTACTCTTGAAGGCACACCAGGCTGAAAAAAGAATGTTGCATTGCTGCCTTGCTCATGATGATCGGTAAGAATATTTGGTTTCCATTCATGAAACAGTTGTAACCTGTTTCTACTTTCAACATGCTGAGCCGGCAACCAGTCACGGTTCAAATCAAACCAATAATGATTATATCTTCCTCCAGGCCATACTTCATTGAATTCTCTTGAAGCAGGATCGCTAACTATCGTTTTACTTTTATGCATGTTAGCCCAGGTAGCAAAACGCTGCAATCCATCAGGATTAAAAGATGGATCTAGAATGATCACAGTATTATCCAATAACTCATCTATTTCTTTTCCTTGTGCTGCAGCCAGGTAATAAGCTGCTAACAAAGCTGCATTCGATCCGCTGCTTTCGTTGCCATGAATACTATAACCCATCCACACAACGATTGGCATTTCATTTATGTTGAGAGAGGATGATTTTCCTGCATCAGCCAATTGAATATGTTGTTGCCTGATTTGTTCTAATCTTTGATGGTTTTTAGTAGATGTAATAATGAGTGCTAATTGTGGTCTTGCTTCATACGTCAAACCCATATTATGCAGTATAACTCTATCTGATGCTGCATCAATTGCTTTCATGTAATTCACTAGCCGATCATGTGTAACATGCCATTCACCTACTTCATGATAGATAACCGATTTTGGTGTTGGGATGGATGTATTATAGCTAACATTTTTTGGAAGGTAATAATCAAGGTTCTGTGCATTTATGGTATTGCCACAGCAAAGCAATACCATTACCAGCAAATTTCTCATGAAGCAAAGTTTGTGTTGAAGATAAGAAGTAAATCATTTTGAACGTGTCATATACTTCCTGCAAAAGCTTTCACTGTCTAACACTTCTATGCCGGCAAAATGGAAATCTTTCACATCTTCAGTAACAATGCACTTGCATTTAGAAGTAATGGCTGAGTAATATTCTAACCCATCTTCAAAATCCATTACTTTAATATCCTGTAATGCTTTTAAAACGGTTTCACCATCAACAGAAGTAATATAGATGTGTTTCGATAATAATTCAATTTTCTCTTTTGCAACTTTCGGTTTAAACTTTTTTTCTGCAAAATAAAATGCAATGGCCAGGCAAACAGGTGAGGTATAAATTTTATGATGCTTGCTATCTGCTAAACTCAATATCCTTGAGCTAAAAGTAAAAACCGGGTATTCCTTATTAAGAACCGAAATAATAATATTAGCATCCAAAAAAATTCTCATTTTTTCTTTGAACTGAAGTATTCTGATTTTGTTGCCTTCCTTGTTCGCTTCTTAATTTGGTACTCAGCCTGGCCTTCTGCAAGTTGGTTAACCCAATCTGAGATAGGAAATTCTTCCAGTGAATTGTAATTAGCAGAAGTTATTTTTTTTAATAAAAACTCGATAAGCCTGGACAGACTTATATTATTAGCCTCAGCATAACGCTTGGCTTTTGCAATTACGGCTTCATCAAAGCTTAAGGTAATTTTGTTGTCCATAACCTTCTTTCTACAGCTAAGATAAAATTTTATACGTAAAACAAAAAATATTGTTACGTATGCAATTTTGAAAAAAAGAAAATCCTGCCGAAGCAGGATCAACTAAAAACTTCAAACTCAAAACTTAATGATACATCTCCTGTCTCAATTGTTGCACTCTATCATCTTCCATGTATTCATCAAAGGTCATTAACCTGTCGATGATGCCCTTAGGCGTTAACTCAATCACTCTATTAGCAACGGTTTGCATGAATGTATGGTCATGAGATGTTAATAGAACGATACCAGGGAAAGTCTGACAACCTTCGTTAAAACTTTGAATACTTTCGAGATCTAGGTGATTGGTAGGCTGATCCAATACAATCAGGTTTGGATTCTGTAACATCATCCGGCTGATCATGCAACGAACTTTTTCACCTCCACTCAGCACATTCGTTTTCTTCATAATATCATCACCACTGAATAACATCTTACCTAAAAATCCTCTTAGAAAAGGCTCATCGGCATCAGTAATATTTGGTGGAACAAACTGACGAAGCCATTCCAGCAAAGTCAATCCTTCAGTAAAGAATTCATTATTCTCTAAAGGCAAATAAGCCTTGGTGATGGTTGTACCCCATTCAAATTTTCCGCTATCTGATGATGCATTACCGTTAATGATCTCGAAGAAATTTGTTACCGCCAAAGGATCACGACTTAAAAAAGCTATCTTCTCTCCTTTGTTCACGCTAAACGAAACATCTTTGAAAAGCTGACGACCATCAACCGTCTTACTCAGTTTCTCAACATTCAATATCTGGTTACCAACTTCCCTCAAGGGCTGGAAGATGATGCCGGGGTATTTTCTATTTGATGGCTCAATCTCTTCTATCGTTAACTTCTCCAAAGCTTTTTTTCTTGAAGTAGCCTGTTTACTTTTAGAAGCATTGGCAGAGAATCGTGCAATGAAATCCAATAAAGCCTGTCGTTTTTCTTCAGTCTTCTTATTCTTATCAGACATTTGTCTGGCGACTAAAATTGAAGACTCGTACCAGAAAGTATAGTTACCGGTGTATATCTTGATCTTTTTCTTATCAACATCAGCAACGTGTGTACATATCTGATCTAAAAAGTGACGGTCGTGGCTTACCACTAAAACGATATTCTGGTAATCAGCAAGAAAATTCTCTAACCACCCAATCGTTTCAATATCCAATCCGTTGGTAGGCTCATCCAATAACAATATATCCGGATTACCAAATAAAGCCTGTGCAAGCAACACTCTTACTTTCAGGTTACCCGGAATGTCTTTCAATAAACTTTGATGATACTCTTCTGTTACACCAAGGCTACTCAACAACATTGCAGCATCACTTTCAGCTTCATAGCCACCCATCTCACCAAAATCTGCTTCCAAATGAGCAGCTTTCATTCCATCTTCTTCACTAAAATCTTCTTTTGCATAAATGGCTTCACGTTCATGCATTACTTCCCATAATTTCTTATGGCCCATCAATACAGTATTCAATACTTTGATCTCATCAAACTCAAATTGATTCTGTTTCAACACAGCCATCCTTTCACCTGGAGTAATGTCTACATTTCCCTTATTCGGTTCAATTTCTCCACTGAGGATCTTTAAAAAAGTAGATTTACCTGCACCATTGGCACCAATCACACCATAACAATTTCCCTTGACGAAACTCAAGTTTACCTCGTCAAATAATACCCTTTTGCCATAGGCAAGCGTAACATTTCTAACACTAATCATGCTTATTGCTCCTGTTTTTGAGGCGGCAAAGATATAATTACACAATGAGACAATTTGAAAATTAAAAATGAAGATAATTATGGCTCAAACAGTTGATTATCATGGCATCGTCTGTTGTGTCACTCTCTTCAGGGTCCTGAACTTTACTGAGCTTTCCTGCTACACAATATAAATTACACTGCTGCCGTTATTAAGACGCTAACTATCCAACAATAGAAAAACCACCTACCATGTTCAAGTTAAACAACCGATCACAGTCAAATGTTGTGTTACAAACCAGTATCATAGGCAGCGAAATGGAAATACGGGGAGAATTAACAGTAAACGCAGATATCAGAATTGATGGAAAACTAATTGGGAACATCATCTCATCTGCAAGAGTGGTTTTAGGAAGTGGTGGCATTATCGAAGGAAGTATCATTGCTCATCGTGCCGATATCAACGGAAAAGTGTATGGCAATATTACTGTAAAGGACCTGCTGAACTTAAAAACAGAAGCAGAAGTACAAGGTGATATTGTTGCAGGCAAACTGAGCATGGAACAAACCGTACAATTCAATGGCAACTGTAAAATAACCGGAACACAAACCTCAATAAGATTACTGGAAGAAAATAAAATGCAGGCTGCTGTATAAACTTTGTTTTTTAGCATAAAGGGTCATAAAAGCTGGTGGTGGTTCGCCAGCTTTTTTTAATTTAGGGTTGCCAACCTTTGAAAGGTTGGCAACCCTTTCTATATTGCAGTATGACAGTTCACTTACTCATCAAAGGGAAAGTACAAGGCGTTTTCTATAGAGCTTCGGCAAAAGATGTTGCAGAACAATTAGTCCTCACCGGTTGGATACGTAATACCAAAGAAGGTGATGTTGAAGCCATTGCCTCAGGTGAGGAAGACAGGATTAAAGAATTTATTGAATGGTGCAAAAAAGGACCACGAAAAGCTGAAGTAACAAAGGTTGTTGTTACAGAACAAGAAAACCAACAGTATGAGAATTTTAAGATAGTTAGATAAACCGCAAAGACGCTATGGCCCTAAGGAATCATTGTGTCTTTGCGTCATAGCGGTTATTTTTTAAATGCCGGATGAAACTGTTGCAGCGTACTTCTTAAAAAATCTCTATCCAGGTGAGTATAAATTTCAGTTGTTGTTATGCTTTCATGTCCTAACATTTCCTGCACAGCTCTAAGATCAGCACCACCTTCAATCAAATGTGTGGCAAAAGAATGCCGGAAAGTATGTGGTGAGATCACCTTCTGTATTCCGGCTTTACCTGCCAGCGTTTTGATGATGTAAAAGATCATCACCCTTGAAAGTTTTCGTCCCCTGTTATTCAGAAAAAGAATATCATCACTTCCTTTCTGTACATCCTGGTGCACTCTTACAGTTTCTCTATAGATCTTAATGAATTTTGTTGCATCACTACCAATAGGAACCAATCTTTCTTTATCTCCTTTACCAATTACTTTAATAAAACCCACATCAAGGTATAAACTGCTGATGCGAAGATTTACCACTTCACTTACTCTTAATCCACAGCTGTACATCGTTTCCAGTATCGCCTTATTTCTTGTGCCATCAGGTGTACTGAGATCGATCTTGGATAACATGCTTTCAATCTCATCAAGATTCAAAACATCCGGTAATTTTCTTTTGAGCTTTGGGGCTTCTATCAATGCTGAAGGATCTGTTTTACTGATATTCTCTGTGAGGCAGTATTTGTAAAAACTCCTGATACCAGAAATGATCCGTGCCTGTGATGTAGCTGACATCCCTAACTCATTCACCCATTTCAAAAAATGTTGCAGGTCTTTCAGATCAACTTCTGCAGGTGTTTTCATATTTCCGGAAGCCTGTAGGTATTCAGTGAGTTTTTCAATATCTCTTAAATACGATTCAACAGAGTTCTCGCTCAACGATTTCTCTAACTGCAGCCAGGCTTTAAATCCTTTTTTATAAGCTTCCCACATCTGTTGAAAGAATAGTTTTGATGTTGTACAATAATAATATTATTTCGTTCAAGAAGCATAAAAGACATATCCACCCATGTTACCAGTTAATTTCAGATCGTTTAAAATAAAGGTGAATCGCAATGGAAAAATTTTCAAGCGATATCTTTCTAAGATTGAAAAAAATCCACCGAGACATTTAGACAAGATAGCCGATGAAATGAACCTTCATGTATGGAACAATGTAGATTGTTTGAGTTGTGCTAATTGCTGCAAAAAAATGAGTCCGACTTATACTAAAAAGGATATACTTCGAATCTCCAATCATCTTGGAATGACTGCCAAAGAATTCACCGAAAAATGGCTGGAGTATGATAAGAAAGATGGTGATTGGATGAATAAATTACAGCCTTGCCAGTTTCTTGATATGAATACGAATATGTGTTCTATCTATGAAGTTCGTCCGGCTGATTGTGCAGGATTTCCACATTTGAATAAAAAGAAAATGAAGGAATATATTCATGTGCACCAACAGAATATTGAATATTGCCCGGCAACTTATATGATGGTGGAAACGATGATGGAAAGGTTACCATTAACGCCTATGGTGCCTGAGGTGAAGATCAAGAAAATTACTTTGCAGAAGTAAGCTCAGTAATGTACAGGACGTACAAGTGAGTGACACAACGAAGCCTAATAGTAATTCTAGCTGATCCTCCTAAAAATATACATCCTCGATATAAAAATATTCAACAGGTTCATTATTGTACATTGAGATAGCCAACACATCAAATTGCACATACTTCCATTGTGGATTTTTATATTGATATTCTTCGGCAGCATTCTTTAGGTTTTTCATTTTCTGATAGCTGATACTCTCTTCAGGTTTACCGTATTTTGCAGATGTTCTTGTTTTAACTTCAAAGAAATGCAACCGGTCATTTTTTGAGGCAATAATATCAACTTCCCAATGTTTAAAACGCCAATTACGTTCAATAATAGAAAAACCGATCTGCTGCAAATAAACACAAGCCATTTCTTCTCCTTTAGAACCTGTATTTTTATTCCACATATCCATTAAGACGAAAAATACAAATGAAAATTGACCCTTGCAAGATCTATAAATTAAAAGGAGCGCTTCAACATTATGCCTGGGGTGGTTTTGAATTTATTCCGCAACTATTAGGAATTGATAATTCTATTAAACAACCTTTTGCAGAATACTGGATGGGAGCACATAGTTCTGCTCCTTCGATGTTATTGGATGATGATGTTGAAATTGCATTAGATAAATTATTTTTTGCTCAACCTGAATTGTTGGGTGAACCTGTAAGGGAGAGGTTTAATCAACTTCCTTATTTGTTTAAAATACTGGATGTAAAAGAGATGCTGTCAATGCAGGTGCATCCTACAAAAGAGGCAGCTGAAATAGGATTTGATCTGGAAGAAGAACAAGGCATAGATATTAAAGCTACAAACAGAAACTATAAAGACAGGAATCACAAGCCGGAAGTAATGATCGCTTTGAGTGATTTCTGGTTATTACATGGCTTTAAACCTGCTGATGAATTAAAAAAAGTTTTGGGAAATATACCTGAATTCAGAACATTCATCAGCCTGTTTGAAACGGAAAGTTATGAAGGGCTATTCAGACATGTGATGCAATTATCGCAAAATGAAGTTGATGCTATTTTGATACCAGTTGTTCAAAGAGAAGTTAGAAGACGAAGCTTTCATGAATCGGATAAAATTGAAGCCGGATATTGGGTAGGTGAATATTATTTAAATAAGGAAGCAAAAAACATCGATAAGGGAATTTTTTCCATTTATTTTTTAAACCTTGTTTACCTGGAAGAAGGGCAGGGAATATTCCAGGCTACAGGTGTTCCTCATGCCTATCTGCAAGGACAGAATGTTGAATTGATGGCCAACAGTGACAATGTTTTAAGAGCAGGATTAACAAATAAACATATTGATGTGGATGAGTTGATAAAACACACAAGATTTGAAGCAGTTGTACCCAAAATCATTGATAAATCAATCACAGGTGCAGGACAACCAATCAAATTTCCAATTGATGATTTCACGATTTCAAAAATTGAGTTATCAAACCAACCGGCAAATTATATAACCACATCTCCTGAAATTGTTATTTGTATGGAAGGAAAAGTGAATATTTCTGCAACAAATCAGCTCCAGGTAAACAAAGGAGAAGTTTTTATTGCTTTCGCAGGAAATGAATACACCATTATCCCAAACGGTAAAGCTGTATTATTCAGGGCTGCAGTTTCCTAAAGATTATCCACAATTAAAGGGAAAAAATGAATTTAGGTAGAATATTTTTAAGCTATTTTTGCCGACTATAAAAGATGTATATGAAAAATAATAACAGGCTACTGATCTTCACATTGATACTTATTGCAGTAGCAACTTTATGCAAATTTTTCTTCGGGCCAAATCTCAGCTGGTCAGGTTTTTCACCTGTTATTGCCATTGCCATTTTCTCAGGAATGCTCATCAATAACAAAGGGAAATCATTTTTTCTTCCTTTGATAGCTGTGTTTGCAAGCGATATGATCATTGAATTGTTGTTCACCTTCAATTTGTTTCCTTATTCAGGATTTTACACTTACCAGTTATTCAATTACTCTTTATTACTTGCTGCCACATTGATTGGATGGATGGTAAAAGGAAAAAATTATGGAAGTATCGCAATGGGTGGAATAATTGCACCAACTGTATTCTTCCTCCTATCAAATTTGGGTTCATGGGTGATAGATACATATAGCCTTTATACCAACGACCTGAATGGTTTGCTGACCAGTTATGAAGCTGGTCTTCCATTTTACCGGAATGCTTTAGGGGCTACCCTTTTGTTCTTACCGGCAATAATGCTTTGCTATAATACAATGGTAAAAAGAAGCCTAGTAGTTAAACTTGCTTAATTAAAATTGAGAATATTGTAAAGCTCCTTTTTTAAGGAGCTTATTTATTATTAGAATGAAGCTCATATAGCAGGTTTAGTAATTAATTACATACTTTATATTATCTACTGCTGCCGTTATTGCTCAATAGCCGCTTAATAGATTGAACTTCTTTTCAGAAAACAGATCATTTCCAACTATCTATCTTTCGCTTGGGTATGTGGCTCTATGTTTGTTGCTACTGTTGTATTCTTTCAAACAATAAAATATATTTTATGGCAGAGAATCGTAATGACAACAGAAGCGAAAACCGCAATGACCGTAACGAGAATCTTAATCAGGGCAGCAGCCAGGACAGAAATCATTCTCGTAGTGGTTTAAGTGGTGAAAGCAACAGTAGCACTCGTAATGAAACACGCAGTGATATGACAAATGAAAGCGGTACGCAGAATGACCAAAGAAGTCAGGATGAAAAAAACCGTGATCAAAATCGTACGAACCAGAATCAGCCAGGAAGTGCAGGTCAGGAACAAGAGCAAGACCAGCAGCAGCAAAGAGATACCAGAAATCAACAACGTTAAGTTGAGGCATCATAAAAAGAGACGGTTTTTTTACAGACCGTCTCTTTTTTTACGCTACACTGATTCATTTATGAAGATGCCTGTCCTGGACTCCACGGTGTTCCAGGTTTGGTCTCCGATTCATTAATATGAGTAACTCTATCCGTTTTTTCTTCTAATTGATCCATCCCTGTCTCTGATATCCTCTCAGAAAGTGGTGTTTGCTTTTCTGCTCTTGTATCATTTTGATCAGGCTGAGTTCTTTCTTCCTGCTGGTTAAACTTTTCTTTGATTTTGTCCATAATATTGTTTTAAATGTCTTCGAAAGGATTGTGCCATACTCAACCGAAAAATAAAAAGCCATCACTTTCATGATGGCTTTAAAACTTCTTTGATGTTATTTAAACAACTTCCCTGGTAAGATGCATTTTAGTCATAGAATAATGAGCATTTTGCAATTGATGTACATAATGTATATCAGGATGATGCCTTCTATCTTCTCTATACCATATATCTATATTCGAAAAATCATCTTTTTTAGGGATCACCAAACGAAACGAGGCTTTCTTATACTTCACACTTCCATCCTCCATATCTTCCTTAGTAAAGCTGAGCTTTCGTAAAGATTCATCATTCAGTGGAATTGGATGTAGATGATCTGGCGAAAACCAGAATTCCTGCACATCTGTTTGAACACAAACCTGTTTATCTTCTCCGTTTAATCTAACCACCTCTCCTTCCCACATTTTTCCTTCAAACTCACCCATCAGGTAATCACCGATTTTAATTTCATTGAATTTGATCATATGGCATTTTGTTTTTAAAATAAGAGATGTTTAAATATACAAATTCCAGATAACAATTGCTACTATCTCCTGCCTCAGACCTCTTGCCTTTATTCCGCCCAACTCATTACATAACCTTCATTCTCTATCTCTAAAGCATCAACAGTTAATTGTAACGGATGAAAAGTATCTACCATCACAGCTAATTCCTTTGTTTCTGTCTTTCCGATACTTTTTTCAACAGCACCTGGGTGTGGACCATGTGGAATACCTGCAGGATGCAAAGTGATCATTCCTCTTGTTACATTTTTCCTGCTCATAAAATCTCCATCAACATAATATAACACCTCATCGCTATCGATGTTACTATGATTATACGGAGCTGGAATTGCATCAGGATGATAGTCATATAATCTTGGAACAAAACTGCATACCACAAAATTATGTGCATCAAATGTTTGATGAACAGGTGGTGGTTGATGTACTCTTCCGGTGATCGGTTCAAAATCATGAATGCTGAATGCATAAGGATAACAACATCCATCCCAACCAATCACATCAAAAGGATGAAAGCCATAATGAATGCTATACAGCTTACCCTTCTTTTTTGTTTTAATAACAAAATCTCCTGCTTCATCAATCGTTCTCAGATTCTGTGGACCTCTTATATCTCTTTCGCAGTATGGTGAATGTTCTAATAGTTGTCCTGACTTGCTTACATATCTTTTCGGATATCTTATCGGGCTAAACGATTCAACAATAAACAAACGATTGTCTGCTGTTGCAAACTCTATTTGGTAAATTGTTCCTCTTGGTATCACTAAATAATCACCATAAGAGAAAGTAATATCACCATACATTGTTTTTAATGTGCCGGAACCTTCATGCACAAAGATCATCTCATCTGCATCAGCATTCTTAAAGAAATAACCTTCCATACTTTGCTGAGGTGCTGCCAATACAATATGGCAATCATTGTTTACCAAGACAGGCTTTCGGCTTTGCAGGTAATCAGCTTCAGGTTTTACTTTAAAACCTTCAAGGCTACGATGTTTCAGCATCCTGTCTTCTGCAATTCTTGGCATCACATCAATTGGTTCGTCCGTTCCGATGATCGTTGTTGGAGGATGAACATGATAGAGCAATGAATAATCATTACTGAATCCTTCGGTTGAGAATAATTGTTCAGAATATAATTTACCATCCGGCTTTCTGAATTGTGTATGCCGTTTATGTGGTACTTGTCCGAGTTTAATATAATGAGCCATAAAATTTTACGATTTACGAATGTTGAATTACGATTTATTGAACCAACTGTAGTACTGCTATGAAGCTTCGTTGTGTCACTCACTTGTACGTTCTGATCATTACTGAGCAACCCAACTTCAGAACTATAATTAGACAGACAACTCAAGTGTCGTCAGCAGAAAAACATATTTCCACTTACGTTTATCTATCCAATAAGTGAAATTTCGGTGTAAGGTCATTCTCAAAGTTAATAAAAAACCTCCCGAAGGAGGTTTCAATAAATTCTACATACCTGGAAATAATGGTCGGCCGATCACTTCTCTAAAAGGCCATGGCACAGCTAATAAAATAACGATCAAAGCAAGAATATAGTAGATAACAGCTCTTCTCCGTTGAACCCTTGCTGTATGTTTAGATTTTCTTTGTCCGTAGCCAGCTGTAATAAGAATAGCTGCTATTAACATCATCAGCGGATGTTCAATAGCCCAAAAACGTGTAACGGAATCTTTCATCACTCCACCCATTCCATTCTGCTGGATCATTGTTAAGCCCCAGGCTCCTGCTATCCACTGGTATATTCCAATAACTGCATTTACATGTGTAGCAATTAATAAAGGCAGGCCAAACCCTTTATCTTTTCCTCCATAAGGTTGGTTACCAGCAGTTAAATGACGTAAAATACTTAACAGCAAAAAGATCAGAATTATCCAGCGTAAAACATTGTGCAGATGTAGCAGTCCTTCGTACATATTAGTATGGTTTGGTTAGTGGTTGTAAAGATAACGGAAGATGTAAGTTAAAAGTCAAAATTAAAAAGTCAAAAGGGTTGCCTGGGTCGGAAGTTCTTTTGAATTTTGACTTTTTAATTTTGACTTTGATGCATTGAATTCTTACAGTACAAGAGTGCGACGCAACAGCAGATTAATAGTTATTCTACAGTTTGTTTCACATTACTTCACCCAATCTGCAATAAACAAATTCGTTTCTCTTGTTCCACCGTTATTTCTGTTGCTGCTAAAAACAATTTTCTTTCCGTCAGGACTAAACATAGGAAATGCATCAAAGCCTTTATCCCGGCTGATCTTTTCTAGTCCTTTTCCATTCATATCTGTGAGATACATGTTAAAGGGAAAACCTCTTTTGTATTCATGATTACTGCAAAAAATAATGTTCTTACTGTCTGGTGTAAAATTGGGAGCCCAATTGGCTTGTCCAAGTTTAGTGATCTGTTTTGCATTTTTTCCATCAGCATCAGCTACCCAAACTTCCATATTCGTTGGTGCTACATAACCCTGTGATAAAAGATCTTTGTAATCTTTGATCTCTACTTCTGTCTTTGGACGACTTGAACGCCAAACGATCTTCTTTCCATCAGGACTAAACCATGCACCACCATCATATCCCAACATATCTGTGATCTGTTTTTCTTTTCCTGTTTTTAGATCCATAATGTATAATTCAAGATCACCGCTTTTGTCACTACAATAAAGCATCTTCTTTCCATCAGGTGACAAAGTTGCTTCAGCATCATAACCTTTTGCAGTGGTGAGTTGCTTTACAATTTTGCCTGAAGTATCGGCTAAAAAAATATCGTAAGTGTTGTACAAAGGCCAGATGTAACGATTACCAAGCTTTGCTCTGTCGGGAATTGGTGGACAAGTATCAGCACCTAAATGTGTTGATGCATACACGAAATGTTTGCCATCAGGCAGAAAATATGCACAGGTAGTTCTTCCTTTACCGGTACTCACCAATTTATAAGTGAATTTCTCTCCTGGTTTGGATGGAACTTTTCCGAGATATATTTGGTCACACATTACACCATCTTTAGGTGCAGTACGTTGAAAAATGAGGTATTTACCATCGTAGCTCCAGTAGGCTTCTGCATTATCTCCACCGAAAGTTAATTGTTGAACATTCTTAAAATGCTTTTCCTCAGCATAATGCAAAGTATCTTCTAGGGGTGTTCTGTCAATTCCATTTGTAAAAGAAAGGAAAGCGGTAGCCGAAACAGACAAGGCAGCTACAAGGCGCAATAAACGATTACTCATTGAAGGTGTAAATTTTTGTAAAACTAAGGTTACGAGGCCTATTTGTTTGTCACAGAATGGTTATAACTGAAAGAGTTGACTGTATTTTTGTATGATGAAGTACTTTTTGATCTTCTTATCAGGCATTATATTATTCTTTTCCTGTAAGGATGAGAAGGATAATAATAACAACAAAGCGAACGTTTCCAAAGCTGATAAACTAATAAAAGAACTGACCGAGAGAGCAGATAAACATGCAGACAGCATTCAATACCGAGTAGATTTAATTGATGCACTGGATAGCCTGGACAGGTTTAAAGAAGCTTTGTTTCACATGAATATTCTTCTCAAAAAAGATAGTCTGAACAATAGCTATTGGTCGAGGAATGCATTGTTACTGGAAAGAAGTGGAGATACCACTCCTGCAATAGAATCTTACATAAGATCTATCAATATCTATCCTGATGTGGTTACACAGCTTTACCTGGCTAACATTCTTGCAGAGCGAAAAGATGACAGATCGTTGATGCTGGTGAATAACGTGTCTAAAACATTACCTGACGAAGAAACATTGGCCAATTGTGATTTTATAGCAGGTATTTATCATGCAAGAATTGGTAATACAAGAATGGCTGAACAGTTATTCAACCGATGTATTTCTCATAATGTAAAATATATGGAAGCTTACCTGGAAAAGGGTTTCTTATATTTTGATCAGAAAAAATACAATGAAGCATTGAATATCTTTCAGGCTGCAGGAAATGTTGAACCTACTTATGCCGATGCTTTTTACTGGCAGGCAAAAACTTTTGAAGCACTTGGAAAAATACCCGAAGCAATGAATATGTACGATCAATCTTTGAGATTAGATCCTGATCTGAAAGAAGCTGCTGATGCCTTAACACGATTAGGTGGAAATAAGAGTTGAGTGGTCAATGGTCAATGGTCAATGGTCAATGGTCAATGGTCAATAATGGATTTTTGAATTGTTATCTTCGTTGCTCCTAATTAAAAATACTTTATGGCGATAATTGCTCCTTCACTACTTGCTGCTGATTTCCTGAATCTTGAAGCTGAATGTAAGATGCTAAACGAAAGTGATGCTGAATGGTTTCATCTTGATGTGATGGATGGACAATTTGTTCCAAACATCAGTTTTGGTATTCCGGTGATTGAAAAAATCAGGAAAGCAACTACAAAAGTTTGTGATGTTCATCTGATGATATTGAAGCCTGAAGATCTTACAGAAGCATTTAAAAAAGCCGGAGCTGATATTCTTACGGTACATATTGAGGCTTGCACTCACCTTCACAGGAACATTCAGCAGATAAAAAGCCTTGGGATGAAAGCAGGAGTTGCAGTTAATCCGCATACATCTGTAAGCACATTGTCTGACATTCTGCATGATATTGATCTTGTTTGTCTGATGAGTGTGAATCCGGGTTTTGGCGGACAAAAATTCATTCAACACACTTTAGAAAAGATTCGCCAATTGAGAAAAATGATTGATGAGAAAGGATTAAAGGTTAAGATAGAAATTGATGGTGGAGTTACACTCGATAATGCTGCAGAGATCATTGCTGCCGGAGCAGATGTTCTGGTCGCAGGAAATACTGTATTTAGTGCAGCAGATCCGAAAGGAATGATCGCCAAGTTGATATCTTTATAAGCTATATATCGTCCAGAAATAAAAATGCCTCACAATGTGAGGCATTTTTTTATAAACGAGTTTTCATTTACTCTTTAATGAATTGTTTTGTTTGCCTTGCTCCGTTATTGGTATACACTACCATGTAAGAACCTGGAGCTAACTGAGTTGCATTGATCGTTGTTTGAACTGCACCAGCTTCTACAATTACTGAAGAAACTTGTTTACCATTCATGTTTATAACAGAGATCACAGCACCTTTTGCAGCCACTTCATGCTGAACAGTGATTGAAGAACGAACAGGGTTTGGATAAACACTAACACCAATTGTTTTAGTCTTTACTATTTCAATACCACTGTATTTGAATGAACCATCTTTATCATTCATTTTTAAACGATAGTAGCTCACACCGGCCACAGGATTTTCATCAACAAAAGAATAATTATTGGTGTTGCCACCTTTTGATTCTAGTCTCTTAGAAATGGTAATAAAATCTTTGCCATTAATGCTTCTTTCAACCTCGAAATTGCTAAAGTTAACTTCATTAGCAGTAGACCAAATCAATTGAACTTTATTGTCGGAAAGAGCTGCCGAAAACGAGATCAAAGACAATGGCATAGTTGTGCAATTCACTGCTGTTGATGATGAACTTCTTGGAGCCGGAGTTGCTGAAACATCAAAATCGTTATTATTATTGTTTGTTTCCTGGCATCCACTATTTTTTCTTACACCAGCCTGAGCATTAGTCATAGCAACACTATTGTTCACTGTTGTACCACCTTCTCCATTATTAGCAGCACCATAAGCTACAATATCTATAATTCCTGCAGTCGGTATTACACATGGTAAAGCTGTAGCTCCACAAGTTAAAGGTGTGGCATTATCAACTAATGCTACTTTACCTGACCCTGCTGCCATATTAATATTTGCAGAAGTAAAATCGGCTGTAGGTAAATCAGCACCACCAGTACCAGCTGATCCTAGTGAAATAAGATAATAGCCACCGGCAGGTATAATTGTTCCAGCAGGTATTACTGCAATATTACTACCTGTAGTACCACCAAACTGTCCTGTGGAGGAACCATATTGAATAGAAAAACCGGAAATGTCCTGAGAGACATTGCTTATATTATGTAGTTCTACGTAATCGGTCTTGTAAAGTGCTGCAGCTGAACTTGAACCACCACCACCATAAACCTGACTGATTACAACAGTTGTGGATTGAGTAAATCCAAAAATGCTTAAAGATAGAAGGACCAGTGTAAAAATTTTCTTCATAATTCATTATTTAGAACTACAAATATTACACTTTATACTCATTAATTACATTAGAGTACAATTATTTAATATCACTTACTTTTAGCCTCAATTAGTATATTTAAGCCAATCGATTTTCATGAGACTGCTGATAGTGTTGATCTTGCTCCCAATTATTTCTTTTTCACAGAAAACTGCTACGGTTTCAGGAACGATCCTGGATGATAACGATAAACCATTACCTGGCATCTCAGTTTACCTCATCGGTAAGAATACAAACGCAACATCAGATGATTCAGGAAGGTTCAGCATAACAGTTCCTTCCAACAGGCAAATAGCACTGATATTTTTTGCAGAAGGATTGAACAGTGTTCGCAAAACCATGTATCTGCAGGCCGGAGAAGCTGAACAGATCACCATTAAGATGGAAAAATTTACTGGCAATCTCGACCCGGTAATCGTAATCAATCAAAACAAAGGAAGAAGAGAACCTGGCAGGGTAACAATTGATCCTACCAGAACTGAAGTGAATCCCTCACCTATTTCCGGAATAGAACAGCTTATCAAAATATTCGTCGGCAGTAATAATGAACTCACTTCTCAATATTCAGTTCGTGGTGGTAGTTATGATGAGAACCTGATTTACGTAAATGACTTTGAGGTGTATCGTCCTTACCTTATTAGAAATGGCCAACAGGAAGGATTAAGTTTTATCAATCCCGATCTTACAAACTCTGTTCGATTTTACAATGGTGGTTTCCAGGCTAAGTACGGTGATAAAATGAGTTCTGTTCTGGATATCGGCTACAAAAGACCAACAAGGTTTGGAGGTTCAGTTCATCTTGGACTATTAGAACAAGGAGTACATTTAGAAGGTGTTTCAACTAACAGAAAATTCACCTACTTGCTTGGATTAAGAAATCGCAGCAACAGAAACTTACTGGGCAGCCAGGAAACAAAAGGTAATTATGTTCCATCTTCTAATGATCTGCAGGCCTTGCTTACTTACCAGCTAAACAAAAAATGGGAACTTGAATTATTGACCAATCTTTCTCAAACAAAATTCACTCTGTTTCCCGAAGAAAGTAAACTATCCTCTTCTGTTTTCTCACCACTTTTTACAGCCAATCTTGCTGTAGATATTTTCTTCGATGGACAGGAAAGAGACCAATATCAAACGCAATTCTTTGGTCTTGCCGCAACCAATTCACCCCATAAAAATCTTCGCTTAAAATGGATGCTCAGTAGTTTCAATAACAATGAACAGGAAAATATTGATATAACCGGTGCTTATCTTTTTGGTGAAAGAGATTTTGATAGAAGCCAATCAACTTTTGGTTTGATCGTTAATCCTTTGGGTGCAGGTGTTTTCCAGAACTATGCAAGAAACAGGCTGAATATTCAAGTTTTGAATGCTTCTCATAAAGGAAGTCTGGATAAAGGCAAACATTTTCTGCAATGGGGACAAAGCATCGACCGCCAAACCATCAGCGATAAATTGCATGAATGGGAATACAATGATTCGGCAGGATATTCTCTTCCATACAATCCATCAGTACTCTCCTTATTTAAAATTTTGAACGGAAAAGCTGATATCGATATTACCAGGCTTAGCGGTTATATCCAGGATAACATTCAATTCAGAGATTCATCTGATTTTATTTTACAGGCCGGTCTTCGTTACAACTACAATACATTAAACAATGAGTTTCTTTTATCGCCAAGAATTGGTTTTTCATTTATACCAAAAAGATGGAAGAAAGATATCGTTGTAAGAGCATCAGCAGGTATTTATCATCAGCCACCTTTCTACAGAGAATTGAGAAGATATGATGGTACGATCAATAAAGATTTGAAAGCACAAAAAAGCTGGCAGCTAAGTGGTGGATTGGATTATAACTTCAGAATGTTTGGCAGACCTGCCAGGATTCAAACTGAAGCTTACTACAAAAACATGTGGGATGTTGTTCCTTTTGATGTTGACAATGTTCGCTTACGTTACTTCGGTGAGAATTCAGCTAAAGCTTATGCAGCAGGAATTGAAACAAGATTATTCGGAGAACTGGTGCCTGATGCAGAAAGTTGGATTAGCATTGGTTTTATGAGAACAAAAGAAGATATTGAGAATGATTTTTACCAGGTATATCGCAATGCCTCAGGTGAAGTTATAACAGGAAGTACTATAGATAAAATTCCAACGGATAGTTCGGCTGTAAATGTTGGTTATGTTCGTCGTCCAACAGATCGTATGATCACTTTTGGAATGTTCTTTCAGGATTACCTAAGCACAAATAAAAACATTCGGGTTTATCTCAACACTTTATATGGAAGTAATCTTCCTTACAATATCCCTGGAAGTGTAAAGTATAGAAATGCATTGGTGATTGAACCATACATCAGAGTTGATTTGGGTTTAAGTGCTCTATTACTTGATCCTGAAAAAGGAAACCGAAGAAGTCATTCGCCATTTAAAAACTTTAAAAGCATCTGGGCAAGCCTTGAAGTATTTAATTTAATTGACCGTCCAAATACCATCAGCTATTTGCTTATTAAAGATTTTGCGAATAATGTTTTTACAATGCCGAATCGCTTAACACCAAGATTGCTTAATCTGAAGTTGGTAGCAAAGTGGTGATGATACCAGCGTTCAGTTTTCATGTCATCTTCGTTGCGTCGCAATCACTTCATCGTTCAGTCAAAATCTGATCAGGCTATCATACTAATTACAAACTCCTAATCCCTAATTCCTCATCTCCATCTCCCTATCTTTGTCGCCTAACGAAATTGCTCAATGAACATAGAATTTAACCGGAACGAAGACTGGATGAAAATGGCCGTAAGCCAGACACGCCAATATTTCGAAAAGATAAAGCTGGGTGGTGGGAAAAAAGCCATCGAAAAGCAAAGAGAAAAAAATAAGCTCACGCCAAGAGAAAGAATTGAATATTTAATAGATAAAGATTCCAACTTTATTGAGATTGGTGCATTTGCAGGATTTGAAATGTATGAAGCTGAAGGTGGATGTCCTGCAGGAGGAACTGTTGCAGGTTTAGGTTATGTTAGTGGAAGACAATGTGTGATAATTGCGAATGATCAAACAGTAAAAGCCGGAGCATGGTTTCCGATCACCGGTAAGAAAAATCTTCGTATGCAGGAAATTGCTATGGAGAACAAACTTCCAATCATTTATTTAGTTGATAGTGCAGGTGTATTTCTGCCAATGCAGGATGAAATATTTCCTGATAAAGAACATTTCGGCAGAATTTTTCGCAACAATGCCGTGATGAGTTCTATGGGTATCACACAAATCGCTGCTGTAATGGGGCCTTGTGTTGCTGGTGGTGCATATCTACCAATCATGAGTGATGAAACATTGATGGTAGAAGGAAACGGTAGCATTTACTTAGCCGGACCTTATTTGGTAAAAGCTGCTATCGGAGAAAACATCGATAACGAGACTTTGGGTGGAGCTGCAACTCACACAGAAATATCAGGCATTGCAGATTATAAATTCAAGACCGAGCAAGAATGTCTGGACCAGGTTAAGAAGATCATTTCAAAACTTGGCCATAATACAACAGCAGGTTTTGACAGAATAAAACCTGCTGCACCAAAGAAAGATCCTAACGAAATCTACGGCATTATTCCCGAAGGAAATTTAAAGCCTTACGATGTTGTTGAACTGATTGAACGAATCGTTGATAATTCTGAGTTTGAACAGTTCAAGGAAGATTATGGTAAAACAATCGCTTGCGGTTATGCAAGAATTGATGGTTGGGCTGTAGGTATTGTTGCCAATCAAAGAATCACCAGCAAAACAAAGAAAGGTGAGATACAAATTGGTGGCGTCATCTATAACGATAGTGCAGATAAGGCAGCAAGATTTATCATGAACTGCAATCAAAAGAAAATACCATTAGTGTTTTTGCAAGATGTAACAGGATTTATGGTTGGGAGCAGAAGTGAACATTCCGGCATTATTAAAGACGGTGCTAAACTGGTGAATGCTGTTGCTAATTCTGTTGTGCCAAAAATTACCATAATAACAGGTAACAGTTACGGTGCAGGAAATTATGCTATGTGTGGTAAAGCTTATGATCCCAGATTTATTTATGCATGGCCTTCTGCAAAAATTGCGGTGATGGGTGGTGAACAGGCTGCAAAAACATTAGCACAGATACAGGTAGCAGGAATGAAAGCCAAAGGCAGGGAAGTAACACCTGAAGAAGAAAAAAATCTATTAGATACTATTAAAGATCGTTACGAAAAACAAACTAAGCCTTACTACGCTGCAGCGAGATTATGGGTGGATGAGATTATAGATCCGATTGATACAAGAAAAGTAATTTCAGAAGGAATAAAAGCTGCCAATAACAATCCTGATATTCCTGCATTTAAAACAGGAGTTTTTCAGGTGTAATGTCATGCTGAAGTTCTTGAAGCATTTTAAAATATAACTATGACTATTTACCAGGTAGATGCCTTCACCGATAAATTATTCGCAGGTAATCCTGCTGCAATTTGTCCGTTAGATAAATGGCTTCCGGATGAAACAATGCAACTACTCGGCATGGAAAACAACCTTGCTGAAACTGCTTTTTTTGTTAAAGAGGATAATGGCAGCTATCATATTCGTTGGTTTACTCCTACTGTTGAAGTGGCTTTGTGTGGACATGCAACTTTAGCTACCGCATATATTTTGTTTAATGAACTTGGTTATACAGGAAACCTCATTCGTTTTCAAAGCAAGAGTGGTGAATTGACCGTTACAAGAAATGGTGACATGATCACACTTGATTTTCCAGCCAATCCACCACAACCTGTTGAAGTTCCTGAAGGATTATTTGAAGGATTGAAAACCACTTCTTCAACAGTTTTATTTGGTGGATGGGATTATATTGTAGTGCTTGATTCGCAGGAAGCAGTTGAAAAACTCGACCCTGATTTTCTCACGTTAAGTAGAGTAAAAGCAAGAGGTGTCACTGTAACTGCAAAAGGAAATGATGTTGATTTTGTATCAAGATGCTTTTTCCCTCAGAGTGGCATCAATGAAGATCCGGTTACCGGTTCTGCACACACTCTTGTTACACCATATTGGAGTAAAGAATTGAATAAAACAAAACTTACTGCTAAGCAACTTTCACAACGTGGTGGTGAATTACTTTGTGAATTAAAAGGTGATCGTGTACTGATGAGTGGAAAAGGAAAGTTGTATATGAAGGGAGAATATTTTGTTCAATAAAGTTCGGTTTGTACAAGAGTGCGACGCAACAAAAGTATCTAAGTAGCAATCCAGCTGATCCCATAAAAAATTCATGTCAACATCTCATCCATTAATAATTTATACTGACGGATCAAGCCGTGGTAATCCTGGTCCTGGTGGCTATGGTGCAATACTAATGTGGGGTGATAAAGCAAAAGAACTTTCTGCCGGCTATCGATTAACCACTAACAACCGTATGGAATTGATGGGTGTGATAAAAGCATTGGAAGCACTCACCAAAAAAAATATTCCCCTTACTATTTACACAGACAGCCAGTATATTGTGAACAGTGTTGAAAAAGGTTGGCTGAATAACTGGATAAGAACAGATTTTAAAGGAGGCAAAAAAAATAAAGATCTATGGTTGCAGTTTCACCAGTTATCAAAACAATTCACCATACGATTTATATGGGTGAAGGGCCATGCTGATAATCCATACAACAATCGTTGTGATGAACTGGCAACCACAGCTGCAGATAGGAAAAACCTCTTGATAGATGAGGGTTATGAAAACGAAGGAAACCTGTATAAGTAAATCTAATGAATGTTCTCTGCAGTTGGAGTGGCGGTAAAGACAGTTGCTTTGCTTTGATGAAAGCAAAAGAGCAGGGTTGTATACCTAAGGTGTTGCTAAATGTTTTGAATGAAGAGGGCAAGATCTCAAGATCACACGGAATACCTTCTGAAGTTTTGCATGCACAGGCAAAAGTTGCACAGTTACCTATTCATCTTATCATAAGTTCATGGCAGGACTATGAAGTTAATTTTACTTCCTCGTTAAAACTGCTAAAAGATAAATACAATATACAGTCTGCTGTGTTTGGTGATATTGATCTGCAGGCTCACAGGGATTGGGAAGAAAAAGTTTGCACCAATGCAGACTTGAAAGCTATATTACCGTTATGGCAACAAGACAGAGAACAACTGGTATTACAAATGTTGAACAGCGGTATTAAAACAATCATCGTTAGCTGTAATGAAAAAATGGGCGATACTTTTCTCGGTAAAGTTTTAGATGAAAAATTGATAGCCGAATTAAAAGCAATAGATATTGATGTTTGTGGAGAGAATGGAGAATTTCACACACTGGTTGTAGATTGTCCTTTGTTTGCAAAGCCGATTAAAGTAGAAATCCTTTCCAAGCAAAAACATGATAACTATTGGTTCTGTGAACCCGTTTTATTGTAGTTAATTTGCAGCACAAATACATTACCATTAGCAACATCAAACAAATATCAGCACTCATTAAAAAAGATATAGTGCTCGAAATTCGCCAGCAATACAGCCTGTATGGTGTTATATTATATGTTGCCTCAACTATATACATTGTTTACTCTTCTATGCACCAACCGGAAGACCAGGTATGGAATGGCCTTTTTTGGATTGTGCAATTATTTGTATGTGTGAATGCAGTTGCCAAAGCATTTCTGCAGGAAAACCGTGGCAGAATGCTCTATTTCTATTCTATTGCGGGAGCCAAAGATTTCATCATTTCTAAACTCATCTTCAATGTTTTGCTGATGCTGGCAATGAGTTTACTCAGCCTTTTCATTTTTATGATTCTTCTTGGTGATCCTTTTGAATATCTTTTCCGTTTTATTGGCATCTGCTGTTTAGGCGGCATCAGCTTAAGTCTTGTCTTTACCTTTCTCGCAGCCATTGCCGCTAAAGCACAACAGCAGGCTGCATTAATGGCAATCATGGGATTTCCTATCATCATTCCGCAGTTGATGTTGCTGATGAAAATATCAGAATCTGCTTTTGCTTCTGTAGTGCAGGAAGGTTTATGGCAGATGATAATATTATTAGCAGGATTAGACATAATGGTAATAGCATTATCCATCATACTTTTTCCTTTTCTCTGGAAGGATTAACAAGTATTTCAATATTAAAAACCAGAATTATATAATACTTGCCAAAACTGCCAAATGTTAGTTTACAACCCCTAATTTTGCCCCACAATTTTAATAGCCTGTAAAGTCAGTCTGTTTATAAAAAACAAGAAATGATTCGTCAATCCTGGTGGAAAATACTGGCCTTTATCCTTCTGATGTACACCTGCACCATGGGTTTCTTTGTCGAAATCCCTAAACTTGACGATCGTTTACAACACAGCATCCGCAACATGTTCTTCCACGTACCGATGTGGTTTGGAATGATGATACTCTATATTATTTCTGTAGTGTATGCTGTAAAGTTTCTTAGAAAACCCGATCCAAAATTTGATACTTATTCTCTCGAATATGCCAGGACAGGAACTGTATTTGGTGTATTAGGTTTAATAACAGGTGCTATCTGGGCTAATTATCAATGGGGACAACCATGGAGCAGCGACCCTAAACAAAATGGTGCGTTGATAGCGATACTTATTTACTTTGCTTACTTCGTTCTACGTGGTTCTATGAATGATGATGATAAGAAAGCAAGGCTGGGAGCTGTTTATAATATTTTTGCATTCTTTATGTTGTTTCCAACCATATGGATATTACCAAGGCTTACCGAATCTTTGCATCCCGGAGGACAGGGAAGTGAAGGAAATCCAGGATTGAATGGTGGTGATCTCGCTCCGTCAATGAGATTGGTTTTCTGGCCTGCAGTAATCGGCTGGACATTGTTAGGAGTCTGGATGACAACATTGAGAATTCGTTTACGTACCCTACAAAACAAACTGATCAATGGATAACCTGAAAAGAATTGCAGGAGTGATTGCATTATGCATTATATCAATGGTGGCAAATGCACAGGAAACAGGATCAGGAGATGTAATGAACAGCAACGGAAAGATCTATGTGGTAGTAGCTGTAGTGGTGACGATAGTCATAGGATTATTTCTTTATTTGTTGAATCTCGATAGAAAGATCAGCAAAATAGAGAAGAAGAATTGATGTGAGTCAGCTTTTGGAACAAAGATTAAGCTTTACTTGCGTCGCACTCTTGTACTGAAGGTTGTTTGTGAAACTAGAAACCACAAACTAGAAAACTGGTCCATAAAGTTCAGAACGTACAAGTGAGTGACACAACAGACGGTGAATAGAATTACGAATGATTGCTAAATAAAAATAATAACAAACCTAAAAACATAGCTATGGCTGACCAACATTATAGCTTCTTTGAGAGTGTTACAAGAAGTTTTGACAAAGCGGCGAAATTTACAAAGTGGGATCCGGGAATTTTAGAACAGATCAAAGCATGTAACGCAGTTTACCAGATGCGTTTTCCCGTAAAGATGAACGATGGTAGAATTGAAGTGATCGAAGCATATCGTGTACAACACTCCCAGCATAAAACTCCTTGTAAAGGTGGTATTCGTTTTAGCGATGAAGTAAACCAGGATGAAGTAATGGCTCTTGCAGCTTTGATGACCTACAAATGTGCTATTGTAAATGTGCCTTTTGGTGGTGGTAAAGGTGGTATCAAGATCAATCCTAAAAATTATAACGCTTACGAATTAGAAAAGATCACACGTCGTTATACAGCAGAACTTGTAAAGAAAAACTTCATCGGCCCTGGTATTGATGTTCCTGCTCCTGACTATGGAACTGGTGCAAGGGAAATGGCATGGATTGTTGACACTTATGCATCATTGAAACCAGGTGAAATAGATGCTGCAGGTTGTGTTACCGGTAAACCGGTTTCACAAGGTGGTGTTAGAGGTAGAACAGAAGCTACAGGTCTTGGTGTATTTTACGGTATTCGTGAAGTATGTGAAATGAAAGATGTGATGGATAAACTCGGTTTATCTACCGGTATTACTGGTAAAAGAGTGATTGTACAAGGTTTGGGTAACGTAGGTTATCACACTGCAAAATTCTTCCGTGAAGCTGGTGCAAAAGTGATCGCTATTGCAGAATACGAAGGTGCTATTGTAAATGAAGAAGGCATCAATGAAGAAGAGTTATTCCAGTTCAGGAAATCTACAGGTTCAATTGTTGGATTCCCTGGTTCTACAACACTTGCAAAAAACAGTGATGCATTGGAATTGGATTGTGATATCTTAATTCCAGCAGCACTAGAGAATGTTATCAACGGGGAGAATGCACCAAGAGTAAAAGCGAAGATCATTGGTGAAGCTGCAAACGGTCCTTTAACTCCTGAAGCTGATGAAGTGTTTGCACAAAAAGGAACACTGGTGGTGCCTGATATGTATCTGAATGCTGGTGGTGTTACTGTTTCTTATTTTGAATGGTTAAAGAATCTTAGCCACGTTCGTTATGGTAGAATGGAAAAACGTTTTACCGAGAACATGAATAAGCACATACTTGGCCAGTTAGAAGAAATGACCGGCAAGAATGTAAGCGATAAAGAGAGAGCTTTTATAGAGCATGGCCCTGATGAAGTTGATCTTGTATACAGTGGATTAGAAGAATCGATGATCACTGCAACAAGAGAGATCATGGAGCTATGGAAAAATAATCCCGAAATTCCTGATATGAGAACAGCAGCTTATGTTGTTGCTATTAACAAGGTAGGAACAAGCTATGCTGAATTAGGAATTTTCCCTTAGTAGTTTAAACATCTTAATAAAGAAAGCCCTGTTAATACAGGGCTTTCTTTATTGCTGCCATTCAGGAAGTTCAGTAATATCTTCCGCTTTCCCAGTATTCAGTAACCATGCATTCGTAAAACTTCCATTTGTAATTACAATGTAAATGGATGGTATAGAAATATTGTACCGCAATACTTGCTGCAAAACAGCTTCATTTAATTGCTCATTCATTTCTTTACACTCAACGATCATCCAGGGTTTGCCTTCTTTGTAAACAATAATATCACAACGCTTTCTAAGATCATTGAGTTTTATCTCCGTTTCAACTGCTATTAACGAAGCAGGATATTTTTTTGTTTGTACTAAATACTGAAGAAAATTTTGCCTTACCCATTCTTCAGGAGTAAGTTTTACCCACAGCTTCCTGAATTCATCGAAGATGTACTCTCTTCCATCTTCTTGTTTAATTCTAAAATTCTGTTCAGGATAAACTATCTTCAACATGGTTCAAATGTAAGGGTTGACAACCTTTGGAAGGTTGTAAATCCTCGATTCTTTATATTTGCAGAATTTATTTTTTCGCAACACCCTTTGAAAAGTCTGTGTCATGAAAACAAAAGAAGATATCGTTAACAACTGGCTCCCACGTTATACAGGTGAAAAACTGGAGAACTTTGGTAAGTATATCCTTCTCACCAACTTCAGTAATTATGTAAAATTGTTTGCAGAATGGAATAAAGTTCCAATCATAGGACTAGACAGACCTTTCCAATGTGCTACAGCAAATAATATCACCATCATCAACTTTGGAATGGGTAGTCCAACTGCTGCAACAGTAATGGATCTTCTTTCTGCTATAGAACCTGAAGCTGCATTATTTCTTGGTAAATGTGGTGGACTTAAAAAGCGAAACAAGATCGGTGACCTTATTCTTCCAATTGCTGCGATAAGAGGTGAAGGTACTTCCAACGATTATTTTCCTGCTGAAGTTCCTGCCATGCCGGCCTTCGCTTTACAAAAAGCTATTTCAACAACGATTCGTGATTCAGGAGTTGATTACTGGACAGGCACCGTTTACACTACTAACCGAAGAGTTTGGGAACATGATTTGGAGTTCAAAGAATACCTGCAAAAGATCAGAGCCTACGCAATAGATATGGAAACAGCAACCATTTTCACTGTTGGATTCTATAATAAAATTCCAACCGGTGCTTTATTATTGGTCAGCGATTCTCCAATGATACCTGAAGGTGTAAAAACAGAAGAAAGCGATAAAAAAGTTACAGCCAGTTTTGTTGAAAATCATCTTAAGATCGGAATAGAATCTTTAAAGCAGTTGATCAACAACGGACTTACTGTAAGACATCTCAGGTTTTAATTTTTATTTAGTCAGCAGCAGAATTTCTATTTAGCTTTACTTGCGTCGCACACTTTAAGTGTTAGTCATTGAGTCAGCAAGACATCAGCCAATTGTTAAGCTTCGTCAATGACTATTGACTGATTGACTTTATGACTAGCCTTCTTAAAATAGAAAACCTGAGCGTTGATTTCACTTCTGATCTTGGGCAAACAACAGCTCTCGAAAATATTTCTATCGAAGTAAGTAAAGGAGAGATCGTAGCCATTGTTGGTGAATCAGGATCTGGCAAATCCGTTACATCATTATCTGTGCTGCAACTCATTCCCTCTCCTCCTGTTCTGTATAAATCAGGAGAGATCATTGCAACAATCAATCATTCCGAGGTTAATATTTTACAAGCTGATGCATCTAAATTGCAAGATCTAAGAGGCAACGAAATTGCCATGATCTTCCAGGAGCCAATGACATCACTAAATCCTGTAATGACATGTGGTAAACAAGTAACAGAAGCCATTCTCATTCATAAAAAAATATCTGTATCAGAAGCTAAAAAAAGAACATTAGGCCTTTTCGATAAAGTAAGACTTCCTGATGTAGAGAGAATGTACAATAGTTATCCTCATCAGCTTAGCGGTGGACAAAAACAAAGAGTAATGATCGCTATGGCTATGAGTTGTGATCCTGCTCTATTGATCTGCGATGAGCCAACTACAGCACTTGATGTAACTGTTCAAAAGAACATACTGCAATTGATCAAGGAATTACAGGTGCAGAATGAAATGGGAGTTATTTTCATTACCCATGACCTTGGAGTGGTTGCAGAAATTGCTAATAGGGTCGTAGTAATGTATAAGGGAAAGATTGTTGAGCAGAGTACAACTAAAAATATCTTTTCATCTCCACAACATCCTTATACGAAAGCTTTATTGGCTTGCAGACCTGCTTTACATCCTAATGGTGAAAGGTTACCAGTTGTCAGCGATTTTTTGGAAGGAGAAAGGCTATACGAGGTACGAGATACTAAGTACGAAATACGAGATACAAAGTACTATAAGGTACTATTGAGTGTAGAAGGTTTGAAAGTATATTTCCCGTCAAAGAAAACATTCTTAGGAAAAGTAACGAGCTATACCAAAGCAGTTGATGATGTAAGTTTTGACTTGTACGAAGGCGAAACTTTAGGATTAGTTGGTGAATCAGGTTGTGGTAAATCAACTTTAGGAAGAGCTATTCTTAGATTAATAAATCCTTCTGAAGGAAAAATAATTTACAAAGGTGAAGATCTGGCCAAAGCTGATGGGGCAAAACTTATTTTCCTTAGAAAGGAAATGCAGATAATTTTCCAGGATCCTTACTCATCACTCAATCCAAGGAAAACAATTGGCAGCGCTATCGCAGAACCAATGAAGGTTCATAAAATATTTGCAACAAAAAATGAGCGAAAGAAAAAGGTAATAGAGTTACTCGAAAAAGTTGGATTAAAACCTGAACACTATGATCGCTATCCACACGAATTCAGTGGTGGACAAAGACAAAGAATTGTTATTGCAAGAGCATTGGCATTAAATCCTTCATTCATTGTTTGCGATGAAAGTGTTTCGGCTTTGGATGTTAGTGTTCAGGCACAGGTACTGAACTTATTGAACGATCTGAAAAAAGAATTTAATCTCACACTCATTTTTATCTCACATGATCTATCAGTCGTTCGCTATTTCAGCGACAGAATCATCGTCATGAACAAAGGTAAAATAGAAGAGATCGGTGCAGCTGAAGAAGTATATCAGCATTCCCGATCTCCTTATACAAAAAAATTAATTTCTTCTATTCCTAAAATGCCAATACCTAATCTTCCTCCACTTCAGTAGTCGTTCTGTAATCACCATATTTGTTATCCCTGTAAAAATATGCACTACTTCTTCTGAGTGAGTAGATCAATTTTTTCAACTGCTTTTCAAATTGATCCATTTCATGATCTTCAGCATTGATCTTTTTATCGGTCATACTAACTAATATATTATCACTGCTGATCTTTGATATATCTTCCGGTTGAATTCCACTAATACCCATCTTCCAATCATCTTCTCTCTTCAGTTTGTATTTGAAGAAATATACATAGCCTGTTTTATTCTTCAACTGCACTTTCTTTTTACCTGCCACCTGAATGTCAAAGAATTTTTCATACTCTTTATCCTCCAGTAATAATGATCTCGCAATATCCTCCTGCTTACTATACAACTTAGGAAAACGATCTTCCTTAGACACTTCTTCCAAAGAACGTAATAATAAAGCCCTGTACTGATCTTTCTCTGCAATAGAAAGTAAAATACTATCGTGTATCTTAAGATTGTTTCGAAGCATAAGCACTGCTGTACTCATTCTAACACCAAGATCTTTTGACTGCAATAGTTTATCGAAGAATTTCTGTACAGATTGATTCTTTTGATAAAAAGGCATTAATAAAACTGCATAGTTGTCTACATCAGATCCATTATATCGGTAAGTACGATCAGCGTCCTCATCTCCTTCCTGTTCTTTTCGGTTCTCTTTCTCTGCTTGTTTCACATCGGCACTTTGCTGACGTTTCAACTCAATCTTGGCATCAAAATATAAATTGCTGAAGTAATTCTCATAATCGGAGGCTTTCAAATATCCACTATCAACTAATGATCGTAACAAGGATGTTACTTCATATTTATAATCTCCAATAGACATTAATTGCAGAATATCTGGAAAGAAAACCTTTGCAAGTTTCAGTGTATCTTCTAACAAGCCAAACATTTTACCAAGATCATATTCATTATCGAAGATGGGAGGATCTTGTAATAAATGTTCTTTCAAAGATGTGAAAGATTCTTTCGTTTTTAATCTTGCAAGAGACATTAAAATTGCATTCTGGAAATGAGCAGTGTCGGCCGTTTTGATATACAGATCATTTAAGTAGTTAGTGACGTCTTTCACACAACATGAATCATCGATATAGCCTAACTCATTAATGAACTTCGATTTTAGTTGGAAATAATCTTTATCGCTCCATTTCAAACTATCAATTACTGATTTTAGTTTTGGTATAGAGGCCGACCCAAAATACAATTGTGTAGCAGCATCCATTGATCTTTGTCGGGTTAAACTGTCTTTACTATTAAGATCAGTAAAGAACTGGTCTAGTTTTGAACGAAACAGTGAAACAGTATCTTTCACCTGGGGTTTAAAGCTATTGATGAATTGAGTTACCAGATCACTTTCTTTTGTAAGTGTGTCTGATACTGCAGCAATATCAAACAACCTGTTATTTTGAAGTATGCCGGTATAGATCAGTTTCCTGGAAGAATTT
Organism: Bacteroidota bacterium; assembly: GCA_023386555.1. Taxonomy (GTDB): domain Bacteria; phylum Bacteroidota; class Bacteroidia; order Chitinophagales; family Chitinophagaceae; genus JAEZDC01. Next base: position 29,067 of record JAEWJK010000016.1, on the reverse strand, counting down.
GTGTCAGTGAAAACGTATTTATAACCGAAACTATTTTCGGATGGCCGTAATATTTCTTTAGAAGAAAGAATCATATCTTTTTCAAACTTCTCCGTGTTGTATTCATTTCTAAAGAAACGTGCAGTATCCCTTGAATAATAATATTTGGGAAATTTGGTAACACTCAGCACAACCAGTTCACCTGTGGTGTCATTATAAAAAGTAGCATGACGATCTTTTTTACCATAACTATAATACTCAGTCTGGTTTAAAAAATCTTCGTCAGATGCAGCTTCATACATTGTTCTCAATACGGGATTTAATTGAGGTTGATGAGAAGTATTAATGCTGAAATAATAAAAACTATCAGTGAATTTTGTTGACGGTTTGTATTTAAAATCCTGCAGAGCAAAACTTTTAATAGCATTGTCGCTTTTCTTCTTTGAAGAACTGGCAATTAAGTAATAATGTGGCCCTTTGATAACAGCTTTTGCATACAATGCACCACCGTTTTTTAAAGTGTACTCCATATCAAGAGCCGGATAACCATTCAATGTTGTGAAGCTTCTCTTAACAGGCTTATCGATGAATTCTGATTCTTTCAGGCTCTCTTCAATCAATGATAGATCAAATGTATCTTCTTCAATAAACCCGAAACTGTTGATCGTTTTTTTCCAGATCATAATAGCATTACCGGAAGTTTTATCAACAGCTTCATATTGCCAGGTGTCTAAAAAATCATCAGGCGTTCTTTTTAAAGAAGTATACGGTTCATGTGGCAGATCAATTTTAAATCCTCCTGAAGCTGGCTCGAATGTTTGTGCTTTATTCAAAGTTTCTCTCAGATTAATAGAAGAAAAGAATTCAGTAGCTTCCTTGCCTTGCACATAATCATCATTGCCACTCATCTTAAATACCAATACTTCAAATGGTGTAACAAATATCTGGTATCGCTGTATATCTCCTCTACGGGTTTTATTAGTGATGTCATACCCTTTATAACCATTTCGTTCAATATCTTTCTTTAAAAGTATTTTGCCGGGAATATTTTCATACAACATACTATCCACCTTCTTCATTACTGTTTTCTCATCTTCACCTAGTATGGCTGCATGGGTAGCAACTCTTGTCAGCATGTAATAAGCACCATTCTCCATATCAGCATATTGCCAGCTCTGGTTTGCATTCGTTTCATTACGTTTAAATAATTCCCCTGGCAACATCATTTTTACAAATTCATCCGGCGTACTAACCTGGTTAAATTTTACAGGTACTCTCAATTTATCGATCTTATCTTTTTGTGCTGCATCCCTGTTTTGCATGAATATTGGCCTCAGCTTATATCCTTTTTTACGCAACAATTCTATTACACCTCTGTCTCCAGGTAAATGAGCTGCACCCACACCAACAAACAGAGAATTCTTTTTTAATATTGAATCAATAGAATTAGCCTGTATAACATTTCGTTCATACATAAATTTTTCGTTGAAGGCTGGAGAGACCTCTAATTTCTTTTCCAATGAATCCAACAGGTCAAGATCACCTTTTCGATAAGCATCCTGTAGTTTCTTTTGTATCTCGTACATGTCTTCATCACCATCGTAATCATAGCCTGACTTTTTCTTCTTAGCTCGTTCTATCGCCATATCCTGATAACCTTGCATGATCACCTTTTGTGTTTCCCAATAGTCTTCTACTCCACCTGCCTTTTTCCCAAGTTTTCTCCCTGTTTGATAGATATACAAGTCCAGGTAAGTGTTCTCTTCAAAATCTGCCTGCTGTTGAAAATTTCTATAGAGCAATCCATTTATCACTGTAGGCTCTTCGCTTAATGCCATTCGTATGTTATCTTCATAACGCTGCAGCCTGAATGATTTTTCATTAATATATCCTGTTCGTGCTTCTTTATAATAACTTCCCAAAGCCTGTTCAGCCTCCTGCATCCTGAACATTTCCGGCTGCCAGGTCTGAGGATTCAATTCCAATGCTACCATATCTGTGTTGCTGATAGCATGATAAAATGAATCACTGAGGTGAAACACCATCTTGCTGCTTACATGCATTGTTCCAAACAAATAGGAAGGCTTTTTCAATCCATTACCTGTGATTTCCCAGAAAAGACTATTGTATTTCGGTGTTTTTTTAGTTGTTTGGGCGGTAAGGCTGAAAACAAAAAAGAGGGATAAAATCGCACAAAAACCCTTCAGGAAAGTTCGTCTCATTCTCATATATTAATCTGCGTTGAAGATCAATAAAACTGGTGATTCCATAAAATAAATCAGTATTTCAGCCAGTTACATGACGATTCTTTTGAATTTGATAACACCACTCCAAAACTTTCGATTGAAAACTCCTTTCCAAGCCTTACCTTTGCCCGCTTTCAATCATGCCGAAACATGTCACTAGCTGTCCCGTAAGACGGCAGCGAAATGCATGTGGCCTATTTTAAATTTAATAGACACATGAAATTATCACAGTTTAAGTTCGACCTTCCCCTTAATCTTATTGCTCAACATCCTACTAAAAGACGTGAAGATGCCAGGATGATGGTAGTTCACCGTCATAGCGGCGAAATCGAAAACAAATATTTCAGAGACATTCTGGATTACTATGAAGACAAAGACGTTTTTGTAGTAAACAACACTAAAGTTTTTCCTGCAAGAATGTATGGCCGTAAAGAAAAGACGGGTGCTAAGATCGAAGTATTTCTTTTAAGAGAATTGAACAAGCCCAATAAATTATGGGATGTAATAGTTGATCCCGCAAGAAAGATTCGTGTAGGTAATAAATTATATTTTGGTGAACACGATGAACTGGTTGCTGAAGTAATTGACAATACCACTTCAAGAGGTCGTACTATTCGTTTTCTGTGGGATGGTGATGATGAAAGCTTCAAGCAAATGCTGGAGTTTTTAGGGGAAACACCACTTCCGAAATACATCAAGCGTAAGCCGGATGAAGAAGATAAAGAACGTTATCAAACGGTTTATGCAAAACATGAAGGAGCTGTTGCAGCACCAACTGCAGGTTTGCATTTCAGCCGTGAATTGATCAAACGTTGTGAGATCAAAGGTGTTCGTTTTGCTGAAGTAACATTGCATACTGGTCTTGGAACATTCCGCCCAATTGAAGTAGAAGATCTCAGCAAACATAAAATGGATGCAGAATATTATCAGGTTGATGAAACTGCATGTAATATTGTTAACCAGGCAAAACAAAGAGGTAATCGTATCTGTTCTATCGGTACAACTACAATGAGAGGTTTGGAAAGTAGCTTCACTGCGCAAAAATTATTGAAACCAAGTGAAGGATGGACAAACATCTTCATTCATCCTCCTTATAATTTCAATATTGCCGATAGTTTGGTAACAAATTTCCATTTACCAAAAACAAGCTTACTGATAATGGTATGTGCTTTCGCCGGATATGATCTTGCAATGGAAGCCTATCAAAAAGCAATAAAAGATAAATACCGCTTCTTCAGTTATGGAGATGCGTTACTGGTACTTTAAAATTGAATCCCGCTTCGGCGGGATTTTTATTTTATGTACTTAGCTTTAGTACTACTATTTAACTTTACTTGCGTCGCACACTTGTACAAGACCAATCCTACTGAACATGCAAGACACATTCCTCAAAGACTGCATCAAACGATTTGAATATTATAAATCTCTTGCAGATAAAACATTCGATCAACTGGAAGAGAAAGATTTTTTCTTTAAACCATCACCCGACAGTAACAGCATTGCAATCATCATTCAACACATGTATGGAAACATGCTCAGCAGGTGGACCAATTTCTTAACAGAAGATGGGGAAAAGGATTGGCGGAACAGGGATAGTGAGTTCAATGAGATGCAGATCAGTAAACAAGACCTGCTCAGCTTTTGGAATGAGGGTTGGAAAGTTCTGATAGATACACTTAAAAGTCTTACACCTGAAGACTTAGATAAAACAATTCATATTCGCACAGAACCATTGATCGTATATGATGCCATCATTCGTCAGATGGCACATTATCCGTATCATGTAGGACAAATCATTACCATTGCTAAGATGATAAAAGATAAAGATTTCAAAAGTCTGAGTATACCTAAAGGTGAGAGTCAACAATTCAACCAGCAAATGCAGCAACGCTAATGTTTAATCTTGATCACACACCCGGCAGAACTGCAATAGTTGATGGGAAAGAATATCTTTTCTTTTCCGGTTATTCTTATTTAGGAATGAACCATGTTCCCGAGTTTATTGAGTTGATAAAAGAAGGAATGGATAAATATGGATTGCTGTTTCCTTCATCGAGAATATCAAATACCCAACTCAATCTGTTTAGTGAGTTTGAAAATATGCTTTCTGATATCACAGGCATGGAAGAAACTGTCTGCTTTTCTTCCGGATTTCTGGCAGGAAGAGCAGTAGTCGATTTGTTTAGACACAACCATATTTCATGTGCACCACAATCTCACCCTGCGATATGCCTTGAAAAAACATTCGCAAGCTCCTTTTCAGACTGGAAAAATAATATTGGAAACGTCCAGGTAATTCTTTTTGATTCAGTAAATCCATTAACAGCAGAAGTAAACAATATAGACTTCTTAATAAATAAAAACTTTACTGCTATTATTGATGATTCACATGGTGCTGGTATATTAAATGGAGGAAAAGGTATTGGGAAAAATCTACCAGAAGAAATTGATAGTATTATCATCTTCTCTTTATCGAAAGCTTATAACATGATCGGTGGAGTCGTAAGTTGTTCAACAGAGATTGCATTGCAACTGAGAAATTCACCTTACTACACAGCAAGCACCAGTATCGCACCTGCTTTTGCTTATGCTTTTATTAAAGGACAACATTTGTATCATCAGCAAAGAGAAAAATTACAGATGAACATTGAATTATTTAGATCACTCACAAACAACAGGTTCAAATCTCATCCTGAATTGCCCATCTTTATTTTGCCTGAACATGTCAATGAAAAAAATTTGGAAGAAGCAGGAATTATCATTTCATCTTTTGCATATCCTGATCCTGCAGGAGAAAAAATAAAACGTATTGTGCTAAATGCTTTACATACTGGAGATGATCTCCAGCGATTAGCTAATGCTTTACATTAATTCTGAAAGTTCTAACCACCTCATCTCTTTCTGTTCAAGTTCATTTGCAATGACAGTAAGTCTTTTACTAACCATATCCATCTTTTCATATCCTAATTCAGGATCGCTGAGTTGATTGGTTAGTTGTTCTCTTTCAGCTTCCAGAGAAGATATTTCTTTCTCTAATTGTTCAAACTCCCTCTTCTCTTTAAATCCAACTTTTTTCTTTTCAGCAATGGCAACTTTTTCACTGTTGGCTGCAACTTGCTTCGCAACAACAGTTTTCTTTTCTTCTTCTTTTTCCCACAACCTGAACTGTGTATAGTTACCCGGAAAATCCTGCACTTCTGCATCTCCTTTAAAAACAAAAAGATGATCTACCAACCTATCCATAAAATAACGATCATGTGAAACGATCAATACACAGCCCTGGTATTCACTTAAAAACTTTTCAAGCACTGCAAGTGTTGGAAGATCAAGATCATTGGTCGGTTCATCCAGGATGAGAAAGTTTGGATTTCTAAAAAGTATCGTAAGTAACTGAAGTCTCTTCTTCTCTCCTCCACTTAATGCACTTAAATAAGTGAATTGCTTTTCTGGCGGAAATAAAAACAACTCTAAAAATTGTGCAGCACTTAAACTTCCACCTTTCGCTAAAGGAAAACTCTCGGCAAATGATTTTACATATTCTATTACTCTCAAATCTTCCTTAATAACCAATCCTTGCTGCGAAAAATTTCCGAAGATCACGGTATCACCAATGTTCACCTTACCACTATCAGCAGGTTCCAAGCCTTGCAATATGTTTAAGAAGGTTGATTTACCAACCCCATTTTTACCAATGATGCCAACTCTCTCTCCTTTACTGAATGTGTAATCAAATCCTTTGAGAATTTCTTTCTCGCCGTAAGACTTATTAACCCTTTTCATCTCAACGATCTTACCACCAAGCCTGTTCATCTTCATCTGCAACTGCATCTGCTGATCTTCGATCTTCTGCTTAGCCCTTGCTTCAACTTCGTAAAAATTATCCTGCCTGGATTTGCTTTTCGTTGTCCTTGCTTTTGGCTGCTTTCGCATCCATTCTAATTCTTTGCGATATTCATTTTTTGCTTTATCAATACTGGAAAGCTCACTTTCTAATCGTGCAGCTTTCTTCTCCATGTAATTCTCATAATCACCTTTGTACACGAACATATTGCTTCGCTCCAGCTCCCATATTTCTTCCGAAACTGCGTCTAAAAAATAACGGTCGTGTGTAACAAGTAATAGCGTAACATTTTCCTGGTTGAGGTAATGCTCCAGCCATTCGATCATTTCTACATCAAGATGATTGGTAGGTTCATCCATCATCAGCAATGTATGCTTATGATCAAAGCCAATATCGATAAGCGTTTTGGCAAGTGCCACACGTTTTCTTTGCCCACCACTCAGTTCATTCATCTTATTCTGTAGATGATGAACATTCAATTTCCCCAATATCTCTTTCACCTTGGCTTCAAACTCCCAGGCATTGAGATCTTCCATCCTGCTCATGGCTTCAGCTAAAGCATTGCCATCTTCCGCTTCAGCAGCAACTTCGTAATCAGCGATGGCTTTCATTACAGGATGTGCAACATGAAAAATGTTTTCCAGTACAGTCTTCTCTTCTTCAAATTGTGGATCCTGTTCAAACAATGCTACTGTTACATCTTTATGTATCCAGAGTTTACCTTCATCAACAGTATCTCTTCCTGCCAATATTCTTAATAGTGTTGATTTACCAACTCCATTTCTTGCAATCAGAGCAATTTTATCGCCTTCGTTTATATGAAATGAGATATTCCTGAACAGGGGTGTAATGCCAAAGCTTTTTGTTAATCCTTCTGCTGAAACGTAATGCATTCGGCAAAGATAGTTGGTGAGTGGTCAATCGTGAATGTGAAATCAAGCGTAACTTACTTGAATCTTACAGCGTAAAGCTTGCAGCTATTATTAACAATGGCTTAGTCATATTCTGATGTTGAAATCGTCAATATGCTGAGCTTTGAACAGATGAGAAATGTTCTAACAGTTGAAGTGAGTGACACAACAGACGATGAGTAGCGTGCCAACAGCCTGACCAATAAGGGATTTACTTTCCCACAAGCTGTGGAAACAAGCAATTGGAATTGTGGTATGCTATTGATTAAATTTGGAATAGATGTTGGTTAGATAAGTATAGTAGGCTCGAAACCAGATTGTTCATTTAAATCGGACTGAATTGACAGACGCAATTATCAACTTAGAAACCGTGAACCCCATCGAATTCTTTGGCGTTAACAACGGAAAGTTAGATTTGTTAAAAAAGAAGTTTCCCCTCCTTAAAATCTTATCCAGAGGTACTCAGATAAAACTGAGTGGAGCTCCGGAACAAATTGATTCAGCAAAAGAAAAAATTGATCTCATTATCCAGTACCTGGAAAGGAATGGTCATCTTAGTGAAAACTATTTTGAACAGATCCTGGGTGGTGATGATGCAGAAACAGTAGACGCTTTTGTTGATAAGAATCCAAACGATATTCTTGTTTTTGGTCCGAATGGAAAAACGGTCAGAGCGAGAACAGCGAACCAGAAAAAAATGGTTACTGCCATCGACAAGAATGATATTGTGTTTGCCATTGGTCCTGCAGGTACAGGTAAAACCTATACTGCAGTGGCATTGGCTGTAAGGGCACTGAAGAATAAAGTAGTGAAGAAAATTATTCTTACACGTCCTGCAGTTGAAGCCGGAGAAAGTCTTGGTTTTTTACCGGGTGATCTGAAAGAAAAGATCGATCCGTACTTGAGACCATTATACGATGCCTTGGATGATATGATACCTGCTGACAAGCTTGGTTATTATATGAGTACAAGAACCATTGAGATCGCTCCTTTGGCTTATATGAGAGGTAGAACTTTGGATAATGCATTTATCATTCTTGATGAGGCCCAAAATGCGAATGATCTGCAGATAAAAATGTTCCTTACTCGTATTGGTGCTAATGCCAAAGCGATCATTACTGGTGACCCTACACAGGTTGACCTTCCAAAGAATCAAAGAAGTGGTTTATGGACGGCAACAAAGATCTTAAGGAACATTGAAGGCATTGCTCATATTGAACTGGATGAAGAAGACGTTGTAAGGCATAGATTGGTGAAAGCCATTATTAAAGCTTACGATAAAGAAAAAAAGAGAGAGCAGGACGAATCTGAGAAGAAATAACCAGGCCAGAAATACCATGAGAGGTTCACATTTGTGAGCCTCTTTTTTTATAATCATGTGAAGTTTACCTTAGCAGCATGAGACGACTAATTTTCCTCCTAGCTTGTACAGTATTCTTTGCTTGCAGTACTGATTCAAAGTATCCAAAAGCAGAAAATGCATTGGATGCAGGAAGAGAATTTATTGATGCTTTTTTGAAAGGTGATAGTAAGAAAGCTGAGGCTTATATGTTGAACGATGAGGAAAACAAGGAGCTTTTAAAAAAATTACACCGCCAGCTAAAAAATCGTAACCAGGAAGATCAGCAGGGTTATAAAGAATCATCTATTATAATTGGTGATGTTGACAATGTGAATGAAAACGAAGTAGTGATACAGTATAAAAGCAGTTACGATAGATCAGGCAGAAAAATCAAAGTGGTGAATAAAGATGGAGAATGGTTAGTTGATCTGAAATACACCATGAACCCAAATTTGTAATGCTTAAAAACTTTCTATTAGTAGGATTTGGCGGAATGCTTGGATCAATGCTTCGTTACCTATTTGCTATTGTTATTAAACCATCGTCCTTTCCTTTTGCAACTTTATTGGTAAATATCTTTGGCTGTTTAATAATTGGTATTTTAATAGGATTTACGACTAAGGATGCATCGGGTTATAGTCATTGGAAAATGTTTTTAGCCACAGGTGTATGTGGTGGCTTTACCACTTTCTCAGCTTTTTCTCTTGAATGTGTTTTACTTATGGAACAGCAGCGATATTATGCAATGCTTGCCTATATCTCGTTAAGTATTATTCTTGGATTAGCTGCTACATTTGCAGGAATTCAATTGGCAAAATTATGATGCAGCATGTTTTACATCCATGGCATGGAGTTGATCCTGGAGAAAATGCACCTAGAATTGTAAATGCAGTTATAGAGATACCACAAGGTTCGAGAGCAAAGTATGAGATTGATAAGCCAAGTGGTTTATTAAAGTTAGACAGGGTTATTTATTCTTCTTTTTATTACCCGGTAAACTATGGTTTTATTCCTCAGACTTACGGTGGTGATAAAGATCCATTAGATATATTGGTAATTACTTCTCTTGAGGTTCAACCTTTAACCATTATGCAAGCTAAGATCATTGGTGTGATGCAGATGGTTGATAGTGGTGATGCAGACGATAAGATAATTGCGGTAGCAGCTAATGATCCGAGTGTGAACCATTACAATAACATAGAAGAATTGCAGAAGCATTTTTTTGAAGAACTGAGGCATTTCTTTGAGGAATACAAAAAACTGGAGAATAAAACTGTTGTGGTAGAGGAGTTTGGCGATAAAACAGCAGCACTTAAAATTGTAACTGAGGCTATAGAATTTTATAAAGAAACATTTTAAAATAAATTTTATGTCAGCCGTCACCATTATCATTTTAATCGTTATCGGAATTGCTGCAGGAATGCTGAGTGGGTTAGTTGGTGTAGGTGGAGGAATCATCATCGTTCCGGCATTGGTATATTTCTTAGCCTTTTCACAAAAACAAGCACAGGGAACTTCACTTGCCATCCTGCTTTTGCCTATTGGTATACTGGCAGTGCTAAATTATTACAAAGACCCTCAGGTGCATCTCGATGTAAAAGTGGTAGTGTTAATAATACTTGGCTTCCTGGCCGGAAGTTATTTTGGTAGCAAATTAGCCTTATTGTTACCCGATGCTACAGTAAAAAAGATCTTTGCCGTTTTTATGTTACTGATAGCAATAAAGATGCTTTTTATAGATAAACCCAAAGCACAAAATCCAGATAATGGAAAAATCACTGCTGAAAATGTGAAGATTAAATAATCTCACCCTTATCTTTGCCGCAAAGTTTTTACAAATGGAAGTAAATAAGAAATCAACTGCTAAATACTGGATGTGGTGTTTTATATGGCTGGCTATTATGATTGTGATGCTGGCGTTACCAGGTGCAAGACCATTCTTTTGGTTGGCTTTGCCAGGTGTATGCACTTATTTTGCTTTGGCAATGGATATAATGTAATCCAGATACGAACTACGATAATATAAAGATTGACCCTGGGTTTAAACATTCAGGGTTTTTTATATCGTTTAATGATACGGAGCTGATGTGTTCTTGTTCCGCTCTCTGAATTAATGATTCCCTGGTGATCAATCTTATCGATCCTTACTTTACCTGAGGCATGAATGATCTCATGAATATTCAGCATAATACCTACATGAATTATTCTTCCCTCTTCATTATCAAAAAAAGCAAGATCACCACATTGAGCTTCCTGCAGAAAACCTACTACCTCACCTTTATCTGCTTGTTGATAAGCATCTCTTGGTAATTTGATTCCAAATTGTTTAAATACCTGCTGGCAAAATCCACTGCAGTCTATACCAAAATAACTTTTGCCTCCCCAGAGATAAGGAACGTCTAGAAACTTCAATGTTACTTCTCGTATAAGTTCCGGTTCAAATAATTGAACAGAGGAAAATGCTTCATCTGAAGTTGATGATTCGATAATTTGATTGTTTGCACACCACCCTTCATAATCATCATACAAACATTTGATTTTGGCGAACTGTTTTTCTTCTTCTATTACTTCAGCAACTTCGTTAAATAATAGCTGGCTGGTCATTTCACTTTTATGACTTGGATCTTTTCTGATGGGTGCTACTGCTACAGAAGAGGTAACATATTTCATGACGACTAAGTTAGCTGAATAATGTTCAGAACGTACAAGTGAGTGACACAACAAAAATTGATATAAGTACTATAGCCGGCTAACAACTATTCCTGCGGCGAAAGCTGTTGTTTATAGAACAGGAGATTTTTGGAAAGTTCCCGTGTAAATTCATCCAGCAATTTTGTACAGTCTTTCATGTACTGCATCACTCTTTTTCTATCTTCCTCAGAAAGATTCTCATCCTCCAGCATTGGTAATAAGCCCTGTATGTTCACCAATGGATGACGAACTTTATGAGAAGTGGTGAAAGCAATTTCTTCTAGTTGTTTGATGTATTCATCTTTCTGAGCATCGGCTTTTTTTATCGATGTAACATCAATGCCATAACCGATAACATATCTTATCTTATCATCTTCTTTGTAAGGATAAAATTTACGCAGTATGTATTTCTTATCGCCTTCTTTAGTTATATGTTCATCAACCCATTCAATCTGTTCACCTGTTGTAACAGCGGTATTAAAGTATTCACGACGTTTGAAGGCTTGCGTTTTATCAAGATTCTTTAACTCGCAATAATCAAAATCTGTTTTACCGATCAGCCAGTTTCTCATGCCTTCATTGGCAAGACCTTTTTGGTTTACAAAAACATAACGGTGTTGATCATCAAACACAGCAATATCTGCAGGTATATTATTGAGAATGCCTTCTGTAAATCTTTTTTGACTGGCAATTTCTTCCTGGGCTTCTTTCATCCTGGTAACATCTTTACCTAGAGAAAGTATTTCAGTTAGATTTCCTTTTTCATCAAATATTCCTGTTTCACTCCATAGTATCCATCGTTTTTCACCATGAGAATTTTCAAGGTGATGTAGATTGGTTACACTCGGATTTGAGGGAGAAAGTGATTTAAGCTGCTGAATATATTCCTGGATGCTGCTCTCATCAGCAAAGTTGTAATTACGTTCCTTTAATTCTTCGGCAGTCTTATCGAAAAAATCGCAGAATATTCTGTTAACATAAGATCGTTTACCATCAGGATCTGATAAGGAGATCATTTCCGGTATTGCATTAAACAAAGCATCACTTCGCTCTTTATTTTTAAGCAATGCTATTTCGGCCTCTTTTGAATCAGTGATAAGTGTAGAGATGGATAACAATTCTTTTATATCTCCATCATCATTCGAAATTGGAACAACTACTTTATCAACCCAAAAGAAAGAACCGTCTTTAGCCTTATGTTTTATTTCACCTCTCCATGAACCTTTGGTGAGTATAGAAGTCCACATCTGCTGCAACAGCTGATCTCCTACATCAGAAAGTAACATGTCAAACCTTTGACCAATAAGTTCAGACTCAGAATATTGCGTAGCCTCGCAGAAATTCTTGTTAACGCTTTTAAACACACCATTGTTGTCTGTTACCGATAATAGCAGATTCATATCTGCAGCCTGTTGAAAAGCAAGTAAATGGCTTGTATGTTTTGAAAGAAAATTCTCAGTCATGGGTGCTGCGAAAGTGCAAATAAAATTGCAACATTTTATTAGGATAATGAAGAAATCCACATTTTAATTGATGAAACTCAATCCCGAACCAGTAATTCTACGGATGATATCGCAAAAAAGCACAATCTGAAGGCATGGCTATTGTTCGATAATTCCTAAACTTTTCAAAGATGCGAAACGAAAATCAAAGTGTAAACTTCTCGAAACCTGAAGAAGTTGCCTATTGGTCTAAACTTTTGAATGTAAGTCCTGCACACCTGTTAAATGCAGTAAAAGCAACGGGCAGTAACCTCTTGAATCGAATGATCTGGTTTTTAAAAGCTGAAGGTTTGTTACCACGTCATTTCAATCTTGATATGGGGAGAATAAAAATTAAACCGATGAAATAGTCAATTGTTCAAAATCGAATGTAGCTGCTCTTCCATCTCTTTTTGATATTGCTGGGCTACTAATGAAGCCTGTTCAGCAAAATTTTCTTCATTACTGGCATAGATAACTGCACGGCTTGCATTAACCAGTAAACTACAATCTTTATTCATTCCATACTTAGAAACATCAGCCAAACTACCACCTTGTGCACCTACACCTGGTACTAGCAGAAAATTATCAGGTATAATATTTCGGATGTTTTTAAATTCTGCTGCTTGTGTGGCACCAATAACAAACATCAGGTTGTTTGGTGTTCCCCATTTACTCACAGTTTGTAAAACCTTTTCGTATAAATAAACTTCACCTGTTTTTTGTAACTCAAAATCTTTTGCACCGGCATTTGACGTTAACCCGAGAACGATTGTGAATTTATTATCGTATTCAAGAAATGGTCGTACAGAATCTTCACCCATATAAGGAGCTACGGTTATTGCATCAAAAGCCATTGTTTCAAAAAATGCTTTTGCGTATTGTGAAGATGTATTGCCGATATCTCCTCTTTTTGCATCTGCTATTTTGAAATGTGTTGTAGGAATATAATCAACAGTTTTTTCCATTGCCTCCCAACCTTTCAATCCTTGTGCTTCATAAAATGCAGTATTTATTTTATAGCTTACACAATGATCTTTTGTAGCATCAATAATGGCTTTATTAAAGTTAAATATTGCATCAGCAGATGTTTGAAGGTGCTTTGGCAATTTGGCAACATCGGTATCTAATCCAACACAGAGAAAAGATCTCTTTTGCTTTATCTGGTTAACTAAAAATTCTCTTGTCATTTGCTGAATAATTCATCTTTTCTCAATTGCATTTCTGCAGCTATCTTTTTTCCATCATGATCCTGTTCATTCAACTTGCCCATGATATTTTCATAACTCTTCTTGTCTCTATTCTGACTTAGCTTGAATACATTATCCATTGATTCAACCTCTACTTCAAAAGCTACAATTGCTTTTGTAAGTTTATCCACATAATCTTTTGGAAGATTTTCAAAGTTAGCTGGTGAGTGAGGATTGTTTTCGAAATGATTAGTCGTGTGTTTTAATACTTCTAACAACGCAGCTTCATCCAAAAACTTCATTGTACCTTTTGCATGTACACTTAAATAATTCCAGGTAGAAGCAGTTTGCTGATCGCTATACCAACTTGCACTTACATAAGTATGTGCACCGGTAAATACTGCCAATACATTTGGGTTATGCATGAAAGCTTTATGGTGATCAGTGTTCTTCATAATATGACCACTTAAATAAAGCTTATCATTTCTTTCTTCAATGAAACAGGGAATTTGTGTTGCAACAGGTTTGTTTTCTACATCACATCCACAGATAAAAGCAAATGGATGCTGCCTGATAAATTCAAGTACTCTTTGTTTATCTTCTTCTTTGAAGTATGGCAGGTTGTACATGAGCCGAAGATAAAAAACCGGCTGATAATTGTTGAATAAAGTTCTGAACGTACAAGGGAGTACCTCGTAGTTTTTAATTTATATTGGTCTCGGTGAATCTCCTCGTCGATTTGACACAACAGACGACGCCATGAAGATAGAAGCCGGCTAACTATTATCCTGCCTCTTTTTATATATCTGTCTTAATGCCAGTAATGTAATATTTAAGATCAATGAGAATGAATTAGTGATGATGATTGGCCAGTCTTGTCTCAAAATGCCGTAATAGGTCCATAAGGCCAAACCAGAAACAAGTACAATAAGCATTACCGGTGAAAGTGCATCAGCCTTTTTTTCTTTGATGAGTTTTATTAACTGTGGCAACATACTGATGCTGGTTAAAATACCGGCAGCAATACCAATTACCTGTTCTATTGGCATTATTTCAATTTATCATAATGCAATAAAATCTATACCAGCTTTAAGAAAAGTATTGTTTGAAAGCTTCGTGAGATTTTAGCTCTTCAATAAGATCTATGGTGAGTGGCTTATTAATAAAATCGATGACTATAGAATATTTCTGAGCCCTGATAAAGTCTTCGGGGTTAACAGTGGATGAAAGTATTGCAATCTTTGTATCGGGTAAACGTTCAGAATATTTACGAATATAATCTTCGAGGAATGTCCAGCCATCCATCACAGGCATGTTCAGATCGAGCAGTATTAGATCAGGTGCAACAAGATCAGCCTCACCCTTCTTCTTTTTTTCAAAATAAGATGAAAAATAATCGATGCCCTCTTTTCCATTACCAAGCTTTTCTACTTCTTCGGTGAAGGCAGTTTTATTCAACACCATTTCACAAATAGCCCAGGTAACCATATCATCATCTATCAATAAAACCTTTTGTAGCATCCGTTATTTTTTAAAATAGATATTGAAGCAGGTTCCTTTATCAGTTTCACTCTCCACTTCTATTTTACCGCCAAGTGCCGTGATCTGTGAGTGAACGATATACAAACCTAAGCCTTTACTGTCGGTATAATTATGAAAACGTTGATATAAGCCAAATATTTTATCCCTATGATGTTCTAAGTTAATACCTATACCGTTATCACAAAAATGTAAAACAAAGAAATCATCCTGTTTAGATGTAGAGAGATTGATTTGCAGCTTTCGATCTTTATGCCTGTATTTTAAAGAATTAGTAAGCAGGTTCAGCAGAATGCTTTCAGCATAAGACCTATTAAAAACGATATCATCTATTGCATGAAAATCGGCATTGATCAAAGCATCAGCATTTTGTATCTGACTGTTTACTGAAGTACATACATCCTGCCATACCTGTTTCAACGAAAATGATTCTCTTTTTACATTCACACTATTTTTGATAAGAAGAATATTTAAAAGATCATTCACCGTTTCATTGAGAATAAATGTTGATTCTTTAAACTTCTCTACTAAAAAAGCAGTGTCAGCATCTTTGATTGCATTCATATCTATCAGCCCCATAATTCCTATGAGGTTTGAAATAGGAGCTCTTAGGTTATGAGAAGTTATATAGGAGAACTGCCTTAGATCATGAATATTCTTAGTAAGTTCATTGATCAATAGTTCCTTTTCTTTCTGAATACTTTTTTGTGTGGTAATATTCTGAAACACCACCAATATACGTTCTATACTTCCATCCACCTCATACAAAGGCACAGAACTTACCAGGTAGTTTCTTTCGAAAAATTTCATTTCAGAAACCATGGCCTCTCCTGCAAAAACTTTATCAGCCATTGTCCTAACTGAAAGATCTTCATCAGGAATATGTTGGGAGTAAGATGTACCTACAAAATAAGATGGAGATACATCGAGACTTTGCAGTTCTTTACCTGCAACGTAAATAAATCGAAGATCCTTATCTAAAATTGAAACAATACCATTGGGAAAATTTTCAGAGATGGTTCTGAACATGGCTTCACTTTTTTGCAAAGCAGATTCAGCGTCCATTTTTTCAGATGCATCCCTGGCTATTGAATACATCACTTTTTCATTCTCATCCCATCTGGCAGACCAAATGAGTGGTACTATAGTTCCATCTTTTCGTATGTACCTATTTTGAAAGTTGGAGGTTTTTGCACCTTTCATCACCTTATCAGAAACATCTTTAGTGTGTGCCAGGTCATCAGGATGTACCAATTCTAAACACAATTTTCCGATCAGTTCATCAGGTTTATAACCCCAAACCGTTTCTGCAGCTGCACTTACCTGCACATAACAGTTATTCTCATCTGTTACTACAATAACATCTACCGACGAGTCTAAAATCTTATTTAGATCATTCACGGCTTTTTGCAAAGCCTGGTCTTTTCGTTTTCGTTCAGTTATATCCTGCATAGAACCTGTCATCCTTAAAGCATTCCCGGCTTCATCTCGTAAAATCATTCCCCTATCGTACACGTAAACGATCGATTCATCATTGGTAAGAAACCTGTATTCATCTTCCCAAAATGTTTCGTTACCGTTAATGGCAGCAGTGATCTTTGCAATTACTCTTTCCCGATCATTTTTATGAATGTGTTTTTCCCAAAGATCATATCCATTTTCCCATAAAGCAGGATCATGACCGAAATAGCGAGTAAAAGAATCGTTGAAATATATTCGTTGCTTTATAACATCGTAATCCCAAACTGCATCAGATGTCGCTTTGATAATGAGTTGAAATCGTTCATCGCTAATTTTAAGCTGCTCTTCTTTTTTCTTTCGATCAGTAATGTTTTTTGAACTTACCAGCATTCCAACAATCTCCCCATCATTATTCTTAGCAGGATGATAGTTCAGGTTAAAACAAACAAAATCTCCATCAGGCAGATTAATAGTATATTCAGTCTCGTAATGATTACCTTTTAACACTTCGGCAAACAATTTTAATTGTCCCTCTTTCCTTTCCGGTATTGCAAGTTCAATCAAAGGCATGCCGATGTATAAAGGCTTCATTACAAACTGTTGAGCCGAATACTCAGCCAGTTTATTATAGAAGGTAATGTTGAAGCTTCTATCGGTAATGATTACACTGCTGTCTGTATTATTCAGAAAAACCTCAAGCAGATAATTGCTCTGATCCTGCTTAATTAATTCAGTGGTAGATTGGCTATGGGGCATGTGAGCTTTTGTTACCGGGTATTGGATGCCGCAAAGTAATGACTAAAAACCATTCATTTGTTCTTAGAACATGCTGAAAGTGTGATGAAGCGTTTTTTAATAATGGTCATATTTAAAACAAAAATATATAAACAAAAAAGCCGTTCCTTATAGAACGGCTTAGTGGAGTCGACCGGACTCGAACCGGTGTCCAAACATATTTGCCATAAGCTTTCTACATGCTTATTTCATTATTACTTGTCGGCAATAAGCAGGAAATGAACAAACCAACTCATCACTTAGCTGAATGATCTTTTGCTGCAGTCACAGCCTTCTGCAACAGCATTCTGTATTTGTTTTTAAGTCGGCGGTGGAGCTTGGTAACAGACCAACCTGCTCAACACGGCCCTAATGACTACTTAATCACTGATTAGGCAGCCATGGCATACTGAGTATTGCCATTTGTGTTTCGAATATTCAGATTTGAGTGCTAATTATACAACGCACTGCATGCTTACACCTACCGCAACTTATGCTGTCAAAACCAATACGACCCCATGAAAGTTTATAGTTGACAGTTCAAAGTTTACAGTTGGTAAACTTCAAAGAACTTTAGCTTGCAAATTTATGCAATATGTTTTGTGGAGACGGGCTTCAGAATGTTAATTCATCGTTCCTTGCGTCGCACACTTGTACTAAATCAATCACATCAGCAGTTCACTTCCACACTAAAATATATCCCTGAACACTCTTAAGAAATCAAGTCCTAACGCATAAGCCATCAATCCAAGTAATAACACCATACCAACGGTTTGTGCATACTCCATGAATTTATCGCTTGGTTTTCTACCAGTAATCATTTCATAAATAGTGAATAAGGCATGACCACCATCCAGTGCAGGAATGGGTAATACATTCATGAAAGCCAATACCACAGAGAATATTGCGGTCAAAGTCCAGAAAGCTTCCCACTCACCCCATTCTTTTGGAAATATTTTGCCAATGCTGATAACGCTTCCTAAAGATTCATTCGGATTGGCCTTGCCGGTAAACAATTGTTTCAAACCGGTAGTGTACATACTTAATGTACTCCAGCATCTGTTCCATCCTGCCGGGATGGCTTCTGCGAAACTGTATTCTTTACGCTCTGTTTGAAATCCAAGTTTCTTAATGTCTGTTCTTGCAGCAATACCAATTTTTCCTTCGTCATTCACTTGAACAGGAACCGTAATAACTTGTCCGTTCCGGTTAACCTGCAAAGCAATTTTCTTTCCTTTGCTGTTAGCTAACGCTTTTTGAAAATCTGTAAAATATGGAGTTTGTATAGAATCAACAGCTAACAGCTGATCCTCTTTCTGTAATCCTGCATCTCTGGCTGGTGACTCCTTTCCGAAATCTTCTATTATTCCGGGAAATCTTAAGAAAGCAAAGTTGGCTCCCTTACTATCGTTTAAAGACCTGATCATTCCATCCGGAATCTGAATATCTATTTCCTTTCCTTCTCTTAAAACAGAAATTCTTTTCCCTTCTTTAGTAATGATCTGCAAAACACTTTTCGTAGCATCTTTTACAGGCTGACCATCAATTTTAGTAATGATATCGCCATCCTGCAATCCGATCGATCTCCCCAGGCTATCAATAGAAAATCCATACTTCGCATTTTGTGGTGGCAGATATTCTTCACCATAACCCCAGGCAATGAAAATAAAGATGACGATAGCAAGTATTACATTCACTGTAACACCACCCAGCATGATGATCAATCTTTGCCAGGCTGGTTTAGATCTGAATTCCCATGGTTGTGGTGGCAATTTCATCTGCTCTTTATCCATACTTTCATCCACCATTCCGCTGATCTTTACATAACCACCGAATGGCACCCAACCCAATCCCCATTCTGTTTCACCGATCTTCTTTTTGGCAAGGCTAAACCATGGATTAAAAAACAAATAGAATTTCTCTACACGGCACTTAAACCATTTTGCAGGAAGAAAATGTCCCATCTCATGCAAAACCACGAGAATAGAAAACGCCATGATGAAGTATAAAGTTTGTACTCCCACACTGGCCCAGTCGATTGCTAATAATGTCATTTTATTTTTTAGTCAGCTTTTAGTTCTTTAATCACCTTCGTTGTGTCACTCACTTGTACTGTTAGTATTTTGTTCAGCTGATTTCTTACAGAAACCTGAAGAGTGCGACGCAAGTAAAGCAAAATAGCATTACAAATGTGGACTCAACACAAAACCTTACATCTGAATTAACGAAGCGGCAAAATTACGAGCCTCACCATCACTTTCAAAGTATTCTTCCAGTGTTGGATTTGGAATGAAGGCAATTTTATTCATGGCTCTTTCAACAACCTCTGTGATGTCTAAGAATCCGATACGATTTCTTAGAAATGCAAAAACAGCGATCTCGTTTGCTGCATTTAAAATGCAGGGCATATTGCCACCTTTTTGCAGTGCTTCAGTAGCTAAAGCAAGATTGCGGAAAGTTTTTGTATCAGGCTCTTCAAATGTTAATGTATTAGGCCTGCGAAAATCGTATCGTGGAAAGTTGTTCGGTATTCGCTGCGGAAAAGCCATGGCATACTGAATAGGCAGTTTCATATCGGGCAATCCCATTTGTGCTTTGATACTTCCATCTTCAAACTGTACCATGCTGTGAATAATGCTTTGCGGATGTACCAGCACAGATATCTGCTCAGGTTCAAGATTGAAAAGCCATTTGGCTTCTATCATCTCCAGTCCTTTATTCATCAATGTGGCAGAATCGATCGTGATCTTTGCACCCATGCTCCAGTTAGGATGTTGCAGTGCATGATCTCTTTTTACATTCACCAGGAAGTTGGGCTTCTTACCTAAAAAAGGACCACCACTGGCTGTAAGAATGATCTTCTCAATCTTATTTCTTCCTTCACCTACCAGGCATTGAAATATTGCTGAGTGTTCACTATCTACAGGAATAACAGCAACATTTTTCTCAACGGCTTTTCTCATTACATAATCACCTGCAACCACCAAGGTTTCTTTATTGGCAAGACCAATGGTTTTTCCATTTTCTATCCCTTTCAATGTTGGTTTTAATCCTGCATAGCCAACGATTGCAGCGATCATGAAATCGTAAATATCTTCTGAAGCTGCATCTTCCAAAGCTTTTTCACCTGATGCAACTTTAATAGACGTTCCTGCTAATGCATCTTTTACAGCAGCATATTTTGTTTCATCAACAATCACAACCGTTTGCGGATTGAATTTCAGAGCCTGCTTAATCAGCACTTCTTCATTCGTGTGAGCAGTGAGTATGGCAACAGAGAATTTATCAGGGTTGGCAGCAATTACATCCAGGGCCTGGGTACCGATTGAACCGGTAGAACCAAATATGGCAATTCGTTTTTGAGTCATTGAATTAGTAAGTCATTTAGTCAATGAGGCAAGTGTATTTAGTAAAGATAACAGTTAGCTCTGTTGAATGTATCAATTAACGAATGATATAAGACTCTAATGCATCAGCCAACTTTCTATCATTACTTAAACGAGGTACTTTGTTTTGTCCACCTAACTTTCCAATCGACTTCATATAATCTATAAAACCATTCTTTTTTACCTGGTTTATTTTTAGTGTATCAAGAATATTCCCGGCAATAAGATCATCATAATATACATTCTTCTTACGAAGATTATTATCGACTTTCAAACGAAAAGCTTCGATATCAGCAGGTGTATTTTCAAACTCAACGAACCATTCATGATAACTTTTTCCCTCACCTGAAGAAACAAAAGGTGCTACTGTGAATTCAGTGATATGAATGTTTTCCTCGGCTGCAGCTTGCATTAGTGCTTGTTCCACTTCTTCGGCAATAACATGTTCTCCGAAAGCCGAGATATAATGTTTGGTTCTTCCACTTACTACTAAACGATAAGGGTTGGTGCTGACAAACTTTACTGTATCACCAATATTATAACCCCAAAGCCCGGCATTATTATTAATGATCAAAGCATAGTTCTCTCCCACTTTCACATCTTTCAACGATAAACGTGTAGGGTTTTCATTAAATATTTCACCAGCAGGAATGAACTCGAAGAAAATACCTGAATTAGTATTCAACAACAATCCCTTTTCTGTTTGGCTATCCTGGAATGCAAAGAAGCCTTCCGATGCAGGAAAGGTTTCTATAGAATCTATTTTCTTACCAATTGTATCAAACAGTTTTGCACGGTAAGGTTCAAAGTTTACACCACCGTACACCATCACAGAAAATTTTGGAAACAATTCAGCGATTGTTTTTCCGGTTTTTTCTTTCAACCTGTCGAAATACATCTGCATCCATGGTGGTATGCCAGAGATCAATGTCATGTTTTGTGCAGATGTTTCTTCTACTATTTTATCCAGTTTCGTTTCCCAATCTTCTATACAATTGGTTTCGTAAGACGGAAGTTGGTTGCCCCGTAAATATTTTGGAATGTGATGATTGACAATTCCACTCAATCTACCGGTAGGAATATCAGCTACACGTTCCAGTTCGGGTGAGCCACTTAAAAAAATCATCTTACCATTAGCAAAATCATAGTTACCGCTTTCGGCCATATAACACAATAATGCATTACGGGCTGTATTGATATGATTGGGAATAGAATCTTTTGTTATCGGAATATACTTTACCCCACTGGTGGTTCCGCTGGTTTTTGCAAAATAGATCGGCTTTCCTTTCCAGAGGATATTCTGTTTACCTTCTTTTATTTTCTCGATATAAGGCTTCAATTGCTCATAATCACGGATAGGAACAGCTTTCTTAAAATCATCATAGCTGCTTATCTTATCAAATGCATGATCTTTTCCAAACTCTGTATTTTTTGCTGCCTTTATCAGGTGCTTAAAAATATCTTCCTGGTCTGGTACAGCAGTTTGTTTGCTTTTCTGTATCTGCTTATATATATAGTTGGCAAAGGGTTTTGCCAGTAGTGATTTCAGGTTCATGCGGTAAAATAGTGGCAAATGTACTATAGGAACATGGGATAAGGGGAAATGGGAACACGGATGACTCAGATTTAACTGATTGTCACAGATTATATAGGGTTCAGGCTATACATCTAAATTGGCTGACTTGATCAGGAAATTAACGTAATAGTTGAAAATCAGCGTTGATCTGCTTAATCAGCGTCATCTGTGTTCCTATCTTTGCATCGCTCCACAAGGTTCTGAACCCTGAAGTGAGTCCCGAATGGGTCGGGAGAAACTGACACAAGCGGTTAGACCACGAAGATTTAGAGCTGGTTAACAAAAAATCTTTCACTGCATACTTTCCTTTTAGCCTAAAACCCTTACTTTTGCCGTCCTAATTTTGGATAAGCCATGTTTGCAGTAGTAAAAATCGCAGGTCAGCAATTTAGAGTACAGGAAGGTCAAAGCCTGTATGTTCCTCACCTGTCTGGTAAAAACGGAGACAAAGTTGAATTCAGCGATGTTATGATGACATCTAAGGACAACAAAATTTCAACAGATGCAAAAGCTGTTGTAAAAGCTGAGATCGTTAACGAGTTTGTACAAGGTGATAAAGTGATCGCTTTTAAAATGAAGAGAAGAAAAGGCTTCAGAAAAAAGCATGGTCATAGAACACAGTACACACAGATCAAAATTGAAAGTATCGCATAAGTAAAGTTCGAACCTCGAAATTCGAATTTCTAAATTTTAAAAGTTATGGCACACAAAAAAGGTGAAGGTTCGGTAAAGAACGGTAGAGACTCACAAAGCAAACGCCTTGGTGTAAAAATATTTGGTGGTCAGCCTGCAATTGCTGGTAACATCATCGTACGTCAAAGAGGTACTGTTTATCATCCTGGAAAGAACGTTGGATGCGGAAGAGATTTTACGTTGTTTGCATTAACAGATGGTGTTGTTGAGTTCAGAAAATCGAAAGATGAGAAAACAACTGTATCTGTAAAAGCGGTTGAAGCAACAGCCTAAAAAAAATATTTTTTTGCAGTTTGAATAAAGTGCTTATTTTTAAGCCATTATTAACTAACCATTAAATTCAAACAACATGGCAACTGCAAAGAAAGCCGCTAAAAAAGCTGCTCCTAAGAAAGCTGCAAAGAAAGCTGCTCCTAAAAAAGCCGCTAAGAAAGCTGCTCCAAAGAAAGCCGCTAAGAAAGCTGCAAAAAAAGCTGCTCCTAAGAAAAAAGCTGCAGCTAAAAAAACAGCTAAGAAAGCTGCTAAGAAGAAATAATCTTCGTCTAGCAATAGACTTGAAAAGTCCCGAAGTTTTCGGGACTTTTTGTTTTATAACTTTTTCGCATTCGTATAAAGAATATTATAGGTGTTACAGAAATATTACCAGCACGCTGATGCTTTGGAAAAAGTTTGTTGCCCTGCCACCTAACCTGAAGGTGATATGTTTCCTTCGCCATCAATACGTACAAACGATTTACCTAAACTGCCATCTAAATTCATAACCATTGCACCGGCCAGTTTTATTATTTCTTTTACTTTACTTCCTGCAAGCTGTATCACATAAAACTCTTAGTTCGTGCGGGAGCTATGAACAAAAAGTCATGTGAGGGAAATAATTTCTTAGTGGCTGCCATTCGTGTGATGAATATAGATTCGTCGAGTTTTTCCAATGTGAAGATCCAAGGCAAACGTATGGTTTGAAAAGCTGCGACAAATGCTGCCAATTCTGTACTGTCGGGCTGACGCTTAGGAATATTCTGCCAAAACGTATTACCCGGTAAACTATACCTCACGGAAAATACTACATATGTATTATTGAGCTGTATTAAATATTATTCTTTTTTCGCATTTCACCTCACCTACTCATCGTTAACATTACAGACAATAGTTATTGTTTGAATGGACAAGTATTTAACCACTTTGAATAATTAAAAAATCTATCACAATGAACAGGATGTTTACACTACAAAAGTTTAGCATGCATCTATTAATTCTGGTTTTACTTCTCTGCAATTCGTGGAAGGGTGAGGCACAAACCTGGCAACCATGGGGACCGAATGATTTCGATAAGCTAAGTTACAAAAATGCAAGCTGGCCCTCGATCACGGTTTTGAATGGTACTCCGTATGTAGCTTATGATGAAGAAGGGGTGTATGTTAAGAAATTGAAAGCCGATGGATCGGGATGGGATTTGATTGGTAGCGGAAAAATTTCTGGTGCGGTAGGTGGTGGTAGTTTCCTGAATTTACGTTTCAGTGGCACTACTCCTTATGTGGCTTACAAACATTCCGGTACCAGTAACAGGGGCATTGTAAGAATGTACAATGGTACATCATGGGATATTGTTGGAGGCACTCCTTTCTCTACTACTGCAGCCGATTTAATCTGCTTTGAATTTTCACAGGACAATACTCCTTATGTTTTTTATAAAGAGAATAATCTGCTTACTGTAAAAAAATTCAATGGCACTGCATGGGAAAATGTTGGCACACCCGGCTTTGGTAATGGCGCAGACTTTTCATTGGCTTTCCTGGGCAACACGCCTTATGTTTCGTATAAAGATACCGATGCATCTAACGGTGCAACAGTAAAAAAGTTTAATGGCACAAGCTGGGAAACTGTAGGCACTGCCGGCTTTGGCTTACCTGTTATTGGAGCCGGAATGGTTCAATATACTTGCTTAGCGTTTGACGGAACTACCCCATACATTGCTTATTCCAGCTTTGAATACAGTAACAAAGTATGTGTGCTAAAGTTCAACGGAACTACCTGGGAACCTGTGGGAAGCCAGGGATTCTCTACTGGTACTGCAACCTTCGTTTCTCTTAAGATTAGTGGTGGTGTACCGTATGTTGCTTATAAAGATGATGCATCTATAAACGGTCAACGAGCCACGGTAAAAAAGTTTGATGGAACAAACTGGATTACCGTTGGCAATGAAGGTTTCTCTACTGCAGGTGCTTATAACCTGTCGCTGGCCGTAGATGGTACTACTCCTTATGTAACCTATGCCAGTGGACCTAGTACCAACACTTACAACGAGGCTGTGGTAATGAAACTGAATGCTGCAGGTACCGGCTGGGAAAGAGCTGGCATGGTTACCAACCTGTACATAACTGATGCACTGGCACGTTTTGTATTCAATGGCACTACTCCTTATATCTATTACAGGGGAACAGGCAATAAAGGCAATGTAAAAAAGTTTAATGGTACCATCTGGGAAACGGTGGGTACTGAAGATTTTACTCCGGCCTCTGTGGATTATTCCCGACTTTGTTTCGATAATGGCACTATGCCATATTATATCTATACCAATAGCAGCAACACCCTAATGATAGTGCGTTATAATGGTACAACCTGGGAAGATGTGGGTGCTTCAATTGCAAGTAATGTAATACCCCTTTCACTACATTTCGATAACACCAATGCACCTATTGTAGTTTATCGCCAGGTGGTTTCAGGGAATCATTCTGTTGTGATGAAAAAATACGATGGCACCTCGTGGCAAACGATACAATCAGCTTCGTTTGGAAGTGGAAGTATTGCCGTTAGTTCTAGTTTTAATATTACATACGACGGCAATGGAGCACCATCCTACATCGTATATCGAGATCCAACACAAAGTGATAAGGCAACAGTTAAACAATACAATGGATCGGCGTGGGTAACAGTAGGCTCAGCGGGTTTTACACCATCTGCTGTTTCAGATGTAACGATCAATGTATTTAATAACATACCGCATATTGCTTTCAGAGATGCAGGAGCAAACACTAATTTAACTGTTATGAGGTTTAGCGGTACCGCCTGGGAATTATTAGGGCCAAGAGGTTTTTCGTTAGGAGATGAAAGCTTTCCCGAGCTCTTTATGCAAAACAATATATTGCATGTTAAGTATAAAGACAGGGTGGAGTATTTTGATGGTAGCGACTGGCAAGACATTGGCAACAGTACAAGGCCATCATATTCTTTTGGTTACCATTTTATGTATCGTGGAAATACTCCTTATGTAGCGTATAGTGATGGACCAGCAGCATCTAAAGCCACTGTGAAGAAGTTTACAGGTTCAAGTTCTACTGATAATTGGACGGTAGTGGGTAACTCTGCTTTTACGCCAAGTGAAAGCAGTAATATCACGATGGCTTTTGATGGTGATGATATTTTAGTAGTGTATCGTTCCTACAAAGGTGGTGTATTTGCCAAAAAGATCTCACACCCTGATGTATTACCGGTTCAATTGATTAGCTATACAGCTAAATCGCAGGAAGGCCGTGCAATACTTGAATGGAATACAGCCTCAGAAGCTAATAATAAAATGTTCATCGTAAGCCATAGTATTGACGGCAGGAATTTTATCGAACTGGGTACGGTGGCAGCTAATGGCAATTCTGCTACAGCACATTATTATACATACTATCATGACATTCCATCTAAGGGTCTTAACTATTACAGGCTTGAGCAGGTAGACCTGGATGGAAGAAAACAAATATTAGGCACAAGAACTGTTCGGTTTGAAAACAATCATATCATCAAAGTCTATCCTAACCCAACGAAAGATAATATTAACCTCTCCTTTAAACAGTCCTTATACCGCTCACTGGTTATAACAAATGTTGCAGGGAAAGTATTACGCCAACTACCTGTAGAGTCTGGTAGCAGCATGATGACGATCAATATCGTTGATCTGCCTGCAGGTGTATATTTTCTTATTCTGTCGGGAAATGATGAAAAACATTTAGCACAGGTGATAAAGCATTAACCCAATGATTTCGATGTTGGATTTGGTCAAATAAAATGATCCGCTTCTGCGGATCATTTTGTTGAATGTACAATGAAAACGTAAAGTTGTTAACCTCTGTCCTGCCGTTTGATATTTGTTCTCAGCACCCACAGTAGAGATGCAGCAAATACCACTACTATCAGGAAAAGGATTGTGAATGTTGTTGTCATAATAAATGATTTATCGTTAGAAAATATGTTCACTATTGGTTATAATAATATTCCCTCTAAGCAATCTTATTGTACTGCAAAGCTACCACTGGTATATTGGGTGGGTATTGCTTATTGATAAGAAATAACGTTGACAAAAATCAATGACAGATAGTATCGATGTGAGTCTGTTGTGAAATGCCAGTTTGAAACTCTCTTATTGTCAGTCTAAGCTCTCGAAGACCAGTTTCATGAATAATTTTTTGGATGCCGTTGTTGATTGTTTACAAGACCAACAAACGCCAAACACTGCAAACCATTTGCTCCCCTCACTGCATAGTTTATATGATTTACCTTGCACCTCTTATATGCCTGTTCCAGACCATTATCACCTAACCACATTCAATTTCATCGGAGAGCAGTTAACCGCTTTTATTCCTGACGAAGCATTTATTCGATCTGCTTATGATAAGGCATGTGTCTCCGGTGAAAAGCCCATGTTTCCCTTCTGGGCAAGGTTATGGCCGGCTGCTATTGCCCTATGCAAGTTTGCTATGCTGCACCCGGATATATTTATGTATAAAAAGGTACTGGAGCTGGGAGCAGGACTTGCACTGCCATCATTACTGGTATGCCGTTGGGCTGATGCTGTGGTAGCCAGTGATATAAGTACCGAAGCTGTGCAATGCATGCAGTATTCCATTGCACACAATCATTTTAAGAATGTAACTGCACAGGTGATAGACTGGAGTGAGTATGACCATACCATTACACCAGACATTGTGCTGCTGAGTGATGTTAATTATGCTGCCGCCGACATTGAAGCTGTGCAACGAATGATCACTGCGTTTCTTAGTTCGGGTGCTGTAGTAATACTCGCTACTCCCGAAAGGATCATCGCAAGAAGATTAATAGATGCACTTGAACGCTACATTCAGCAACGAAGTTTTATAGATGTGGAAGGAAATATGATTCATGTAATGGTGATGAAGGGATAGATACTCATACAATGTAATGTTGTTGGTCAGGCGACCAACAACGGCTTGAAGAAGAATTAACCGCAATGGCGCTAAGACGCAAGGCTTTTCTGCTAGTGATTTCTAAACAAATAGCTATAGCCTTTAGCTGTAGACAAAATGAATAAATTTAAAACCGGGCTTTAGCACTGACCCTCTCTTTCTTTTATTAATAACTTTTTCCCTTGATGGAAAAAGTTACAAAAAGATCAAGAATGGATGAAGAACAGCACATCCATTCGACGCTTTGATGAAGCTGTATCACATCTGTTGATTTGGCTGTGATTCTTTATTGAACTGTTTCGCTGTTTGGGTTGCTGAAAGTGTAGCTTGTTGCAACTGCTCGCTTTTTCTGCAAAGGCTATTTCTATACCAGGACATTTTGTTAGGCAGAAAAAGATGCAGGTAAGATGGCTGATGGTGTAGCAGCGTGATGATCTTTGCTGAGGCATTCTTTCAAGGCGCATGTCATGCTGACCTCTAGCCTTTGTTGGTGTTGTCACCAACAAATGATTGTGAATCCGAAGCCGCTTTTTTCTTTATTAATAACTTTTTCCCTTGATGGAAAAAGTTACAAAAAGATCAAGAATGGATGATAATACAGCACATCCATTCAACGCTTTGATGAAGCTGTATCACATCTGTTGATTTAGCTGTGATTCTTTACTGAACTGTTTCGCTGTTTGGGTTGCTGAAAGTGTAGCTTGTTGCAACTGCTCGCTTTTTCTGCAAAGGCTATTTCTATACCAGGACATT
>JAEWJK010000005.1 GCA_023386555.1 Bacteroidota bacterium | reverse complement strand
CAATATACCAATAACAATTTACAATTGACCATTGAGCATTGACCATTGACCATTGACCATTGACCATTGACCATTGACTTTTTTTGAATTATGAAATACACACAAACAAGCCTCGATAAACTGGAAGATATTTTAGGAGAATCTGATTACAAGGTTCGTTATGAAAGAGGAACATTTCAGAGTGGATATTGTATTCTGGAGCAAACAAGGGTAGTGGTATTAAATAAATTCCTAAATACTGAAGGGAGAATCAATACACTTATTGAATTGATCCCACAGTTGAATATTGAAATTGATAAACTCACACACGAGAGTCAGAAACTTTATGAAGAAGTGCTGAAAAGTTCTTCTCCTGAAGTTGAATAAAAATCATTCGATACATTTGAGAGTGTCTTCTCCATCTCTCACCATAACTTTTCTCGGCACAGGAACCAGTACCGGTATTCCAATGATCGGCTGTGATTGTGAAGTTTGCCAATCACAAGATCCTAAAGATAAAAGGCTTCGCAGCAGCATTCTTGTACAATCTGATACGACCACATTAGTAGTTGATACCACACCGGATTTTCGCTACCAAATGTTGCGGCTCAATATCAGACATCTAGATGCTGTAGTTTTTACCCATCCTCATAAAGATCATATTGGAGGATTAGATGATGTAAGAGCTTATAACTTTTTCATGCAAAAACCAATGGAAGTATATGCTAATACCCTTACCGAAGAAGCATTAAGAAGGGATTTTTATTATGCTTTCGCAGAAACAAAATATCCTGGTGTACCGGAGTTAAAAATGTTCACCATAGACGAAACTCCTTTTATAGTAGGAGATATTGAAGTCACCCCTATCCTTGTGTGGCATCATAAAATGCCGGTGTATGCTTTTCGTTTCGGAGATTTTACCTATATTACAGATGCTAATAGGATTGAAGAAGAAGAAAAGCAAAAGATCAAAGGCTCAAAGATCCTGGTGGTAAATGCCCTTAGAAAAAAACAACACATTTCGCATTTTACACTGGATCAGGCAATCACTTTAGTAGAAGAATTAGAGATACCCGAAGCTTACTTCACTCATATTAGTCACCAATTAGGATTTCACCAACTAATCAATGCGGAGCTTCCGCAAAACATTCACCTGGCTTACGATGGCTTGACCTGTAAGCTGTAAAATGTATTGTATGAGTTGGTTGAAAGATTATTTCTCTTTTTCGAGAAAAGAACGAAATGCGTTCATTATTCTGTTGTTGATCATTGCAGGATTTATTTATCTCCCGAATTTATTCTCTCCAAAGAAAACTACAGTAGCGATCAGTCCACAGTTACAAAAAGAAACTGTAAACAGATCTTCTGGTAAAGAACGATCAAATGAAAACGAAGGTTGGCAGACTCCATTTTCTGCTCCCGAACAAAAGAGAAAGCCCAAGCTATTTACTTTCGATCCGAATACACTGGATGAGGATGGTTTTATTACACTCGGACTTCCTGAACGTACCGCAAGAACTATTATCAATTATCGGAACAAAGGTGGAAAATTTCGTAAGCCGGATGATCTTAGGAAGATCTACAGCCTGAAGAAAGAAGATGCAGATCGTATTATTCCTTATGCAAGAATTGAAACGACAAACAATTATTATACTCCTAACAAATATCAATCGTATAACAGGGAAGAATATAGCCCTAAGAACAAAACTGTTACTCCGATTGACATCAATACTGCTACCGTTGAAGAATGGAAATCTTTGCCGGGCATTGGTGACGTTCTGAGCGAACGAATTGTTAAGTATAGAAACAGGATCAAAGGCTTCACTTCTATTGAGGAAGTAGCAAAAACTTATGGCTTAAAAGACTCTACCTTCCAGGTTATAAAATCTTACCTGAAAATAGTTACTCCTGCAGAAAAAAAGATCAATATCAATACTGCTTATGTTCATGAATTGATCGAATGTCCTGCCATCAACAGAGACATTGCTCTTGCAATACTGGCATATCGTCAAACAAATAAAAAGTTCAATTCATTGGAAGATCTAAAAAAGATAGAAATCATAACAAATCAGTCGTATGAGGAGATTGTTGCCTGCGTAACTATACATTAGAAAAAATAATGCAACAGTTATTTTGCATCCCCTACATTTGCAAAACTAACAATCGTTCGCTTTTATGAATTTTCAGCCTACAGAGATAACAGAACAGGTAACCCAAACTGCCAGAGATTTTGCTAACCAACATATCAAACCACGAGTAATGGAGTGGGATGAAAGCCAGGAATTTCCAGTTCAGATTTTCAAAGAAATGGGGAAGCTTGGCTTTATGGGAATGCTGGTACCTGAAGAATATGGTGGATCTGGTCTCTCCTATTTTGAATACAATGCAGTGATACAGGAAATATCTAAAATATGTGGCTCTATTGGTCTTAGCCTTGCCGCACATAATTCTTTATGCACGGGGCATATCATGAACTTCGGAACTGAAGAGCAGAAAAGAAAATATCTACCCAAACTGGCCACAGCAGAATTTATTGGTGCATGGGGATTAACAGAACCCAACACCGGAAGTGATGCAGGCAATATGAAAACCGTTGCAACTAAAGATGGTGATGAATGGGTTTTAAATGGCACAAAAAGCTGGATAACCCATGGTAAAAGTGGTGATGTAGCAGTTGTTATCTGTAGAACTGGTGAGCCAAGAAAGAGTGGCAACTCAACTGCCTTTATTGTTGAAAGAGGAACACCAGGTTTCAATGCCGGCAAAAAAGAAAACAAGCTTGGTATGAGAGCCAGTGAAACAGCAGAAATGATATTCGATAACTGCAGAATTCCTGACACTAATCGTTTGGGTGAAGTAGGTGATGGTTTCAGACAAGCCATGAAGATCTTAGATGGTGGTAGAATCTCTATCGCTGCTCTTTCTGCAGGTATTGCCAAAGGTGCTTATGAAGCTGCATTGCAATATTCGAAAGAGAGACACCAGTTCGATCAACCAATAGCCAACTTCCAGGGGATTAGTTTTAAACTGGCAGACATGGCTACTGATATCATGGCTTCAGATCTTTTGATCTGGCAGGCATGTGATCTTAAGAATAAAGGCATGAAGATGACCAAAGAATCTGCAATGGCTAAATATTATGCTAGTGAAGTGGCAGTTCGTGTAGCGAATGATGCTGTGCAGATATTTGGAGGTTATGGTTATACTAAAGATTTCCCTGTAGAAAAACATTATCGTGATGCAAAACTTTGCACCATTGGAGAAGGAACTTCAGAGATACAGAAATTAGTTATCGCAAGAGACGTACTTCAATAAAAAATGTCCCGCTAATTGCGGGACATTTTCTTTTTAATTATCACCTCCGGCTCCGAACAATTGATCAACTGCTCCGGCCATCATCGGAAATTTCTCTTTTACAAAGTTTGCTACGGCTTCAATAGATTTTTTTGCCTGCTCAGGTGTTACTCCTGCTTCTGCTGATACACGATTGATTAATTCTTCCATTGATATAGTTTTTAATGTGATTTTTTCCAGCGGTAAATCTACAATTTAGCTTCGTTGTGTCAAATCGAGGAACGAGATTCACCGAAACCAAATTTTGTCAAGCTATATCCTGAGGTACTCACTTGTACGTTCGGATATTCTATTCAACAAAAAAGCGACCAACAATTGATCGCCTTTCATCTAAAATATTTATCCTTTTATGCAACTTTCAAATGACTGAGCTTGCTCTTATCAAACATTCTTTCTGCATAATCCATGGTTACATGTAAACTTTTTTGTCCTGTACCTGGCAATTCAAACATTGCATCGGTTAAAATGCTTTCGCAAATGCTTCTTAAACCTCTTGCTCCAAGTTTATATTCCAATGCTTTGGCCGTCATAAAATCAAGTACTGCACCATCAATCGTCAGTTCTATTCCTTCCAGTTCAAATAGCTTCGTGTACTGTTTCAGCAATGAATTCTTAGGCTCAGTAAGAATGCTGCGTAAGGTTTCTGCATCTAAAGGATTTAGGTGAGTTACCACAGGTAAACGTCCGAGTAATTCCGGTATCAAACCAAAACTCTTCAGGTCCTGGGCATTGATGAATTCCAGCAAATGCTTACGCTGTGTTTCCTGCTTTTCTTTATTGGTAAAACCAATTGCATTTGTGTTTATTCTACGACTGATGATCTTATCTACTCCATCAAAAGCACCACCACAGATAAAGAGAATGTTTCTGGTATCTACCTTTATCATTTTCTGCTCAGGATGTTTTCTTCCACCTTGTGGCGGAACCAAAACTTCTGTTCCTTCAAGCATCTTCAATAATCCCTGTTGAACACCTTCACCACTTACATCTCTTGTAATAGATGGATTATCACCTTTACGGGCTATCTTATCTATCTCATCAATATAAACAATACCTCTTTCAGCTGCAGCCACATCGTAATTACAATTCTGCAATAACCTTGTGAGCATGCTTTCAACATCTTCACCAACATATCCTGCTTCTGTAAATACCGTAGCATCAACAATAGCAAAAGGAACATTTAGTAAACGGGCAATGGTTTTTGCCAATAAGGTTTTACCGGTACCTGTTTCACCCACCATGATGATATTGCTTTTTTCAATTTCAATATCATCCGTTTGTTGCTTGTGCGTAATTCTCTTGTAATGATTATAAACGGCAACTGAAAGAACCTTTTTTGCATCTTCCTGTCCAATTATATATTCATCAAGAAAATTCTTTAATTCTATTGGTCTTTTAATGGTGAATTTAAACTGGCTAGATGTTGTTTCATTTTTAACCTGCAGCTCCTGGGCAATAATTTCCTGGGCATGTTCAACACAATTCTCACAGATATGACCTTCCTGGCCGGCAATAAGGATCTTCACCTCATCACGGCTTCTACCGCAAAATGAACAATGTAAATGTGTTTGTTTAGCCATATCGTTTATTAATCAGGGGATGTATCTGACCTAATGAGCTACAAATCTAATAATCTGTTGCACCATTCCTCCTTAAATCAGGTTAAATAACGCTGATTTGAAGGAAAAACTTACAATTTTTAAAGCTTATCTACTATTCCGTCAACTATTCCGTATTTGATAGCCATTTCAGCATCCATCCAATAGTCACGGTCAAAATCTTTCAATACTTTCTCAACCGTTTGGCCACAATTCTCAGCTAAAATCTTAGCACCCAACAATTTAGTTTTTTCCATTTGTTCGGCTTGTATCTCAATATCAGCTGAAGTAGCTCTTAAATATCCACCCAAACTTGGCTGATGGATCATCACTTCACCGTGAGGATAAATAAATCTTCTTCCTTTTTGTCCCACACTTAATAAAATTGATCCCATACTTGCTGCTAAGCCCATGCAAATAGTTGAAACCGGAGATTTTATCAACTTGATGGTATCATAAATAACCATACCGCTGGTTACTACACCACCAGGACTATTTATGTAGAATTTGATCTCTTCACCTGGCTTATCAGCATCTAACAGTAGCAGTTTTGTAACCACTTCTTTAGCAGATTTATCTTCAACTGCACCCCAGAGATATACAGAACGGCTCTTAAGAAAAAGCTGCTCCATTTTTTTTAGGATATAAGGAGAATGTTCTTCTTTAGGAGGTTTTGCTTCTTCAAGATCCGGCTCTTCATCACTTTCACCTTCTTCAAAAAACGGGTTTTTGTACAATGGATTCATATCAGTTTTTATTATCAGTCTTTATAATTATAAGGTTGATTTCTTTTCTTTCTTCGGATTGGTAAACAACACCTCGTCTACAATTCCATATTCTTTAGCTGCTTCAGCACTCATCCAGAAATCACGGTCAGAATCTTTCGATACCTGCTCTGCTGTTTTTCCCGAATGATGAGAGATGATCTCGTATAACTCATCTTTTATCTTCCTGATCTCTCTTGCAGTAATAGCAATATCACTTGCCTGACCACCAATAGCACCACTTGGCTGGTGAATCATTATTCGGCTGTGTTTTAATGCTGTTCTCTTTTTCGGAGCACCGGCACAAAGTAAAACGGCACCCATACTTGCTGCCATACCGGTGCAAATAGTAGCAACATCTGGGTTGATAAATTGCATTGTATCATAAATACCTAATCCTGCATAAACACTTCCCCCAGGACTGTTCAGGTACATTTGAATGTCTCTTGTTCTATCCGTACTTTCTAAGAAAAGCATCTGAGCAGTTACAATATTTGCCACATAATCGTTCACTGCTTCACCCATAAAAATGATCCTATCCATCATCAATCGGCTAAAAACGTCCATGCTGGCAACATTCAATGGTCTTTCTTCGATGATATAAGGAGTAAGATTAGAAACCTGGTGCCTTGTTACATTTTGAACCGTAGCACTACTAATTCCTACGTGTTTAACTGCATATTTTTCGAACTCTTTTCCAAAATCCATATTGTGTATTTTACTCGTTGAAGGTAAGAGATTTAGATATAAGATAGTTTGATACTCAAATACTGTGCAAAGCGGCAAAGCCGACAATATTTCCGATAAAATCTTTTATATACCTGCCAGAAAAAGTAAATTTGAGTATGCATGATGTTAGAGAGCCTGCTATAGCTTACGGAAAAACAAAGCTCACCGAAGAAGAGTATTTATCATTTGAGAAAGCCTCTCAGAGCAAACATGAGTATTTCCAGGGAGAAATATTTGCCATGACTGGAGCCAATACAAGGCACAATTTCATCTTCAAAAATGTTTATGGACGACTGGCTCATCGTTTAAGTGGCAAACCCTGTCAACCTTTTGGGAGTGATATGAGGCTGAATATTCCGGAAAACACACTATACACCTATCCTGATATAACTATTTACTGCGGAGAACTTCAATCCTCAGAACTAGATGAAGACACTGTGATCAATCCTTCTGTTGTAATAGAGATTTTATCTCCGTCAACCAAAGAATACGATAGAGGGACTAAATTCAAACTTTACAGAGCAATTCCAACTTTGAAGGAGTACGTCTTGATTGACACTGATGTTGTCAATGTAGAGTTCTTTACTCGTATTGAGAATGGAGTTTGGGAGCTGAAGGAATACAAGTTTTTAGAAGAACACATCCTGATCAAAACAGCTGACTTTAATATTTCACTTGCTGAAATCTATGAAGGAACCAAGCTTTCAAAAAAATAGCCCTTCATTTGAAAGGCTATTTAATTTCTTAGTGATGATGATGGTGCAATTTTTCAGCAAATGCTTCTGCACTTATTTCCTGTTCTGTAGCCTGAGCCTGTGTTTCAAGAACAGTAAATAATTTTTCTGTGCTGATGCGATGGTAGCTATCCTCAACATATTTCTGGTCCTTCATCATCTTATTAAGGTAATCTTCCATCCATGGCTGATCTTCACCAAAATTACTCATACCCATGTAGCCAAATAATTGCTGTTTAGCAAAGGCTTTAATATCATCAGGCGTTACTTCAATTTTATTATCCGTAATAAGCTTTGAACTGATCAGTGTCCATTTTAATTGATTAGCGAAAGATGGATATTCTTTTTCTGCTTCCTCTGCAGATTTTGGATTTTCGCCACCGGTCTGCAACCATTTCTTCAGGAAATTTTCAGGGAACTCAATATTAGTATGATCTACTAATACATGATATATCTGATCGTGAACCTGGTTACGAGCCTGTTGTTCGTAATACTTTTCTATTTCAGCTTTCAAAGTATTTCTAAAATCTGCTTCATTGTTTATTTCGTTGGCAGGATACACTGCTTTGAAGAATTCTTCGTTCAACTCAGCTTTTTCTACATGTCCAACCTTGGTTACTTCTAACTTGAAATTTTTGGATGCAGCATCTTCTACAGCTACTCCAAGATCTGCAGCAATAGTTGCTCTTTCTTTTTCATCAAATGCTTCTGCAAGATTGATCACTAATGAGTCATCTTTCTTTAAACCAATCAATTTCGGACGAACTGCCTCAGAAAAATATTTTACTAAAACAGAATTGTCTTTCTTAATTCCACCTTCCACTTCATTTCCGGAAGCATCAACTTCAACAAAATTTACGTTCAATACATTCTCATCATTGGTTACAACTTCAGGCTCAGTCATTTTTCCATGACGTGTTTGTAAACGAGTGATCTCTTCATTCACCATTTCATCCGTAACGATCACTTTGTATTTTGTAACCTTCAGATCATTTGCATTGATGTTGATCTCGGGCTTCAATCCTACTTCAAAGTCGAAAGAATACTCAGCCGGATTGTTCATATCCACCTGGTTCATATCGAAATTCATCGGCAATGGCTGGGCAAAAATATCCAGTTGCTCCTTACCCAAATACTCATTCATCTCTTTATCAATTGCACGAAGTACTTCATCTGTAAAAGCACTCTGGCCATACATTTTTTTCACCAAACTTGCAGGTACCATTCCTTTTCTAAACCCGGGAATGTTTGCATTCTTAGCATAGTTCTTCAAACTTTTTTCGAAAGCAGGTAAATAGTCTTCTTTTGAAAGTTTAACTGTGAGTTTATCATTCAGCAGCCCGATATTTTCTCTTGTAATTGTAGCCATAACATTTTTTCTAATGGGCTGCAAAAGTAGGCGTTTGAAGGCTAAATACGAAGCTGTATTAGCAGTGTCAGCAGTCGTTTTGAAAGAAATGCCGTTAAAATGCTGTTAAGCAGCAATAAAAAATCCCGATATATACGGGATTAATTTTGTGCGGATGATAGGGGTCGAACCTACATGCCTTGCGGCGCTAGATCCTAAGTCTAGTGCGTCTGCCAATTTCGCCACATCCGCTTGAGGGGTGCAAAAATAAGGGAAACTGATCAATGAATGGTGCGATACTGAAATAGTATTTCAAAATTTATAATGGTATCACTATTGAGAAAACAGATCCTTCTCCTGGTTTACCAGATGCAAAAATGGCACCTTCATGTATCTCAACAATTTTTTTACAAATAGCCAGGCCAATTCCTGTACCCTCATATTCAAACTTTCCATGTAATCGCTGAAATATGGTAAATATCTTATTAGCATATTCGTTTTGAAAACCAATACCGTTATCTGCTACATCAATTTTTACATATTGTTTATCTGCAGGTAAGCCAAGATGTTGAAGGTCTGATTGTTTCATTTTTGAATGAGTAATAATAATCTCCGGTTTCCGATCAGAAGAAACAAACTTCAAAGAGTTGCTGATTAGGTTTTGAAATAACTGCCGCATTTGCGAAGGAATAACATGAGCTTCCGGTAATTCATCAGCTTTGACTGTTGCCTTTTTTGCCTCTATCTTAAATTCCAGTGTTTGAAGTACATCATTTAAGATTGTATTTAAACTATACTTCTGGAATGATTTATCGCCTGACAGTAAAGACACTGATAAAAGATCATTGATCATTCCCTGCATTCGCTTAGATGAATCAACTATTTTCTGAAGAAACATTTGACCATCTTCATTAAGACCATCAGCATGATTAACTAATAATCTATCTCCAAAAATGGCGATCTTTCTAAGAGGCTCCTGCAAATCATGGCTTGCTACATAAGCAAACTCTTCAAGATTAGCATTTGATTGTTCCAGTTCAACATTTTTCTTCGATAAACTTCCTTCCATCTCTTTTCGGTCAGTAATATCTAAAGCTGAACCAAGTACCTGAATTGCTTTTCCTTCATCATTTCTTTTAAACACCACTTCTCTGGTAAGCAACCATTTCCATTCTCCTGCTCTGCTCATGATCCGTCCTTCAAATTGATGCATGGTTGCTGCACCATCCTGTTTATACTTTATATATGTTTCAGGAGATTTGATGGTATCATCAGGATGCAAATACATATACACTTTATCTCCTAATGCAAGTATCTCTTCAGGAGTATATCCCAATACCACAGTAACCTCTTTATTAAGATATAAAAATTTGTTTTGCTCAAGGTCAAACAAGTAAAGAATGGTTGGAGATGCTTCTGCTATATGTGAAATAAACTTTTGTTGTTCTGCAACTGTTTCTTCTGCTTTTATTCTATCAGTAATATCAATTGATATATTTAATATGTTTTCAACCTTGCCCTGGGCATTACGATCGAATACAGTTCCGAAAGTATGAAGCCAACGATATTCTCCATCAGCTCTTTTCATTCTATACTGAAAATCTACAATTAGGTCCTGGTCTTCATTTTCAGGAAGATTGGCTTGCGTTAAAGCATCTGCATTTTTTTTGTTTATAGGATCAACATCGTCAGGATGGATCAAGGTTGAAAGAAATTCTACTCCTTTTTCAAATACATCTTCCGGCTCATAACCAAGTAGCGAACGAATTCCCTGGCTGATAAAACGATACTTACCTGTATTAATATTATACGATGTTATGATAGAAGGTGTAGCATCAGCAATTTTCTTAATAAAGTTTTGATTCTCTCTTAATTCCTGCTCTATCTGCTGTTGCTCTGTAACGTCTTGTGAAGTTCCATAAAGTTGATAAACATTTTTATTCTCATCAATCAACCCTT
Source organism: Bacteroidota bacterium (assembly GCA_023386555.1). Lineage (GTDB taxonomy): Bacteria > Bacteroidota > Bacteroidia > Chitinophagales > Chitinophagaceae > JAEZDC01. The sequence goes on along the minus strand of JAEWJK010000005.1, from coordinate 333,075 downwards.
CTCCCCTAACATGAATTGTTCTAACTACCCCATCACTCATTCTTTTGATACGATGATACATTTCAAAAGACTTCCCCGTTTTTAAAGCTTCATCAGAAAAAGCAGTTACTATTTCTCTGTCTTCTTCAATAACTAGTTCCATAAATTTGTCCCATAACAGTTCTTCACTATTTGGGTCTAAACCATATATACGATACAATTCTTCTGTCCAGAATAACTTGCCATTCTCAACATTAAATATCCAATTACCCAAATGAGCAATTGATTGTGCCTGTTTGTATAAAGATTCGCTTCTTTGTAAACGATTGATCAATTCTTCTCTTTCTGTAACATCTTGTGCTGTTCCAATCATCTTAAAAACCTCACGATTCTCATCTAACAATACTTCTCCTTTTGATTGTATATATCTTCGTTCGCCATTTGGCCAGATGATCGAATGTGTTATATTGTAAGGGTGATGATGATTAAAACAATTGAAAATCGCTGTTTTTAAAGGTTCTTTTTCTTCTTCAGGAACCATTGACATATAAGAATCGAAATCAACAGAGATTGAAAATGGTGTGATCCCAAAATTTCTAAAAGTCTGCTCGTCCCAATTCACTACATTTTCCTTCACATTCCACGTCCAGTTTCCTATTCGTGATATTTCTAAAGACTGTTTGTATAGTTCTTTACTTGTTTGCAGTTCATCAATTAACTGTTCTTTTTCCGTAACATCTTGCTCAGTTCCGATGATAAATTCAGGTTGACCTTTTTTATCGTATTGCATTTCTGCAATGGAATGGATGACTTTTACGTCACCCTCATCAGTAATTATTTTAAATATGTCGTCGTATTTTTCTTTGTAGTTCGAGATATTAACATCAATGTAATCCCGATCATCAGGATGAATAAAACTTTTGAAACGTTCCAGTGTAATTTTCTCTGACTGAGGTTCCAAACCATATATCCGGTACATTTCATCAGACCATTCAAGTTCCTTAGTATTAATATTCCAACGCCAATTACCTATATGAGAAAGCGATTGCGCCTGCTTGTACAATATTTCATTGTTTCGCATCCTGGCTATCAGGTCTTCTCTTTCAGTAACATCCTGCAATGTTCCGATCATCTTATAGGCTGTGCCATTTTCATCTGCTAATACTTCACCAATTGCATGAAGTGTTTTGATTTTCTTATTCTTTAAAATGATCCGGTAATAAAAATCGTAGGGTTCATGGCTTTGCATTGATGCAGCCATGATGTCCGATATTTTATCGGCATCTTCCGGATGATTGAAAGAAGCAACAAATTCATTTGGTATTTCTATACCAGGTTCAAGATCATACATGCGATACAGTTCATCGCTCCATTCTAATTTGTTTTTCTTCAAATCCCATGTCCAGTTACCAAGATGTGTAAGTGCCTGTGCTTTTTTATTGATCTCTTCTGTGCGTTGTAATTTCTGAATGATGGAATGACGTTCCGTAACATCCATTGCCGTTCCCTGCATCAGGTAATGTCCTTCATTGTTCTCTCGAACTGCAGCTTTAAACCAAATGATTCTTTCATGATCATTCACTTCGAAACGGAATTCTACATCAAGTGGAAGATGATTGTTTATCGTTTCACTCATTGCATTCTTAACTCTTATTCGATCATAAGGATGCACGTGTTGTAAGAATGCATCCAGGGATGTTCCTGGCTTTACATTTAATATCTTGTAGAATTCAGGAGTGGCTTCTCGAATGTTTGTTGTCAGGTTCCAGGAAAAGCTACCGAGATTAGTAATTTCCTGTGCTTCTAAAAGTTGTTGCTCTCTTTTCTGTAATTCATCAGCAGTTTTCTTTTCAGCACTAATGTCTAATGCAATCCCGATTACCTGCCACACAATTCCATCGGTAGTTCTTTTAAAAACCGATTCATGTGTTTGCATCCACCTGTAATTACCTGACTTATCCTTTATACGATACTTTATACTTCTTACTTCTCCGTCTGAAGCATCGGCAAATGCTTTTTGATTGGCTTCAATAACAGGAATATCATCCGGATGAATCAATTCTTCCACGAAACTTTTATCAAGTTTCTTCCAGTCGTCAGGTTCATAACCTAATAACTGGGTCATCATGTTATTCGCATATACTTCTTTATCGTTCAGCAGGTCAAAAACATAGATAATACCAGGAGAAGTTTCGGTTATTCTTTCAATAAAATGGGAGTGTTGATTTACCTGTTCTTTTAAAATATCTATGTAAGTATTAGTTGCATGCAGATCGGATTCTAAATTTAATGTATCTATCTCGTTGATGACAGCTAAAGCATCAGCCAGTATAGCAGTATATTCCGGCAAGAATGAGAGCATTGATTTTTTCCTGATATAACTAACCAGTGATATATCACTTGCATCAATATCATGCTTGTCAACTATATCTAATTGGTTTTCGATCCATTTTTTGTTGGCTTCCTCAATATGTTCTTTTGCCTGGCCATAAATGATGCTATCCAGAAATTCTGTTGTAGAAGGAACAGACATTTCAACGATCTGCTCATCGCTCATTTTCTCGAAAAAACGTAACAGCGGAAGTTTTACTTCACGGGAATATCGTATCTGAACCCTGATGAATTCTTTAAGTCTTTTCGACTTTAAGAATTCAACAAAACCAGGTAGATACTTAAACTGAAGTTTTTTTGAACCTTGTTGTTTACTTGCCACTTGCACTGTATAAATGATTTATTTACAGCAATTAATGCACCAATTGCTTTCAATGGAGGGAATTATATTAAAGCCTGCTAAAGTGGAAGATACAAAATTGCACTGCTCAATACATTATTGAACGATTTTCTTTCGAAAGAATGGAAGGTTTTGAAGTTCCTTTTTTTCGCCTATAGAAATCATAACTGCAAAGAGAAGAAGCATTACAATTGAAATAATAATACTAAACCAGGCACTATCATTAATAGTTCTTATTCCTGAATAGACAAGATATAGGCCTATAGATAGTAAAATGTATGCAACAAGCTTTATTGAAGCATAAGGAATAGGATAATATTTCTGACCCAGTACATAACTAATCAACATCATGAAAGCATAACAACAGAATGTAGCCCATGCACTGCCAACGTAGCCAAATAACGGAATCCACCAAAGGTTTAATACAACTGTTATTACAGCTCCGGCCAGTGTGATCCAGGCTCCGGTTAATGTTTTATTGGTGAGTTTATACCAAACAGTAAGATTATAGTATATACCTAATAGCACACTAGCCATAGCTAAGATTGGAATAATCTTTAAACCTTGTCCATATTCTTCAGCATTTTCACCGTATCCTATGTATTTAATTATAGGAAGATTAGTAACGATCGCCAGCCACATAAAACAACAAACGATTACAAAGAACTTCATGACTCTTGCATAAGTTGATGGAGCATTCTTTTCTTTTGCCTGGTTGAAGAAAAAAGGTTCTGCCCCTAAGCGAAAAACCTGGATGAAAATGGTGATCAATACAGCCAGTTTGTAATTGGCACCGAAAATACCCAGTTGACGAAGTGCTTCTTCTCTTGGCAGATCAACAACTCGTAAGTAGATGACCCGACTGAGCATTTCGTTGACCATTCCACCTAAGCCTACGATGATAAGTGGATAGGAATATTTCATCACCGCTTTCCATAAAGCAGAATCAAACTGAAACTTAAAGCGAAACTCTTTTATCAATAATAATAAAGTGATTGCACTGGCAATAATATTTGCGATGATGTAATAACCAATTCCTATGGATGGATCGTAAATGTTACTGATGAAATGATCCGGATCTTTCTCAATTACGTTTGGAAAAATGCCAATAAAGAAAATAATAAAAGCAATGTTCAACAGAATGCTGATCACTTTTATGAATGCATATCTTTTTGGTCTCCCTTCCTGACGAAGTTTAGCAAATGGAAGCACTGCAAGTGTATCAAACAAAAGTATCCATGCAATCCACCTGATATACTCAGGATGTTCTTTCATTTCTACAGCTTCAGCTATTTGTGGTGCATAGAAATAAAATATAGCGCTAAACAAAATTGTTGTACAAACAATTGAAACCATCAATGTATTGTACAATTTCTGTTTATCTGTTGTCTGAATAAAACGGAAATAGCTTGTTTCAAGTCCGTAGGTAAAAAGGATATTTAAAAAAGGAATGATAGCATATACCTGTGTAATAAAAGCCGTGCTAACAGGTTCGTACAACCAAAATAGAAAAATATTAGTGGCATAACCAAGAAAACGTGTTGCAATGGTTGGAACACCATACCATAATGTTTGCCCGGCTAATTTCCTGATTCCGCTCAAGGAGAGAATGTGTTGTTACTGTACAAATATAAATGGATGGTGATTATGTACAGTACCACTATTTGTTGATGGAAAAGCTGATGTGTTTGTTTGTGTACAAGAGTGCGACGCAAGCGAAGATTAATCGGAGCGGAAAAGCTAGCTACCCATTCATTGCTTCTAATATCTTACGTTGTACTTCCTGCAATTGTTCAGCAGACAATTTCATTTTTCCTTTTGTAGGACTCATATCGGCAGTATTCGTAGTTGGAATAAGATGGATGTGTGCATGAGGTACTTCCAATCCGACAGTGATGATGTTTACACGATTACAAGGAAAAGCTTTTTCAATTGCTTTGGCGATAGGTTTTGCAAAAACGAGAATGCCTGACAGATAATCATCCGGCACATCGAAGATCTTATCTGTTTCTATTTTAGGAATAACCAATGTATGTCCATATTGAAAAGGAAATATATCCAGGAATGCAAAGAATTTATCGTCTTCTGCAATTTTATAAGAAGGGATTTCTCCATTTATGATCTTTGAAAATATGGTCATTGCAATACTTTGAACGAAGTTAATAAAAGGTGCCAGATACTTTAAGCTATACAGACACCAACAAAAAAGCACCGGCTTTCGCCAGTGCTTCCAGAATAAAATTAAACAGCTTAAATAGCGATATTTTCTACTTTGAATTTAATTGTACCTGTTGGAGCTTGTACTTCTGCTACTTCACCAACTGTCTTACCTAATAAGCCTTTCCCTATAGGAGAGTTCACAGAAATTTTCCCAGCCTTAAGATCAGCCTCTTTCTCACCTACGATCTGGTAAGTAACTGTTTTTTTAGTAGCCACATTTGTAATGGTTACTTTGGTAAGAATAGAAACTTTACTTGTATCTATAGAACTAGTATCTACAATTCTTGCAGAAGCCAGGTAACCTTCTAACTGGGCAATTTTTGCTTCAAGCATTCCCTGGGCTTCTTTAGCAGCATCGTATTCAGCATTTTCTTTCAGGTCTCCTTTTTCTCTTGCCTCAGCAATAGCTTTTGAAGCTGCAGGACGGTCTACTGTCTTCATCTTCTGCAACTCATCCCTCATTTTTTCAAGGGTTTCTTTGGTTACGTACATTACTTCACTCATATAATTATCGTTTACATGACACAAAAAAAATACAACGCCACAATTTGATTTGCAGCGTTGCATATAAACAAATGTACAAAATTCATCTGTCAAACCAAGCTTACAGCTCAGTTTTAATCTTGGCAAACAGCACTATAGCCATTTTTTCGAATGCTTCATGACTATAACCTGCAATATGAGGAGTAATGATCACATTAGGTTGATTGCAAAGCCAGTGTAGTTGTTCGTTTTGCTCATGAGTTAACGTGGTCAGCTTTTCATTTTCCAGAACATCAATACCGGCAGCTTTTATTTTATTGGATTGTAAGGCTTTAATAAGTGCTGATGTATCTGTTATCTTCCCTCTTGATGCATTCAGGAAATATGGTTTCATTTGAAGTCCTTCAAAAAAAGATTGGTTGGCATAATAAAGAGTTTCCTCAGTTAAAGGAAGATGAAGACTGATTACATCTGCATATTTCTGAATTTGTTCAAGTGTAGCTTCCCTTACATGATCTTGTGCAAATCCATCTTTGTATTTGTCATGGGCAAGCACAGTAACATCAAATGATGAAAGCAGTTTAGCAAATGCTGACCCGGTATTTCCATAACCGATTATGCCAACTGTTTTCCCTGAAAGTTCATCACCTCTATTCTCATCTCTTAACCATTTTCCCTGCTGTACTTCAGAGAAGCTAAGGTTAATTCTGTTCATGAGATTTAACAACAAGCCCAATGTGTGTTCAGCAACAGCATTACGATTTCCTTCTGGTGAACTGAAACATTTAATGCCTTTTGATTCAGCGTAAACAACATCTATCAGTTCAAGTCCGCTACCCAGTCTGCCAATCCATTTAAGATTAACTGCTTTATCTAAAAGTGGCTTATCAATCTTCAATCTTGTAGTAACCACCAGGCCATGTGCTTCATGAATGATCTGTGATAGTTCATCATAAGTCACATCCGGGAACTTCATTACACCCCAGCCAGCTTCTTGTAGTTGATCAGATAAGTATTCATGTGCATTTGCTGTAATGATAGCCGTCTTCATTTCATTCTATAGGTTAACGCTGCAAAATCTTCTATGCTTAATTGCTCAGCTCTTTTATTAAAGATGTCATCATTTAATACAGACTCATCAAACAAACTTCTTGTTGCATTGCGAAGTGTTTTTCTTCGTTGATTGAAAGCCATTTTTACCAGACTGAATAATGATCGTTCATCTTTAAAATCAACAGTTGTTTCTTTCCGGATGAATTTTATAACACCACTCATAACTTTTGGTGGTGGGTTGAAAGAATCCTGCGGCACATCAAACAAATATTCCACTTCATAAAAAACCTGCACCAGCACACTCATAATACCATACACTTTGCTGCCAGGTTTTGATGCAATACGCATGGCTACTTCTTTCTGAAACATACCAATCATCACCGGAACTTTGTCCTTCCATTCCAATACTTTAAAAACGATCTGTGTAGAAATGTTATACGGAAAATTCCCAATCACAATAAATGGTTCTTCAAAAGGTGGATCAATCTCAAGAAAATCTTTATGGATTATTTTTCCTTTGATAGAAGGATAGGTTAATTCAAGAAACTGAACCTTTTCATCATCCAGTTCCACGGCTTTGAAATCAACATCAGCAATCTGAAGCAAATGCTTTGTGAGTGCTCCACCACCAGGACCAACTTCTACCAACCTTGTGAATTGATATTCACCTAATGCATCCACGATTTGCCGGATGATATTCTCATCCTTCAAAAAATGCTGACCTAAAGATTTTTTTAAAGTGTACTGCACAGTTTGCAAATGTAGTGGATTGGTGTAAGAGCAATTTGTTATTTGAAATTGCCAAACTCATTTGGATGCAGGATTCGTTACATTTGAAGTTCAATTGTTACACATGAATGTTGAGCTACAAAAACCGGTAATTGGTTTTACTTCCGGCGATCTGAATGGAATTGGTCTTGAACTGGTTATTAAAACATTGAATGATGCCAGGTTACTGGATATGTGTACACCTGTTGTGTTTGCCAGCAATAAGAGTATCAATTTTTATCGGAAGTCGATGCCGGAAGTGAACTTCAGCTATAACAGTATAAAAGATCTGAAGCAGGTAAATCCAAAGCAGGTGAATTTGTTCAACTGTTGGGAAGAGGAAGTTCAGATCACTCCAGGACAATTGAATGATATAGGAGGAAAGTATGCTTTACTTTCTTTGAAGCAGGCTGTTCTCGCATTAAAAGAAGGTGGGATTCATGGATTGGTTACTGCTCCAATTCATAAAAAGAATATTCAGAGTGAAGAATTCAGCTATAGTGGTCATACACCGTATTTAAAAGCTGTGTTTGGTGTGAATGATGTAGCAATGCTGATGGTTGCAGATAATATGCGTATTGGTTTGGTGACTGAACACCTCCCAATAAAAGATGTTGCCGGTGCTATTACAAGAGATGCGATCGTTTCAAAACTAAAGATCATAAACACTAGTTTGCAAAAAGACTTTGGTGTTGATCGTCCTAAGATCGCTGTACTTGGATTAAATCCTCATGCTGGTGATGAAGGTTTGATCGGTAATGAAGAACAATCCATCATTGCAAATACCATTAAAGAAGCAAAACAAAATAATCTTTTAGTGTTCGGTCCATATAGTGCTGATGCATTTTTTGCAAGAGGACAATATGAAAAATTTGATGCAGTGCTGGCAATGTATCATGACCAGGGATTAATTCCATTTAAATCCTTGGCTGCAGGAGAAGGTGTGAATTATACTGCAGGAATTCCGGCTGTAAGAACAAGCCCTGATCATGGAACTGCATTTGATATTGCAGGCAAAGGAAAAGCAGATGCTACTTCTTTCTTAGCAGCAACATTTGAAGCCATTGATATTTTAAGAAGAAGAATGGGTTATGCGGAAGCAAGGCAAAATCCGATGAAGAAAATGAGTCAACGAATGCTGGCTAATGTGGAAGATGAAAAGATTGAGGATAGTGAAGGAGTGAGTTAGGACGGAACGCTGATGACACGGATTATTAGTATGATCGCTAATTAAGTCTAGTTAACTAAGAATTGAGCTACTCCAAGAACGATCTGATCTGTGTTGATCTGCTTTATCAGCGTAATCTGCGTTCTATTAATTCGAAAAAACAGCATCGCTGACACCTTTGTTAATCGTGTAAGAAGAATAGGTGATCTCTACCTTACCCTTTTTATTCTTCGCTGCATCTTTCGTTTTACGATCTTCTTCACCAAAATCCATTGTTATACCTTTTGGCAACTTATAATCTTTAGTATTAAAACTAAAGGTCATTTTACTTGGTAAACCGTAAGCAAGGTATTTACCATAACTCATTTCTATTTCATAAGTACCATTCTCTTTTGTTGTGGTAACTGCTTTACGAATTACATTATCTGTTTCGTCGATATATAGTGTTGAAAGAATAATATCACTGCTTTCTGAAGTTGGAATGAGCTTCACAACAGTAGTCATAAAGCTTCCCACCATTTGTTTACCTGCACTTAGTGCCATAAAATCTTTCTCAGAAAGCACATTACTCATATTCACGGATATACCACCTTTTGGTAAGATTGAAATGCCGCCATCTTTCTTAAGCTTAAACTTAGCTGGCTTTTTATAGTACACTGTGACTTTCCCTATCGGTGCTTTAATAAAAGCAACATCTGTTTTCATCGATCCGGAAGCGGTATAATCATTAACAAGATCAAGCTTTGCTTTCACTTTCTTTATTAAAGGCATCATATCCTGGGCTAAAGCTGTAAGCTGTAAGCTGCAAGTTGCAAGCAAAACCAAAAAAAGTCGGGAAACATTTTTCATGATATCACAAATTAACTTCAACAAGGTTATAAGCTTCTGCAAATTCACCATTCATTAACTTAGCACATCCTTCTTTTTAAATATCCAGATGCTTGCTGCCACAAAAGCTACAATATGAATTGATAAAACTATTACAGAATTAATGATCCTGTCAGGGTTTTGAATACTTCCTTTGATGGCCACATTGTTCAGATCCACTTTTTCATCAAAGAACTCTTTCCATGTAACCATGTGAGTGGTAAACAAATATGGCTTGATGGTATCAAATAAAGGAATACTCATGGTACTGAGTATCGTTGTAACAATGATCACACTGATCGTTGCCACGATAGGACCAATAGAATTCTCAGCAAATATTGACAAGAAAAAACCAAGTGCTGCTACAGTTGTCATTGCCAGTGCTGCGAAACCAAATGCATAGGTATATCTCCAGAACACATCGTCTTCTGCTATTTGCACGGCATAATAATTCTTCATTACAAACATATCATCCGTACCAAAAACAAACATGCTAACAAATAATGCAAGAATAGCAAGCCATATCAATAATGATAAAGTATAAATTGTTGCCGCAATAAATTTTGCCAACACAAACTCTGTTCTACTGATAGGTTTTGTCAATAATAACCTTAATGTTCCCATATTGGCTTCACCCGAGATCATATCTGCAGCTATTAATGCTATCAATAATGGAATATGTACCAACAGAAGATTTAGCAAGATGAAACAAACAAAATAACCATTCAGTAAATTTCCATCGAAAGAAAAACTTGTGGCAAGGTCTGCCATTGCAAATTCCATGTAAGCTTTACCATCTACCTTCAAGCCTAATTGTATAATGCCGATCATTGCTGTAATGGCAGCAAAGGCAATATAAGTTCTGGGCCTTCGATAAATTTTGAACAGCTCAATTTGTAAAAGCTTCCACATGTTGTTTTCCTGATGTTACCTGTAAAAAATAATCTTCTAAAGAATGTCTTGGATGCAGACTTAATAATTCTACGCTGTTATCTACAAGATATTTATGTAGTAGAGGTAGTTCTTTTCTGTCAAGCTTCATAATGATCAATCCGTCTCTTGTTTTTTGCAGATTATTTGACCATGCACCTGATCTTAGTATTGATAAACTCTTTTCGTTATCGAAAGTATTTAATTCAATTACTGTTTGAGAAGGATCAAATAGTTCTGTTGCATTTCCTTCCACCAGCTTTCTTCCCTTATCAATAATCAAAACCCTTGTGGCTACCTGCTCAATTTCGCTAAGTAAGTGTGAAGAGATTACAATCGTTTTATTTCTTTCCCGGCTTAAATGAAGAATAAGATTACGGATATCTGAAATACCTTGAGGGTCTAATCCGTTCGTAGGTTCATCTAAAATAATAAGTTTTGGATCATGCACCAGGGCAATACCAATTCCGAGTCGTTGCTTCATTCCCTGAGAAAATGTTTTTACTTTATCGTTTGCCCTTGATGCAAGACCAACCATATCAAGTTGATCCATCAATTGCTGATGGCCGATCTTTTTATGACTAAGCTTTGCGAACAATTTAAGATTATCGTAAGCAGAAAGATATTTATAAACATCAGGTTTTTCAATAACAGCACCAACCTGTGAAAGTATCTCCTGTTTATTGCCTTGAAGTTTCTTTCCGAATAATTCTATCTCACCGGAAGTAGGCGTGATAAGCGTAAGCAACATTCTTATCGTGGTGCTTTTACCAGCACCATTTTGACCAAGAAAGCCATACACATCACCTTCTTGAACGGAAAAAGAAAGATCATTTACCGCTGTAAGATCATTGAATTTCTTAGTAAGAGATGTTACTTTGATAATATCCTGCATGATTATAAGATAGTAACAAAGTTATGGTAGCAATTGTTTGTGCATCTAACACTTTGTGATAAAAAAGGTAGTATTTGTGACGGATAATGTCTCGAGAGTTGCCAACCTTTTGAAGGTTGGCAACTCTATACCTTGAGCAACCCTTTAATGGTTGGCACCCTATACGTCCACGTTTTTAAAAGTTGGTACCCCCCTACTCCATAATCTCATTATCGTAATAATATCTGGCTAATTCCTTATGTGTTTTAATAAACATTTCAATTCCACCAAACCAACTCAAAACTTCCTCCCTTGCTAAGTCAGTTGTTCCGGATGAAATAATACTATTGTAAGACGACCAATTGTATTTAGTTAAATCTTTTTCAATCCCATGTTTGAAGGCATTTGCATGAATATAGACTACCGTTTGAGTAAATTGAGTTTCCTGATCCACATGAACTCTCTTAAATGGTTTATAAAACAGGTTACCTTTTCGGTTATGTTGTTTATTAAATGCAAGTGCATAACTCTGGAAAAAATTTTTAAAAGCCCCTTCAACTAGTTCACTAAGCGTTATTTCATCTTTGAGAAAAGCCAAAGCTGTAGCAGTCAGATTGTCTTTATGTTGATATAGTTTATCGAAAATTTCTTTATATGGCTTTATTCTTATCAGTAAATGAAAATGGGTAGGAAGAAGGCACCAGCAAAAAGTATCAGCATAAACACTCAGGTAATGTTGATATTTATGTAGAAAAAAACGCCTGTTTTCTTCTGAAAGAAACAAAAGCTCTTTGTTATTGGTTCGGTTGAATACATGGTAAATATTTCCTTCGTAAAAATCTGCCAGGTATTTAGCAGCTATTGGCATAGGATTGATTTAAGGAATATGAATATACAATTTTCCATAGGGTTGTCAACCTTTCGAAGGTTGGCAACCCTTTTTTTGGAGTTGGTAACCTTTAGCTTCTTATCACGAAAGATTGTATTTAACTTACCGACAAAGCCACGTTATAAACTTTCCTAAAATCTTCCTTTCGCTTGTTGTTATATAAGGGCAATCCTATTAGCTTGTATTGATCATTCTGATATTCCAGTAGTTTGGATCCACCATATCTTTTAGTGATCTCATCTAAGAACTCCTGCTTCCAACTTTCCTTTCCTCCTGTGAAGCCACCATTATCATCAGCAAATTGATCTCCTTTGGGTTCAATGAAAACCTGGTAATAGAGATTGTGCTCCTTTTGCTTTAAGAATAACAAGAAATCAGGTTGAAATCCTCTTCCTTGTCCAAAATCATATATTGTGTACACTTCTTCGTTTCGTAAAAGAAACACTTGTTCGTACTTGTTCTCAAGATTTACCATAGTATCCTTTAGAAAATAAACTAAACTTCTTTCTTCACTTGTTCCACTAAAAGAGTCAAGCATATACCAAGACTTTTGTGTAAGCTCTTTTTCTAATTGCTTGCTGTCTTCATCCTCAATAACTAGCTTCTCTTGTTCAGCATCAAATATGGAGCTAAGCTTTTCAGCAAAAAAGTCTTCGCCGATGTATGGATTGGAGATTTCTTTCAGCCGTCTTTCAACAGCATTAAAGAATCGAAGGAGTATCTCAAGTTGAATACGATTGGGAACGTCTGAGAGTTCCTTATAACTTCTTGGCACAACAAGGTTAATTGAGAAATCACCTAAGAACTCTTTCTTATACAAATCATCAATACTCGCAATATTCAGCTCATCCTTTAAATGCTCAAACCTTATCAATGACCTGTCATGCTTTGCTTTTATGTTAATAGCTTTACGTACAAGGTGCTTCTCAAAATCTCTCAGCTTCAGGCCTAGGGTTTTACCATCATCTTTTTGTACAACGTACCTGGCAGTATCTTCCTCCTTGTCAAGATTTACCCTTGTTTCCTCGGTGCTAAAACTTTTGACCGACTCATTAAAAACAAAACTATTCCTAATCTCTTCAAGAGAAGTCTTTCTACTATCGGGATTGGGTTTATAGGTATTCTTCCATATCATTATAGCCTTGTAGAACTCCGTTTGTTTAATTTCTTCTTTTATCGCATACTTCTTTATCTTCTTTCGCTCATCTAAATAGCCTTTATTTTTCAGCTCATTCTTTAACTGGCTTAAATAACGATGCTCATCATCACTGTGATAATAGAATTCTTCTAGTACCCTCAATTCATGTTGAAGGTCATCATCAAACTTCCTTTTTAAAAGTGGTTTACTTTCAAAAGCAAATGGATAATACCTTACACCTCTGCCTATCAACTGAACTTCAGATGTAGTGGCTTCAGATGTTTTGGTGTTAGAACCACCTTCATTTTGTCCTTCATACAACCTTACAATATCAAAGAGATTTAAAACATCCCACCCTTCAGTTAACCTTTGCACAGTAAAAATTGCAGTAATGGTATTGCTTTTATCCTCAAGTGAGTTTAATAGCTTCTCCTGGTCTTCAGTGGTTTTCTCAATTGTTTTAGTTCCAGATTTGGAATTGGTGAGAACGCAATTTCTTTCTGCGAACGTATATTGCAGATAAGCAATTATTTCGCTCCAGTCTACTTTGTGTTCTGTAATGAAGTGTTTAATATCTATTATCCTGCTTTTACCTTTCTCATATATCTCTGCACCGTCTGTAGTTTTTTGCTCAGGTATTTCATTGAAAAAGTAGAAGTCTTTTACAGAGAGGTTTCTTATTAGTTCCTTGAATTCTTCAAAGTCTCTCTTTGAATCTTCTATCAATTTGCTTCTGAAAAGAATTACAGGTTTAAAGTGAGAAAACCCATGCTTCAATGCAACTTTATAGCGATACCAATTAAAGAGCAATGCCTGTAGAATACGTTTCTTTTTATCAAAAGAAGATGATACAAGGTTGATCTCTTTAGTATACCCCGCTTTCAAAAAATCTTTGAGATCAAAGCTGTAGATTATTTTAGTTCTGTATTTCTCCTTTACAGCCTCATCTCTTGGCACTGTTGCGGTAAACTCTAGTAATACATTTTTGTTGGGCTCTACTGAGGAGTATTTGTCTCTATAAAGTATTTTTTTTATCACAGTGTTCTCCCAGCTTTTCTCAACATCAGCAACGCTTGCTTTCTCACTTAATTCTGAAGGTAAGTCTAACTGAAACTGATTAGCTTTCTTTTTAGTATCTGCATTCAGGTGATGTGCTTCATCACCAAGCATAACAATGTTTCTCTTTTGCAGGTCTTCAAGGTAAACGCTGTTTTCTTTTACTGCATACACTGCATTGTGCAGCTTATGAATGGAAGTAAACAGAATTTGTATATCATCTGTATCTGAAAAGGTTTCTACCTTTTTTATGTGAACCGTTTTGTCATCTATAACAATGGTTGGCTGAAACAAATATTTATTGTGATGAGGATTAAGGAGATTTTCTTCTGTTTTGCCTACAATATTGTTTTGGTTTACAAAAAAGATAAAATGTCTGTACCCTTCCTTATAATAATACAAAATCAAAGCAGCCATCAGCAAGGTTTTGCCTGTGCCTGTAGCCATATTGAATAGAAGATGAGATGGTCCGCTGTCACCCTCTCTTATCTTAATATCTTCATAGGTTAAGAAATTCCGTAAGGCATTTTGCTGCCAGTCAAAAAGATCATACTTCAGGTTAGAAGTTATATAAGCAGGTATAATTGGCTTTTGAATTCCTAACCCCCATGCTTTTGAAGGCAGTTCCTCAAAGAGTGATTTTAATTCAGACATGCTATTTTTTGTAAAAGTTCTTAGTGAGTGTAATATCATCTTTGCTTAAGCCATACTTCTTGTCTTCCATTTCGGCAGCAGAAACATAGAGCTGATTCAGGTCTAACATTTTGGCAAACATTTCCTGTTGTTTATTTAAGGAAAGCTTTTTAAATGCAGCTTCGTGGATGATCTTTTCCTTAAACTCTTTAAACTTTACATTATAGTGAAGAAAGTATTTCTCTGATAAGTCATTAAGAAGCTTTTCTAACTCTATAAGAGATTTGCATTTGATGATTTTCTCTTTTGCTTCTTCATTCCATTTTTTTAGTTCCATATAGATGAAGGAACCACCTCCTTTCCATTTTACAGATTTTGAAATACCTGAATTATCACCTGCTATTACATTTTTTAATCTTACAGTAGAATCATTATTTCCATAGTCCAACTGTTCTATACCGATATACTGCCTTCCTAACTTGTGAGCTACTGCAGTACTTGTTCCGCTTCCCAAATGGAAATCCATTACGATGTCTTTTGGTGCCGTACCAAACTCGATAATCTTTTTTAAAAGATCCTCGGGCTTTTTCCCAGCTTTTAAAGTAACTCCTCCTTCAAGATGAAGGCTAGAATTCGAAGTGATCCATAGATTGGTAAGTTTTTGCTTCTTTAGCACAGTTTTACCTTCAACTTGAAGTATCTCTGATAAAAAGGATAAGATTCTTTGGTTTTTAAAATAGACTTTCGATATTGAACCTTTGTTTTTCCCTTTGATGGGCTGATATTCTATATATGAAAGCCCATTTTCAGGAAGTTGATCTTTGATTGCGAGAATCATACCTCCGCTAGGGTTATAATCCGCAGCGATATTGTTTCGCTGCTCTACATATTCTTCAAAATTTAACGAATTTGTTGTTTCTATTTTGTAGTCATGACATTTATAAATTTTGATCTCCCCTACTCCTGCACGATGAATCTTCTTTACTAATTTAGACTTACCATAGGATTTAATATGATTCTTATAGCCGTTTATTTTTTCTTTTAATACCTCGTATTCTATCGTATTAACAATTGTCTCTTTAGCTATCTGAATATTTTTAGCATAAACTAGCAAGTATTCAGTGACATCAAATATTAAACTTTGCTGCCCCACTCCAGCTGCGTCTTTAACCTTTACTGTTATGAAGGAAACTCTATTTTCCCTTCCAAATACCTCATCACATAAAACTCGTAAATAGTTATTTTCTCTTTCGTCGATAGAGATAAATATAAAACCATCTTGTTTTAAGAAGTCTTTAGCTATCACAAGTCTGTTCTTCATAAAGATGAGCCAGGTAGAATGATTGAAGTTGTCATTATACTTGAAAGAATCGCTTCCTGTGTTATACGGTGGGTCTATATAAATCAACTTCACCTGTCCTGCAAACTGCTCTTTTAAACTGTGCAGTGCAATTAGGTTGTTGCCTTTGATGATGAGGTTGTCGACTATTATGCCTTTCTCATTACGGGTAAACCCTTTTAGCTTCTCTTCCCCTTTAGCTGTGTACTTCTTAATGTTGGTAAATGCCTTGGGTTCAAGTAAACGATCAATTTCATCCTTTGCTAATATCTCATTAAAGAATATTTCCTTACGTGGTGCTGTCTCTAACTCATATTCTTGCTCGTCATCGTCATAAGCATAATATTCATCCACTCCCTCTTCAGTGCTTTGTCCTCCCTCCAGTACACAATCTTTGTAGGGAAAGTTTAGTACCACATCTCCATGATCTTTTAATAAACGGCTATTAAAGCTTAAACCGATTTTGTTTTCGTAAGCAGTATAGCTGTTATCAATCTGGTTGGCATCTAAGAAGAACTTAAAATCATTCTGCTTAAAAACAAACACATCCTTAACCTTCAGGAAAAACTTCTTTTTTGTCTCTTCATTATTCAGCAGCAAGGCCACTAATTGTTCATCTGTTTTATCAGCAAACTGCCTGAGCTTTCCGATATTTAATTCTTTGTTCTCATCAAGCAGACGAATATCCTTTTTCAGTAAAGTTTCGAGGGTAGTTTTGAATTTAGCTTCGGTCATTAGGTTTATGTGTTACCAGCCACAAAAAACCTGCGTGGGTCATTTCTCTTATTTGTTACTGAGGTACTGGTATACCCATACACGAAATAAGGAAAGCCCACGCATTGCCGTAGGCGTTCGCATATCTCTCGTGTATTTAAAAATTACCAGTTTTCAGTAACGAGAATCAGCTTACGCAAATTCTTATATGTCTATGTTAGTTAATCGCTATAGTTAGTTTTAGTTTCAAATATAATTAGTGTTGGGTAAAGAAAAGCGTGTATCACTTTTGAAGTCCCTTACATAGAAAGGGTTGCCAACCTTCCAAAGGTTATGAAAGGGTTGCCAACCTTCCAAAGGTTGGCAACCCTAATATCTTTCGGCAAGTCTTTTAAGATAATTACAAGGATAACAGAGGTTATGTTATTATGCTTTTTAAGCAAAAAATCAACTCAAAGAGTTCGTAGCTAAAATAGGCCGTATTTTTATTATAAAACTGATGGCAAAAAAAGTAGAAATAACCGCATTGCATTTACACGAAGCCTTAGATCGCTGCTATTGTGCCCAGGATATTATTGACAGAATGCTGCTGCAACATGCTGCCATCATGCAAAACAGGGAATGGAAAGCCAAAGCACAAAAGGCCGAAGAGATTTTAGCGGAATTATATATGGATATTGGAAGTTATTCAGCAGCGATCTAAGAAAAACATCTTTTTCGTAACTGTTAATTCAGGGCTGCCAACCCTCAACACCGTCAACTTTCAATTGCCCACCTTTAATCGCATAAACCTTAAAGCCCAGCCTCAGCTATCCCTTTCAATAAAATGTCTTGTAAAAAGCAGCAAGCCTGACGTGCCAATTAAGGTACCAATAACAGCTTTAATCAAATTGTGCTCAATTTCCCATACCAGTAAGGTACAAAAAGCTACAACCGCTAAATACAGATATACAGCCCAGTGAATTGATAATATCTTTTTCATAACTGTTAATTCAGGGTTGCCAACCTTTTGAAGGTTGGCAACCCTTTAAAACCTTTCACAGGTTAGCACTCTTCACCGTTCCACATATTTTATAAACCCGGCATTTACATGCTCACCTTTCAATGGCTTATAATCATTAATGGTTGCATCATAACTATGCCACACGATACACATTCCATAAAACAACACACCATCATCTTTGCAATAATGCGTAAAGCTTTCTGCAAAGTCACCCTTCTCAAATGCATACACATCACTCTGCTGCACGTCTGCACTAACTTTATCGCTAACAAAATCAACTTCTACTGCTATACTGTACAACTTCCAGGAATCTGCTCCTTTCAGTTTTGTTTTTAAACTAATACCGGCAATAGCCTCCAGGCATCCATTGCGGTATTTTATTACAGCAGGTAATTCAAAATATTGCCTGCTCAGGCTTCTGGCATCCCATTCAAAATGCTCAAATATCTTCAGGTTATCTTTTCGCAGGTCTCGCTTCCCCCACTCACTTTCATTATCCATCTTCATAATCTCCCGTAATCGTTGAGATAAACGTGTGTTCATAGTACCATCCTTACAATGCCGGGTCATCTCATGAAATCCACGTCTGATAAGTTTTCCGTAGCTGCTTGCCCTGCCAAACTCACTGTTATTTCTCCTGGTAAGGTTAAAAGCACTATCCGTTTTTACCTGCTTCCTCGTAGGGCCGGTTTTACGCCTCATTAAAAATCCATGCTCCTTGTTATAATAAAAACTAAACCCGTCTATCGTTCCGGTTATGGGGTTATTGCCTTGTTGCCTGGCCATATTATCGGTTTATGAGTTTATAACTTATCCAGGTTGCAGCACTGGCTATTATATCTTATGGCTTATTAATGTATCAGCCGTACATTACTGCTATATTCCTTAATGTACATACGGGCCATCCTTAGAGATATTTCAGGTATAACCCGGGTATAAGTTAGATATATTCCAGGTATATTCCAGGATAAATATAATATTTATAATCATAGAAAAACTTACTGATCTGAAGCGGGGAAAAATAAAGGATTGACAACCCTTTAATTTATAATCTCCAGTCTGCAACATTTCTCAGATCATACATCAGCCATCGTCTATCAGACATCTGACTTATTTCTTCCCTACATCTAAATATTGCTGTAATGCTTTTACATAATCTTCGAAAGCCTGTACTCCTTTAGGTGTGATCTTACAGGTAGTGAGCGGATAATTATCTTTAAACTGTTTATTCACTTCAATATAACCGGCATCTTTTAATTTCTGTACCTGCACAGAAAGATTACCTGCAGTTGAGTTGGTTTTCTCTTTGATGAAAGTAAATTCAGCCTCTTTTACACCAATGAGCAAACTCATTACCGCAAGCCTCAACTGTGAATGTAATATGGGATCCAGTTCTTTGAACATTCGTACACTTATCCTTTACTGTGAATTTTTCTGAACTCGTTATTAGCAATGTGGCCGGGAATGATATAACCAATAAGAATTGCTCCTGCATGTAATATCATCGTCCATTCAAAATCATTAATGAACATGGCAGTAAACCCGAGAGCAAAACATGCATAAGCACCGATGGTAGAAGGTTTGAAATTGAGTGCAGCACCGTAAATTAAAATCCAGAATGCATATAAGTTTATTAGTAAGGCAAACCCAATGTTGATGAAGACTTCAGAATGCTTTCCAAACTCATTGTAGATATGCCTTGATCCAAGATTAATGGAAAAGATGATGAACATTAAGCTGAGAAAGAAACCTGCATTCAGTTTTTCGAAAAGATCACCAGTATACGTTTTTACTTTTACTCTTTTATTGAAGAATTTATTCCTGATAAGTTCGATGATCATAATGATGAATGCCAGACCACCGAAAATATTCCAGAAAAGAAATAACTGGTCAGACCAGTTGAACTTCATGTTCAGCAATGTTAATACAGAAGCCAGAAACAACATCCAACCCCAGATAATCCAACCCATGCCATTATCTTTCTGCTCTGTTTTAGCAGTGTTGATCATCTGTTGAATGATCAATAAACTTTCATGCTGATTTAATTCTCTTTCCTCGTTCATGATAAAGCAATTTGTTTTTTATACTGGGATCGTAACATGTGACCTGGAATGATATAGCTGATAAGAATACTGATGGCAGTAATTAATATTTGTGTAGGATAATCAGTAAACACAGCAACAGCTGATAAAACATAACAAACAATTCCACCTAAAACGAGCGGTTTAAATTTTATTAGTTTACCACTGACGAAAGAGCCAAGACCATAAAATAAAATATAGAATGGAAAACAATAATGCCATCCGATCTTGATAAACAATATCGACATCACACCAAAAGCAATACCGATACCCATCCAGAGTTGTCCGTTTGCTTCTTCAATAAACGTTACCGCTCTTTGCTTTTTCGAATCACGAAACATGAAAATATTATGAATGATGATTGCTACCAATGTAACAGACCATGCATAATAGTGTCTTTCATACCCAATTACCAAAAGTGAGTATTGAATAATGCAGCCGAGAAAAATTGTATAGCCCCATAGCAGGAAATAGTGACTGCCGTCACTGAGTGAATGTTTCGCTTTATCAATCATAGATTGAATGATGGATAAACTTTCCTGGGGTGATATTTCTTTTTCCATGGAAAAAAGTTTGAGTGTTTGAAAGTTTGATTGTTCCAAACAGTTTTACAAATAACTATTGAACACTGGAACAATCAAACAATCAAACTATTTTATGATGAACATTTTGCCAACATGTCTTCTGCTATATTCTGTCCCCATTTTGGATGTAGTTCAGAAGCTGGCTTTTTTGTTTTGAACAGGTCAACAGATTTCTGAAACAATGGTTTTGCTTTATCCTTACCACCACCGTAAGCTTCAGGTGTGCTGAACATACTCATTCCCTGCAGGTAATAAATTCTTGGATTTTCAGGATCTAGTTTTTTTGCAGTCTCCAAAGCTGTTCCTGCTTCTGTACCATAACTCATCCAACGGTTTTGTGGATCCACAAGCATTTGCTGTGTGGCTACCATGTTTTTCAAAACATACAACTCACTGTTTTTCTCTATGGCTTCGGCTTTGGAGATGATCATTTTTGTTTTATCGGCTAATTTGTCTTTGTCAATTTTCTGATCCATCCATCCAATGTTTGTTTGAGCCAATGCAGCATAGTAATATGGAAGCCATTGTGTTTTTTCCATATCGCCGATACGTTCAAACTGTGCCGAAACTTCCTGGAGGTCCTGAACACTTTTGGCTGAATCCATCAACTGTAAAGTCTCTTTCATCTTCTTTATATAAACTTCAGATTGTGAGAAGACAGTAAATTGCAAACTGAATATTGCCATCAATACAAATAATAACTTTTTCATTGTTTTGTTTTTATAGTTGTGATTGTTGTTTTCTTAATTTATCATATTCATCTTCAACAGAGAAAATATTGTTACTATGATAAGCATTAAAATAGTTAAAGGCCACTCCTAAACCCCATCCTAATATTGGCCAGATAGGCCAGAAGTGATCAGGATTTGCTGAGGAGAAATACCATACACCCACCAGGAAAGTATTAACGATGAAGTATGCTGCCAAATTCCATTTGAATCCAGCTCTTCGTTTTGCAATCTGCCAAAGCAGATCATCTCTTTTTTCGTTGTTCATGAGTTATATTTTTATTATGTAGAGGTTCTGTTCTTTGTTTAGCTTCGTTGTGTCACTCACTTGTACGTTCTGTTCAATTATCAACAATCCATTATCAGCTATAAATTATTATTAATCGCATCCTGTGTTCTATCAACTCCCCAGCTAAAGAAAGCACCGATAAAAAAGAATCTTTTTGCAGGAAGTCCAATAGCTTCTTTTCTTAATCCATTGTATGAATAATTATATCCGAATACCGGATCAGCACCCAATACATTGGTTACACTGGCTACTAATACAATAAAATTCTTTGTTGATTTACCAAGGGTTGGCACATAGTTCATACTAAAGCCAAGGTTATTGAATGATTTTGTTTTACCACGATCAGCGATATCTGTTTTACCTGTTGTAGTGTTTTGCTGAAGGTTGTAATAAGGTCTTCCTGTTGCAAAACTGTAAGTGAAATTGAAACCGGTTTTCCAGTCTGTAACCCAACGTTTAGTTACAATACTTACTGTATGTTCTGCTGCAAAATTTGGTGTAAGCTGACCAGGATAATTCAGGTAATCTCTTTTGGTATCGAGGTAAGAATAACTGATCCAGTAATCAAGATTCTTAATGCTTTTCTTATCTCTCCAGAATATTTCAAAACCTTGTGCATAGCCAGTTCCATCGTTATTGATTACAGGAACAGTCTTTACCAGATCATTATACTTTTTATAATATACTTCAGCTCTGAAAGTATAGTTGAGATTCATCTTTTGATAGTTTGCGATGTAATGTGTTGCTTTAGTATAACCAAGATTAGTAGTTTGTATCAGTTGAGTATTCTCTGGTTTCTGATAAAACTCACCATAAGCAAATGACACCTGTGCATTCTTTCCTGTCTTGTATGCAAGTGATAAACGTGGTGCAATATTTAATTTATTGATGATAGACGAATGTTCTGCTCTCACTCCAACTTTTGCAGCGATATCATTAGTGATATAAAGATCAGCTTCACTGAATAACGCTTTGAAATGATCTTCTAATAATGAATTGTAACTGTTGAATTTACTTTTGTTGTATCCGTACCAATACTCACCACCCATTCTTAATACACTGATGCCACTAAGTTTTTTATCGAGTACCATTTTCACTTGTGACAGATCTTGTCTTTGATCTATCACAAAATTTTTGTTCTGTAACCAGGGCTGTGAAAATGTTTTCGGTTGATTGTTTCCATCCTGTAATTGCTGGCTAAGGTCATCTATGTTGTAACTATAGCTCAGACCAAGATTCATTTTCCATCCATTACCTAAGTTTTCTTTCCAGCTAAGGTTGTTGTACCAATTTAGATTTTTTATACTGAATGCATCTTTGATTCCAATGCTGTCAATATCAGGTCTTCTTAAACCCATACTGATCTTAGTGAAGGTGGTATAATATTTTACGATACCACCATTCTTTGTTCTAAAACGAAAGTTTGCATCACCACCATGAAATTCCGGAACTTTAAAATAGTCAGGCTTCTGTTTAACTACTTCAAAGTATGCTTTCAGATTTGTATAGCTATAGTTTACTCCCCATGATGCTTTTTTATTCTTTGCTAACTGCTGAAAACCTGCACCAAGAATGATAGGTGATAAAGATGCTGAAGCCTGTGATTGTTCAGGAATATCGATTGATTCTAATATCAATGCAGAAGATAAAGCCTGGCCGTACAAAGCTGAATAACCACCGGTGCTGAAAACAGTTCCTTTGAAAAGTGTGGGGGAAAATCTGCCTCTTGAAGCAAGATCAGGAGCAGAGGTGAAGAATGGATTGTTTACCACTGTTCCGTCGATGAATTGTTTTGTTTCATAACCTGCACCACCTCTTACAAATAAACCTTCACTTTCACCAACCTGCTGAGCACCTGGTAAAGTTTTTACTGCTGCAGCAATATCTGCATTGGCACCACCTGTTGTTAATACATCAAGAGTTGAAAGAACGGTTGCTTTCTTTTTATCCCCTGCTTCAAAAGCACCTGCAGTAATAACAACAGCATTCAACTCATTGATCTCTTCTTTTAAAACAAAATCAATGTGAATGTTCTCTTTCTGAATAATGATTTTTTCTTCAACTGTTTTATTTCCGATCATGGAAGCAGATAAAACCTTTTCGCCTTTTTCAATTGTCTTGAATGAAAAACTTCCGGTTGAATCACTTACTGCACCATCGTAGGTTTCTTTCAGTGTAATTGTGGCTCCTGCCAGTATTCTTCCTTTATTGTCTTTTACGGTTCCCATAATTTTTACCTGGGCTGCCAATGAAGCTGATATCAGAAAGCTGAATATTAGAATAAGCGGTTTCATGTGTAGTTTCGATTTCAGCACAAACATAGATTAGTTTATGTTATAAACCAAATTATTTTTTAGAGTTTTTACCCCTGATGCAATGAAAACCGAAAGTACAAGTGAGTGACACAAGAGGTGATGCCATGAAAACCAATGGCTTGTGAAATAAAAAAGCTCCGAAATAATTTCCGGAGCTTCTAATACTTATATAGTTTTCTACTTATTTGTACCCACCCATCAAGCTTTTTGCAAGCTCAACCATCCTGTTAAGGCCATCTTCAGGAAGATTTCCTTTCTTGAATTCACCTAAAACATCAGGCATTTTGTTCTCCATTTCAGTCAAGAAATGTGTTTCGAATTCCTTCACTTTATTTACTGGTACGTCTCTTAATAAACCTTGTGTACCCAGGTAAATAATAGCAACTTGTTTCTCAACAGTAAACGGAGTGTACTGAGGTTGTTTTAGGATCTCAACGTTTCTTGCACCTTTATCGATTACTGATTTTGTTGCAGCATCAAGATCACCACCGAATTTAGAGAAAGCTTCAAGCTCACGGTAAAGTGCCTGGTCAAGTTTCAACGTACCAGATACTTTTTTCATTGACTTGATCTGAGCGTTACCACCCACACGACTTACAGAAATACCCACGTTAATTGCCGGACGAATACCAGCGTTGAACAAGTTACCTTCAAGGAATATCTGTCCGTCAGTAATCGAAATTACGTTTGTAGGAATGTATGCAGATACGTCACCAGCCTGTGTTTCAATAATTGGAAGTGCTGTTAAAGATCCACCACCTTTTACTAAATGTTTGATTGATTCAGGAAGGTCGTTCATGTTCTTAGCAACATCATCATTGGCAATAACCTTCGCAGCTCTTTCCAATAAACGACTATGCAGATAGAATACGTCACCCGGATAAGCTTCACGTCCTGGAGGTCTTCTTAATAGAAGAGAAACCTCACGGTAAGCGACAGCTTGTTTAGAAAGATCATCATAAATGATCAAAGCCGGTCTACCGGTATCACGGAAGAACTCACCTATGGCAGCACCAGCAAATGGAGCATAGAACTGCTGAGGAGCAGGATCGGATGCAGAAGCTGCAACAATTGTTGTGTACTTCATAGCACCATTATCTTCCAGGGTTTTCATTACACCTGCAATCGTAGATGCTTTTTGACCAATAGCAACATATATACAATAAACAGGTTTACCTGCTTCGTAAAATTCTTTTTGATTAATGATGGTATCAATACAGATAGCAGATTTACCGGTTTGACGGTCACCAATAACCAATTCTCTTTGTCCACGACCGATCGGAATCATTGCATCAATCGCTTTGATACCTGTTTGTAAAGGTTCTTTTACCGGCTCACGATAGATAACACCCGGAGCTTTTCTTTCCAAAGGCATTTCATATAATTCACCAGCAATAGGACCTTTACCATCGATAGGCTCACCTAAAGTATTAATAACACGACCAACCAGACCATCACCTACTTTAATAGAAGCGATCTGTCCTGTTCTTCTTACAGTAGCACCTTCTTTAATATCTCCACTTTCTCCAAGTAAAACCACACCCACATTATCTTCTTCCAGGTTCAAAGCAATTGCTTTTACACCACTTTCAAATTCTACCAGTTCTCCGGCTCTTACATTATTCAATCCGTAAACACGGGCAATACCGTCACCCACCTGTAATACAGTACCCACTTCTTCAAGGTCTGCACCTGCATTGAAATTGCTCAGCTGTTGCCTCAGTATCGCTGATATTTCATCGGGTTTAATCTCTGCCATATTATTGTTTTTATCTTTTATTGTTTTGGGTTTGTGAACCCAGGTTTTGTACTACTATTTAGCTTTGGTTGCGTCGCACTCTTGTACTTTTTGTACAGTATGCATCTTACCTGATCTGTTGAATGTAATCGTTACGCATAAACTGCTTCTTCACATCATTCAAATCTCTTAAAATACTTGCATCAACCTTTTTGTTATTGAACTCCAGGATAAATCCACCAACAATTGAAGGATCTACTTTTGTTTCCAGTTCAACTGTTCCAAATCCGGCTTCTGCTTTTACTTTTTGTATCATTGACTGCTTCAACTCTTCAGTTGCCTCAGTTGCAGTTGTAAGCTTAACTTTATTAATGCCTTTAATAGCATTGTATTGATCAATAAATGCATTCACCACTTCAGGTAATACATTCTCTCTTCCTTTTGAAACCAAAAGTTTGTTGAAGGCTGCAGTTAGCTCACTTACTTTCCCTTTTGTAACTGCTTCAAGTATAGCATTTTTCTTATCAGCCTTTATTACCGGGCTTTTGATCAATGCAACAAATTCTCTGCTCTGCTTTGAAACCTGCTGCATGTACTGCATATCCTTATATACATTCTCCAGCTGACCTTTTTCTTGCGAAAGATCAACTAAACTTTTTGCATACCTTCCTGCTAAACGTGGACTTTGCATTAATTAAGTTTTATATCTCCTGCTAACTCTTTAATATACTTTTCCTGCTGTTGTTTATCGCTGAGTTCTTTTCTAAGAATCTTCTCAGATACCTCAACAACTAAAGTTCCTACCTGGTTTTTAACTTCAGTAAGTGCAGCCATTTTTTGTTGATTAATGGCTAATTGAGCTTCAGCAAGGATTCTATCATACTCAGATTTTGCTTTGTCTTTTGCATCAGCAACCATTTTATCAGCAGTTGCTTTTGCATCTTTTATCATCCCGGCTCTTTCTTCTCTTGCCTGTGTAAGTAAAGCTTCGTTCTCGCTTTTAAGAGAAGCCATTTCTGACTTCACTTTTTCAGCTGAAGCAATAGCATCGGCGATACCTTGTTCTCTTGCTGCAAGCCCGGCGATAATTGCTGGCCATGCGAACTTTCTAAGAATTAAGAACACGATCAAAAAGCATAAGAGTGTCCATATTATCAACCCCGGATCTGGTGAAAGTAATTCCATATAAAATCGCTATTGTTGAGTTATATTATTTCTGTACAAGTGTGCGACGCAACGAAAGAAACATAGAATTCTGAAGCTGGTCTCACAAAAATTTAAAAAATGCACCTTCGGCCCTGTGCTCCAGGTGCAATTTTTTTGCAATGATTAAAGTACCATTGCCAAGAAACCTACGATGATCGCAAACAGTGCAGCACCTTCTACAAGGGCAGCAGCAAGAATCATGTTAGCACGGATATCGTTCATAGCTTCCGGCTGACGTGCAATTGATTCTACTGCACCTTTACCGATCTGGCCAATACCGATACCGGCACCCATAGCTGCTAATCCAGCACCTATTGCACCACCAGCATTTGCTGTACCTTTTGCTGCAGCTGCAGCTACTTCAACTGTATCAGCTTGCAAAAGGATGTTCATTAATTCCATGATAGTTGGTATTTATAATTATTAAAACAAAAAACTATTAATGATGCGCTGCTTCTTCATGATGATCACCTTCCATTGCCTGTCCGATAAATACAGCTGTAAGGTTTGCAAAGATGAAAGCCTGTATAAAAGCAACTAAAACCTCTATAAAATAAATAAACACAGTAAAAGCAATGGAGATCAGTGAAGTTCCCCATCCTGCAACTGCACTCATTTGACCGAAAATAAATATCAACGAGATCAGACAGATAATAATAATGTGACCAGCCACCATGTTTGCAAACAACCTGATGATGAGTGCAAATGGCTTGATGAACACACTAAGCACTTCCACAATGATAAGTATCGGTTTTACACCACCAGGAACCGGTGGATTGAAAATATGTGCCCAGTAATGTTTGTTACTGCTGGCAAGGATCACTACAAAAGAGATGACGCCAAGTACCAAAGTGAACGCTATATTTCCGGTTACGTTGGCTGCACCTGGTATTAATCCGAATATGTTATTAATAAGGATGAAAAAGAAAACAGTTAGCAGGTAAGGTAGATATTTCTGATACTTATGCCCAAGATTTGGCTTTGCCACCTCATCACGAACAAAGGTTATAACGGGCTCAAGTAAATTCTGTTTTCCTTTTGGAGCAGAAGTAACTCCCTGACCTCTCTTATATGATTTGGCAATAGAAGTCATTAACCAAACTAATACCGCTAAAGCCAGCATCATTTGTATAACATTCTTCGTAATAGACAGATCATACACCTTAACATCTGTAACTATTTCTCCCGCTTCATTTACTGGAACAATCTGACCAGCTTTATATCCTTTTAACTTTCCTTCATTGATCTTCCGTTCAGTCAGCAGTTCATATCCTTTATACGGATGATCTCCGTGATGAAAGTTAGAAGACATGAAAGCAGTAAAACCTCTCTCGGGAGAATACAATATTATAGGAAGTGGGATAGAAACATGATGTTCTTTACCATCAGCACCACGATAACCCGTAATGTGAAACTCATGGTTATCTAAAATATGACCAAAGATCACTTTAGCAGCATTGAATTTATCTTCTTTCGTTGCATTAGGGTCTGCTCCAACACCAGGAACTTCATCCTTTGCAAATGATACATTAGTAATAGAGATAAAAAAAAGGCTGAAAGCCGCTATAAATAAAGGTTTTACGCTTCTTAAACCCATACCCTTTCTGAAATTTGCGGCAAAGATAAGGGTATGGGCACTAAAAAGATCAAATAAGAAATTTCAATTATCGGAGTACTACAAACCTTCGGCTTCTCTAAGCTTTTTAATCTTTTCGAGGTAAATAACATCAATCTGGTCTTTCGGACGATTTACTGCTTTTTTGTTAGCTATAAGGTGATTAATGTGGAGAAATGGAACTTTTGTTCCCTCAATATCTGCTATAACAGCTACCTGGAGACATTCACCAAATGTATACCCTTCAAGACCCTTCATATCAACTAAAAGATCAAGCTTCAATCCATTATTTAAACGAAAATCTGTCCATCCTGGTACAATCTGTAAAGTTTTTAGCATAAAGTAGTCACCCATGCCATATTCACGAAAAGCTTTTCTAAGTCTTTCTCTGTTAGATTCGTCATCTTCTATCCAGATATCCATATCACCCGTGAATCGCTGGTAACCGTGAAGGTTTGTTGCAAAACCACCCACCATAATATATCTTACACCTGATTGTTCTAAAGCTTCCCAGAATTTGATTATTTCCTCATCGAAAATATCCATTGATCCTATTTATTAAGATTGTAAGGCTGGTGAGTAATTTTTGCTTTCTTGAATGTTTGCTGAATTTTGTATAAAGTTGTAGCCATTAGAAATCTTTCTTTAAAGGATCTTCTTAATCCTTCTCTTAATAAATCTGTTTCAGCTTTTTCATAATCTGAAGGAGGATCGTTTACTATGTTATTGTTATCAGACATTAAACAGATAATGCGACTTTTCTTTCAAACTGCATCTGGTGCAATTTACTATAAAATCCACCCAAAGCCAATAGCTGCTCATGGGTTCCGATCTCTTTTACCTCTCCTTTATCAAGTACAATTATTTTGCTGGCTTTTCGAATGGTTGAAAGCCTGTGAGCTATTATTATAGAGGTTCTTCCAGCTATCAACGTATCAATGGCTTTTTGAATAAGCAATTCACTTTCAGTATCTATAGATGAAGTGGCCTCATCCAAAATCAGAATCGAAGGATTATATATTAAAGCCCTTATAAAAGAGATCAACTGCCGCTGCCCTAAACTTAATGTACTTCCTCTTTCCATTACATTATAATCATAACCACCCGGTAGCCTCATAATAAAATCATGGATGCCGATCATTTTAGCTGCATCTTCTACTTGTTGACGAGTGATTGATGAATTTCTTAAGGTGATATTATCTAGGATGGAACCAGAGAACAAAAAAACATCCTGCAACACCACACCAATATGCTTTCGCAGATGATCAAGTTCAAATTCTTCTATGTTTACACCATCAATTTTTATCACTCCTTGTTGAATATGATATAAACGGTTTAATAAACTAATAATAGAAGTTTTACCACTACCGGTATGACCTACCAAAGCAATCGTTTCACCTTGATTTGCAGAAAAACTGATATTTTTTAGTACATAATTCGGCTCTTCATAGGCAAATGAAACATTTTCAAATACAATTTCTCCTCTAATTTTTTCCGAAGTATATCGCCCTTCTTTTTTTGTTACATCTTCATTATCTATCACTTTAAAAACACGTTCTGCTGCTATGATTCCCATTTGCAGCACATTGAATTTATCCGCAATGATCCTCAACGGTCTAAACAAAAGATTCAGGAACATGATAAATGCAGTAAGCTTTCCCGCCATGTCTTTATCCAATGGATTCCCGGTTACCTGTCCTGCAAGCCACCAAACAGCTAAACCAGTACTAACAGCCAAAACGATTTCAACAATTGGAAAGAAAACAGAGTACGCAAAAATGGCTTTGATGTTTGCATTCCTATGATCAGCATTGATCTTCTTAAATTTCGCATGCTCTCTTTCTTCTGCTGCAAAAGCCTGAACAACCTGCATTCCTGTCAAGTGTTCTTGTACAAAAGCATTTAATCTTGCAACGGCATCTCTTACCTTAATAAAACTTTTGTTTACACTTTCTTTAAAATAATAAGTAGCGATCAGTAGGAAAGGAAAAGGAATTAATGAGATTAACGTCAATTGCCAATCCATAAAAAACATCGTGCAAAGAATAACAATAATCGTCAGGAGGTCAGCAAGAATGGGAATCAATCCTTCCGCAAAAATATCGTTTACCGATTCTATGTCAGATATAGTCCTTGTGGTGAGAGTGCCTATCGGTGTTCTATCAAATTGGCGAAGATTCAATCCCAGTATCTTCTCATATACCGTTGTTCTCATTTCCTTAACCACATTCTGTCCTAACCACGATGCAAGGAAAGAAAAACCAAACCTTACTGCCGATTCAACAAACAGAAATACAACCTGGAAAATGCTAACAGCTATAATAAAATACGCAACGCCTTTCAGATTAGCATCAAACAAAAAAAAATTGAGCCAGGCAGGAGATTGAACATCTTGTAGTAAAGCACTATCAACTGTTAGCCTGATTAAAAAAGGTCTTATCGGAGAAAAAGCAGCCATAAGAATGGCCATGAACAAACTGAAGTAAAACGCTTTTCGGTAAGGACGTACAAAATGAAAAACCCTTCTAATTATTGTAATATCAAAAACTCTCTTGCCGGATTTTTCCATAAACAACAAATGTAAACAAGATTAGGCTGAGCAAAATTCTATCCTTTTCATTTTTTACAAACGGTTACAAAAGTTTAGAGCGGTCTTTGCCTATATTCGTATAGTTATGGCAGAGCAAGCACATGCAGCAGATACATCTATTCCAAAATATTCACTTTCGGAAGAGCAGGAAAAAAAAGAGATCCTTCGGCAGTATCGTTCTCTATTAAGAAGCCTTAGACCCAAACTCAAGAAAGGCGATAAAGAATTAGTCCGGCATGCTTTTGAAATGTCAGCCGAAGCTCATCAATCAATGAGAAGAAAAAGTGGAGAGCCTTATATTCTTCACCCGATTGCCGTAGCACAAATTTGTACATCTGAAATTGGATTAGGTGTTCGCAGCAGTATTTGTTGTTTGTTACATGATACTGTTGAAGACACACATATTACGTTAGAAGATGTTCAACGAGAATTTGGAAATGAGATTGCAAAGATCGTGGACGGCTTAACTAAAATATCCAATGTTCTTGATGCCAACTCGAGTAAACAAGCCGAGAACTTTAGAAAGATACTTCTTACACTAACCGATGATCCCCGTGTTATTTTAATTAAGCTGGCAGATCGTTTACATAATATGCGAACCCTTGACTTTATGAAAAGGGAAAAGCAACTGAAAATTGCAAGTGAAACGGTTTGGGTGTATGCACCATTGGCTCACAGGATGGGATTGTATAATATCAAAACAGAGATGGAAGATCTCTCCATGAAGTACATGGAGCCAGAGCAGTACAAAGAAATTGCAAAAAAGCTTTCTGAAACCAAGAGAGAAAGAACACGTTACATCAATGAATTTATTCGTCCTATAAAAGATAAACTTATTGCACAGGACTTCGAATTTGAGATCCATGGTCGTCCTAAAAGCATACACTCTATCTGGAATAAGATGAAGAAAAAAGGTGTTGCTTTTGAAGAGGTGTATGATCTTTTTGCCATTCGTGTTATTCTCAATTCACCACAGGAAAGAGAAAAAGCCGATTGCTGGAAAGTATATTCTATGATCACTGATGAATATACTCCATCACCTGAACGATTAAGAGATTGGCTCAGCAATCCTAAAAGTAATGGATACGAAGCCTTGCACACGACGGTAATGGGACCACAAGGAAAATGGGTAGAAGTGCAGATCCGTTCTAAACGAATGAATGAAATTGCCGAGAAAGGCTTGGCTGCACATTACAAATACAAAGAAGGTGGAACAGAAGAAGATCGTTTTGATAAATGGTTCGGGCAGATAAGAGAAGTGCTTACTCACCAGGATACAGACAGTGTTGATTTCTTGCAGGATTTTAAAACATCTTTTCTCGCCGAAGAAATTTATGTGTACACACCAAAAGGTGATGTAAAGATGTTGCCGATTGGAAGCACTGCACTCGATTTTGCTTTTTCTATTCACTCGGCAGTAGGCTCTAAATGTATCGGTGCGAAAGTGCATCACAAACTTGTTCCCATCAGCCACAAACTAAGAAGCGGAGACCAGGTTGAGATCATCACCAGCAATAAACAAAAACCAAGTGAAGACTGGCTGAATGTTGTTGTTACAGCCAAAGCAAAAAGCAAGATAAAAGATGCTTTAAGAGAAGAAAAGCGAAAGATCGCTGAAGATGGAAAGTATATGCTGCAACGTAAACTGGAAACCATAGGTGCAGCTTTTCACTCGAACAATATTGAGATACTGGAACATTTTTATAAACTCAGTTCTCAACTCGAATTGTTTTATCGTATTGCCACAAAAGCAATTGATCTGAAAGAGTTGAAAGAATTCCAGGTATTGGGTGATAAACTTGAACCACCCAAACCAGTTAAGCCAATTGAAGTTCCGGAACCTGAAAAGGTATATAGCAAAAAAGAATCTGAGCTGATCATTTTTGGTGAAAGCAGCGATAGGATTCAATACAATCTTGCTAAATGTTGTAATCCAATCCCTGGTGATGATGTATTTGGATTTGTAACAACCGGTAAAGGTTTGATGATACACAGAACCGGTTGTCCGAATGCAGCCAGATTACTTGCGAATTACGGACACAGAGTTGTAAAAACGAAATGGGCCAAGAATAAAGAAATATCATTCCTCACAGGTCTAAAAATTATTGGCCTCGATGATGTAGGTGTAGTTCATAAAATCACCAATATCATCAGTGGAGAATTACGATTGAATATTGCAGGAATTTCCATCGAATCTAAAGAAGGAGTGTTTGAAGGCATTATCAAGATATTTGTGCATGACAAAGAACAACTGCATGCACTTGTGGCAAGATTAAAAGCATTGAATGGCATTCATTCAGTTGATCGATTTGATATGGAGGATGAGAAGTAGGAACCGTATGGTGTTTCTGGTTTCTTGTTAGATATCCTTATTGAATATCTTTTAAAGTGCAGAGACCAAACGAGGAACGACTAACGAGAAACGAGAAACTGCTTTCCAAACTTCCGAATGTACAAAAGAGAGACACAATCCCGAAAGTTTCGGGACTATGAAAATAAAGCCGGAAACATAATTATCCCCAATTACCTAATTACTAATTCCAAATCCCAAATCACCCACTTACATTTGCCATGCTCAAAAAACAATTATGGTTGATGTACTTCTTGGCTTGCAATGGGGTGATGAAGGAAAAGGAAAAATTGTAGATTACTTCGCTCCGAATTATGACATTATTGCCCGTTTCCAGGGTGGCCCAAATGCAGGTCATACTTTGTATGTAGAAGATAAAAAGATTGTTCTGCACCAGATACCTTCTGGAATTTTTCACCAGCATACAGTTAACCTGATTGGCAATGGTGTGGTGCTTGATCCTGTTGCCTTGAAAAAAGAATGTGATGTTGTTGCTTCGTTTGGTATTGATGTAAAGAAAAATCTTTTTATTTCTGAAAGAACCAACATTATTGTTCCTACACACAGGGCTTTGGATAAAGCTTCAGAATCGCAAAAAGGAGAAGGTAAGATCGGCTCTACATTAAAAGGTATTGGTCCTGCTTACATGGATAAAACAGGGAGAAATGCATTAAGGGCAGGTGATCTGCTTGACAAAAGTTTTATCTCGAATTATATCAAACTTCGTTTGAAGCACCAGAAGTTGCTGGATAATTTCCAGTTCACTGAAGATATTTCTGCCTGGGAAGAGGAATTTTTTGAAGCAGTTGATTTTCTTAAATCACTGAATATTGTTAATGGTGAATATTTCATTAACAACCAAATAAGCAAAGGCAAAAAAGTGCTTGCCGAAGGTGCACAGGGAAGTATGTTGGACATAGACTTTGGAACGTTTCCGTATGTTACGTCATCCAATACCATTTCTGCAGGAGTATGTACAGGGTTAGGTGTTGCCCCAAAGAAAATAAACGAAGTGATTGGTGTTACAAAAGCTTATTGTACAAGAGTTGGCAGTGGACCTTTTCCAACTGAATTAAATGATGCTACAGGGGAAGAATTAAGAAAGCTTGGAAATGAGTTTGGGGCTACTACAGGAAGACCAAGAAGGTGTGGATGGTTAGATCTGGTGGCATTAAAATTTGCCTGCATGATCAATGGAACAACACAGGTGGTAATGACTAAAGCCGATGTACTGGATGCTTTTAAAGAGTTAAGCGTTTGCACATCTTATAAAGTAAACGGTAAAGAGCAAACGGAAGTACCTTACCAGATGAATAAGGTTAAAATTGAACCACAATTGGAAACTTTTTCAGGGTGGAATACAGATTCAAGCAAGATCAAAGAAAGCAATGCATTACCAGGTGTAATGAAAGACTATATCAATTTCATCAATAATTATATTGGTGCTCCTGTAAGTTATGTTTCTAACGGACCAGGCAGAGACCAGATGGTGAAAATATAAAAAACCTTTACCAAATAGAAAATCAAAAGATTTTTTTGGTTGTAACAAAAACTCGGTGAAATTTTACGTTGATAATTAGTTGGAATATGGCAAAATCTAACAAGAGTAACAAAAGCAGTAACGACAGTCTACACTCAGCTAATGAGAAAGCTGAGAAAGCATCTCCTAAGAGTAAAAAGCAAATGGAAGATGATGAGGATGATGATTTGGAAGATGATGATATGGACTTGAAGCCTGCAAAAAAAGGTGCAAAAGCCTCATCGAAAAAATCTAAAGATGATGACGACGAAGACGATGAAGATGTAGATGATACAGACGATGATTGGGAAAAAGGAGATGAAGAAGATTCATGGGATCCGGATTTTGATGAATTTGATATTCCTAAAAGCACCAAAAAAGCAGGTGGAAAGAAAGGTGAAGATGATGATGATTTTAAGATTGATGATGACCTGAAAGAGTTTGATGCTTTTAATGACTCAGGCTTCGATGATGATGAAGAAGACG
Source organism: Bacteroidota bacterium (assembly GCA_023386555.1). Lineage (GTDB taxonomy): Bacteria > Bacteroidota > Bacteroidia > Chitinophagales > Chitinophagaceae > JAEZDC01. The sequence continues at coordinate 297,729 of JAEWJK010000005.1, read as the reverse complement.
ATTATTAATTCCTGTGAAGCGAAATACAGCTACCTGCCAGGTAAAAGATATTGATAAATTTAAACAGCAAATGTTGAACTGGGCTAACCGGTTCAACATTTTTCTTTTCCTGGATAGTCATAATTATAAAGATAAATATTCAGGTGAGGAGTGGATCTTAGCTGCTGATGCAACAAAGAAATTTCTGCCGACAGAAAACCTGTTTGATGATCTTAAAACCTTCATCAATGCAGATAATAATTGGATTTTCGGTCATCTGAATTATGACCTGAAAAATAGAATTGAACCGCTGGTTTCTGATCACCCTGATAAGGTTGGCTTTCTTGATATTTTTCTTTTTGTGCCCGATATTCTTATCAGGAAAAAGGAAGATCTGATAGAAATATCTTCTTCTGATATTTCACCTTTAGAAATTTTTGACCAGATTCAAATAAGATCGGTCGATAAAAGAACATCCCAACCTGTTCAAATTCTGCCAAAAATTCCGAAAGTAGATTACCTGCAAACAATAAAAAAGTTACAGGAGCATATTTTAAAAGGAGATTGCTATGAGATCAATTTCTGCCAGGAGTTTTTTACTGAGAATGCCAACATTGATCCGCTTGATCTCTATCAAAAACTCACCCGTGTTTCACCCACACCATTTGCCGGATTTTACAAGTTGGATGATAAATATCTGCTTTGTGCAAGTCCGGAAAGATTTTTACGGAAAATAGATGGAAAGGTAATCTCTCAGCCAATCAAAGGCACTATCAGAAGAAATTTACAAGATACATATGCGGATGAAAAATTAAAAGTTGAACTTTCTTCTAGTCAAAAAGATAAGAGTGAAAATGTAATGATCGTTGATCTGATGAGAAATGATCTCAGCAAGATTTGCAAAGAAGGTTCTGTTGAAGTAGAAGAGTTATTTGGTATTTATACTTATCCCCAGGTACATCAAATGATCTCAACCGTAATTGGTGAAATAAAAGATGAAGTAGATTTTGCTGATATTCTCTATGCAACTTTTCCAATGGGTTCTATGACAGGAGCACCCAAAAGAAGAGTGATGCAATTGATAGAGCACTACGAAAAAACAAAACGAGGAATTTTCTCCGGCTCCATAGGCTATATTGATCCTAATGGGAATTTTGATTTTAATGTGGTGATCAGGAGCCTTATGTACAACCAAAGCAACAGCTACTTAAGTTACCAGGTTGGTGGAGGCATTACTTTTTACAGTGATCCTGAAAAAGAATATGAAGAATGTTTGCTAAAAGCTGAGGCAATAAAAAAGGTGCTGAGTTAACAACACCTTTAAGCATAGGAATAAAAATCTTATTATCCATTCATCTCTGAATTCTGGCTTGAAACTTCCACTTCATCACCTTCAAAAATGTACTGCATACTAATGTATTTCTTCACATGGTTTCTCGTTTCAAGCGGCAAACGATGTTGGATGTCCCAGAAAGTTTCTCCACCTGTTTCTTTCATTATTCTTGCAACCTTATTAGGTCCGCAATTATAAGAAGCAACTACCAGTAACCAATCACCAAATCTTTGATACATCTGCTTCAAATACTTAGCTGCAGCGTGGGTACTTTTTGTAAAATCTTTACGCTCGTCAACTTTACCATTCACTTTCAAACCAAAACTTCTTCCATCGGCTGGCATAAATTGCCATGGACCAGCAGCACCAACTGGTGAAACGGCTTTATTATTCAGGTTACTTTCAATAACGCTTAAATACTTTAACTCGGTTGGTACGCCGTAAGAAGATAATATCTTATCATAAAGCTCAAAATATGGCTCTGCTTTCGGCTTCATTTTCTCGTAATGTTTACCTTCTTTAGCTACATATTTCTCTAAGAAATCAACTGCTTCAGGGTAGGTTTCCAATAAGGAAACTGTAGTGCTAGTTACCACTGTTGCTTCAGCTGTTGAACCAATCAACGTTTGAAATTCAGACTTAGCTGAAACGGCACTATCCTTTTTTGTAGTATTTGTATTATTCACGCCATTTTTAAATGACATGAAAGAAAAAGTAAGGGCTATGAATATGAACCAAACTATTACAGCTTTTGCATAAGACACAGGATTTTTCATATTAACACCAAATAATTGAATTGTCATCTACGGTCGTTTTAAGTGAAACAATTGGGATTTCCAGCCAGCAAATACGGTTCTTCTCTGGTTCTTTATTCGTCGTTCGCTCGTAATGCTTATTATCTCTTTTTGGTGCAGTAGTTTTGTGAAACGCAGGGCAAAGATAACTCGCCACAACCGGAAGTAATCAGCTGTAGCGTTTTCTGGCATGTTCTTTAATATACCTTAAAAACTGTAGAAAATTTCTACAACAATAAAAATTTTACTGATAACGTGTGGAGTATATTACAAGGTTTTTTTAATCGAATAAGGCTGTTAAAATCTTTAAGAATCAACTTTTTGACACTTAGTTAGTTAGCAATCTGCATTTAACTGTTAAAGAAATTGAAAAGGTATCAATAAAAAAGCGACAAGTCACTGTCGCTTTAAATTATTAAGTTAATCCGTAATTATGGATTGGTAGTGTTAGTGGCTGATCTTGTTTCCTTTTCGTTAGTACTTTCCTCGATCTCTCTTTTCACATTGTTCTTGGCATCATTGAATTCTCTGATACCTTTACCCATTCCTCTCATTAATTCAGGAATTTTTCTGCCACCAAAAAGAATAAGTATAGCGATGATAATGAGGATGATTTCAGTAGCTCCTAATGATCCCATAAAATAGATTTTAGATTTCAAAGGTAATGTAATTGATTACCCCTGAGGTTAATAGTTTGCTTAAATAAGAAATAAAAAAAGCGGAGGTTTAAAAAACCCCCGCTTTTTCTAATCTTGTTATTACTTAACTCTTTTTTCCTTAATCCTTGCACTCTTACCACTTCTCTCTCTCAGGTAATACAGTTTTGCACGACGTACTTTACCCACTTTATTCAATACGATAGAGTCAATATTTGGCGAAAAGATCGGAAAAAGTCTTTCGACACCTATACCGTCAGATATCTTACGAACAGTAAAAGTAGCAGTAGTACCTGCTCCCTGCTTCTTGATTACATCTCCACGAAAGCTCTGGATACGTTCTTTACCACCTTCAACAATCTTATAGTTAACAGTGATATTATCACCTGCTTTAAACTTTGGAGTTTCCACTTTTTGCGTAAGCTGCTCCTGCACAAACTGAACTGCTGCGTTCATAATTGAAATTTTTTAACGGGAGGCAAAAGTAAGGGCTTTAAATCTAAATGGGAAATAAAATTGAAAGTTTTCCCTTTATAAAAAGCAAATATCGTTTTCTCTACATACGATTACCACAGACTTTTCCTTCTACGTGCAGTTCCTCCAAGACCTAAAGCACCCAATAAACTCCTGGTAATCACACTGGCTGCCGTTCTACCAACCTGTTTAACTATCGGACTATCAAAGAAACTATCTTCTTTTTGTGGCTTTTTTGAATTTGATGGTTTGGATCTTTCTTCTGCAGTCTCTGTTTCCGAAGCTATTTCCAACTTCTGTTGAAGAATTTCATAAGCACTATGATTATCAACATCTTCACCATATTTCCTAGCTAATTTACTTTGAGCTGTTAGTTGCTGTATCTCCGTATCTGTAAGAATATCCATCCGGCTTTTTGGTGGAGCTAACATCGTATGCACTAAAGGAGTTGGAATACCTTTTTCATTTAAAAGGGTAATGAAAGCTTCTCCAATTCCCATTTGAGTTAGCAAATCGGCTGTTTTATAAAAATCAGTTTCAGGAAAATTTTCGGCAGCCTGCTTAATCGTTTTGCGATCTGCAGCAGTAAAAGCTCGCAGTGCATGTTGAACTTTCAATCCCAATTGACTGAGAATGGAAGCCGGAATGTCCTGTGGATTTTGCGTACAAAAGAAAATTCCAATCCCCTTCGATCGAATTAGCTTGATCACCGTTTCCATTTGATCTAATAATGCATCGGTGGCTTCTTCAAATAAAAGATGTGCTTCATCAATAAACATCACAAGCTTTGGCTTATCCAGGTCTCCTTCTTCCGGAGAAACGGCATATAACTCTGCCAATAGTTGTAACATAAAAGTTGAGAACAGTTTGGGACGATCCTGCATGTCTGTTACCCGAAGAATATTGATCATCCCTCTGCCATCATCCGAAATACGCATCAGGTCTTCCACTTCAAAACTCCTTTCGCCAAAGAAAACATCAGCACCCTGTTGCTGTAATTCTACCACTTTTCTCAGGATCGTTCCGGTAGAGGTGGTGGATATTTTGCCGTAAGTAGATTCGATTTCCTGCTTACCCTCATTGCTGATGTATTGCAATACTTTAATAAAATCTTTCAGGTCAAGTAAAGGCAGTTTGTTATCATCGCAATACTTAAAAATCATTGCTACCAGTCCACTTTGAGTATCGTTCAATCCAAGTATTTTACTCAGCAGAATAGGCCCAAATTCAGTTACAGTAGCTCTCAACTGAACACCATTACCTTTATTTAAACTGAGCAATTCAACAGGATAAGCCGAAGGTGTATGTTCAATATTTAACAACTTTATACGTTCAGTTATCTTATCATTCACTGAACCTGTTGCGGCTAAACCACTGAGATCACCTTTGATGTCCATCAACAAAACCGGAACACTATGATCACTCAGCACTTCACTAATCAACTGGAGGGTTTTTGTTTTTCCTGTTCCGGTAGCACCTGCAATTAATCCATGCCTGTTCATGGTTTTCAGCGGAAGATAAATTTCTGCATCCGGAACCACAGTTCCATTAAGCATTGCCACTCCTATCTTTGCTTTCTCCCCTTTAAATGAATAGCCAGCTTTGATAACTTCCAAAAAATTCTCAGACATTGCCTACAGGATTGGTTTTATTAAACCGTTAAGGTAATATTTTGTCGAACATATCTACAAGCTATAAAGGCCATCTTTTATCAGAAAAGCGTAATTATCCAGTTTGAAACGAACAGGAAAATAAAAAAGACTGGCTTAAATGTTGTAGAACTGTTTAACAAAATATGCATTGTATCTCATAGCTTTACAATTCATTATCTTAGTTTATACAAAACATTAAACATGGACGAAAAAAAGAAATACAGGATCCTGCTTTGTGAAGACGATCAGAATCTTGGAATGGTTTTAAAAAATTACCTGGAGTTGAATGATTATGATGTTACGCTTGAAAGAGATGGCCGTTTAGGTCTTGCTGCTTTTCAGCGTGAAAAGTTTGATATATGTCTTTTAGATGTAATGATGCCTAATATGGACGGATTTACATTGGCTGAAGAAATTCGTGATGTAGATCCGGATATTCCACTTTTCTTCTTAAGTGCGAAAACGATGAAAGAAGACATCATCCAGGGTTATAAACTTGGTGCTGATGATTATATTACCAAGCCTTTCGATAGTGAAGTGCTTTTGCTGAAAATAAAAGCAATCCTGAAAAGAAATGAAGAGTTGAATAAAGAATCTGAAAATGTAGAGTTTGATCTCGGTAACTATCATTTCAATCCAAAGCTTCGCCAATTGATCGTAGATGGCAGAACACAAACGCTTTCTCCAAAAGAGAATGAGTTATTGAAAATGCTGGCGGAACATAAGAATGATCTTTTGCCAAGAGAAAGAGCTTTGAAAAAGATCTGGGGCAGCGATACTTATTTCAATGGTAGAAGTATGGACGTTTATATTGCTAAGCTTCGTAAATACCTGAAGGAAGATTCTAACATTGAGATCGTTAACATACATGGTAACGGCTTCAGGTTGGTAGCTCCATAAAATTTCGAGATACATGTTTTGAAAAAGCCACTCAACCGAGTGGCTTTTCTTATTTTTAAAACAATCCGGTTTGATTTCCTTTTTGAGGTTTTCTTCCTAAATGTTCATAAGCTTTTGATGTAACTTCTCTGCCTCTTGGCGTACGTTGTAAAAAGCCTTCCTGGATTAAAAACGGTTCATATACTTCTTCTAAGGTTCCAGGCTCTTCTCCAACAGCAGTAGCGATGGTAGTAATTCCAACGGGTCCACCTTTGAATTTATCGATGATGCATGACAGAATTCGGTTATCCATTTCATCCAAACCATGCTCATCAACATTCAATGCTTTTAGTGCATGTTGGGTGATACCGAAATCTATTTGGCCATCATTCAATACCTGTGCAAAATCTCTTACTCTTCTCAGCAATCCATTGGCAATTCTCGGAGTACCTCTACTTCTTCTTGAAATTTCATGAGATGCTTCAGAAGTGATTGACGTTCCTAAAATGGCTGCACTTCTCTCAATAATCTTCTTTAATACATCAGAATGATAATACTCCAGCCTTGATTTGATTCCAAATCTTGACAGCAATGGTGCAGTTAACAATCCGCTTCTAGTGGTTGCTCCGATCAATGTGAATTGGTTGAGTGAAAGCTGAATACTTCTTGCATTTGGTCCGCTATCGATCATAATATCGATCCGAAAATCTTCCATGGCAGCATAGAGATATTCTTCTACCACAGTACTCATCCGGTGAATCTCATCAATAAATAAAACATCATTGGGTTGAAGATTGGTGAGTAATCCTGCAAGATCACCAGGCTTTTCAATAACAGGTCCTGATGTTTCTTTAATATTCACGCCTAACTCATTTGCAACAATCCGACTAAGTGTTGTTTTACCTAAACCTGGAGGACCATGAAACAATACATGATCCAATGCTTCACCTCTCATCTTTGCTGCTTTGATAAAGATGATCAAGTTTTCAATGATCTGGCTTTGACCGGAAAAATCATCTATCTCTCTTGGCCGGATACTGTTCTCAAACTCTTTATCAGCAGCACTTAAAACTTCTTTACCAGTATTCAGATTGGGATTAGACATGGCTGCAATTTAGTAATTACTGAACGACTTTCTAATTCAAGTCATCTTGGCAGAAACAGACTGGTTGCATGGTAATTGACAATCAAAACAATTCATTTACCTTTCTTTTCTTAATTGAAGGCCTACAAAATTATTATAGATGAAATTGCTACTGCAATACCTTAAACCTTATAAATGGCTGATCGTTTTAGCAATATTTCTTGCTTCTGTCAACCAGGTGTTCTCCTTATTCGATCCTTTATTGATCGGAAAAGTAATAGATAAGTTTGCCAACCACCCTCATTTCTTTGATACCGAAAAGACTGAACCAAGAACTGAAAGCCAATTCATCAGTGGAATACTCCTGTACTTAGGTTTATTGGTAGGAACAGCAATGGTGAGTCGTATTGCCAAAGCATTCCAGGATTATTTTGTCAATGTGATCATTCAAAAATTTGGTGCAAAGATCTTTACAGATGGATTGCGTCATTCAATGAGATTACCTTACCAGGAATTTGAAGATCAACGAAGTGGTGAAACACTTTCTATATTAACTAAAGTAAGAGCCGACACAGAAAAATTCATCAGCTTATTCATCAATGTTGTATTTGCCATTTTAATAAGTATTGTATTCGTTTCTATTTATGCGACAAGTAAACATTGGAGCATTATGCCGGTATATGTCGGTGGTATTATCATTTTAGCAATGGTAACAAACAGGCTGAGTAAGAATATCAAATCCATTCAAAAGAACATTGTAAAAGAAACCACTGCACTTGCCGGAACAACTACAGAATCTTTAAGAAATATTGAACTCGTAAAAAGTCTTGGGCTGACTGAACAGGAAGTAAAAAGACTGAACAACAACACTTATAAAATACTTGGACTTGAGTTGAGAAAAGTGAAAAGCATCCGGATGATTAGCTTTGTGCAGGGAACGTTGGTTAACTTTTTAAGACAGGTCATTAGCTTTACATTGTTATTACTAATATTCAGGGATTATCTTACTCCTGGAGAATTCATTACACTTCAGTTTTATGGCTTTTTCATTTTCGGACCAATGCAGGAAATTGGAAACATCATCATTTCTTATCGTGAAGCTGAAGCTTCTATCAACAATTTTCACAATGTAATGCAGAAAAAAGTTGAGGTGAAGCCAACGAACCCTGCAAAAGTTGGAATGATAGAAGAACTCGAATTTGTGAATGTTTCTTTCAAACACCAAACAGCACAATACAAAGCATTAGACAATATTTCTTTTGATGTAAAAAAGGGTGAGACCATTGCTTTTGTTGGTCCTTCGGGTGCAGGCAAAAGTACATTGGTGAAGTTGTTGGTTGGATTATATCGTCCACAGGAAGGTCATATTAAATACAATGGTGTTGATAGTAACGATATGGATTTTGATGAATTAAGAAACCAAATCGGATTCGTTACACAAGACACACAACTTTTTGCAGGAACGATTAAAGAAAACCTGAGTTTTGTTAATCCGTCTGCTACTGATGATGACCTGAAAGATGCAATGTATAAAGCCAGTTGCCAGAATCTTTTGGCAAGAGCAGAAAATGGTATAGATACAATGATCGGTGAGGGTGGATTGAAGCTGAGTGGTGGTGAAAAACAAAGATTGAGCATCGCAAGAGCATTGTTACGTCATCCACATTTATTGATATTTGATGAAGCCACTTCATCACTTGATAGCATCACTGAAGAAGAGATCACAAATACCATTCGAAAAATATCAGATGAGAAAGAACAAATATCTGTTTTGATCGCACATAGACTTAGCACGATTATGCATGCAGACAGAATTTATGTTTTGGAAAAAGGACAAGTTGTTGAAACTGGAACTCACTTAGATCTAATTAATGATAAAGGTTTGTATTATGCTATGTGGAGACAACAGATAGGTGAGAGAAAAGGTTCAGCTGCAATTCCAGGTTAAGCTTAATCCCTGTTAAACTTGTTCCTTATATAATCCACCATCGAAGGATCTTCCAAACCTTCCATATCGCTTAATTCAAGTTCAAGTGCTTTGGTGCTTTTTTGAATTTCCAGAAGTGATAATAATAAGGAAAGAGAAAAAGTGATAAGGCTGAAGGCAAAAACCGCATGTGCAAATTCCATCCATTCTATGTAAATAAAATACATGCATAGAATACAACTGATAAAGCTAATTACACCTAAAGCCTGCATATTCTTGATAATGTTAAGCCGATAACGTAGATTCTTTATTTGACCATGTAGAATTTCCTGCTTCTCTCCTTTTTCATAACGTTCATGCAAATTCCTGATTCTGTTGCTGAGAGCCAGGAAACGGTTGGTATATGCTAACATTATCAAACTAATCGCAGGAAAAAGTATTGCTGGTGTATTAATGTTTATTTCCATTCAATGAAGGTAAAGAAGAATTTGTGTGACACCAGCTGAAGAATATGATTAAGCTTTACTTGTAATCCATCCTGAGTTTTATCGAAAGACCTTCTTTTAGCTGATATTATTATTCACCAGTTGATGCAAAATGCTCCTAATGTTCCGAACGTACAAGTGAGTGACACAACGAAGCTCCTATATATTCTTCAGCCACATCACAAAAAATTTAATATTTAATAGTGGCATGTTGGTTGTCAGCCTACTTTTGCACCACGAAAAAATTTTACCATGACAAAAATTGCTGTTGCTAAAGGTGATGGAATTGGTCCGGAAATAATGCAGGCTGTACTCAACATTTTTGATGCTGCAAAAGTTCCATTGCAATATGAATATGTGGATATGGGTAAATGGGTGTTCGACAAAGGCTACAGCAATGGTATGACTCCTGAAGCACAAGAGGCAATTGAAAGACTCGGTATTCTTTTTAAAGGACCAATGGAAACACCAAAAGGTAAAGGTGTAAAGAGTGTAAACGTTACAGCACGAAAAACCTGGAACACTTATGCTAACAACAGAACATTTCAAACTTTACATGGAGTTGATACGGTTTTCTCCAAAGCCGGAATTCCGGTTGATGTAACAATCGTTCGTGAAAATATTGAAGATACCTACGGTGGTATTGAACACATGTTAACGCATGATGTTGCTTTGAGTCGTCGTTTTATTACAAGGCCAGGTAGCATGCAGGTAATCAAGTATGCATTTGAAATGGCAAAGAAGAAAGGAACGAAAAGAATAACCTGTGGTCATAAGGCAAACATTATGAAGATCACAGACGGATTGTTCCTTGAAACGTTTTACGAAGTAGCAAAAGATTATCCTGAGTTGAAAGCTGATGATGTAATCGTTGATGATCTTTGCATGAAGCTGGTGACTCGTCCTGATCTTTTTGATGTTGTTGTGTTAACTAATTTACAAGGTGATATCGTTTCAGATCTCTGTGCAGGACTCGTTGGTGGATTGGGTTTTGCTCCTTCTGCAAATATTGGAGATCATATTTCCATCTTTGAAGCCGTACATGGAACAGCACCGGATATTGCAGGAAAAAATATCGCCAATCCAACAGCATTATTGCTGAGTGGTTTTGCCATGTTGCGTCACCTTGGTTTAATGAAAAGCGCTGCTACAATAGAAAATGCTTTGCTATACACTTTAGAGCAGGGAATCAGAACAGGTGATTTTGGTGATAAGAGTAAACCGGCTCTCAATACAACAGCATTTGCACAAGCCATCATTGATAATTTTGGTAAGCAACCACAGCACAATCCTCGTCCGATGCTGGATGATATGCCAGTTACGCCAACTGTTTTTAAGTTGGAAAAAAATCCAATGCTGGAAAGTAAAGACGATGAAGTTGAACTGATCAGAGGTGTTGATCTTTTCCTCGAAAGCAATGAACAACATAATGTTGTTGCAGAAAAATGTTTGAAACTTACCGGTGATCTTTTCAAACTTGTAACTATCAGTAATCGTGGTACACAGGTATGGCCAAAAGGTTCTGTGTTCACCAATCTTGTGAATCAATATACCTGTCGTTTCGAAAGCACCAGCGAGATCGCTGTAACGCAAATTGACATTCTTGAACTTCAAAAAAGAATTGCAACAGAGTTCAAAATCTGTTCTACTGAATTATTGAATATGTGGGGTGATAAGAAAGCTTATAGTTTAGCACAAGGGCAATAAGTAAGTTTGGAGTGTAGCGTTAGGAATTTTGAGTTGTTAGCCAGCGATAGTTTTACATAGCATCGTCTGTTGTGTCACTCTCTTGTACGTTCAGAACATTGCTGAACAGGTGAGCTTTAGTAATCTATCTCCAATTTCAATTTATCCTTCAACTCTTTAACCAAAGGATATCTTTCAGCTATTCTTTCAAAACGTTGCCTGCTGTTCAGTTGAGCATGCTGTGGAATATCACTCACTTCACCCGCTTCTACTTTAATAGCAAATTTTATTGTTGGATTGCTGAATGATTTCTGAATATGATCGATCAGCATCATTCTTTCCTGCTCGATGAATTTTTGTTGTGTAAGTGAGTTGACTGTAATGGAGAATAATGTTTCACTTTCAACAAACAATTTGGCTTCCTTGAAAGTTCTTGCAGAGGTGCTAGTAAGTTTTTCTGCATACACATTCCAGCTGTTCTGTAATTTTTCGATCTCTAAAAGTTCAGCCTCCTTCACTTCACTCAACTGCATCCCGGTTTCGGCAGCTTTCTCCTTCAAAACATCCAACAACGATTTTTTGCTTCCGCTTCCATTACTTCCAAATGGCTTAATAACAGTCGTTGAAGGCTGAAGTGAAGCAGGAGTTTGTTGTGGCTTTTCCGGTTGTTGCTTTGCTTTCGGTGCTAGTTCCTCAACATACAACTTCGCTTCTTCCGTAGGCTTTTGTTGGGGTTTTGGTTGAAGGGATTGCAATGATTTATAGCGATACGCTACAGGACCATCAATTCGCTTTTTTTTTACAACTGAGCCGGAATTATCGGCTGCCAATTCTAAAGCCTGTTGTAGAAAATTCAACTTGATCAAACACAATTCAACATGCAATCTTTTATTGCGGGCCATTTTAAAGTTGATCTCTGCATCATTCAAAATATTCAATGCACTCACCAGGTATGATAAAGAAACATTCGCTGCAGTGGAAGTGTACCTGCTCTGCATTCCTTCAACAACATCCAATAAAGCTGCCGCTTTTGCATCTTTAGAAACAAGCAGGTTACGTATGAATTCAGCAAAACCATTCAGCACAAGATCACCTTCAAATCCTTTTCTATTGATCTCATCGAACAACAACATAGCTCCGGCCATATCCTGTTGCAGCAAACAATCCAATAATCGGAAGTAATAATCTTCATCAAGAATATTCAGGTGCTCTAATGTATTCTGATAAGTAACTGTTCCGCTTGTAAAACTCACGATCTTGTCGAGAATACTCAATGCATCTCTCATACAGCCTTCACTCTTCTGAGCAATGACTTGTAACGCTGCTTTTTCTGCTTTGATATCTTCTTTATTAATGATCTCCTCTAAATGTTCAACAGTATCGTTGGAAGTGATGCGTTTAAAATCGAATATCTGGCAACGTGAAAGTATAGTGGGAAGTATCTTATGTTTTTCTGTAGTTGCTAAAATGAATTTTGCGTATGATGGGGGTTCTTCCAATGTTTTCAAAAATGCATTGAAAGCTGAGGCACTCAACATGTGAACCTCATCCACAATATACACTTTGTATTTGCCTGCCTGAGGTGCAAAACGAACCTGTTCTACCAGCGAACGAATGTCATCAACAGAGTTATTACTGGCAGCATCAAGTTCATGAATGTTCAGTGACGTTCCTTCATTGAAGCTGGTGCATGAATTACATTCGTTGCAAGCTTCTCCGTCTTGCTGAAGATTTTCACAATTGATCGTCTTCGCAAGAATTCTTGCACAGGTTGTTTTACCAACACCACGTGGACCACAAAACAAAAAAGCATGAGCCAGTTGATTGTTCTTAATGGCATTTTTTAACGTAGTGGTAATGTGTGATTGTCCCACGACTGTATCAAATGCCTGGGGACGATACTTTCTTGCTGAAACGATGAATTTATCCATACTTACGGGTGCAATTTAGCAGTTTCGGGTTTTTAGTTTGAAGATTAAGAAGAGTTGTTATGCACATCCAACTTAAAACTTTGAACGCAAAACTTCAAACTCATTTGTATTCCATAACGGGATGCCTTTCAAACGAATGTTTATTATTGAAAATGTACCTGTAAGTAACATGTCTTCTGCTTTGTACAGCATTAAGACTTTTGTAAATATTAATCATCTTTGGGTTCCAGTCACCTGCCCAGCCCATTTCGTAAGTTTCATACCAACCTTTTCCCTGTACCAGCAAAGCACTTTCATAGATCATAAAAGAATCTATACCCAAAGCCTGGTATTTTGGAACAATGCCAAAAGCTAATCCTGTTGCTTTTTTACAAACACCTCTTTCTTTCATCCAGAGTAAACGAAGTTTTTCGATCCATCCAAGCTTTCCATTAAAATGTTTGAAATATTGATTCAGATCCGGGATGTTAATGAACATACCAATAGGATCTTCTTTGTAGTAAGCAAACCAGATCATTCGTTCATCCATTATCGGTTTCATCTTATTAAAAAGCTTCAGCACCTGGTCTGTAGTAATTTCTTTTCCTTCACCATGTTGAGCCCATGCAGCATTGTAAACAGTAGCAAAATCCTGTGCGTGTTTATCGAGATCTTTCAGGTTAATATGTTTTGCAACATAGCCAGCTTTTGCTTTGAATTTTGCATGACGTTCAGGAAAACGATCCGGCAATGGATCATCAACTCTCATTGAATAATAATACTGGTTATAATAATTCTGAAAGCCATAACCCTCAAATAAACTTTCGTAATAAGATGGATTGTATGGCATGCCATACATAGGCTCTTGTTCAAAACCTTCAACCATTAAGCCCCACCATTTGTCACGATCACCAAAATTTATCGGACCATCCATTGCATCCATGCCTTTTGATTGAAGCCATTCTTTTGCTACATCAAACAATGTATTGGCTACGGACTGATCGTTGATTGAATCAAAAAAACCAATGCCACCTACCGGATATTCTGTTCCTTTCGTAATGTATTTATCATGTGTGAAAGCTGCAATTCTTCCAATGAGATTTCCTTTCTCATTTTTTAAGATCCATCGTTTCGCTTCACCGTATTTGAAATTTTTATTTTTCTCGGTATTGAAAACTTCATAGATCTCTTTATCAAGTGGACGAATGTAATTTGGATTACCTGCATTCATCAACACATTTACTTTGATGAAATCTTTTGCGGTAGCGGAATCATTAACCTCGATCAACTGCATATCTGTTCTATTACACGATTAAATCGAATGACTAAAATTGATTATGGCGAAAATACAAAACACGAATTACACGAATTTCTGCGAATGATACTAATATAAAAACTAGAGATTTATTAGAAGTGTAGCTGCCACAACTCCAGCCGTTTCTGTTCTAAGTCTTGTTTCCCCTAAAGACACAGGCATAAAATTATTTTTCAGGGCAGATGATATTTCTTCCGGAGTAAAATCACCTTCCGGGCCGATCAACATCAACGCATTTTCACCGATTTGAAAGTCTCTCAATTCTTTTTTTTGTTGTGCTTCGCAATGAGCAATGAATTTTTGGTGTGGTGAAACAAGTACCTGTTCAAAAGGTCTGGGTTCATGTAACTCAGGCAACCATGATTGCTGACTTTGCAACATTGCAGCAATGAGTACATTGTTCATCCGATCGTAACGAAAATGTTGCCGCTCGGTTCTGTGGCAAATCAATGGAATGATCTCACTGACACCGATTTCTGTTGCTTTTTCAAGAAACCATTCAAATCTGCCGGTGTTTTTTAATAAAGAAATTCCAATAGCAATTTTCCTTTTCGCCTGAGGTGCTGCTTTCTGTGCATCGATCTTTACTTCAGTAGATTTTTTATCCGCCATCAGAATAGATGCAGTAAATAAATTGCCTTTACCGTCTGTAAGATTCAGCTGCTCCCCTTTGTCCATTCTTAACACCTTGATGCAATGTTTGCTAGTTTCTTCACTTAAAGTAAAAGCAGTTGTGCCGGAGATGATTTCTGGTTCGTAGAAATATGGTAAAGCCATTGTACAATATTAAAATAAAAAACACCTTGTTACAGGTGTTCTATGTTGAATAATGTTCTGAACGTACAAGTGAGTACCTCAGTATCTTATTTTATGTTTTTGTTTCGGTGAATCTTGTTCCTCGATTTGACACAACATAAGTTCAATAGTAGTAATGCAGTTGGCTAATTAAAAAGGCTGTTCATCAAAACCTTCATCAAACTCACCGCTGTTCATTTTACTTCCTTTCTGAATAAAGAATTTTCCGCCTTCATCATTTCCACTTCCTGCAGCACCTGGACCTGTTCCTGGTGTAATAGGTCTCCAACTTCCCGGACCAAGATCCTGACGAGGGCCATCTTCATCACCGGCATCCTCAAATTTTTGTATGTGCAGATGTGCCTGGAATTTCAGAATCTTCAGCTCACCATTTCTATGTTTTGCAATACGTACATAGGTTTCACCTTTTGTACTATCGCCATGTTCGTTATTGTGAATCTCGTGATATTCCGGACGATAAATGAACATTACCATATCAGCATCTTGTTCTATCGCACCAGACTCTCTAAGATCACTCAACTGTGGCATCTTACTTTCCTTCCTTGTTTCAACAGCACGGCTCAACTGGCTGAGTGCAATGATCGGAATGTTCAACTCTTTTGCAAGTGCTTTTAAGTTTCGGGAGATGTTACTGATCTCCTGTTCACGGTTGGAATTACGATCACCACTTCCACTCATCAATTGCAAATAGTCGATGATGATCAGTCCAACATTATGCTTATTAACAAGTCTTCTAGCTTTTGCACGGAATTCAAAAATGTTCAATGCAGCAGTGTCATCAATGAATAAAGGAGCAGTTTCTAAACGTTTAATTCCTTTATCAATTAATTGCTTGTACTCGTAATCTTCTAACTTTCCTCTTGATATTTTTTCGAGACGAATCTCACTTTCAGCACTCAAAATACGTTGCACTAACTGGGAAGAACTCATCTCCAAACTGAAAAATGCAACCGGTGTGGGCTTTCTTGGATCCATTGCTGCATTGCGAGCAAGGTTCAAGGCAAAAGCCGTTTTACCCACAGATGGACGAGCTGCCAAAATGATCAAATCCGTTGGTTGCCATCCATGAATAATTCTATCCATGTTATTGAAGCCACTGGTAACACCGGAAATATCATCTTCCTGGGTTCTCAGGTCATCAATTCGCTTGATTGTTTTTGCGAGAGCATCATTAATGTCTTCGAAATTCTTCTTCAGATAATTGTTCGTGATCTTGAACATTTTATCTTCTGCTTCATCCAACAGATCAAATACATCTGTGCTGTCTTCATAAGCATCACTGATGATCTCGCCACTCAATCTTATTAATTCACGTTGAATAAATTTCTGCAGAATTATTCTTGCATGAGCCTCGATGTTTGCTGTAGAAACAACTGAATTGGTGAGTTTGGTAATGGCATAAGGCCCACCAACCATTTCCAGTTCTTCTTTACGTTTTAATTCTTCAACAACCGTAAGAATATCGATCGGCTGATGACCATCTGCCAACGATTTGAACGCTTTATAAATTCTCTGGTGAGCATCTACATAAAAACATTCTGGCTGCAAAATTTCGATCACTGTATCAAAAGCACTTTTCTCCAGCATCACAGCACCAAGCACTGCTTCTTCTAATTCTTTGGCTTGTGGCGGAACTTTGCCATAAACCATTGTGCTCAGGTCTATTGAGGGTTTTCTCCTGCTCTTTCTGTCTTTGTTTAGGTTGGTCAGATCCATGAAAAACTACTAGTCTTAAATTGGGTTAGTAAACTATCAATTCAATTGGGCGTAAGATCAGTTTTTTGCATTGCCGCCGGAAAATCTGCTTCATCCATCCAATTGAACCGCCGAAAAATCACTGCCGGAGGACGAATATAGTTGTGATTTTAACCACCGATGAATATTTGTTTCATCAATATTTATTCTATTTCCATCCACATTCCACCCACCAAATTCATCATTTATTCACCCTCAAAATATAGTTGTTCATAAGTTTTAGAGGCTTTGTCCACAAATTATATTTCTGTTCACAACTCAATGCACATTTTGTGTGCAGAAAGAAATTTTTAAAAAAAGTTCTTTTTATCATCCGTTTTGAGTAACTGATTGGCTCTTTTAGTTAGCTGGCTTCATCATTTTATCATCTTCCGTTGTGTCACCCTCTTGTACGTTCTTATCATTATTCAGCAGGGCTGCACAGCATCAATTATATTTGCAGCATATAACAACAGCAAGCACTCTATGACGATCTCTTACAATTGGTTATGTGATTATTTACCGGAAAGAATTGAGCCTGAAAAATTATCAAGAATACTTACTTCTATTGGTCTTGAACTAGAGAGTTTAGAAAAATACGAAAGCATTAAAGGCGGTTTGCAAGGATTGGTCATTGGAGAAGTGCTTGAAGCTGAGCAACATCCTAACGCAGATAAACTAAGACTTACCAAAGTAAGTGTTGGTGCAGCTGAACCTTTGCAGATCGTTTGTGGTGCACCAAATGTTGTAGCAGGTCAGAAAGTTGTTGTGGCAACAGTAGGAACTACAATTTATCCGTTAACCGGTGATCCGTTAACAATGAAAGTTGCAAAGATCAGAGGAGTTGAAAGTCATGGAATGATCTGTGCCGAAGATGAGATTGGAATTGGTGAGAGCCATGCAGGCATCATGGTTCTGCCGGAAAATGTTTCAGTTGGTTCAGCTGCAGCAGACTATTTTAAACCTTACACAGATTGGATCTATGAAATTGGTTTAACACCGAACAGAATGGATGCTATGAGTCATTTGGGTGTTGCAAAAGATGTTTGTGCTTACCTGGCTCATCACGAAAGAAAAAATGCAAAACCAAAGACACCATATGCAAATGGTTTTAAAGCCGACAATAACAACCTACCAATAAAAGTTGTGGTTGAAAATAATAATGCTTGTCCAAGATATTCAGGCGTTAGTATTTCAAATGTTACTGTTAAGGAATCACCTCAATGGTTGAAAGACAGGTTGGTTGCTATAGGACAAAGACCAATCAACAACATCGTTGACATCACTAATTACGTATTGAATGAAACAGGTCAGCCTTTACATGCTTTTGATGCTGATAAAATAAAAGGTAATACGGTTCTTGTAAAAAATCTTGGTGAAGGAAGTTCATTTACCACATTAGACGAAAAAGAAAGAAAACTCAGCAGCGAAGATCTAATGATCTGCAATGGCAACAGCGAAGGAATGTGTATCGCTGGAGTATTTGGCGGAATTGAATCAGGTGTAAAGGAAAATACTAAGAATATTTTCTTAGAAAGTGCATGCTTTTCTTCTACATCAATACGCAGAACTTCTTTACGACATGGATTGAGAACCGATGCTGCAACAAGATTTGAAAAAGGTGTAGACATATCTAACACTGTAAATGTTTTAAAACGAGCAGCAAAGCTGATACAGGAAATTGCAGGTGGTGAAATTGCTTCTGAAGTGGTTGATATTTATCCTGAGCCACAACGAAAAGCAGAAGTTGCATTAAAGAATCATTACCTGAAAAAACTCAGTGGTAAAAATTATCATTCCGATACTGTAAGAAACTTATTACAGAGTTTAGATTTTGAGATCGTTAAAGAAGGAATGGATGAGTTAAGAGTAGCCGTTCCATTCAGTAAGCCAGACATTAGTTTGCCTGCAGATATTGTGGAGGAGATCATCAGGATTGATGGACTAGATAATATAGAAATACCTTCTTCTATCAAGATAACTCCTGCTGTTAATGAGTTAGGAACGAAAGATAGTCTTAAGGAAAAACTGGCAACTTATTTAGTTGGACAAGGTTTTTGTGAGATCATGACCAACTCTATCACCAACAGCAAATATTATAATGAAGAGATGATCGTTTCATCTGTAAAAATGATCAATAGCCTCAGTGCTGATCTGGATGTAATGAGACCATCCATGTTGGAAACAGGTTTAGAAGCTATTTCTTTTAACATCAATCGAAGAAACAGCAACTTAAGATTCTTTGAGTTTGGAAAAACTTACCACCAAAAAGAAACAGGCAAGTATTCGGAGAAAGAACACCTGTGTATTTATATAACAGGCAATGATCATGAAGATAGCTGGACAGGAAAAGCCAATAGCAGTAACATTTACCAGTTAAAAGGAATCACTTCAGCTCTTCTAACGCTTGCAGGTTTATCTGATGCAAAATTTGAAAAGCCTGAAGGAAGTAATATTATTGAAGTGATTCATTCCAAACAAAAACTTGCTTCGCTGCAAGAGGTAAGCAAGAAAAGATTGCAGGAGTTCGATATAAAGCAGAATGTATTCTTTCTTGATATCAATTTTGAAGTGATGTTGAAATTGTTTGAGAGAAATAAGATCACTTACAAAGAGATATCAAAATACCCGGCAGTTACAAGAGATCTTGCCCTTGTGGTTGACAGCAATGTGAGTTATGAAAACCTGGAAGCTGCAGCAAAAAAACTAAAGATATCGAGGTTACAAGACATCCGTTTGTTTGATGTTTTTGAAAGCGATAAACTGGGTAAGGATAAAAAATCATTGGCAGTGAGCTTTACTTTTCTTGATGAAGAAAAAACAATGACTGATAAAGAGATCGATGGAATGATGGCAAAACTTATCCAGAGTTTTGAGAAAGAGTTAGGAGCTGAAATAAGAAAATAATATCTTGTAAGCATGAGCATGGAGATTGATGCCCAATTGAAAACGATCCAGGCTAAACTACAGCAGTTGCTGAAGCAATACCAGCTTTTGCAAAAAGAGAATGCACAGCTAAAAAAAGAGCTTTTTAAATCGCAGGAAAATATTTCAGACAAGTCAGAAAAATTGCAGGTTTTACAGCAACAGGTGGATGTTTTGAAACTTGGAGCCAGTGGCTGGAGTGAAGAAGAAAAAATAGAACTTGAAAAAAGGATCGATGTTTATTTGAAAGAGATCGATAAATGCATATCCTTATTAAATAATTAAACTTCAAGAGTTGCCAACCTTTGAAAGGTTGGCAACTCTTACTCAAATGAAAGAACTTATACCTGTAAATATTGTTATTGCAGAACGGACGTATCGGTTGAAGATTGATCCGGCTGATGAAGAAACTGTACGCAAAACAGTTAAACTCATCAATGAAAAGATCTATGAATTCAAAAGTTCTTTTGCAGGAAAAGATATGCAGGATTATGTTGCAATGGTATTGCTTTGGTTTGCAACAGAGCAAACAAAAACATCGAAAGATAATTTTACGGTTAAGGAAACGGCAGATAAACTTTCATCGCTGGAAGCTATGTTGAATAAAACTTTAGGCGAGATGAAAAATGCCGAATAGAAATTCCTCAGTACAAGTGAGTGACACAAGGGACGCTTAATAGAGTTACTTCTGCAGGTCAAAAAAAATTATCTCCTACTTGCAATCAACAAATTCAGATCTGTATACTTCAAATCAAATCTTTGGCTGATGTAAAAGCTAGTAAGTGCTCCTTTGTACATGTAAATTCCATGACGCAAATTAAAGTCATGCCATACCATTTCATCAAAACCTCCATTCTCACTTGCTTCAAGTAACAAAGGCATCAGCACATTACTTATTGCATGACTGGCAGTTCTGGCAAATCCACTTGGTATATTCGGCACACAATAATGCACCACTCCATGTTTGATGAAGGTTGGCTTTTCATAGCTCGTCATTTCGCTTGTTTCGAAACAACCACCACGGTCTATACTAACATCAATGATCACACTTCCGGTTCTCATTGCTGCCACCATATCTTCAGAAGCAACTACCGGAGATCTTCCTGTGTCTCCACCCAAAGCACCTACAGCCACTTCACAGGTCTTTAATTGCTTGGCGAGAATACGAGGCTCAAGAACTGAAGTCCAGACACGAACGCCAAGATTATTCTGTAAACGTTTTAAACGATAGACATTGTTATCAAACACTTTTACCGAAGCACCCATTGCCAAAGCTGTTCGGGTAGCGAATTCTCCCACCACACCAGCACCAATAATAACAACTTTTGTTGGCGGAATACCACTGATACCTCCAAGCAAAACTCCTTTTCCATGGTTGAAGCTTCCTAAATATTGCCCTGCAATAAGCATTACCGCACTTCCTGCAATTTCACTCATGCTGCGAACGATGGGATAAGTTCCACTATCGTCTTTTAAACTTTCAAAACATAAGGCCGAAATACGTTTCTCCATCATCTTCTCAATGTGCTCTTTCTTTAATGCAGAAAATTGCAATGGAGAAATGATGGTCTGATTCATTTGCAGGTAGTTCAAATCTTCACCTACAACAGGAGCCGTTTTTATAAGTATAGGAGCTTTGTACGCTTCTGCTTTCTCGTAAACAACCTGTGCACCGGCTTCAGAATAATCTCTGTCGCTGTAATTACTTCCTTCACCTGCTTTGTGTTCAATGGTAACATTATGACCGTTGTTCACCAACACAGCTACAGCTTCAGGAATTAAAGCAATTCGATTTTCCTGGAAGGCAGTTTCTTTTGGAATACCGATATGCAGTTTTGCACCTTTCGGCTTAATGTCTAGTACCTCTTCTAATGTTTCAAGCGAAATAGATGGACTGATAGATGGTTTTATACTAGCCATTGAATCGTATTAACGTTGCTTTAAATAAAATTAGTTCTTTTTAGGCAATGCTTCAGGAGAAGTGCTGATTTTACGGGTGTTTTCATCAACCAGTTCCAGGTTGATAACAAAGGCATTTTCAGGCAAAAGTTCTGTAGCAATTTCCGGCCATTCGATAAAACAATAATTATCACTGAGGATAGCATCTTCCATTCCAGCCTGAATGGCTTCCTGTTCATCTTTTAACCGATACCAATCCAAGTGAAATATTCTGCCTTCAACCGGACTCGAATACTCATTAATAAGGGCAAATGTTGGACTGCTGATAGTATCTGTCACCTCCAAATACTCACATATTGCATGGATGAGTGTTGTTTTACCTGAGCCCATTGAGGCATAAAAGGTCCAGACTTTAAATTGTTTACCTAATTGCCAAACTTCTTCGGCTATCTTGTCAATTTCGGCAATGTTGTACGTCTTTATCACAGTGTTGCAAAAATATCTATTAGAAATGCAACGATGTAAAAAAGATATTACGCAAATAGCAAAAAGAGGCATTGTGTTCTTAAATAATTTTGTGTTATGGAAAAAGTGAACTGGCAGGTTGAAGGAATGAGTTGCACCAATTGTGCACTTTCAATTAATAAATACCTCGAAAAAGAGGGTGTGAAGAATATCAAGGTGAACTTTATGGGTGGTGATGTGAGTTTTGACCTTGAGGAAGCCGAAAAGAAAGACCAGCTGAAAAAAGGCATACGGTCTTTAGGTTATACTGTTGTTCATGGTCATAATGAACATGACCATCACGGACATGATCACAATGAAAAAGGAAAATTCAGGTTCAAAAGTCATTTTCAAAGGTTTTTATTCTGCTTGATCTTTACTATTCCATTATTCTTTGCTCATCTACTACCCTGGCACATACATTTTTTAATGAATCCTTATGTGCAGTTGGGACTAGCTATTCCAGTTTATATAGTTGGAATGGATTTTTTTGGAAGAAGTGCTATAAAAAGCCTGACCAAAGGAATTCCCAACATGAATGTGCTGATTGCCTTAGGAGCAACGGCTGCATTTGTATATAGCCTGATCGGAACAATACAAGGTGATCCAGAAAAGATCTTCTATGAAACAGCTGCAACCATTCTTACATTGGTATTCCTGGGAAATTGGATGGAGGATAAATCAGTTGAAACAACTCAGAATGAATTAAAGAAGCTTGCATCTACACAGAAGGTCATGGCAAATATGATCGCTTATGATGATAAACATGAAGAGCATGTTTTTCCGGTAGAAAGTTCAAAACTTAAAGTAGGTGATCTGATACTAATAAAAAATGGCGAGTATGTACCGATGGATGCTAAGATACTTTGGGGTGAGGCCAGTGTAAATGAAGCGATCATTACAGGAGAAAGTGTTCCGGTTGAAAAGAAAATGAACGACAAATTGATTGGTGGAAGTATTCTTGAGAATGGAACGGTGAAAGCTTATGTAACTGCTGTAGGTGAAGATTCTGTGATGGGACATATTTTAAGAATGGTGAGAGATGCCCAGTCAGAAAAACCTCCAGTTCAGCAATTGGCAGATAAGATCAGTGCATGGTTTGTTCCTACTGTTATTGGAATTGCATTAGTAACACTTGGAGCAAATTATTTTTTTGCAAATCATACCTTCCAGGAA
This sequence comes from Bacteroidota bacterium, assembly GCA_023386555.1. Taxonomy (GTDB): domain Bacteria; phylum Bacteroidota; class Bacteroidia; order Chitinophagales; family Chitinophagaceae; genus JAEZDC01. The sequence continues at coordinate 274,501 of JAEWJK010000005.1, read as the reverse complement.
AGTTTGATGAGAAGTATTGCGGTATTGGTTATAGCTTGTCCGTGTGCAATGGGTTTAGCCACACCTGCAGCCATTGCTGTTGGATTAGGCAGAGCAGCAAGAACCGGAGTGTTGTTTAAAAATGCCAGGAGCCTTGAAGTTTTTAAAGATATTAAACAGGTTGTGTTCGATAAAACCGGGACATTAACCACAGGCCATTTTGCTGTTTCAGGTTTTGAAAGTTCAATAGATGAAAACGAATTCAAGCAAATAGTTTATTCACTTGAAAAATATTCTAACCATCCTGTTGCAAAAGCGATTAATAAAGAATGGAAACAAGCAAAAGAAATCAGATGGGCAAGCATTGAAGAAGTGAAAGGATTAGGAATGAAAGCTACAAGTAAGGAAGGAGATGAATATTTAGCAGGCTCTTATAAAGTAGCATCAAATTTTACCAAGGATGACAGCCACAACATTTATGTTTTAAAAAACAACGCTTTGCTTGGATGGATAGATGTGACAGATGATATAAGGCCGGAAGCAAAAAATGTAATTGCTTTATTAAAAAGCAAAAACATAAAAACGATTTTATTAAGTGGTGATTTAAAAGAGAAATCAGATAGAGTTGGTAATGCTTTGGGTATAGATGAAGTAATATCGGAACAAACACCACAACAAAAGTTAGAAAAGATCACAGCATTAAATGCTGAAGCTCCAACAGCGATGGTTGGTGATGGTATTAATGATGCTCCTGCATTGGCAAAGGCTACTGTAGGAATTTCGCTTAGCGATGCCTCACAGGTAGCAATGAATAGTGCACAGGTTGTTTTAATGAACCATGGATTAAAGAATCTTCCGCTGGCATTGGGTTTAGGAAGACATACATACATTACAATTAAAGAAAATCTTTTCTGGGCTTTCATTTATAACATTGTTGCCATTCCGGTTGCTGCTTTCGGTTATTTAAGTCCAATGTTTGGTGCATTGGTAATGGGATTTAGTGATGTGGTGTTAGCGATAAATTCTATCAGGTTAAAGTTCAAAAAGGTAATTTAGTTGCTCTGGATATATGGAGCAATCATCTTCTGAAATTCTGACACAGTATTGGGGCTATTCTTCTTTTCGTGGAGAACAGGAAAAGATCATTCATTCTGTTCTAGAAAAGAAAGATACACTTGCATTGTTACCAACAGGTGGTGGTAAATCCGTTTGTTTCCAGGTTCCTGCTATGATGATGGATGGATTGTGTTTAGTGATCAGTCCATTAATCGCTTTAATGAAAGACCAAGTGGAGAATCTTCGTAAAAGAAACATCCCGGCTTTAGCTATTCATAGTGGAATGAACTTTTATGAAGTGAAAAAAACTCTTCAAAATGCAGCTTATGGTGATTATAAATTTCTCTACTTATCACCTGAACGACTCCAGACAAAATTGTTCAAAGAGTTTCTGCATGCTTTAAATATTAGTTTGATAGTCGTAGATGAAGCTCATTGCATTTCACAATGGGGATATGATTTCAGGCCATCGTATTTAAAAATCACAGAACTAAGAGAAGAACTACCTGATGTATCAATTATAGCGTTAACTGCATCAGCTACACCAAATGTGCAGCATGATATTATAGAGAAACTGAAGTTTAAAGATTATAATATCTTTCATCAATCTTTTGAAAGAGCTAATCTTTCCTACTCAACTTTTAAAGTTGATAGTAAAATCAATAAAGTAATTGAAGTATTGAAGAATGTTACTGGAAGCAGTATCGTGTATTGCCGGAATAGAAGACAAACTCAAAATGTTGCGCAACTTCTCAGGCTACAAAACTTCTCTGCTGACTATTATCATGCAGGAATAACACAGGAAGAAAGAAACAGGAAACAGGAAGAATGGATAAACAATAAAATAAGGGTAATTGTTTGCACCAATGCATTTGGTATGGGAATAGACAAACCTGATGTAAGAACTGTTATACATTACGATCTGCCTGATTGTTTAGAAAATTATTACCAGGAAGCAGGAAGAGCAGGAAGAGATGGAAAAAGATCTTATGCAGTAGCAGTTTACCAGGAACAGGATGTAAATGAATTAAGACTTCTACCCGATCAAAAATTTCCTTCCATTACCGATATAAAAAAAGTTTATCAATCCATTGCCGATTACCTGAATATTCCTGTGGGAATTGGTGAAGGAAATTACTATGATTTTGATCTCCTCGATTTCACAAAAAATTTTAAATATGATGTCCACCTGGTAATGAATGCTTTAAAAGCGCTGGAACATGAAGGACATCTTTCTTTCAATGAAAATATTTTTCTGCCTTCACAAGTGATGTTTATATCTCCAAAGGAGATTATAGAAGATTTTGAAGAAGCACATCCGGATCTTGAACCATTGATGAAAGTTTTGCTTCGGACTTATGAAGGTATCTATGACAATCGTGTTTCTGTAAACGAAAAATATTTAGCGAAATTAGCAAGGCTTCCCTATGATATAGTAAAAGAGAAATTACAACAACTGCAATCCTTCGGCGTCATTAAATATTTACCACAAAAAGAAACACCCCAGATATATTTTCTGTTGAATAGAGCTCCTGCAAAACATCTGAACATTAACAACGAAGTCTATTTGAAACGAAAGCAGTTGTATAAAGATCGTGTACAAGTGATGCTTGACTATTTGAAATTAAATGAATGCAGAAGTATGTTCATTGCTCATTATTTTGGTGAAATAGATACCGCAAAATGTGGTGTATGCGATAATTGTTTAAATAAAAAAGGTAAGGATTTAACTGAAGAAGAATTCAAACAGATTGAAGAAAGGCTTTACAAGTCCATTCCAGCAAATGGGATTGATGTAAAGGAAGTGTTTGATTTACTGAAAGGACTAAGAAAAGAAAAGATTTGGGTGGTCCTGGATTTTTTACAAAAAGAAAGAAAGATTTTTACAAATGAAAAAGGCTGCCTTTTCAGACAGCCTCAATAATGTTCCTTCAGTACAAGAGTGCGACGCAACATAAGTTCTATCAAAGAACTTCAGCTGGTCTCCACAAAAATTATCTCGCTACGTTCACTGCTCTTTTTTCCCTGATAACCGTAACCTTTATCTGGCCAGGATAAGTCATTTCCGTTTGAATCTTCTGGGCAATTTCAAAACTAAGTTTATCGCTGTCACCATCTGTTACTCTGTCTGCTTCTACGATCACACGAAGTTCTCTTCCAGCTTGAATTGCGTACGCTTTTTCGACACCATTATAAGCAAGTGCAAGATTCTCAAGATCTTTTATACGCTGCAAATATTGCTGCATGATCTCTCTTCTTGCTCCTGGTCTTGCACCGCTAATTGCATCGCAAGCCTGGATGATCGGAGAAATTACATACTGCATTTCCATTTCATCATGGTGAGCACCGATGGCATTTACCACAGCAGGATTTTCTCCATACTTTTCGGCAAGTTTTGCTCCTAGCAAAGCATGGCTCAATTCTGTTTCTTCGTCAGGAACTTTTCCAATATCATGTAACAAACCTGCACGTTTTGCCAACTTAGGATTCAATCCTAATTCAGCTGCCATGATACCACAAAGGTTTGCAGTTTCACGGCTATGCATTAATAAATTCTGACCGTAAGAAGAACGGAAACGCATTTTACCAACGATACGCACCAACTCCTTATGTAAACCGTGAATACCTAATTCAATAACTGTTCTTTCACCAATCTCCATCACCTGTTCTTCTAATTGGCGACGAGTTTTTTCAACCACCTCTTCAATTCTTGCAGGGTGAATACGACCATCAGCTACTAATCTTTGCAAAGCCAATCTGGCTATCTCACGACGAAGTGGATCGAATGAAGAGAGTACAATGGCTTCAGGAGTATCATCAACGATCAGATCCACACCTGTTGCTGCTTCAATTGCTCGAATGTTTCTTCCTTCACGACCAATGATTTGACCTTTGATCTCATCACTTTCTAAAGCAAATACAGTGATCGTATTTTCAATGGTAACTTCTGCAGCAGTACGTTGAATAGATTGAATAACGATTTTACGAGCTTCTTTATTTGCTTTTACTTTCGCTTCTTCGATGATGTCTTGCTGAATGCTTAATGCTTTTGTTTGAGCTTCCTGTTTCAGACTTTCGATCAATTGAGATTTAGCTTCATCAGCTGTGAGTCCTGCAATTTTCTCTAGACGACGAATATGCTCTTCCTGATGCTTCTCCAGTTCTGTACGCTTCTGGTTGACTACCTCTATCTGACGATTAAGATTTTCTTTGATAGCATCATTTTCCTTGATCTGCTTATCTAAAGAAGTTTCCTTCTGAGTGATAGAAATTTCCTTTTGCTTAACCCTATTTTCAGCTTCACCGATCTTGCGATTTTTCTCTAAAACCTCTTTATCGTGTTCTGCTTTAAGTTGTACAAATCTTTCTTTTGCTTCGAGCTGTTTTTCTTTTTTAAGTGTTTCAGCTCTTATTTCGGCTTCTTTTAAAAGGCTTTGAGCCTGTAACTCTGCTTCTTCTACTTGTTTTCTTGTGTTTTTAGCGAAGATGAATTTACCCGCTATAATGCCCACGATTAGGGCAATTACGCCAATGATAGCCTGTATGATTATAGGATCCATGCTTTTGGTTGAATTTAAAGTGGTTTAATTTTCTCATAACGCTCATAAACATTTATATGAGTGATTGTTGCGAAGATAATTTAAATAAGTATTGATTGAAAGTAAGAGATGATTCCAATTTTGAGACTCATAATTCAGAATTTGGAAATATCTTTATTCCTGCGAAATAGATGTTAATTGATATTCATGCCCTTATGCATATTCTTTATAATGGCATCTATTTTGGCAATAGTGGCAAACCAAGCTGAGCAATCAGCATCCACTTCAATTTCCAATTCCTTTCTGACGAGCCTACAAAGCCAATAATCTTACGAAGAGCCGCTAAAATGCACACTCATGAAAAAGTATGTATCAGCGGTTATTGCTCTAATTATTTTTGCATCCTGCACAAAGTCAGATGTAGTTGCTCCTAAAGCGACAGCAGAGGAAACCACTGAAAACTTGTTTTACAAAGATGCTTATGTGGCTATTGCCAATGTGAAAGCTGTTACTTCCGGCGATAATATAGAATTTCAATTTACCAGTCTGTACGAGAAAAACGTAATGAAAATAGAGGTGGTGAGTGGACCTTACGAAAATATTCAATGCTTTTTTTATGAGCAGGCACTTTCAGCAGCTTCATTAACAGCCAAGGAATATAAAATAACAGAAGCGGGTGCAGCTTCGAGTATCCGCTATTACTTTATTAAATACACTTTGAAATCAGGCGTTAAAGTTTCAAGCCCAGCTTTTAAGTACCAGGGATAAAAGTTTATTCGTACCCGTATATCTTAAGACCTCACTTCGGTGAGGCTTTTTATGTAGCAGAGGTTCGTGCTACTATTAAACATCGTTGCGTCGCATCATTCCGACATTAAGTCGGAATCCCGATACAATCGGGACTTGTACAGAAGCATCTCTATTGAGCCATAAACGCATTAGACTTGTAATCCATAATGTTGATCTGGTGTTCACAGAAAGAATACTCATTTACATCGTTGCTACTAACGATCACCAGTTTGGATTTGCAGAATTTATTGATCAATTGATGGTATAATTCATACCCTGAAGCATCGAGGTTTGTACAAGGTTCATCTAATAATAATATCTCGGCATCTGAGAAAATGGCCTGGGCAAGTTTTATTCTCTGCTTCATACCACTGCTAAAGTTACGAAGCTGTTTATCCTTTGTTTGTGAAAGGCCTATCAGCGAAAGAATTTCATCAATCGGTAATAACAACTGCTTAAATACGGAATGAAACTGCAGGAATTCTTTTGCAGTCATCTCCTCAATCACTTCCAGGTAAGGAGCAACAATTGAAACCTGTTCGTAGATCTCGTCAATACTTATTGATGAATCATTGTTCGAAAAATCTATACTGCCTTCTGTCAAATTCATGCTACCGGCAATCACTTGTAGCAATGTACTTTTACCACTTCCATTCGGACCTGTGATAGCATATTTGTTATGATAACTGAAAGTGAAATTAAAATTGCGGAAGATCCAATCTCTGTTAAAACGTTTACCTGCTTTGCTTAATGTAATATTCATGCAGGAAGTTTAATTAGAATGCATAATCATCAAGAGAAGTATCCTTATGTCTTTTGATGATACCTGCAGGAGAGTTTTTAACAAAGGAAACTATCTGGTTTTTAACATCAGAATCTTCAATAGTAGCCTGGATTATTTCAAGTGCTTTTGAAGTAGAATTTCCTTGTACAAAGAGTATATGATAAATATCGTGTATCTGCCTGATAGATTCTTTTGAATAACCGTTTCTATCTAAACCAACTACATTCACTCCAACATAACTCAACGGATCTCTTGCTGCTTTTACAAAAGGAGGTACATCTTTCCTGATAAGTATTTGCCCGGCAATATAACTATGTGCACCAAGATGAATAAACTGGTGAACGCCGGCCAAACCTCCAACTCTTGCAAAATCATCAATGATAACGTGGCCTGCTAACTGAACACCATTTGCCAGAATCACATTATTGCCTACAATACAATCATGGGCAATATGGCTATAAGCCATGATCAAACAATTATTGCCTACTTTGGTTGTCCATTTATCTTGAGTACCACGATGAATAGTTACACACTCTCTTAATGTTGTATTATCACCGATTTCCGCAGTAGTTTTTTCACCTTTAAACTTTAGATCCTGTGGTACAGCACCAACAACAGCACCAGGAAAAATAGTACAGTTCTTACCAACCCTGCTTCCGTCGAATACACAAACATTGGGCATTATGTGAGTACCATCACCAATCTCAACATCACCTTCAATAACACAAAATGGATCAATGGTAACGTTATTACCGATTATTGCTTTAGGATGAATTTGTGCTAACGGACTAATCATTTTTTTGTTTTACAATTTGAGCAACAAGATCTCCTTCAGCCACAACTTTATCACCTACATAAACAGTTCCATGCATCTCACACATTCCCCGGCGAATTGGATTTGATAATTCCATTTTCAGGATCAATGTATCTCCGGGAACTACTTTCTGTTTAAACTTACAGTTATCGATCTTTACAAAATACGTATCAAATTTATCTCCTTCTTCCCCCACACTTGTTATTGCCAATATTCCACCGCATTGAGCCAAAGCTTCTACCATCAATACACCTGGCATCACACTATTACCTGGAAAATGACCCTGGAAGAATGGCTCATTGAAAGTAACGTTTTTAATACCAATTACATGTTTGGCATCAAGCTCAATTATCTTATCAACTAATAAAAAAGGGTAACGGTGTGGTAATATTTTTTCTAAAGCCTGTATATCGTAAACAGGTGGTTTATTAGGATCGTACTGCGGCACATTTGCTGAATGCCTGATCTTCTTAATGTGTTCTTTTATCTTTTTTGCAAAGGCAACATTGCTTGCATGCCCTGGTCTATTGGCAATGATATGTGCTTTGAAAGGAAAACCTACCAATGCAAGATCACCAACAAGATCTAAAAGTTTATGCCTTGCCGGTTCGTTTGAAAAACGTAGTTCAAGGTTATTCAAGTAACCCTGGCTGGTAATCTCAAATTTCTTTTCAATATGACCGAAATGTTGAGACAAACGTTCAAGCTGTTCATCTTTCACCGGCTTTTCAACCACAACAATAGCATTACTGATATCGCCACCTTTGATAAGATTATTGTTGAATAAATATTCCAGCTCATGAAAGAAAGAAAAAGTACGACAAGGTGCTATTTCCTCTTTAAAATCTTCCAGCTTCTGCAATGAGGCATGTTGTGTACCCAACACTTTAGAGCTGAAATCAATTAAGGTGTTTATTCGATAATCATCTGAAGGCATTGCAACCATCTCTACATTACCAGCCTCATCAGTAAAGTATATATTCTGTTTTAACTTGTAATACGTTTTTGAAGCCTCCTGTTTTTTTATTCCCGCTTCGAGAATAGCATCTACAAACGGTTTAGAACTGCCATCAAGAATGGGAAGTTCAGGTCCATCTAATTTCACCAGCATATTATCTACACCAGTACCTATACAAGCTGCTAATAAATGCTCAACAGTACTCACTTTCGCACCATTATTTTCTAAAGTTGTGCTGCGACGAGTTTCAGTAACAAAATCAACATCAGCTTTAACCGTTGGGTGTCCGTCAAGATCAATTCGCTGAAAAACAATACCTGTATTAGGCTCAGACGGAACAAGCGACATATTCACAGGTTCACCTGTATGAATACCCACTCCTGAAATAGTAATTTCTTTCTCGATTGTATGCTGGAAATCCTGGCAGTCTGTACCTGCTTTCATGGGTGCGAAAGTAGTGAAATATGGCTAAAAAGTGGAAAGGAAGCTTTAAACGGAAACGTCATGCTAGTTATAGCAAAATCAACCTTTTACATTCAACATTTTCTTTCCGCTCACAAATTTATTACCTAAAACAAAGAATCTATATGGTAACAATGCATCTTCTGCGGCATAATCCACTCCGATCCTCACAGAAGTACCGATGTAAGATTGTTTCAGTTTATATCCATCATCAGCAATAAAAATTTCATCACCTGATAAGTCAATACCAGTATGATGAGTATATATTCCCAATGCTTTTGAAACATTTCCCGGACCTTTTGTAAGCGTTGCATCAACTTTTAGCTTTCTTGTTCTCAATAGCATTTCATCTATGCCTATTAAAGGATCCACAGCTCTTACTAAAACAGCGTTCGGTACATCTTTTACATTTGTAACTACGTTGAATAAATGATGAATTCCGTAACACAAATAAACATAGGCCACACCACCTTCTGCAAACATTATCTCAGTGCGGTTTGTTCTTCGATTTCCGTAAGCATGAGAAGCTTTATCAACTGCACCATTATAAGCTTCTGTCTCTACTATTCTTGCAGCAGTTGTAACATTGTTGAAGTTTGTTACGATGATCTTGCCCAATAGATCTTTCGCAATTTTAACTACATCTTTTCGCAGATAAAATTCCTTTGGCAGTTTATTAAATGAGGAAACTATTGGCTCTTTCATGGAATTAGAAAATGAAACATCTAATTTAGGGCTTCAAATTTTGTTCCCTTGTTGAAAGACCTGGTCATAGCAATACAATCTTATTCAAAAGCTCATGAATTTATTCGTAAGCATAAGCTATGGAAATGGATATTGATTCCCGGAATTTTGTATTGCATTCTTTTCGTGGTGAGCATGTATTATTTTGGAAGCAGTGTAAATGACTTTATCGAATGGATAAAAAACTTCACCGGTATAACCAGCTGGCAGGAAAAAATAAATAGTTATTCAGTCGATTTTTTATTGGCTTTTGGAGGATTGGTTTTATGGGTGATATTACTGCTCTTTTACTTTTCATTATTCAAATATTTATGGCTGATCATTGGATCACCGGTTTTTGCATACCTAAGTGAAAAGACAGAATCTATTATTGAAGGAAAAGATTTTCCTTTCAGTTTTAAACAACTTTCTAAAGATATTATCAGGGGAATAAGGATGTCGCTAAGAAATATGCTATGGCAAACAGTTTATGTGATCTTCATTGCGATAATGTCTTTATTACCAGTTATTGGATGGCCTGCACCCATACTCAGTCTTTTTACTGAATGTTATTATTACGGTTTCTCTATGCTCGATTATAGCATGGAGAGAAGAAAAAAAACAGTGAGTGAAAGTGTTTATTTTATTAATCAGCATAAAGGACTTGCAATCGGGAATGGAATTGTATTCTACCTGATGCATTTAGTGCCGATCTTAGGTTGGATATTAGCTCCTGCTTATGCTGTTGTTGCAGCCACTTTAAGTTTACAACATTACAAACCAACCACTGCAGTTACCGTTTAATATGAATACAGGCAATGTATATCTGATTCCTTCTTTTTTGTATGATGATGCAATAGAAACCATTCCTGCGTATGTGGTTGAAACAGTAAAAAGTTGCCAGGTTTTTTTTGTAGAGAATGAGCGATCAGCAAGAAGATATCTGAAGAAATTATGGAGAGAAATGGTGATTGATAATTACCAATGGTTCACCATTCACAAAGCGGAACAGGAAGTACAGGATCAGTTTATTCGTCTATCGAAAGAAGGAAAAAATATTGGTATTATCAGTGAAGCCGGATGTCCGGGAATTGCAGATCCAGGACAGATTTTAGTTGAAGCAGCACAGAAAATAAATGCAACGATCAAACCTTTGGTTGGGCCGAGTTCTATATTACTAGCTTTAATGGCAAGCGGAATGAACGGACAATGTTTTCAATTCAATGGTTATCTGCCAATAGATAATATGACCAGAAAAAAGATGATCCGTGAGTTGGAAGCTGATTCTATAAAAAGAAACTGCACACAAATATTTATCGAAACACCTTACAGAAATAATCAACTATTGGGTGACATTCTTCAAAGCTGCAAAGAAGAAACAAGAGTATGTATTGCTGTTGATATTACGTCACAAACAGAATCGATCAAAACCAAAACCGTCAAGCAGTGGAAAAAAGAAGTACCTGATATTCATAAAAAGCTTTGCATCTTCTTATTACAAAGCTGATCATAGAAACTTAGCCGTATAACTTGCTTTCACTTTCTTCAGATCTTTTGGTACACCTGCAAAAACAAGATTACCACCTGCATCACCTGCTTCCGGACCAAGATCAATTACCCAATCCGCACTTTTAATTACATCGGTATTGTGTTCAATTACGATCAATGAATGGCCTTGTTCTATTAATGCATTGAAAGAAGTGAGTAGTTTTTTTATATCATGAAAATGCAAACCGGTTGTTGGTTCATCAAAGATGAAAAGAATATGTCCGGCTCCTTTTCCTTTGCCAAGAAAACTTGCCAGCTTCACTCTCTGTGCTTCACCACCAGATAAAGTATCAGATGATTGACCGAGTTTAATATATCCAAGACCAACATCCTGTAAAGGCTGAATGGCTTTGCTCAAAGCTTTTTCATCTTTGAAAAATTCTATGGCTTCATCCACACTCATCTCTAAAACATCATAAATACTTTTACCATTGTATTGCACTTCCAGTACTTCTTCTTTGAATCTCTTTCCACCACACACTTCACAGGTTAAATGTACATCGGCAAGGAATTGCATTTCCACTACCTGTTCACCCTCACCTTTACATGCATCACATCGTCCGCCATCAACGTTGAACGAAAAATGTTTCGGCATAAAACCCCTGACTTTTGACAAGCCTTGTTTGGAAAACACATCTCTTATCTCATCATAAGCCTTTATGTAAGTAACCGGATTGCTTCGTGATGATTTACCAATAGGATTCTGGTCTATCAATTCTATTTGAGAGATATAATCAATATCACCATCAATTGATTTATGAAAACCAACCTTCTCTCCAAACTCGCCTTTTAGTTTCTTTAAAGCAGGATATAAAATCTGCTTCACCAAAGTTGTTTTACCGCTACCACTTACACCACTCACTACACATAATAAGTTCAAAGGAAATTCAACAGTAATATTTTTCAAATTATTCTGCCTGGCTCCTTCTACTTTAATACTTCTATTCCATTTACGCAAAGATTTTGGAACAGCGATCTCATACTCTCCATTCAAATATTTTCCGGTTAGGCTTTTTTCGTTAGAGATGATCTCATCATAATTACCTGCAGCAATTACTTCTCCACCCAGATGTGCAGCTAAAGGACCCATATCAATAATATGATCAGCTTCTCTCATCATCATCTCATCATGCTCAACAACTACCACAGTATTACCCAAATCACGAAGCGACTTTAAAACAGTGATGAGTCTTTCCGTATCTCTTGAATGTAACCCAATAGAGGGTTCATCTAAAATGTACAATGAATCTGTAAGATTACTTCCCAAACTTCTTGTCAACTGTATTCTTTGGCTTTCGCCACCACTTAAACTATTCGCTAACCTATTTAAAGTTAGATACCCCAAACCAACATCGATCAAAGTTTGAATTCGTTGATTCAATTCCAGCAACAATCGTTTTGCAATTTGAAAATCATTGGCAGAAAATTGTAATCCATCAAACCAGGCTTTCAGATTTTTCACCTGCATTTCGCAAAGCTCACCAATATGTCTTCCATGCACTTTTATATACATGGCTTCTTTTCGTAAACGATAACCCATACAATCAGGACACAACGTTTTACCACGGTAACGACTCTGCAACACCCTGTATTGAACTTTATACAAGTTCTGCGAAACTTCTTTAAAGAAATCATCTATGCCATGCACATTGCTGTTGCCATGCCACAACATCTTGTAATGCTCTTCGCTTAAATCTGCTATAGCAGTATGAATGGGAAATCCGGTTTTCTTCGAAGCTTTTACAAACTGTTCTCTCCACCAGCCAAGTTTATCTCCTTTCCATGGAGCCACAGCACCTTCATATACACTCAATCTTTTATCAGGAATAACAAGATCTGCATCTATTCCAAGTACCAAACTAAAACCTTCACAAGTTGGACAAGCACCAAACGGATTATTAAATGAAAATAAATTAGGCACAGGTTCTTCGAATTGCATTCCATCCAATTCAAACTTGTTACTGAAATGCCTTGTGGTTGTGCCATCAATCTCAATAAACATTTCACCTTCACCCTCGTAAAATGCTGTTCCGATGGAATCTGATAAACGATGTATATCATCTTCATTAAACTCTTTCACCACTATTCTATCAACCAACACATAAATATTCTCCTGCTCTTTTTTGGTTCTTGTTTTTTGGACTTTGATCTGCTTTACCAGTTCTTTATCCTCCATTTCCAACAGATCCTCAATCCTAACAGGCTTTTTATCTATGTACATCCTTGAAAAGCCCTTTTGCAAGAGAATATTCAATTCTTCTTTCACATCCCTGTTGGCATGTTGCTTAAAAGGAACAATGATCACCACTTTAGTTCCTTCATCGAAAGCTTTGATAGCATTCACCACATCAGCAACATCATCTTTCTTTACCTCTTGTCCGCTGATAGGTGAAATCGTTTTGCCAATTCTTGCATAGAGCAATCTTAGATAATCATAGATCTCAGTCATGCTGCCAACAGTACTTCTTGGTGTTCGGGTGATCACCTTTTGTTCAATAGCAATTGCAGGGCATAAACCTTTAATATAATCAACATCCGGCTTTGCCATTCTGGCCATGAATTGACGAACATAAGCACTCAAGCTTTCAGCATACTTACGCTGACCTTCAGCAAACAAAGTATCGATGGTGAGTGAAGATTTTCCGCTACCACTTACACCGGTAACCACAATAAACTTATTGCGAGGAAATTCCACCGTTACATTCTTAAGATTATGCACCCTTGCACCTTTCACTAAGATCGAGTTCTGCTCTTTCACCTCTTCGACCTTCTTCCGTTTCGTAGTTTTACTAAGCATCAAATGTTGATTGTACTATTTTATCTAACCCTAATTTCAGTATCCTGCGGTTTCAGCTTAAAATTTCAAGAACTGGGAAAAAAATGAAACAAATGTCTTGGAATATCTTTTCACTTACCTATTTTCAACTCCCAATACGGGATAAAACAGTCTAAGATTTGGAATTTTGTGAACTGTTTAACCGTTGCCGGAAAACCAAAACAAACCAAATATCCTAATTTTCTTGACCCAGAAAAACCATTGCTATGAAAACATTGAATCCACTAACCGACATTCAACTGATCAGGTCGTTTCAAAATGGAAACACCACTGCTTTAGAGGAATTGATCAATCGCTACAAAGACAAGATCTATTCTTCCATTCTCTTTCTTGTGAAGGACAAATATCTTGCTGAAGATCTTTTCCAGGATGTATTTATTAAAGTAATTGACACTTTACGCAACAATCGTTACACAGAAGAAGGAAAATTTCTTCCCTGGGCACTCAGAATTTCTCACAACCTATGTGTAGATCATTTCAGGAAAGTAAAAAGAACGCCTGCCATCAAAACAAGTGATGACAGGGACATTTTTGAAGTGATCAATGTGTTTGAAGATTCTGCTGATACACATTTGATGCAGGGACAAAGTCATAACCGCATCAGGGCAATGCTTGAATTGCTTCCTGAAGAGCAAAGAGAAGTGATCGTATTACGTCATTTTGCTGATATGAGTTTTAAAGACATAGCCAGAATTACTGATTGCAGCATCAACACAGCTTTAGGCCGTATGCGTTATGGTTTATTAAACCTTAGAAAACTGATGATGGAAAAACAAATTGCTTTATAATTTTGTCATCCACCTAAAGGTGGACGCTACTGAAAAATCCTCTTCATATGGAAGAGGATTTTTTATTTAGCTAGCCTCAAAACTTTACTCATCGTCCCTTGTGTCACTCACTTGTGCTGCATATCATTACTGAACTGACCAGTGTGCCGACATTAGATATCCTACATCAGACATCGTTACACTTCCTTACCATGCCAGCTATCTAATTGCTTTTCTTTTGCTTTACGTATTATCGCTTGCAGTTTATTTATTGTAGCATCTGCAGCAATATAAAAATCAGCAGCACCTTCTTTCACAAATGGATCGTTACCTGGTACCTCTAATCTTATCTCACAAAAATGTTCTCTTGTTGCACGATCAGGACCCAAAAATAAAGTCACATTAGCACTAACTATATGATCGTTTGGCGTTAGCTTTTGCAGTTTCTCTTTAATATATGATTCTAGTTCTTCGCCTGCTTTAAATCCAAGTGACTGTATCGTAACATTCATACGCTTATTTTTAGCGTTAATGCTTCCATTTTCATACCAGTATAAGCGGCTGATTGAGGAGTAAGAGAGCTAAAGATTATTGATTGTTTTTATCGAATGCTTCTTTACTGCATTGCAGCCAGGCTAAATATTCTTTCCAGTCAGGTGTATACCCAACAGGATTAGTTACTAATCGTTCTTTTGTATCTAGAACAACATATAAAGGTTGTGTTACCTGGTTAAAATTCTCAGCCTGGAAAGTTGACCATTTATCACCAATGGTTTTTATATTTTTTTTCTGACCTTCTTTAGTTGTATAAGTAATTCGTTCTTCAATAGGTAATTTTTCTCTATCGTCTACATACAGTGAAACGAGTATGAAATTGTTCTTTATATAATCATGCACCTCAGGTTGTGTCCAGACATTCTCTTCCATCTTTCTGCAGTTGACACAAGCCCAACCAGTAAAATCAATCAATATAGGTTTGTTTTGTTTTTTGGCGCTATCAACTGCTGCTGCATAATTATTCAGCACATTAGGTTCAAGACCTTTGTTGTGTACATTATCTTTTCCATAAATACTATAAGATAATGGTGGAGGAAAACCACTTAAGAATTTAAGATTTGCATATTTCGATGGAGTAAGGCCCGGTATTAAATACAATACAAAAAGAATAGTCAATCCTCCTAACAACTTACGAATTATGCCAGGCTTTTGAGTTCGGTCATCATGAGGCAAATGCAGTTTCCCAAAAAGGAAAAGAGCAAGTCCAATACTTATCAATATCCATAAACCGATGAACACTTCTCTTTTTAATAAACCCCAATGCATTACAAGATCAGCATTTGATAAAAACTTTAACGCCAAACCAAGCTCAAGAAATGCAAGAAACTTTTTTACAGTATCTAACCATCCACCGGATTTTGGAAGGCTGGCCAGCCAATGAGGAAAGATTGCAAACAATGCAAATGGCAATGCTAATGCAAAACCAAAACCAGCCAATCCTGCAGTAAGAGGCCATGCACCTTCACTGATCGATCCTACCAGTAATGATCCTAATATTACACCGGTACACGAGAAAGAAACGATCACCAGTGTTAATGCCATAAAAAATATTCCGCCGATACTTCCTAAGCTGCTTTTGGAATCTGCTTTATTAGCAATACCACTTGGTAATGTGATCTCGAAATATCCAAAAAAAGAGATGGCAAATACTATGAAGATGATGAAGAATAAAATATTCAGCCACACATTGGTTGAAATATTATTAAATATTTCAGGTTGAACATTTCCTGCAATATGAAAAGGAATACTGGCAGATAGATAAATTAGTAAAATGAAAAAACCATAGAAGAAACCGTTCCTGATTGCCTGGCTTTTATTCTTTGATCTTTTGGTGAAGAATGAAACAGTAACAGGGATCATTGGGAAAACGCAAGGAGTAAGCAAACCGATCAATCCACCAATGAATCCCAACAGGAAAACACCCCAAAGACTTTTTGTTTCAATGCCTGCATCTCCACAAGGAGCTAAAGGGTTTGCCAGGTCAATAGAAGAAATGAGAATGTTGTTTGTAGTAGTAATCGTTGCTCCTGTTAATTGTATTTCAAAAGCAGGTTCTTTAGCAATAAATTCCAAATCCTTACCAAGGAAATATTGCGTTTTGCCAGTAATATTTGGTGGGATGGCTCCGGAGAATATAATCACTTGTTTAACCACAACATCACCGGTGTACACCTCTACTTTTTGTTCAAAAACAGCATCATTGATTGTTGAAGAAGTTCCGGAATAAACAATTGAACCTTGCTTTTGTATTTTCTCGTAATCGAAATTGAAAGTAACAGGATCAAGGCCTTCTACATTTGGATTTGATCCATACAAATGCCAGCCTTGCGGTATTGTTGCTGAAGCAATGATCTCGTATTTATTACTATCAAGTTGTTTTGAAGTGACAGTCCATTTTATCGGATCATCTTCCTGTGAAAAGCCAGGAACAAAAAATAAAAAGAGGACAGTTAGTAAGGCTAGTAATTTCCTCATCTCATCATCTTACAATTTGATCTCAAAAGATTTTGTGGCTGGAGGCAGACAACGTTCATCATCACAGATCATGTATTCTATTGATCCGGCGATATTTGTTTTAGCTTTTCCTTTTAATACAACAGTTTGTATAAACTCCACTTTGTTAGAATAATATTTTACCGTCATCTCAAAATTTTCATCATACTTAGATTCGAGCTTTCCATTTTCTTTAATCGGACCAAGCAAAGAGATCAAGGGATTTTTCTTAAATAAGATATTTGTTGGCATACCTGCACCTTTTGGAGATTTTACAGAATAAATATGCCACGGCTTTGGTAATGTAGCTGTAAGAACTACATCATATGTATTGCCTGATTTCTTTCTCGCTTCATAAGTCCAGCTTACCGGATCTTTTTTTGATTGACCGAAGCCAACACTACCCAACATCACCAATACCAACAATATTAAAATTCGTTTCATACTTACTATTTTATCACGCCTAACCACTTATAACGTCGTTAACTGGTTTTACTTATTTAATTCAATCCTAACAGTGAAAACACTTTTCTTCCATCTACATTACCTAAAGCTTCAGAGGTTGCTCTTTCAGGATGAGGCATCATTCCGAATACATTTCCGGCTTTATTCCTGATGCCGGCAATATTTCTGCATGCACCATTAGGATTACAGAAATTATCAGTTGTTCCATTCTCATTGCAATAACGAAAAATCACCTGGTTATTCTGTTCTAATTCATCCAGCATTTTGTCTTCTGCAAAATATCTTCCTTCACCATGAGCGATAGGAATTTTATAAATACCACCTTCAGTTGAAGTGATATTTACATTTTTACAGATGAATTGCTGGTTAGCATTCTGTAATAAAACACCAGGCAATAAATGACTTTCACATAATATCTGGAAGCCGTTACAAACACCTAACACCTTTCCACCTTTATTAGCAAAATCGATAACACTTTGCATCATTGGACTAAACCTTGCAATTGCACCGCATCTTAAATAATCGCCATAAGAAAATCCACCCGGCAACACAATACAATCATCCGTGTTAAACATACTCAGATTCTTATCCTTATGCCACAACATGATCACTTCTTTATTCAGATCAGTCTGAATAGCATCCTGCATATCTCTGTCGCAATTAGATCCTGGAAATACAACAACTCCAAACTTCATTGGTATGATTTATAAGGTGTCTGTGTGCCTCAAAGTTAGGCATATGTGGCGTTAAGAATAAGTGTAATTTTTTATGTATGAATCCAATTGTTATAAACTGAGGCCAAAACTATCAACCAAAACAATATCAGTGGGAAAACAGTTTTTCTTGGATACAGAAATGCATTTGCTACAAAAGCAGATAATGCTGGAATCCAAAGCATCATCGCATTCACACTGTTTTCATAATGTACCAAAGGAACTGGTAAAAAAAGTACGAAAAGCAGCAACAACACACCCCAGTTTTTCCTTGATTGGATTAACATTCTGCGATTGTTTCTTTCCCAAATGAATACTCCGGCTATTAAGCTGATCAGCAATATTCCAAAAGTTAATATCAGCCTGTAATCTTTTTCCAGTTTTGGCCATTTGAATTGCCAGGAAGGAAGATACCGTATAAGATCATCCCACTGATCAGTAAAAAACAAGTAAGCTCCGAGGAAATAAAAAGGTGTGAGAAGCCCCATTAACAGAACAAATATCTCAGTTAAATTGAATGGCCTGATAACAATAACGGCAAACAATACTACAACTCCCATTAATATCAATGGATGGTAACAAACGATGGCAATTCCGGTTATCAATCCAATATTGAAAAGTAAAGAGCGTGGATTTTTATTATTATAGAGTTTTAATAATAAACCATAAATCCAGATTATGAAGATATTAGCCACCAATGCAGGTGAAAGTGTATGCCATTGTGGTAAGAGCGAGGCAAACATTACATAAGCCATAGCAGTGAGAAAGTTGGAATGCTGAAACATTCGCAGATCATTCATCACATAATTAAAACGCAGGGCTTGTGCAACAAGTAATAACAAGTACAAAAGAGCTATAGCCAACCCTGAAATACCTGAAAGGAATTGCCTGAAGAAAAAAGATATTAATCCGTCTTTAGCAGTTGAAAGTACAACTGGCTGCTCCAGGAAAATATGAGCATGCAAGCCGAAGGCAATAAGCAATATCCAAACAATGCTAACCGGAGATCTTTCTCTGAATAGTACAACCACTAATTAAAATTCTACTTTTGCAAAGCAAATGTAGTTCCTGTACTGGCAAGGAAAAATAATTGTTTTGGCACCGATTTGTTTACCGAAACGAGGCATAAAATCATAACCCTTGTCAAGATTCTTTAATGTTGGCCTTCTTGTTAATTGGCCGGAAGGTTCTATGCTTTGATCGGAAAGCATAAGATTTCTTTTCTCCTGCAGATTATATAAAAAGTGAAGTTCTGCACCGGTATTCATCATGGTGTAGCCAAGAAAATTGTCGGTATTATCATCATACTGGCTCTTCCGTACCAGGTTGCTCCATTCCATTGTGCCTTTGTCGCTGAATGATAGTACCAATACATTGTCGGAATAATATCTCGTGCTTTGTCCGAATGATCTTCTCCACCATGGATAAGAATAAGGATTAGCTCCTACAGGTACAAATTCTCCAGCATATGGCGATCCATAAATATAGTCCCACCTGCTTAAGGGATTTCCGCCTCTTGATGTTGAGTAAATAGATTCGGCAGTTAAAATAAAACCACCATCCTGACGCATTACTATATTTCTAAGAAAGTAATCGTTGAATGCAGTTTTAGTAGTAGAATTAGCGCCTTTAGCTTCTGATCTCAACTCATCATTAAAAGAAATGCTATTTATTAAGGTATTGGCAGTTGATCTTTTATCAAACAAAACTGAATAAACACCTTCAATATTACCTCTTCTTGTCTTGGTATAAAATGAAGTGATCAAAAACTTACTACTGCCATTAACTGCTCTTACCCTCAGATCATCAAGATATAAACCTTTCAGATCAATATCAGACTCTAAAACTGACTCTCCAAATAGGGGTTTAAAAATGATTTGAATTTTGTTGGTATTATCTCCTTGTCCGGAACTGCTAACTCTTAAAAAGGCCACATCACCGTCATTATCTAGGGTAAACTCAGTAAGATAATCATACCTGTCAGGCATTTTCATTCCTATCCGGTGCTTGGCAAGAAGTTTAAGTTCTTTATCAAACACCGCAGTAGTAGTAACATGTAGCTTGTCATTCTTGGTATTCAATTTAAACACACCGATCTTCTGCTTGTCTTCGCTAAAGATCATGTTGTAAATTTTATTACTTGCCCAGAAATTGATATGAGTTGTATCCATTTCAATAGGATCGCCCATCGCTTTTCCGGCTGCATCAATCTTCAAAGCCATGCAATAAACAATGCTTTTCTTTTGATATTGATAAATCATTACAGAGTGATCTGCATAATTAATAAAATCAGCATTGATCATCCGTTCCGGTATAGCTTCTAATTTATTCTTTGCTGTTTGCTTCATTTGCTGATCGTACACTGAAACAAAATGATCATCCCTATAATTTTTATATATAAGAATGTTCTGACCCACCTTACCAATGATTTCATAAGCAGATAATTGCCTGCCATCACTTTCATCAGGAGTGGAATAAATGATCTTCTGAGCATTAACATCAAATGATATCAAAACCAAGAATACAATTAGCAATCGATAATACCAAGTTGCCATCAGCATATTATTATTGTTTCAAATGTAAGCCTTGTAAATAACGGGTGACTATAAAGAAATCAAAAAAGCTGCTTATGAACTGTGAAATTCTTTTTTATTGCTCGGCGAATTTCCGTTTACTTTTGTTAAAGATTATAACACAACTGTAATTTGTGGGCAAACATCTCGATAAAGTAACCGCTGCCGGATTACTATTAGCACTTGGAATTATTTATGGTGATATTGGAACATCTCCACTGTATGTTTTTAATGCAATCATCAAAAACCGAATTGTAACCCGCGAATTAATCATCGGAAGTCTTTCCTGCATCATCTGGACGATAACACTCATCACCACTGTAAAATATTTATGGCTTGTTTTAAGAGCAGATAATAAAGGTGAAGGTGGAACCTTTGCTCTATTTGCATTAGTTAGAAGACGTCGCAAATGGCTTGTTATGCCAGCTATGGTTGGTGGAGCTGCATTACTTGCAGACGGTATAATTACACCGCCTATTTCGATAACATCTGCAGTTGAAGGTTTGAAAGAAATACCACTGTTGCACAATATGTCAACCAATATTATCGTGATAGTTGTATTGGTAATTCTATCCCTCTTTTTTCTTGTGCAACAATTCGGCACCGCACATATCGGAAAATTTTTCGGCCCCATTATGTTAACATGGTTTTCCATGCTGGCAGTTTTGGGAATTATACACCTGAGTGACGACTGGACAATCTTCGAAGCATTAAACCCCTGGTATGCTTTTAACTTCCTGGCAAGTTATGAAGGAGGATTCTGGTTGTTGGGAGCTGTTTTTCTGTGTACTACAGGTGCAGAAGCAATGTATTCTGACCTGGGCCATTGCGGAAGAGCAAACATCAGACGATCATGGATGTTTGTAAAAGCCTGTTTGCTCTTAAATTACTTCGGACAGGGTGCTTATTTGCTTTCGCATAGAGTTGGAATAAACATGGACCAGGCTACCAGACAATCGCTTGGTGTAAACGCTTTTTATGATCTGATGCCTGAATGGTTTCTTATTGCAGGAATCATCATAGCCACAACTGCAGCTGTAATTGCAAGCCAGGCAATGATAGCAGGATCGTACACTTTAATCGCTGAAGCATTACGACTAAACTTATGGCCAAAACTGAAAGTGAATTATCCCAGTGAAGAAAAAGGCCAGATTTTTATTCCGTCTATCAACCTGATTATGTTTTTAGGATGTGTGGCTGTAGTATTATACTTCCGTGAATCTTCAAATATGGAAGCTGCTTACGGCCTGGCAATCATTATCACCATGATAATGACAACTATCCTGTTTGCAAATTACCTGGTTAGTAAAAGAGTAAAACCAATATGGATTTATCTTTTCATTGGCGTGTATGGTATTATTGAACTGACTTATCTCGTAGCAAGTATTGAAAAATTCCCTCATGGTGGTTTTGCAACATTTATGTTGGGAGGTATTATGTTCCTGGTGATGTATGTATGGTTTAGAAGTAGAAAGATCAAGAATCGGTACGTAGAATTTGTTCGCCTTGAACATTATATTCCGCAGATACAGGAACTGAGTAATGATAAAACGGTTCCGAAATATGCAACACATCTTGTTTATATGACAAGTGCTAATAATCCTAAAGAAATTGAACATAAGATTATACACTCCATCCTGAGCAAGAAACCGAAAAGAGCAGACATCTACTGGTTTGTGCATGTGGATGTATTGGATGATCCATATACACAGGAATATATTGTAGAACACATTATTCCAAACGACATTATTCGTGTTGAATTCAGGTTAGGTTTTAGGGTAGAGCATCGGATAAACCTCATGTTCAGAAAAGTAGTTTCTGACCTTGTAGCCAATAAAGAAGTGAATATCATCAGCCGATATGAAAGCCAGGAGAAGAATAATGTAGCAGGCGATTTTCAATTTGTAGTGATGGAGAAATACCTGAGCCAGGATAATGATCTTCCATTCTTTGAAAGGATCATTATGAAGTTCTATTTCTGGTTGAAAGATATTAGTCTGAGTGAAGAGAGAGGTTTTGGACTTGATCCAAGTACCGTCACTATCGAGAAATTCCCATTAATTGTTTCGCCTGTAACCAATATGAAGTTGAAAAGAATTCTTCCATTAGATGAAGAATAAAAAAGCTGCTCATTTCTGAACAGCTTTCGTACTTCGTATTTCGTAGCTCGTACTTCTATTACTTTTTTAACGCTTCAGCCATCTTCTTACCAATATCAGCAGGGCTGTCAACTACAGTAATTCCGCATTCAGCCATAATTTTCATTTTTGCTGCAGCAGTATCATCCGCACCACCAATAATGGCTCCGGCATGACCCATTCTTCTACCTGGAGGAGCTGTTTGTCCGGCAATAAAACCGACCACCGGCTTCTTTGCATTTTCTTTGATCCATCTTGCAGCCTCGGCTTCCATTCCACCACCAATCTCACCGATCATTACGATACCTTCTGTTTCAGGGTCGTTCATAAATAACTCTACAGCTTCTTTGGTTGTTGTACCGATAATGGGATCACCACCAATTCCGATAGCTGTAGAAATTCCCATTCCGGCTTTTACAACCTGGTCAGCAGCTTCATAAGTCAATGTTCCACTTTTTGAAACGATTCCGATCTTTCCTTTTTTGAAGATAAAGCCTGGCATGATGCCCACTTTTGCTTCATCGGCAGTGATGATACCAGGACAGTTCGGCCCGATTAATCTTGTGGTCTTTCCAAGTAAATAATTTTTTACTTTCACCATATCCTGCACCGGAATTCCTTCAGTAATACAAACAACTAGAGCAATACCTGCATCTGCAGCTTCCATAATAGCATCTGCAGCGAAAGCAGGTGGAACAAAAATGATACTTACATCAGCACCGGTTTGTTTAACAGCCTCTGCTACAGTATTGAAGATTGGCTTATCGAGATGAGTGCCACCACCTTTTCCAGGAGTTACACCACCAACCACATTTGTTCCATATTCGATCATCTGTGTAGCATGAAACGTACCTTCTGTACCTGTAAAGCCTTGTACAATTATCTTAGAATCCTTATTTACTAATACTGACATAAGCGTTATTTAGTGGCGGCAAAATTAGGGGAAAGGACTTGGAGTTAGCTGATTAAAATCAGTGGTTTTGATAGCCAACTGAAGTTTTTCATAGCATCGGCTGTTGTGTCACTCACTTCAGGGTTCAGAACTTTGATGAGCAATGGCTAGCCTCAATTATCTTTGCTGCCCTGCTGAGTAACCCTCAGAACGTACAAGTGAGTGACACAACCAACGATGCCACATAGGTAGAAGCCGGTAAAACACTCATTACTTTTAATCTAATTAGAATCTATAATGTTCAGAACCAAGACCTGCGGAGAATTAAGCATATCAAACGTAAACGAAGAAGTTACACTTGCCGGATGGGTGCAAACCGTTAGAAAATTCGGCGCCATTACATTTGTTGACCTAAGAGACCGTTACGGCATTACCCAATTATTATTCGGTGAAGAGTTGAATGCATTACTGGACGAAAATCCTTTGGGCAGAGAGTTTGTTTTGCAGGCTACCGGTAAAGTGAACGAACGCAGTAATAAGAACCCAAATATTCCAACAGGTGATATTGAAATTCTGATCTCATCTTTTAAAGTGTTGAATAAATCAGCCACTCCACCTTTTACTATACAAGATGATACAGATGGTGGGGATGACCTGAGAATGAAATACCGTTTCCTCGATTTACGCAGAAATGCAGTGAAGAAAAATCTTGAATTGCGTTATGGAGTTGGTCGTGCAACAAGAAATTATTTGCATGAGCAGGGTTTCATGGATATTGAAACACCTTTTTTGATAAAATCTACTCCTGAAGGTGCAAGAGATTTTGTAGTGCCGTCAAGAATGAATGCCGGACAATTTTATGCGTTACCGCAAAGTCCACAAACATTCAAGCAATTATTGATGGTGAGTGGGTATGACCGTTACTATCAAATTGTAAAGTGTTTCCGGGATGAAGACCTGAGAGCTGATCGTCAGCCGGAGTTTACACAGATCGATTGTGAAATGGCTTTTGTTGAGCAGGAAGATATTCTGAACATGTTTGAGGGAATGGTGAAATCCATCTTCAAAGAAGTAAAAGGAATTGACTATGCTGAAACTGTACAACGAATGACCTGGGAAGAAGCCATGTGGCAATATGGAAACGATAAGCCGGACATCCGTTTTGAGATGAAGCTTGCCAACCTAAAGTTTCCTGCACATACATTTCCAACAAAAGAAAGTAAAGAAGGTTTGATCGGTGGTGTTGATTTTAAAGTTTTTGATGAAGCTGAAACTGTTATTGCTATTGCCGTTCCGGGCACTGCGGAATATTCAAGAAAACAAACTGATGAATTGACTGAATGGGTTAAACGTCCACAGATCGGAATGAAAGGATTGGTGTTCATCAAATGTAATGCTGATGGAACATATAAGAGCAGTGTAGATAAATTTTATGGTGAAGAAAAATTAAAAGCGATCGCTGAATATGCAAATGCAAAACCGGGAGATCTGGTTTTGATATTGGCAGGTCCAGAAGAAAGAACAAGAAAAGCCATTTCTGATCTGAGGATGGAATTAGCTGAGAGATTAGGATTAAGAAAGAAAAATGAATTCAAATTATTGTGGGTTTTAGATTTCCCATTGTTTGAATATGATGAAGAAGGGAATCGTTGGGTAGCAAGGCATCATCCATTTACTTCGCCAAAGCCTTCACAGATTGAGACGATGATCAATAACAATCCTGTGATTGAAAATGCTGCTGAATATTTAAAACATCCTTATGCCAATATTAAAGCTAACGCTTACGATATGGTGTTGAATGGAAATGAGATTGGCGGAGGTTCGATCAGAATTTATCAGAGAGAATTGCAGGAGAAAATGTTTGCTGCATTAGGCATGGATGAGCAAGAACAAAAACACAAATTCGGATTCTTACTTGGAGCTTTTGAATATGGTGCACCTCCACATGGTGGAATTGCTTTTGGTTTTGATCGTTTATGTGCGATTCTTGGAGGAAGTGAAAGCATCCGTGACTTTATTGCATTTCCAAAAAACAACTCAGGAAGGGATGTGATGTTAGATGCACCGAGTGCAATAGATGAAAAACAGTTTGAGGAGTTGCAGATTAAGTTGAATTTGAAATAATGAAAAAACACACGTTCTATAAAATAATCAGTTACATTTTACTTCCTGTCGCCGCTCTGTTTGGTTTGTTTACATTGATGTTATTGTTTGTTGCAATAGCCAATCCACCAATGTTATTGCCATTGTTCGTTGTGGCCTGTGTAGTGATCTATGTTATTACAAGCTTTAAATTTCTCAATAGGGGAATTATAAGGAACAATGAATGTAAACCGGGATTAAAAGACTGGATAAAAGTAAACGGATATGTTGCTATCGTATTTGCCACCCTAATGCTGATACAAACGATTGCAGCTGTTCAGCAACCAGATCTTATGTCCAAGGCTCTTGATGAAACAATGGCTATGCAACCGAATCAACAAATCTCAAAAGGCATGCTGATGAAAATGGTTACAGGCATCATGTATTTCTTTGGTGTTATTTCGGTGCTGCTACTCATACATATCTTCAGTACTTTTCGATTGTTGAAACAATACAATCATTTGTTTAGGTACTCAACCAATGATCCACAATAGAATGGGTCTTTTGCTTTTATCAATGTAAGAAGAAAGGACATCCAGGAATTTGTAAGATACCATCGGACAACCTTCGCTGTTGCATAAATACTCAGGGTACATTGCTTCATCCGGTACACAATCATAAGCATGCAAAACAATGAAACGTTCAAATGCGTTGCTGTTAGTTTCTTCTAACCCATGAAGTTTATAGGCTTTGCCAAATCTTCCATTATATTTTGCACCGATTTTATATTTACCGGTGCTGCTCTTTAAACTGTTGGGTGTATTTGAAAACATAGCTTTCTTTGCCCAATATCTTCCACCTGCACCATGTGCTACCAATCCGTTATGAATGATCGAATCGTTTCTCAGATCAATCACTGCAAATCTTTCCAATCCACTATGCATTGAAAGATCAGCTATGAAAACGATATCTGTATTGTAACGATTGTGCCTCGCAAATTGCTCTGCTAATGGAATCAGGCTATCAACTTTATCTTCAAATTCATTCTTTAATAGAACCATTTCCGAAGGTTTTTCAACCTCTGATACCTTCTCTCCTTTTTCCCGGGTATCATCTTTGCAGCCAAAATAAATGAGTGAAATAAACAGCAGCAGTCTTTTCATTCTTCAACTTAGTCAGATTTACTGAATCATCATGCAAACAACTTCTTAAAACATTTAACTTGCTTCTATGTCAGCACCACTTGCAGAAAGAATGAGGCCGAATACATTAGACGAACTGGTAGGACAAGAACATCTCACCGGACACGGAAGTATTTTACGTACTGCAATTGAAAATGGAAACATTCCTTCTATGATTCTCTGGGGACCACCAGGAACAGGAAAAACAACCATTGCGAATATCATTGCACATACTTTGAATGTTCCTTATTTTCAGTTAAGTGCTATCAGCAGTGGAGTAAAAGATCTTCGTGAAGTGATTGAAAAAGCAAAGCAGGAAAGTAGTGCCATTTTATTTATTGATGAGATACATCGTTTCAATAAAGGACAGCAAGATGCTTTGCTTGGTGCTGTTGAAAAAGGAACTATCACGTTGATTGGTGCTACAACAGAAAATCCATCATTTGAAGTGAATTCGGCCTTACTTAGCAGAAGCCAGGTATATGTTTTAAAAGCTTTGGATGAAGCTGCTCTGGTAAAATTATTACAACAGGCAATTGCAAAAGATGAAGTGCTTCGGCAATATAAAATTGATCTAAAAGAAACATCAGCACTGATCAATATCAGCGGTGGTGATGCAAGAAAATTATTGAACCTATTGGAGCTTGTAGTGACTGTTAGCAAAGAAAAAAATGTTTCGATCACGGATGATTATGTAATGTCTGTTGCACAAAAAAGAATTGCGATATATGACAAACAAGGTGAACAACATTACGACATCATCTCAGCATTTATTAAAAGCATGAGAGGCAGCGATCCCAACGGTGCAGTTTATTGGCTCGCAAGAATGATTGAAGGTGGTGAAGATGTAAAGTTCATTGCTCGAAGAATGGTGATCTTTGCCAGTGAAGATGTAGGCAATGCAAATCCGAATGCACTTTTATTAGCGAATGCAACTTTTGATGCAGTGAATAAGATCGGTTATCCTGAATCAAGAATTATTCTTTCACAATGTGCCACTTATCTTGCTTCATCGGCAAAAAGTAATGCATCATATATGGCTATCGGAGAGGCAATTGCAGCTGTGCAAAAACATGGTGATCTTCCTGTGCCGTTACATATTCGCAATGCTCCAACAAAACTGATGAAGAATTTAGATTATGGTAAAGACTATAAATATTCTCATCAAGGTGAAGGAAATTTTCTTGAACAGGAATATCTACCTGATAAGATCAAAGGCAGTAAGTTTTATGATCCTGGAAACAATGCCAGAGAAAATGAGCTTCGTAAATTTTTAAAAGATCGATGGAAAGATAAGTATGGATATTAGGTAACCAGCTAAAGTATTTCATAGCATCTTCGTTGCTACGCTCAGTTCACAGTTCCTCTTTCATGGCCTCTCGTTTCACCAAATTCCTAATTCGGCTTTTTAAACCTTAGATCATTAATCATCTCATTATCCGTTAGCGTTTGCAAAAAAGCAGTAAGCTGACCCTGTTCAAAATTACTCAGCGGAATATTCGGCACGACCAACGGATCTGTCGTTGGTCCATTCACCACACCAGCATTGTAATGCATATAGATATTTGTATAGCTGAAGAATCTTCCATCATGTGCAAATGGTCTTGTCAGTTCCGAATTTCGTAACGATAACACACGAAACTTTAATGAGTCGTTACTATTGCCTGTCACTTTCATTCTGCCAAAATCATTTCTATCAGGTTGAATCGAAAGTCCGATATTTCTATAAGACATATCAGTAAACAAAGGTTCTTTATGACAAGACCCACACTTGGTTTTAAAAATATCATAGCCTAACTGCTCGGCTAATGTGAAAGTTGCTTCTCCCCTCTTTACTTTATCGTATTTACTGTTACTGCTAACAATTGTCAATACAAATTGAGATAATGCTTTTGTCATTCTTTCAGCATTGATCTCAGGATCACCAAAAGCAGCACGGAACATACTTCTGTACTTAGCATCCATCTTAAGTTTGGCAATTACATTCTCCACTGTTTCACCCATATCAATCGGTGAATTGATATGATCTATATAAACATCTTCCAGTTTTTTCTTACTTCCATCCTGCAGAAATTCTTTATACCAGGCCATGTTGTAAATACCCGGAGGATTTCTGTAAGTATCACCACCATGACCATGAGCATAAGCATGATCTTCATGTGTAAATCCACTTACCTGTTCATGACAACTGGCACAGGATATATGATGTGTTTTACTCAGAATTCCTTCATAAAAAAGATGCCGGCCTAATTCAATACCTTCTTCGGTTAACGGATTCTGTGAGAAATCATATTCAGGTTGTGGCCATCCTGCAGGAACAATAAAATTCACAGCATTGGTCGGAAGCACATAATTGATCTTACGGCAGCTTTCCAACAAAAAACTTCCGCCAATGATAAATCCTACGATTAATATCAATACATATCGCTTCATCAAAAATCTGTTGATCTGAATTTCTTTCTTGATTGTTTTATTTCACTTCTTATTTTCTTATTCTGCAGAATTTTTTCTTTCACAGCTTTAGGAACCTTTGTTGCAATCCTTGATTTCTTTTTTATTAACGCCTGTTTTACAATATGATTCATCTTCCTGATCACATGCTGCTTGTTGCCTAACTGTGATCTTTCAACCTGTGATTTAACTAATAAAAATCCATCTCCAGTAATCTTATTCGATAACTTTTCCTTTATGATCTGCTTCTGTTCTTCATTAATCAATTGAGATGTTTCAACATTCCATCTTCCTTCTACCATGGTCTCCAGCTTGTTCACATTTTGACCACCTTTACCTCCACTTCTAGCAGTTCTGAATTCTATCTCCTGTGTAATATCTATATTCATTTGAATAATAGTTATTTAATTTTATACAAATGGGATCTGCGATCTCATTTGTATAAAGATAGAATCAAAACTGTTAATGATTTATGAGAGTAGTGATTCAAAGAGTTACTGAAGCATCCGTAAAAGTCGATGGCAAAATCACCGGAGAAATTAAAGAAGGCTTACTTGTACTACTTGGAATTGAAGATGCTGATACTGATGAAGATATTTACTGGCTCAGCAATAAGATCATCAACCTAAGGATATTTAATGATGAAGAAGGCGTGATGAATAAGAGTTTATCTGATATCGCTGGAGATATTTTACTCGTAAGCCAGTTTACCTTACATGCAGCAACAAAAAAGGGCAATCGTCCATCATATATCAAAGCATCAAAACCTGATTTTGCTATACCGATGTATGAAAAGATGATCAAACAATTGGAATCTGATCTTGGTAAAAAGATCCAAACCGGAATATTCGGAGCAGATATGAAAGTGAGTTTATTAAATGATGGGCCTGTGACAATTATTATCGATACCAAACAAAAAGACTTTTAACCCATTACACGAATTAAAGCGAATTACACGAATTTCTTATGGCAGATATATTATACAAAGAAGAGTCTTACAAAATCGTTGGTATCTGCATGGAAATTCACCGGACTCTTGGCATGGGGTTTAAAGAAGCTATTTATAAAGATGCTTTACAAGTCGAATTTCAATCCAATAACATTCCTTTTGTCAGAGAAAAGCAATTTAAAATCGAGTACAAGGGAATCATTCTTCCTCATCGATATTTTGCAGATTTCATTGTTTACAATGGAATTATTTTAGAAGTTAAATCAGCCTCTTTTATAGTTGATAGTTTCGTTGCTCAAACAATAAACTATCTGAAAGCTTCAGAACTTAAACTTGGCATAATAGCCAACTTTGGAGAAAAATCATTTACATATAAAAGAATCGTTTTATAATTCGTGTAATTCGCTAAAATTCGTGTAATGACCATATTAGCAGCCCAACAACAAATAGACAACTGGATCAAAACCATCGGCGTTCGATATTTTTCCGAACTCACCAACATGGCCATTCTTACAGAAGAAGTTGGAGAATTAGCCAGGATCATGGCGAGAAAATATGGCGATCAATCCTTCAAAGAATCTGATAAAAACAAAGATCTCGGCGATGAAATGGCCGATGTACTTTGGGTACTCTTTTGTCTTGCCAATCAAACAGGTATTGATCTTACATCTGCACTTCAAAAGAACTTCGAAAAAAAATCCATCCGTGATGCTGACAGGCACAAGAACAATGAAAAACTTAAATAATATTCGTCCTTCGTATTTCGCACCTCGTACATCTGCTTTGGCATACAGTTAGTTGCAATAGCAAAGCATGAAACTCAGTCTTAAAAACATCTGGACAATCCTCAAAAAAGGATTCTCTGAATTTATCGATATCAATATCCCAAAAATGGCTGCAGCACTGGCTTATTACACAGTGTTTGCATTGGCTCCAATGCTCATCATCATGATCACCATCATCCAGACTATTTATGGTGATGAAGCCATACAAGGGAATTTGTATCCTCAGATCGCTGGTTTACTTGGACCAGAAGCTGGTACACAAATCCAGGAAATGATAAAAAATGCTGCCGTTTCAGGTAAGGGAACTTTGTCAACAATTCTAAGTGCCGTTATATTAATCTTCACTGCAACCGGAGTATTTGTAGAAATTCAGGATTCCATCAACTCCATTTGGAATTTAAAAGCCAAACCTAAAGGAGGATTCATGAAAATTCTAATGGATCGTCTCCTCAGTTTCTCAATGGTGGTGAGTCTTGGTTTTATTTTATTGGTTTCGCTTGCAATTAACTCTGTTGTCGAATCATTAATGGGCCGACTTGAAAGAGTTTTTTCCGATTCCTCAGTTTACATCGGTTATGCTGTCAATCTAATCGTTACATTTTCTATAATAACATTACTCTTTGCAACTATTTTCAAAGTATTGCCCGATGCTATTATTAAATGGAAACAGGTTTTACCTGGTGCTATTGCAACAGCCATTTTATTCATGCTCGGTAAATTCGGAATTACACTTTATCTCGGCACCAGTGATGTAGGCTCAACTTATGGTGCTGCAGGTTCACTTATCATCATTTTACTTTGGGTGTATTATTCAGCCATCATTTTATATTTCGGAGCACTTATTACACGAATTTATCTCTCGACTTCCGGGCATACGATCAAACCAAACAGGTATGCATATTTTGTAAGAAATATTGAGATCGAAAACAAAGCTTCTTTAGCAGCTCAACCTGCCACAAAAGAATTAAAAGAAGAGTTGAAAAAAGACGAAAGCGATTCTGAAAAAAGAATTGGTTTTTAAGATACCAGCTTCAATTTCTTATGGCATCATCTGTTGCGTCGCAAGCACTTCATCGTTCTGAACATAGTGCAGCTGAAACCTACCAAATCGTCACTCACCATTCACCATTCACCACTCACCTTACTTCATTCACAATTCACCATTGACGATTCCCCATTCACTTCTTACCTTTGCCGCCTTATGAGCATCACACAAGACAATAATTTCCAGTCGATCATTTCCCATGCAAAAGAGTATGGTTTCGTGTTTCCAAGTAGTGAGATATATGATGGTTTAGGTGCAGTATATGATTACGGTCCCTGGGGTTCTGAATTAAAAAAGAACATTCGTGATTATTGGTGGAAGAGCATGACACAAATGCATGAGAATATTGTGGGTATTGATGCTGCTATTTTCATGCATCCCACAACCTGGAAAGCAAGTGGCCACGTTGATAATTTCAGCGATCCAATGATTGATAATAAGGATAGCAAAAAACGTTACCGTGTTGATCATTTGATAGAAGCTCAGGCTGATAAGCTAAGAGAAAAAGGGCCGGAAGGAGAAAAAGAGGCTGAAGCACTGTTAACAGAGATGGAACGTTTATTAAGTAATGATGATTTCCCAGGATTAAAATCTTTAATTGAAACAAATAAGATCGTTTGTGCTGTAAGTGGTACAGCTAACTGGACAGACATTCGCCAGTTTAATTTGATGTTCTCAACCCAAATGGGTTCTGTAGCTGATGATGCAGATGAAATTTATTTACGTCCTGAAACTGCACAGGGAATTTTTGTGAACTTTCTGAATGTTCAGAAGACCGCAAGAATGAAAATTCCTTTTGGTATTGCACAAACAGGTAAGGCATTTCGTAACGAGATCGTTGCAAGGCAGTTCATCTTTCGTATGAGAGAATTTGAACAAATGGAGATGCAGTTTTTCTGCAGGCCAGGCACAGAAGATAAATGGTACGAGTACTGGAAGAATGAAAGAATGAACTGGCATTTGAGCTTAGGAATTGATCCTTCAAAATATCGTTATCACGATCATGCAAAACTTGCACATTATGCAAAAGCTGCAGTGGATATTGAATTTGAATTCCCGATAGGTTTTAAAGAGGTGGAAGGTATTCACTCAAGAACGGATTACGATCTGAAGCAACACCAGGAATACAGTAAAAAGAAACAACAATATTTCGATGCAGAATTAGATGAGAATGGAAAACCTTACGGCAATTACATTCCTTACGTGGTAGAAACTTCTATTGGACTTGACAGAATGTTCTTACTCGTAATGAGTAATGCTTATGAAGAAGAAGTGATTCCAAAAGAAGATGGCAAAACAGATTGCAGGGTTGTATTGAAGTTTCCTGCAAAGATTGCTCCGATGAAACTGGCAGTACTTCCATTGATGAAAAAAGATGGCTTACCTGAAGTAGCAAGGAAATTAATGGATGATTGCAAGCCACATTTCCGTTGTTTTTACGAAGAGAAAGACACAATTGGTAAACGTTACAGGAGAATGGATGCAATTGGAACACCTTTCTGTGTTACGATAGATCATCAAACAAAAGAAGATGATACAGTAACCATTCGTTATAGGGATACAATGCAACAGGAAAGAGTGCCGATGAGTAAGGTGAAGGAGATTGTGATGAATGCGATGATGTAATACTATTCTTAGATATTTTATGAACCGATATTGGCTGATTCTTTTTCCAGACAATCGATTTGGTCCTAAAAACATTGGAGTTACCGCTAATTCCTTGGCAGAAGCTAAATCTTTAGTAGAAATCAGTCTTTCGAAAATTGGATGGTCACATATTTCAGAAAAATCAATACTTGATGCTGAAGTAATCGAGAATATCGATATTAGAGATTTCGATCAAAATCATGTTATTCCTAACATGGGAGTTTGTGTACGAAAAGGCGTGTGGTTTCCTAATTTAAACTCGCATTCAACTGACTTTTAATCCTTCAGCACAAGAGTGCGACGCAACCAAAGCTCGATAGTAACACTGCCCTCTGCTCAATAATATTTCACGCCAAGCAGAGAAGAAAGCAAAGTCGCAAAGAAAACTTATACCCTTTGCTCCTTAGCGTCTTTGCGTGAAAACTATCCGTACAATTCTAAATGAATATCTTTTTTATCATACCCCAAAGCCATGATCTTTTCTTTGGCTTCATCTACCATATTCTTCCAGCCACACAGATAAAAATTGGCTTCCGGTTTTGATGCATTAATGATCTCTTCATACACAACATGTACATAACCTTTTCTTAAAATATCTTCACCCGTTTCTCTTGAACATGTAGGTAGATATTTGAATGATGGAAGTTTTTGTTGCAGTTCATTCAATTCATCTGCATACAGAAAATCTGACTTGAACCTGCAACCAAAAATGAGATAGAGATTTTTATGTGGAATATTGTTCAGGTAAATGTATTGCACCATCGAACGAAAAGGAGCTATGCCTGTACCGGTGCAAATGAAGAAAAGATCTTTTTCAATGTGTTCGGGCAAAGTAAAAACTCCCTGTGCCCCTCTGAATAAAAGTTCAGAGCCGACCTCTACTTCATCAAACAAATAAGCCGTACCAATACCGCCAGGCAGTTTCACAATGATGAGTTCAAAAACATTCGAACCATCAGGCCATGAAGCAATGGAATAACTTCTCCATCGTTTATTCTTCTTTTCATGAATCGGAAGATCGAGTGTAACAAATTGTCCGGGTTTAAAATCGAATACTTCTAATTCAGGAACCTGTATCCAGAATCTTCTTGTATGAGGTGTGGCATCTTCTATCCTGATAACTTTTCCGGTTCTCCAGGGCAATAACATGTGAACGATTTATATCTATTTATAAAAAACGGTTTCCAGTTCAATTTCTTTTGCAATAGGATGTGTAACCTGTTTGTTGCTGAGTTCAGTGATCACCACAACATCATTCTTCTTCAAAAGCGATTTAATGTTGTCAGGAACTTTAGCTTTCATCGGCACTAATGTCAACTGCCAAAGCCTGTTACCTCTTTTTGCAGCAATAGAAACAGGCTTAGAAGTCGATTTTAGTTTACCTACTTCATGTTTAGCTGTTTTGATCTCTTCAGGCTGTACAGCAAATACTCCTTTATTGGTGTACACAACATTAAAGCTCGGAATGTACTTACCAGTTGTTTCTGCAAATAAATAATGAATATGTTCTACACCGGTTTCAACCTGGTTTCCATTTGCATCAACTTCAACATTACCTGCTACGGTTTCATTCCAGTATGAATGAAATTTCACTACGTTATTCTTTGTTTGTGCACATGCCGAAACAGCTATCATCAGGCAACATATCTGCAAGAGTATAAAGCGATTGAACAATTTCATAAGTTTCGTTTGAATAAAGATACATTGAAAAGCAGACTGAGATGCTGAATACAAGTGTATCAGCGTTAATTTTATAGCACTGATATGAAAAACATATTTAAGAATATTTTTCTGCTACTGATGATCTTGGCTATAAAGCCAGCTTATTCTCAAAGCAATCTGATTAAGCTGAAGAACAGAATATTTCAACCTGCAAACAATATTTCAAGCTTTCATTACTCATCACTTTCAAATAAGGAAACAGGCTTAGACGGGAAAATATTCTGTATCATTCAATTCAGTGAAACGATCAGTGAAAATAGTAAACAGCAACTTCGGAATGCAGGGATAGAATTGTTCCATTACATTCCTGATAACGCATACACTGCTGTTATCTTTCAAAATATTTCAGCAGAATTGCTGCAAAAACACAATATCATTTCTATTATTCAACTTGAACCGGAAGACAAACTCAGTGCAAGGCTTTTACAAAAACAAATTCCTGCATGGGCTGTTAAACAAGTTAATACTATCGATCTGATCGTCCATTTTAGTAAAGGCATTACTTCAGCTTTTGCTAAAAATTATTTCATCTCAAAGCAATACCAACTAATTGATGATGCATGGAGTAATTATGGTTTTATAACCTTACGAATTGATCAGCAGAAGATCACTGAGCTTGCATCCATTCCTTTTGTAGAATATATTGAACCTGTTGCACCTGATCCTACTACATTCAATTATGTAATGAGAGTTAACACCAGAGCAAATGTGCTGAATGCACCTGTGAGTTCTGGAGGTGAAGGTCTTCGTGGTAAAGGTGTAACAATTGGAATTGGTGATGATGCTGATCCTTCTGATCATGTGGATCTGAAGGACAGAGTGATTAACAGAGCTGCAGGAATTCAGAATGTTCACGGAACCCATGTTGCCGGAATTGCAGCAGGTGGTGGATTAAAAGATCCAATGTTCCAGGGAGTTGCTCCCTTAGCTACAGTTCTTGGTCAACTTTTTAATGGAATATTTTTAAATGCTGCAGCCTATATATCTGATTATAGAATGGTTGTTACGAATAATTCCTGGGGTAATATAACAGGTGAATGTGATTTGACTGGTGTATATGATACTTATTCAAAATTGATGGATGATATTTCCATTCAATATCCATTTCTGTTGCATGTTTTTGCAGCAGGAAATGATGGTCCTTTTAATTGCTTTGGTTATCCTCAACAATATCATACAATTGTTAGCGGACATCAGTCTGCAAAAAACATATTAAGTGTTGGGTGGGCAGAAAAAGATCAAACCGTTAGTGCCAATAGCAGTATTGGTCCGACAGCTGATGGAAGGTTGAAGCCAGAAATAACTTCACAAGGAAGTGGATTAAGAAGTACTGCACCAAATAATAATTACTTCAATGATTGGGGAACAAGCATGGCAGCACCAACAGTGGCAGGTGGTGCTGCTTTGCTGATTGAAAAATACAGGCTGATGAATACTGGTGCTGATCCTAAAAGTGGATTGATAAAAGCATTGCTGATGAATGGTGCAAGAGATATTGAAAATCCTGCACCCGATTATAAAAGTGGATACGGTTATCTGCATCTGATTCGAAGTTTGGATATGCTGAAGAATAATCGTTTCATCAATTTAACAATTACTAACGGTGCATTGAACAATCATAACATAGTTGTTCCTGCTGGAGTATCGCAATTAAAAGTGATGATATATTGGCATGATCCATCTGCGGCCATCTTTGCGCAAAATTCTTTGGTGAATGATCTTGATATTGAATTGGTCACCCCTTCATCATCTATTGTATTGCCATGGATTCTAAAGTCTGATAGTACTAATGCAACAATGAATGCAACAAGAGGAATTGATAGCATCAACAATAGTGAACAGGTTACAATTGATAATCCTGTTGCAGGAAGTTATACGATCAAAGTAAAAGGCTCAGCAGTTAACAGCGGATCATCACAAGAGTATTTTATTGTGTATGATTTGGTTCCTGTTGGTGTTGATCTTACTTATCCTTCAGTTGATGAACCA
The DNA here is from genome assembly GCA_023386555.1 of Bacteroidota bacterium. Classification (GTDB taxonomy): domain Bacteria; phylum Bacteroidota; class Bacteroidia; order Chitinophagales; family Chitinophagaceae; genus JAEZDC01. The sequence goes on along the minus strand of JAEWJK010000005.1, from coordinate 237,064 downwards.
CTTGTTCCGGGAGAATCAATTGTTATTAATTGGGATGCATGGGGTGAACCTCAAAATGATTTTACATTAGCCTATACAATTGATAATGGTAATAACTGGATAAACATAAGCACTACCATTCCTGCAAATGCAAGACAATACAACTGGAATGTTCCGAATGTAATCACTCACCAGGCAAGAATGCGGATAAGCAGAAATGGTACAGGTCAGTCAGATGAAAGTGAATCATTCATCATCATTCCTCAACCAAATATTTCATTAGCAGCTGAACAATGTGAAGGTTATATCAACCTGAGCTGGAATGCAGTTGCAGGAGCAACAGATTATGAGGTGATGATGAAACGTGGTGTTGAAATGGTACCGATAACTACAACAACGAATACCAATTACATTTTTAGCGGATTACATTCAGACAGCATTTATTGGATTACAGTTAGAGCAAGGATCAATGGCAAACCTGGCAGAAGGACTGTTGCAATCAGCAGGAAGCCAGATAATGGAAATTGTGCAGGCACCATATCAGACAATGATCTGAAGATGGATGCAATCGTTTCACCTGTGACTGGAAGAATGTTTACCTCTTCAGAGATAACAACAAATTCACTTGTTGTTAGAATAAGAAATCTGGATGATGCTCCTGTAAATGGCTTTTCAATTCAATATTCTATTAATGGTTCATCTTTCGTCAGCAATAATATTTCAATGACCATTCTTCCACAAGGAACTTATGATCATACATTTAATGGTATAGATTTTTATTCGGCAGGTGATTATAACATTATTGCTGTAGTAAAAAATAATAACACAGATAATAATGCAGTTAATGATACGCTTCGAAAATTTATCAGGCACTTACCTAATCCTGCACTTTCCCTTCCATATTCCGAAAACTTTGATGCAGCACCTGCTTTTGAAAATGTAAAAGACACCTTAGGTCTACCTGGATTAGATAAATGGGATTTTATCAATACAACTGATGTTGGCAGAGTTCGTTCATTTGTAAATACCGGAATAGCCAAATCTGGCAATAAAGCAATCACACTTGATGTTGCTGAATACATTTCCTTCGGCAACACCAATTACTTGATCGGCACTTTCAACTTAAGTAATTATAGCAGCATCAATCCTGTTGATCTTGGATTAAAACTTTCTTTCACATACAAGCATCATGGACAAAATCTTCACCCCAATAATAGAGTTTGGGTAAGACGAAGTGATGTAAATCCATGGATACAGGTATTTAATTTAGATAGTCTTAATCTAAGACCAGGTGAATGGAAAACAATTGCTATTCATCTTGCCAATACAACTGCAGCTATATCACCTTCATCCAGTTTCCAGGTCAGGTTTGGTCAGCATGGAAGTTTGAGTATGGGTGATGATTTCTCAAATAGTGGTATCACGATAGACGATGTTGCTCTTACATCAAATCCCTATGATGTTGAACTACTAAGTATTGAATCACCTGTTGCAAATAGTTGTGGATTGAATAATAATGTTGAAATAAAGATCAGGTACATAGATCATCTTGGTGTATCAGGATGCATTCCTATTAAATATAGAATTGATAATAATGCTATCCTTTCTGAATGTATGCTGAGTAGCACATCAGGTATATACGCATTTACTAACAAGGCTAATATATCATCTTTCGGATCACACATATTAGAAGTCTGGAGTGATCATCTTGCAGACACCTATAGAAGTAACGATACTTTACGAATGATCATACAAAACAATCCTGTTATCAATACCTATCCTCACATCGAAAATTTTGAAAACATTTCTTCATGGTATACCCAGGGATATAAAACTTCATGGCAATTAGGCACACCTTCATCATTTAAAATAAAAACGGCTGCAAGTGGCACAAAAGCATGGAAGACAACCTTAAGTGGTCAGTATAATGAAAACGAGCATAGTTATTTGTATTCACCCTGCTATGATATTTCTTCGTTAGCATCTCCTTTCCTCAGCTTTTATATGGCTTTGGACCTTGAACAATGTGCTCCGTTTGTTTGCGATAAACTTTGGATGGAATATTCTTCGGATGGAAAAACATGGACCAAATTAGGCAGCTACGGACAAGGCATTAACTGGTACAATAACAAAACGGAAAATGTTTGGGACAGTTCCAATTTGACCAATTGGCATATTGCAGGAATTTCTCTTCCAACATCAACTACCCCAATTCAGCTTCGATTTGTTTTACAGTCAGATGCAGGCATTACAAGAGAAGGTGTTGCCATTGATAATATTCATATATATGATCGTAACATCAATAACGAACCACAATGGCAGTTGAATCCAAACCCTGCAACAGAAATTGTTCAATTAACTTCCAATCATACAACAGGAAATAAAGTGAGCCTGGCATTCTTTGATGTGCTTGGCAGAAAAATGATACAGCACAACTTCACCGCCTCAGGCTTTCTTGATCAGCATATTTTCAATATCAATCATTTAGCCAGAGGAGTTTATATGGTTAAAGTGGATGATGGCGAAAACAAAAAAACATTCCGGTTCGTTAAACATTAATTCAATCAGCAATAGAAAATAGTATTCATCTATATTTGCCACCGCAGAATTATGAACCTGGGTGAGTTGTTAGATAAGTACAGAAACAACCCCCGCCTTTTTCAATTGGCGGACAGACTTCTATTTGCTGATCCGCAAAAAATATTTCTAAAGAATTTACAGGGTAGTTCAGCAGAATTTGTTGTTGCTTCTATGTTCACACATGATAAAACACAAGGTTTAAATCACCTGGTTGTTTGTAATGATGCGGAAGACGCAGCTTACTTTCATAACACTTTAGAAAATCTTACTGAGACACTTGACCTTTTCTATTTTCCTTCTTCGTTTAAAAACAGGAAGAATTTCAGATTATTGAATAGCTCACATGTGATGCTTCGGACAGAAGCTTTAACGAAGTTATCATCAGGCGGAAATAAAAAGATCATTGTAACTTATCCGGAAGCATTATTTGAAAAAGTAGTGCTGCCAAAAACGCTTAGTGGAAACATCATCCTCATTAAAACAAATGACACAGTTAACCTTGATGGTTTACTTGAATTGTTTGTGATGTATGGCTTTGAACGAACCGATTTTGTTTACGAACCAGGACAATTTGCTTTAAGAGGTGGCATTCTTGATATTTATTCATTCGGAAATGAAAAGCCTTATCGTGTTGAGTTATTCGGAAATGATGTAGATAGTATACGAATTTTTGATCCTGAAACACAGTTGAGTGAAAGAAAGCTCCTGCAGGTTTCAATCATTCCGAACGTAGAAACACAATTCGATAGTGCAGATAAAGTTTCATTACTTGAATTTCTTCCGGAAAATACGGTTGTCTGGTTGAAGGATTGGGATGTGATCAAGGAGCAGATCAATGTGCAGGAAGAAGACCTTGGAATGTTTTTGGAAAGAGCACAAACTTTTACTTCAAAAGAAGAGTCGGAAGATGATGATGCAAAAGTTTTGAAAGAAGTAAAGCTGCAGGATTTTGTTCCGGCTGCAACCATTGAAAGACAGGTACAACAAAGACATATTGTAGAGTTTGGATACAAACCACAACTCTCCAATTTTGAAATTGAATTCAAAACAAGGCCGCAACCTGCATTTAATCGTCAGTTTGATCTGCTGATAAAAGATTTGAAATCACATGAAGGTTCAGGTTTTACCATTTACATTTTTGCAGAACAGGTAAAACAGTTAGAAAGATTGAATTCGATCTTCACTGACCTGCAAACAGAAATCCAATTTGTGCCTGTTGGCACTTCTATCCATGAAGGTTTTATTGATGAAGATCTGAAAGTAGTTTGTTATACAGATCACCAGATATTCCAACGTTATCATAAGTACAGAGTTAAACAAGCTTATAACAAGAATAAAGCGCTGACGCTAAAAACACTGAAAGAGTTACAGCCTGGAGATTATGTAACACATATCGATCATGGTGTTGGCACATACAGTGGATTGCAGAAGATTGAAGTGAACGGCAGAGTGCAGGAAGCTGTTCGTATCATTTATAAAGACAGCGATATTTTATATGTGAACATTAACTCACTGCATAAAATTTCAAAATACACCGGCAAGGAAGGAAGTGTCCCTAAGATCAATAAACTGGGAAGCGATGTTTGGAACAGGCTGAAAGAAAAGACAAAAGCGAAGGTTAAAGAGATAGCTTTCGATCTTATAAAACTTTACGCTCAAAGAAAAGCACAGCAAGGTTTTCCGTTTGCTCCGGATAATTACATGCAAACCGAACTGGAGGCTTCATTTTTATATGAAGACACACCGGATCAAAGCAAAGCAACAGCTGATGTGAAAAAAGATATGGAATCATCGTCACCAATGGATCGTTTGGTTTGTGGTGATGTCGGTTTCGGCAAAACAGAAATTGCTGTTCGTGCTGCTTTCAAAGCTGTGGTTGATGGAAAACAGGCTGCAGTACTTGTTCCTACAACCATTCTTGCATTTCAACATTATAAAACGTTCAGTGAACGGTTGAAAGATTTTCCTGTTACTGTTGATTATGTGAACAGGTTCAAATCAACCAAAGAGAAAAAAGAAACCTATAAAAGATTAGAAGAAGGTAAAGTTGATATCATCATTGGAACACATGCTTTGCTGGGAAAAGATGTCAAGTTTAAAGACATCGGTATCATGATCATCGATGAAGAGCAGAAGTTTGGCGTGGCTCATAAAGAAAAACTAAAAACACTTCGAACTACGGTTGATTGTTTAACGCTGACTGCTACACCTATTCCAAGAACACTACAGTTTTCATTGATGGGTGCAAGAGATCTCAGCATTATCAACACTCCACCACCTAATCGACAGCCAATTCAAACAGAAGTACAGGTTTTCAATGGAGATTTTATTCGTGATGCCATCTACTATGAAACAGAAAGGGGTGGACAGGTTTTCTTCATTCATAACCGTGTACAGGGATTGAGAGAAATGGCTGGCATTATTCAAGGGCTTTGTCCTGATCTGAGTATTTCTTTTGCTCACGGTCAGATGGAAGGTCATGAATTAGAAGAAAAGATCATGGACTTCATTGACAAAAAATACGATGTATTGGTTTGCACCAATATTGTAGAAAGTGGAGTAGATATTCCGAATGTGAATACGATCATCGTTAACAATGCTCATCATTTTGGCCTGAGTGATCTGCACCAGTTGAGAGGAAGAGTGGGAAGAAGTAACAAAAAAGCATTCTGTTATTTATTGGCGCCACCAATGAGTACACTTCCTACAGATTCAAGAAAACGATTGCAAACACTAGAACAGTTCAGTGATCTTGGAAGTGGTTTCCAGATTGCCATGAGAGATCTGGATATTCGTGGTGCAGGAAATTTATTGGGTGGTGAACAAACAGGTTTCATGGCTGAGATCGGATTTGAGATGTATCAAAAAATATTGGAAGAAGCCATTCGTGAATTAAAAAGAACATCATTTAAAGACCTGTTCAAAGAAGAAATAAGCAAACAAGATGATTTTGTAAGTGATTGCACAATAGATACCGATCTTGAAATTCTTTTACCTGATAATTATGTTGAAAGCATCACTGAAAGATTATCACTTTATACAAGATTAGATAATTGTGAGAAAGATGAAGAACTTGAAGCTTTCAAAAATGAAATGATCGATCGCTTCGGACCTTTACCACAACAGGTAGAAGATCTTTTCACTACCGTAAAATGTCGCTGGCTTGCCGTTGATCTGGGTTTTGAAAAAATGAGTTTGAAAGATGAAACGCTTCGTTGCTATTTTGTGAACAAGAATGATTCTCCATATTTTGAATCGGACACTTTCAAGAATGTTATTCAATTTCTGCAAGTAGGAACTAACAAAGGAAGATTAAAACAGGTGGCTAAGAATTTTCTGTTGGTCGTAAATGATATAAAGAACATGGATGACATGCTTCGTTTTCTGCAACAAATGCATGGTTTTGTTGTTAAGTCTACATAGTCTGACCGTCTCGGGTCAGACCATGTTTGACAGAAATACTTTAGCTGGTTATATCAATAAAAACCCCTGCAAAAAATTTTGCAGGGGTTTTAAAATTATTTCGGATGATTAAAATCCTTTAGTAGCTACACCATCCTGTATTGCCTGTAAAGCTTTTGCTTCACTCATGATAGCAGCCATCTTATTGCCTTTTCCATCATTGCCATTAGCAATGTAACCTCCTTTTGCAGTCTTAGTAATTACAGCATCCTGCATAGGAACATTTTTTTCTTTTGTCTTCAGACAATACGCTTTGATCATTTTTTCAGTATCCATAATAGTCAGTTTTGTTGTCAGTTTTTAGTAAACAGAAACCAAACTAAACAAATTTTCCTGAAAACTCATTTTTTCTGTTCATGAAGTGGATAAATCGCCTGCATATAAAGAATTTATTGAACTTTAGTCAATGGATATCTCTTATATAATCAATGAACTGGCTGAAGATCGTGAAGAATACTTTCGTGCTATTGCACCTCCGATCGTACAGACAAGCAATTTCGCTTTCAAAACAGTTGATGCGTTTCGAAAGAGTTTTGAAGATGAATATTCAACCTGGTTGTATAGCCGTGGGTTAAATCCAACGGTGGATATTCTCAGGAAAAAGCTGGCTGCTTTGGATGGTGCGGAAGATTGTCTTGTATTCAATAGTGGTGCTGCCGCCATTTTCGCTGCTGTACTTGCCAATGTAAAAAGCGGTGATCATATTGTTAGTGTAAGAAATCCATATACCTGGGCACAAAGAACTTTTGAAGTGATCTTGCCTCGTTTCAATGTTACCCATACTTATGTTGATGGAACTAACATTGAAAATTTCAGGAATGCCATTCAACCAAACACCTCTCTTATCTATTTGGAATCCCCTAATAGCTGGACATTTGAATTACAGGATCTTGCAGCAATAGCAACTCTTGCAAAAGAAAAAAATATCATTACAATATGTGATAACAGCTATTGCACTCCACTGTATCAAAAACCCATTGAATTGGGAATTGATCTCGTTTTACAATCAGCCACAAAATATATTGGTGGACATAGTGATGTTATTGCCGGTGTATTAAGCGGAAAAAGAGCAATGATTGAAAGAATATTCAACAGTGAGTACATGAATATTGGCAGTGGTATTCAGCCTTTCAATGCCTGGCTTTTGATAAGAGGATTAAGAACATTACCTATCAGGCTTGAACGAGTAACCAAATCAACTTACACAATAGTTAGCTATTTGAAGCAACATGCAAAAGTGGAAAAAGTATATTTTCCTTTCGATATAGATTTTCCGCAGTATGAATTAGCCAGAAAGCAAATGAAAAATGCCTGTGGGTTGATCAGTTTCGTACTTAAGGCGAATACAGTTGAATCGATTGAAAAATTCTGCGAAACACTAAAGCATTTTTTTATGGCGGTAAGTTGGGGTGGACATGAATCTTTGATCATTCCAAGATGTGCAGGAATAAAAAGAGAAGCTTTCGATGCCAACAACCCTGAACATCGAATGATCAGAATGTATATTGGGCTTGAAGAAACTGAATATTTAATAGAAGACCTGGAATCTGCATTTACCGTATTAAAGTAAACATTACCCTTTTAAGGAAATTTTGTCATATGAATGTCAGCCAACGGTGGCTTTACATTATTTTTGTTACATGAGGCTCTATATACTACCCCTTATCCTCCTTATTTGCATATCTGTTACCGGACAGGATACAACCAACAGATGGACTTTACGCAAGGCCGTTGATTATGCTGTAAAGAATAATCTTACCGTTCACCAGGCTGATATCCAAAGAATGTATGCTGATATTGATCTGAACCAGGCTAACATGGCAAAGCTACCAACGCTGGGAGGCAGTGTTTCTGCAGGTTATAGTTTTGGATTGAGCGATAACCCTGTTACAGGAACCTTAGAGAGCAGCAATTTCTTCTCAACACAGGCAGGTTTGCAAACCAATTATACAATCTTCAATTGGTTTGTAAGAAGAAATAATATTGAGGCAAACAGGCTTGCACTTGATGCTACAAAAGCTGGTATTGAAAGAGTACAAAATGATATTTCATTAAGTGTTGCCAATACTTTTTTACAGGCAATGCTGAATAATGAAACGGTACGTATTGCTGAACTGCAACTCAGTCAATCACAGGAGCAGTTACGAAATACAAATGCATTGGTGAGAGCCGGTACTGTTCCTGAATTAAATTCTTTACAATTACAGGCACAGGTTGCAACAGATAGTGCCAATCTTATACAGGCTCAATCCTCTTTTCGCCAGGCTATCATTCAAATGAAAGCATTGCTGAATCTGCCCCAGGATACTACTTTCAGTATTGTTATTCCTCCGGTAGAACTAATACCACTTGACAATCTTTCTGATCTTGAACCAAGATTTGTTTACAACCAGGCTTTGACGAATCAACCTTTGCAAAAGATTAATGAATTACGTCTCCAGCAAGCAGGTTACCAGGTAAAAATTGCAAGAGGTGCAATGTACCCGGCATTTTTTGCACAAGGTGGATTGAATACACGTTTCTTAACGTCTAATACCATTCCTACAGCATTTAAAGTTCCTTTTTTTAGGCAGTTGAATAATAACTTCGGACAAAACATAGGAGTAGGATTGAGCTTTAATATTTTCAATCAATACCAGGCAAGAAACCAATGGAACAGATCAAAAGTTCAGGTGCAGCAGTTCCAGATACAGCAGCGACAGGATAATGCAACTTTGCAGTCTGATATCTTTAATGCTTACGAATTAGCGGTTGCAGCTTTGCAAAAATATAATGCATCTGTAAGACAAGTTGAAGTAAGCCAGCAGGCTCTTGACCTTGCCAATAAAAGGTATGAACTGGGTATATTGAATGTGCTTGATCTAATCATCACTCAGAATAATTTACAAAGAGCAAGAATAGAAATGGTGAGAAACAGGTACGATTATGTGTTTAAAATGAAAGTGTTGGAGTTTTATAAAGGAAATGGAATTAGATTATAAGTCAAAATGAATTTCAAATTGTTCAATAAAGTTCAGAACGTACAAGTGAGTGACACAACAGACGATGAATAAAGAATCAAAGCCGACTAAAACATACTCTTAAAGAATCTATATGAAGAAAAAGACTATCTGGTGGATCATTGCAGGCCTTAGTTTAATTGTTATACTGCTTATAGTTTTAGGTGGTGGTGGTGACAAAGAAGGTATAAAGATCTCTGCCGAAACTGCAACTTCACGAACCATTATTGAAACAGTGAATGCCAGTGGTAAAGTTTATCCGGAGATCGAAGTAAAAGTTAGTCCGGATATCAGTGGTGAAGTTGTTGAACTAACTGTTGAAGAAGGTGACACTGTTACAAGAGGACAAGTACTTGCAAGAATTTATGCAGACATATATGCATCGCAAAGAGATCAGGCTTCAGCTGGTGTAACTCAGATGCAGGCACAGGTAGCAAATGCAAGAGCACAACTTGGAGCGTTAAAAGCAACACTTGATCAGGCAGAAACAAATTATAATCGTCAGAAAGATCTCCTTGCACAAAAAGTAATTTCAAGAGTAGAATTTGAACAGGCTGAGCAGGCATATTTAACAGCAAAAGCAAATTACAATGCTGCATTGCAAGGCATCAGAGCCAATGAAGCTTCGGTACAAAGTGCCATGGCCAGCTTGAATAGGGCTAGCAAAGATGTATCTAGGGCAACGATTACTGCACCAATGACTGGTGTGGTGAGTTTACTTGCTGTGAAGAAAGGTGAGAGAGTTGTTGGTACAGCACAAATGGCCGGAACAGAAATGATGCGTATTGCAGACCTTAACAGTATTGAAGTTAGAGTTGATGTTGGTGAAAGTGATATTCCGAAAGTAAAAATTGGTGATACTGCCTTAGTAGAAATTGATGCATTTAATAACAGGAAATTCAAGGGACTTGTTTATAAGATTGCAAATCCATTACCTTCTGTCGGTGGTTCAGCAACAGGCAATGAAGTAACTAATTATAAAGTACACATCAGGTTATTGTATGACAGTTATGCAGATTTATTGAGAACAGGAAATGGTTTCCCTTTTCGTCCAAACATGAATGCCAGTGCAGATATTCAAACTAAAACAGTTGCGAATGTTTTAGCTGTTCCTATTAATGCTGTTACAACAAGAGATAAAAAAACAGACAAAGCCCCAGAGAAAAAAACCGATGATAAAAAAGAAGACGACACCCCGGAATCAACTAACGATGAACCGGCTGAAGTAGTCTTTGTATTACAAAAAGACGGTACGGTTAAGAAATATAATGTGCAAACCGGAATACAGGATATTAATTATATTCAGATCATTTCCGGTATTAAGAAAGGAGATAAAGTAATTACCGGGCCTTATAATATTGTAACAAAAACTTTGAAAGACGGCACCAAAGTAAAAGAAGTGAAGAAAGAAGAGCTGGTAGATGTCCAAAAAGTGGATTAAAAAATTGAAAGCTGTCATACTCTGACAGCTTTTTTGTTTTGTATGTTTGCCCTATGCAATTTGGAATAATCGGTAGCGGAAGCTGGGCAACAGCATTGGCAAAAATTCTTACAGATAGTGGTAACACCATTCATTGGTGGATAAGAGATGCTAATAGTATTAAACATATTCAGCAAAGACATCATAATCCACATTATCTTAATTCGGCATATTTCGATCCGGCATTGCTTAGGATGAGCACTGATGTAAATGAAGTGGTGCAACATTGTGATGTAGTGGTGATGGCTGTTCCTTCAGCGTATATTTCAAATGCACTATCAACACTGAATAAAGATGCATTGCAGCATAAAAAGATCGTTTCCGCTATCAAAGGAATACTTCCAGAAAGTAATCAACTATTGAATGAATATTTAGCTGAGCATTTTCAAGTATCACTCGAAAATTATTATACCGTCCTCGGTCCTTGCCATGCTGAAGAAGTGGCTGCAGAAAAATTATCTTATCTCACTTTTTCAGGAGTTGATGAAAGTGTTGCAGCAGAAATTGCCAATTATTTCAAAACAGAGTATATGAACGTTGTAACCAATCATGATGTGAATGGTGTGCAATATGCTGCTGTACTTAAAAATATTTATGCACTGGGTGCAGGTATTGCTCATGGATTGGAATATGGAGATAATTTTCTGAGTGTTTACATTGCCAATAGTGCAGATGAAATGGTGAAGTTTTCCCGTAAAGTGATCAGTGATTTTTCACTGGAGAATACGAGCATTAATTATGCATCATCAGTGTATTTGGGTGATTTGCTTGTAACCTGCTATTCATTATTCAGTCGTAATAGAATGTTTGGCAACATGATCGGCAAAGGCTATTCTGTTAAAGCTGCACAACTAGAATTGAACATGGTGGCAGAAGGCTATAACGCAAGCAAATGTATTTACAAAGCCAATGAAGTTTTCGAGGCAGATATACCGATAGCCACTACCATTTATCAAATTTTATGGGAAAATTTATCGCCTGAAGAAGGTTTTAAGAAAATAGAAAGCCTTTTGCAGTAAACTATTTCGTAAATTTGGCTATGCCAGTTTCATTTACATTATTTCATCCTCTTGTATTGGTGCTGCTATTGGCTATAGTGGTAACAATTAATTTATTGAAACGTCGTAAGGCTTCTCATTAATTTGTCGGGAGACCAGCTTCAAATCTTCCATGAACTTTTCTTGCGTCGCACTCTTGTACTGAAGATTCATTATTCACCTATGTTGAAACAAACTGTACAGTAAAGATTCAACTGTACAAGTGAGTGACACAACGAAGATGAGCAACGAAATAAAGCTGGCTAAACCCTATCTATCCGATCAATTCTATCTGGAGTATTTCTGATAAGGCTTATTCCTGCTATAAAAAAGATGGCACCGAGAATCAAGTACACAGCTATGGCTCTATAGTTATTATTACCTGAACTGCTGGCAAAATAATAAGCTGCAAGGATCAATCCTACTATACCTAAAACGGTTAATATAATTCCAAATACCCGCTTCTCCATGATGAGTGTTTGTCATTTGTGAGACAAACAACATGCCGTGACTATAAGATCGTGTTTTGCAATACGTTGCTTTTCTCAGGATGATCAGTATTAAAGTGTAGTCCACGGCTTTCTTTCCTGAGCTGTGCTCCTTTAACAATCAGGTAACCGACAGTAATCAGATTTCTTAATTCACAAAGCTGAGGTGATACTTTCGTTGTTCTGTAAAGTTCTTCCGTTTCTTCAAATAAAAGATCAAGTCTTTTCATTGCTCTATCCAAACGAACATCCGTTCTAACAATACCCACATAATCACTCATCAACAACTGCAGTTCTTTTAAACTTTGCGTTATAAGGATCATTTCTTTAGGATCAGATGTTCCTTCGGCGTTCCATTCAGGTATATCGTTTCTGATCTCTACTTTTTCAATTCTTTCAATACTATCTAAAAAACAACGATGCCCAAATACCATTGCTTCCAACAAACTATTACTTGCTAAACGATTGGCTCCATGTAAGCCGGTGCTGGCCGTTTCGCCACACGAATACAGGTTGGTAATTGATGTTCTGCCCCATTCATCGGTTTTAATTCCACCACAACTATAGTGTGCAGCAGGAGCAACAGGTATCATTTTCTGCGAAACATCAATACCAATGCTCAAACATTTTTCATAAATGTTTGGAAAGTGATGGATGAATTTTTCTTTATCCATGTGGCGACAATCAAGGTACACATGCTCCGTACCATTAATCTTCATTTCACTGTCAATCGCTCTTGCCACAATATCTCTCGGTGCAAGATCTTCTCTTGCATCATATCGTTTCATAAAAGCTTCTTCGTGTTTATTTCGAAGAATACCTCCATCACCTCTTACAGCTTCAGTAATCAGGAAAGAAGGTGAGATACCAGGCTCATACAAAGCTGTGGGGTGAAACTGAATGAACTCCATGTTCTCAATCCTTCCTTTGGCCCTGTACACCATAGCAACACCATCACCTGTTGCAATCTTTGGATTAGTTGTAGTTCTGTAAGCTTGTCCACAACCACCTGTTGCCAGCAAAGTAATTTTTGATATGATCTTCTCGATGGTGTTTGTTTTTAAATTCAAAACATACACACCATAACACGTAACATCTTCAGTAGCTTTTGTAACCAGATATCCTAAATGATGCTGAGTAATGATATCGACAACATAACAGTGATTAATGAGTTGAATATTGGGTCGGCTTTCTAATGTTTCGATCAAAGCCCTTTCCATTTCTTTACCTGTGACATCTTTGTGATGCAATATTCTAAACTCACTATGACCACCTTCTTTTCCTAATGAAAATTCTCCGGTTTCTGTTTTGTCGAATTGAGCACCCCATTCAATGATCTCACGAATACGTTCCGGACCTTCTTTTACTACTATTTCCACTACTTCGGGATCACACAAACCATCACCAGCAATCAGTGTGTCTTCAATATGTTTGTTGAAACTATCTTTCAATTCATCCATCACACCTGCAATACCACCTTGTGCATACTTGGTATTGGTTTCATCGGCCTGTGCTTTGGTAATAACAACGACTTTCTTATCAGGAAAACGTTCTGCAGTTTTTAGAGCATACGTTAATCCTGCAACACCTGATCCTATAACTAAAAAATCTGCTTGCATATTAGAAGTCTATACTAAAATCAAAATCTGCAGGAGTAAGTTTCGTATCCATGTCAATGTTTTTATTGAACTTCAACTGCTTTTTGTCAGCAGATAATACACCATTATTACCATTCCATTTTTTTACAGGTCTCGGAAGATTGATGATGGTTGTGTAATTCATCTTCAACATCTCTTTGAACTCTGCTGGCATATCGTTGCTATCTGCTTCCGTAGTTTCAGGTTTTGAACCTGGTTTCACTTTTTTCACAAGGTTATTCCCTGTAAGTGTATATGTAAATTCAGATGTTGGCATTTCAGGTTGCTTTTGTTGTGGAGCACTCATAGCTTCCTTATTTTTTCCTAAAGCACCACCAATAGCAGCAGCAATTGCCTTGTTACCATCTTTCATCATTGACTTTTGAATAGCGGAAAATTCGTTCGAGTTGGAGAAAGGATAAGTTACTATAAAGCTCATTTCACCGGCAGTTTCATCGATATGCAACCTCATGGAAGATTTGCTTAAAGCTGCTCTTTCTTCTGCAGCTAAAGAAGCCATTGTATCTGCAACAGATTTCAGGCTGATAAGTGTATCTTTTTTTTCCGGTTCTTTACCACTTGGCTTACTGCCTTTCATCATATTACTGAAAGAAAGAAATCTGCCCATATCCATTTTCTGTTCATACACTCCACTTCCATCTTCATTGATATTGAAAATTTCAATTACATCAAAACAACTGGTTAAAGAAATCAAGAAGGCACTAAGTACAACTAATCTAAGTTTCATTATATTTTTGTTTAATCATTTACAGGTTCGATCCAGGCATTATTTTCTTTCAGCAGATTGATCAATTCGTCAACTGCAATCTCACTATCAATATTTCTTTTTACAATTTCTTTTCCTTTATATAAAGTGATCTTTCCAACACCACTTCCCACATAACCAAAGTCTGCATCGGCCATTTCGCCAGGGCCATTTACTATACAACCCATAATAGCGATCTTCAATCCTTTCAAATGATTTGTTCTTGAACGGATCTTTGCTGTTGTTTCCTGCAGATCAAACAATGTTCTGCCACAGCTCGGACAGGAAATATATTCTGTTTTAGAAATTCTTGTTCTTGTAGCCTGTAAAATGCTGAAAGCTGTGTTATTGATAAATTCTTCAACGGTTTGATTGCTAATATAATTTCTTCCGCTTACCTCTTGTTTTGTTTGTTGGTTATAACTTTCGCCAGTCATTCCTAAACATACACCATCACCAAAACCATCTAACAACAAAGCACCACATTCAGTTGAATAATGTATCAGATGTTCATCAGCAGATTGCCAATTACTATCACAAATGATGACAACCGGATTTTTTACTTCAAGATGCTGCAATTCAATAAACATTCTTCTAATGGATTGCATTGCATTTTTATTTGTACTGCTTAAGCAAATAACCGCAGTAGCATCTTTTGCAAGTTCATCAAGATGAGTGAAATTATTGATTGGTGTTTCGTCGTTGAAACAATCCTTCATAACAAAATTTATCCTGTTGCTTTTGTAATCTGACTCAGCATATCCTGCAGCATCGAATATGGGAAAATAATGATCGGCCAAAGCAGAACTTATTGCAACAGCTTCAGCATACGTTGCCGGATAACAAATCACTTTTAATGTTCCGGGCAAAGCAAAATCCAGCACCTGGTTGCCGGTGAAAATATAATCGGCAGCAGCGTCACTGATGTTCCATTTATCAGTAGGCTCGTGATATGTGTATCCGACAGATCGTAAATGTTCCCTTGTGATCTTTCCTACTTTACTTAAATCAGCAATCACAACAGGAACCTGCTGACTACCGATATTATCAACAGCAAATGTTTCTCTTCTTTTATAGGCGAAAGGATTGTACTTAAGTTTCTTCTCTTCAATAACCGGCACAACACCTTTTGTTGTTTGATTTTGATTGATTGAATAACGCTTAACAAGATCTCTGCAAACGGGGATTTCGAATTCAGGATCTTCCGTTAGACTAACACGAACGGTATCGCCAATTCCATCTTCCAATAATGTTCCGATACCTGCAGCACTTTTTACTCTTCCATCTTCACCGTCACCAGCTTCTGTAACACCAAGATGTAAAGGATAACATTCACCAAACTCAGCATCCATCTGTTGAATCAACAAGCGATAAGCCTGTACCATCACCTGTGGATTACTGCTCTTCATGCTCAAAACAATGTTATGATAGCTTTCCGATCTTGCCACACGTAAAAATTCCATGGCACTTTCCACCATACCCATTGGTGTATCACCATAACGACTCATGATACGATCACTCAATGAGCCATGGTTCGTACCAATTCTCATAGCAGTTCCGTATTCCTTACAGATCTTTATGAGTGGTGTAAATCTTTCTCTTATTCTATCGATCTCCTCCAGGTAATCGGCATCAGAATATTCAATTAACTCAAACTTCTTTTTGTCAATATAATTACCGGGATTCACCCTTACTTTCTCAACAATCCTTGCAGCTATTTCTGCAGCATTTGGTGTAAAATGAATATCTGCAACAAGTGGTACCGAATAACCTCGGTTCTTTAATTCATTTTTGATATTGAGAAGATTCTCTGCTTCATTTTTTGAGGGAGCAGTTATTCTTACTAATTCAGCACCGGCTTCAATACAACGAATGGTTTGTTCAACTGTAGCAATGGTATTCATTGTATCAGTTGTAGTCATCGTTTGTACACGAATAGGATGAAAATTCCCAAGCAAAAGTTCACCTACTTTTACTTCACGTGTTTTTAGTCGTTGGTATTCTGTAAGAGCGTTACAATAGAGTTGCATAAGTGGCTGCAAATCTAACAAAAGAATAGCGCTGCAACGTCGTATCGGGCATTAATTGCTGGTTCTACCAATCTTTTAACTGTCTTGACGATTGATTTTTCTTTTGAATCTGTTTCTGCAGGTTCTTTTCATCTTTCGAAAGGTTATTCAGCATTTTTTCTGCCTCTTCCTTCTTCAATCCCGGCTTATCAGGTTGCTTCTTTTTATCCTGTTGTTTCTTTTTGTTTTTATCGTCATCCTTTTGGTTCTGCTGAGATTGTTGCTTCTGTTCTTTCAACGCTTTTTGCAGATTCTGCCTTGCCTCATTGTCTTCCGGATTTAACCTCAACGATTTTTTGAAAGCATCGATTGCTTCATTCAATTTCTTTTGCCTGATAAATGAAAGCCCCTGGTTATAATAAGCCTGTGATTTTAATAGAGGATCTTTGGTTGCAGCAATCACTGCTTCATACGACTTAGCAGCTTCTTCATAATTTTTAAGCTGTTGGGTTGCATTAGCAGAATTAAATTGAGCGATGGTATTCGTTTTATCTTTCTCCAGAACTTTCTTATAAGATGTGTTTGCTCTAGCAAATGCCTTTTTCTTATAATCAAGGTTTCCCTTCTCAATAAGCTGCGAGTTTTTTTGAGCATTAGAAGCAATCACCATAATCAAGCAACAAAAAATAAATACTGGTCTCATGCTAAAATTCTTTTGCGTTCAGGAATAAAAGTCTCTGCTATTAGTAGAAGCAATGCCAATGCAATAAGTAAAGGAAAAAAATTAATGTAGTCTATATTTCCTCCTGCAGAAAAACCTTTTGCCTCCATAGAATTTATCTGCGAAGCAATATTGTTCGAAACTTCATTTGTATTCTCCAACCTATGATAACTTCCTTGTGTAACGGATGATATTTGTTGCAATAAGTTTTCGTTCAGCCTGGAAACAATAATATTACCATTCATGTCTTTCTTTGGCTCATTTGAACCAACCTCAATGATATTCGATCCTTTCGGTGAACCAATACCAACGGCATGAACAACAACACCCTGGTTAAATAATTCTTTCGCAGCTTCATCTGCAGCTTCGTCATTGTCTTCACCGTCAGTGATAAGTACAGCAGTCTTATACTTTTTTTCCTTTACATCAAGTGAAGCACCAGCCAGTTTCAATGCATCGCTAAAAACTGTTCCTTGTACAGGAACAAGATCTGAACTTGCATTCGCAACAAACATTTTTGATGCAGCCACATCTGGTGTAAGTGGCATTTGTAAGTAAGCCTGGCCAGCAAATAAAATCAATCCAACCCTGTTGTTCTGAAGTTTGGGAAGAAGTGTATTAATAAATTGTTTTGCCTTATCAAGTCTAGTAGGTTTTGCATCCTGGCTCAGCATGCTTTTACTTACATCCAGCATGATCATCACATCTACTCCACTTCCGGTAATGGTTTCAGATTGTGCTGGCTTACGAAGATTTGCCGCAGCAAGAATACCAAGAGTGATAGCTACCAAAACGATGATGATCTTTGTCTTGAATAACCTAGACGAATAATTTTTGAGCAGTTCATCTATTAATCTTTTATCGCCCAATTTATGTCTGATCCATCTTTTCCAATAGATCAATCCAATAAACAGAGCGATCAATGGCAATAATGCTATTAATGCGAAAAGGAATTGTATGGTTTCAAATTGCAACAATTAATAAAATATACCTGAGATAATATCCATCAAAGTCATCAGTAAACTTTTCTTTGGATCTTTAAATACCTTCCTGTTGATGAAATAGATCAATCCTATGGCAAAAACAATACCTATGATGATAAGAAAAGTCATCCTCTAAGATATTGAAGAGAAATTTCAAGAGTAAGTTAAAACTATTTGTTGCCCTGGAAAAAACCCAGCTTAGTAAGAATGCCTCTGAGAATATTCATTCGTACTTTGAGCATATCGGTTTCACGAGGACCTTCCACATTCAACACAAAGAAATAAGGCCGTTTATTTTCTTCGATCCAACCAACGATCCATCCTAAACCATTCCCATTTTCTTTGAAGCCCCATCCTGTTTTGTAGCTGAGTTTATAGTTGGTATTATCTTCAAACAACATCAACTGCTTTACAATACGCTGAGATCTTTTATCGATTGGCAGTTGTTCGAAATATAGCTTTTTTACAAGTCCAAGTTGTTCATCCGGTGTGATTTTAAGAGAATTATCTAACCAGAATGAATCGACAGTGCTGATCTTCCTGTTACCATATTCAAGACTATCCAACCAGGTCTGCATTGTATCCTGGCCTATTCTCCTGGCTATTTCCTGGTAATGACTGGCAGAAGAAAACTTGAAAGCCTGTTCCAGACTCAGATCCTGGTTCCATTGAGGATTAGACCTTTGTTTTCCATCCCATTTTATCACTTCTTTTTCATCAAACACCTTACCTGTCTTCAATGCAATTAATGAGTTGATGATCTTAAAAGTTGATGCCGGCAAATAAGCAGAATCACGATAACGCTCAAGATTATAAATAGTGAACTTATTCTGACTATTATCGTACAAAGCAAAACATCCTTCTACATTATTACTATCAAAGTAGGTTTCAAGATCATTGTGAATGTTCACATTGCTGGTAGAACATGCACTGATAAATGCAAATAATATAACAACAAATGCGGCTGAAAATCTTTCAATTGGTTTCATCATAAATTATTTCAATACACCTAATTCTTTCCCCACTTTAGTGAAGGCTTCAATGGCTTTATCTAAATGCTTTTGTTCATGTGCAGCACTTAGCTGAACTCTTATTCTTGCTTTTCCTTTTGCAACAACAGGATAGAAGAACCCGATAACATAAATACCTTCTTCCAAAAGTTTAGCAGCAAATTCCTGTGCTACTACAGCCTCATACAACATGATGGGAACAATGGGATGATCTCCAGGCTTTATATCAAAACCTGCTTCAGTCATTTTTGTTCGGAAGTATTTGGTGTTGTACTCCAACTTATCTCTCAATTCAGTTTTCTCTGTGAGCATGTCGAGCACTGCTATTGAAGCACCAACAATTGACGGAGCCAAAGTATTTGAGAATAAATAAGGCCTGCTTCTCTGCCTTAGCATTTCGATGATCTCTTTTCGGCCTGAAGTAAATCCACCACTGGCTCCACCTAAAGCTTTACCAAGTGTACCGGTGATGATGTCAATTCTGCCCATCACATTCTTATATTCATGTGTACCTCTTCCTGTTTTACCGAGAAATCCGGATGAATGAGAATCATCAACCATTACAATAGCATCATATTTATCGGCCAGGTCACATATCTTATCTAATTGTGCAATGGTTCCATCCATGCTGAAAGAGCCATCAGTAACGATGATCCTGCTACGAAGTGCAGCTGTCTCTTTCAGTTTTGCTTCCAGGTCATTCATATCGTTATGCAGGTAACGATAACGTTGAGCCTTACACAAACGAACTCCATCAATGATAGAAGCATGATTTAATTCGTCACTTATAATCGCATCTTGCTCATTAAACAATGGTTCAAAAACACCACCGTTAGCATCAAAGGCAGCAACATATAAAATGGTATCTTCTGTTCCGAGGAATGCAGCGAGTTTTTTCTCAAGTTCTTTATGAATATCCTGCGTTCCGCAGATAAAACGAACGCTGCTCATGCCATAACCATGACTGTCAATTGCTTTGTGAGCAGCTTCAATCACTTTGGGATGAGACGAAAGTCCAAGATAATTATTTGCACAAAAATTTAAAACCTGCCTGCCGTTCACTGTTATTTCAGCACCCTGCTCACTGGTGATAACCCTTTCTTTTTTAAATAATCCTGCCTGCTCAATCTCCTTTAACTCAGAAGCAATACGTTGTATAAATTTATCGTTCATAAACAATCTTTTAAGCCGTGCAAAGATAGGTTTAGCATGTATAGTTAAAAGAGAATAAATAGTTTTTAGCCAGCTTTCAATTTTCATGGCATCGTTTGTTGTGTCACTCACTTGTACTGTTACTCATTTAGCATCAGAAAGCTGACTACCGTGATTCAGCATTATTCATCCTGACTTCGAATTTATATGGAAAAGATGCAACGAAAGGAAAATCTATATAGCAGCACAACAAAGCTGGAATCATCGATATTGTTAAGTCTTTGCAAACAAAATTTAGTGTCACGATACTGTAACCTTTACATTTTATCTTCGTTGTACCTTTCTCAAACCGCTGTTTATGAAACGTTTACTTATTGCTACCTTTTTAGTTATTAGCTCGGTTACTATTTTTGCCGTTGCTGATCAATCTATAACCACAAACTGCAATGAAAAGAAGGTTTGCTGTACAAAGCAGAAGAAAATACCATCAACAGATGTAAAAACAGATTATATATTCTGGCAACCCATGAATAAACTGATGTTCGTCGCAATATAATTTCCTCCCTCCGGAGGATTTTTTCTATAAAGATGTAACATTTGATAGTCAATGCCGTTACACCCATAGCAAACAACCAAGACCTACCCAACCATGACTGAAAAGGAATACAATCATTGTGTTGATCTATATGCAGACGGTGTCTTCCGATTTATTGTGAAGAACCTGAAACATGAGGAAGATGCAAGAGATATTGTTCAAACTGCTTTTGAAAAACTCTGGCGAAACAGAGAACAGGTGGAAAATATCAAAAGCAAATCATACCTGTTTACCGTTGCATACAACCAGATGATAGACCACCTGAGAAAAAACAAAAGAGTGCAGCTGAAAGAAGAGTTTGATGCGAACATGAAGATCCAGCATTCAAACTTTTCCAGCAACACGAAAAAGATATTAATGGAAGCTATTAACAGGTTGAATGAAACGCAAAAGAGCCTGGTGATGCTGAAAGATTATGAAGGATATAGTTACGATGAGATCGGAAAGATCATGGGATTAACCGAAAGTCAGGTAAAAGTTTACCTGCATAGAGCCAGATTGATTTTGAAAGAATATTTAGTGAGTCCTGAAAACGTAATGTAAAATGATTAACCGCAATAATTACGAAGAATATCTGCTGATGTATTTAGATGGTGAACTATCGTCTGATGATAACAGAAATGTAGAAGCCTTCCTGGAGTTAAACCCGGATTTAAAAGAAGAGTTATTGCTGTTGCAGCAAACCATTCTTCAACCAGAAGAAATTGCATTCACAGCAAAAGATTCACTTTACAGGAAAGCTGAAGGCATTGATCTTAATAATTTCCAGGAGTATTTTCTGCTGTATGTTGATAATGAACTTTCATCTTTAGAAAGAGAAGCAGTGGAAACTTTTGTCTTGCAAAATCCTCATTTACAAGACGAGTTTACCACTTTAAAGGAAACAGTTTTACCGGAAGAGAACATAATATTTACCAACAAAGAATCTCTTTACAGGAAAGAAGAAAAGAAGAGACCAATTATCATTAACCTTCGCTGGGCCTCATTAGCTGCAGCAGCAATGATTGGTTTGATTGCCTTAATATTATTTAATAATGGTAGCGAGCCTAATGAAATTGCAGTAAAAGATCCAAAGATCAATATTAAAAAGAATCAATCTTCCCCCCAACCAGAACAACAACTGCCTTCCACTGAAGCTTCTGATAATTCTACAACCATTGCTTTTGAAAAGGAAAAAAATAACAGTAACAAAAATGTTGTTCGCCCGTTGAAAGTGCAGGAACAAAATATTTCCCAACAGCAACCGGTAATCACTTACGAACAAAAAATGCAAGAAGAGCAAAGATCACTTGCAGCAGTTGAACCGGTGTTGATTAATAATAAGTCAGGAAATACTGAAACTATAATTAATACTATAGCTGAACCTGGAGAAACCAAAGTAATAAGCACAACAATCGCTGGAGTTGAAGAAAAAAATTATACGCAACACGCTATTTATACTGAAGATGTTGAACTGAAAGAAAGCAACAATCTTAATATTGGTGCTCTTCAGATTAATACTGATAAAGTTCGTGGGTTATTTCGAAAGGCAACCCGCTTTTTATCAACTAAAGTAAAAAACAAAGACGATTCTGGCGATAAAGTTCAGGTAGCCAATCTCGAAATAAAGAAAAACATATAGAATACCCTTAAATTCAGGAATTATGAAAAAAGCAATCGTAGCAATTGCAGCATTATTAGCTGCCGGAAATGTTTTTGCCCAGGAAGAAACTTCACAGAAGGCTGATACAGTAGTTGTAGGCAATTTCATCATCATCAAAAAAGATAAAAAGAAAGGCGACAATTCGGATACAACCAGCCGAACATTTGAAATATCTAAAAGAAAAAAGAAAGCTAATCTTTCTACCAACTGGAGCATTTTGGATATTGGTTTTGCTAATGTAAGAGATGAAACTGTTTATGGATCTCCAGAAGCCAATGCTTACCTTCAAGGTGGAACAAATCATTTTACAAAAAATGATATGAAGCTGAGGACCAATAAAACTTCTAATATCAATTACTGGCTTTTTATGCAGAAACTCAATGTTTCAAAACATGTACTGAATCTTAAATACGGTTTAGGTTTAGAGATGTATAACTTTCGCTATAGCACAAATATTAGTTATAGAGAAGCAAATGGTTCGGCGTATGTTTTCAGAGACAGCGTTGCTTTCTCGAAAAATAAATTATATGCCGGTTATGTTACAGTACCATTCATGGTAAATGTTAACGCAACACCAAACAGGAGAAACGGTTTTAGTTTTAGTGCTGGTGTTAGTGCCGGTTATCTTGTCGGAAGCCGAAACAAACAAGTGAGTGACGCAAGAGGAAAAGAAAAATTCAAGAGTGATTTTGAATTAGAGAAATGGAGACTGGCATACATAGCAGAAGTTGGTTTAGGTCCTGTTCGTATCTATGGCAGCTATAGCACAAATCCTTTACATGAGAGAGGAATGAAGCAATATCCTTATGCTGTAGGTATAAGATTAAGCAACTGGTAAAATATAATAAGACAATTTTAGTTTCTCATGTGCATTCAGCTCCTGTTTTTGCAGGGGCTTTTCTTTTGAAATTAAATTCTGCCTAATAACTTAAGAAAAATTTATTTCATCCATTTTGTGCATAGTTATTGCTTTTAGTGAAAAACATTTTCGCTGCACTATAAATATAATTTTTTGTGAAAGACCATTGCAGTGGATAATGTGAGAGAAAAGACAATCGTTAGTTTTAAAATCACAGGTCCTATGCGTCACACCTTGAGCACTTTTATTTTGCTTGCAGTGCTTTTTATTGCCAATACTTCCTTTTTTGTTAAGCCTGAGTATAGCATACTTATCGACAAGAGTGATTATAATTTATATGTGTTTGAAGATGATGAATGGTTGATTACTTATCCGGTAGTGTTTGGCAATAAAGACCAAGGCGATAAGATGATGGAAGGAGATCGTAAAACCCCTGAAGGAACTTTTCGCATCATCACTAAAAGAGTTCATGAGAAGTGGTGTCGCTTTTTACTGATTGATTATCCTACAGCTGAAAGCAGAGCCAGATTCAATGACCGAAAAAATAAAGGCATTATACCAGCCAGTGCAAAAATTGGTGGAGCGATTGGCATACATGGAACATGGCCAAGAGAAGATTTTGCAGTGGATCGTTTTCAAAATTGGACTCAAGGCTGCATCAGCATGAAGAACAGTGATGTTATTCAACTATATAACATGATAGCTAATGGAACAAGGGTAACGATAAGAAAATGATTTTCTAGTCAATTAAATGCCCACCAAAATAGCGCTGCAATACCTTAGGAATTTTAATTCCCTCCGGCGTTTGATGATTCTCTAAAATAGCAGCAACAATTCTTGGTAAGGCCAAACTGCTTCCATTTAATGTATGCACCAGTTGTGTTTTACCTGAGCCATCTTTATAACGGCATTTCATCCTGTTAGCCTGGAAGTTTTCGAAATTGCTTACGCTACTCACTTCAAGCCATCTTTGCTGTGCTGCACTATACACTTCAAAATCGTAAGTGATGGCACTGGCAAAACCCATATCACCACCACAGAGTCGTAAAATTCTATAAGGAAGCTCTAATGATTGAACAAGTCTTTCAACATGATTTACCATTTCATCCAGCACTTCGTAACTTTTTTCCGGCTCAACAATTTGAATGATCTCTACTTTTTCAAACTGGTGTAAACGATTTAATCCTCTTACATCTTTTCCATAACTGCCGGCTTCTCTTCTAAAACATGGAGAATAAGCAGTCATTTTTATCGGAAGCTCTTCGGCTTTTACAATCGTATCCCTGTAAATATTTGTAACCGGAACTTCAGCAGTAGGTATCAAATAAAATTTATCTTCTGTAACAAAATACATCTGGCCTTCTTTATCAGGCAGCTGACCTGTTCCGTAAGCAGAATCTTCATTCACCACGAATGGCGGAATGAATTCTATATACCCTGCTTCAGTGTTATAATCTAGAAAATATTGAATCAATGAACGTTGAAGCTTAGCTCCTTTATTCATGTAAACAGGAAATCCGCTTCCGGTTATTTTATTGCCTAATTCAAAATCAATCAGGTTATATTTTTTTGTCAGCTCCCAGTGTGGCAAAGGCTCACCTGTAAATTCAGGGCTAATGCCACCTTCTCTCACCACTTCATTGTCTTCCGGTGTTTTTCCAACAGGTACTTGTTCACTTGGAAGATTAGGAAGTTGAATTAATGTATCGATCAGTTTCTTCTCAACTTCTGCCATCTGTTGCTTCAAAGGTTCCAGTGCAGCTTTATGTTCTGCAACTTCTTTCTTCAACGCTTCTGCTTCATCTTTCTTTCCCTGGCCCATTAATTTGCCAATGTCTTTTGATGCTGCATTTACTTTTGACTGTGTATTATCAAATTCTGCCTGTAATTTTTTTCGCTCATCATCTAAAGCAATCACCTCATCAACAATTCCCGGTTGTTTAAAGTTTTTTATCGCCAGTCTTTTTAGTACTTCATCTTTATTTTGACGGAGAAAATTTACCTGTAACATCAGTTGCTATTTGCGGCAAAGATAGCCTTTGAAGGGTTTTTATTTTTATGAAACAAGCAACGGTACTACTATTATACTTCGTTGCGTCGCACTCTTGTACTTTCTATTCACCATTCACCATTGACCACTCACCTTTATCTTTGCCGGCTATGAATATGAACGACGACCTGATGACACGTTGGTGGACACTCGAAGCTAAACTGGTGGAGCGATTTGGTAAAAAGCCCGATATAGAAGCCATTCTTTTTCTTATCGGTATAAATGAAACAGGTTTTTTGCCGGAGAAGATCACCAAAGAACAAAAGCAGGATCTTATGCATGTGGCTACCTGCAGTCTTTTGGCTCCCAGCGGTTATTATATTTTTGAAGGCAGAGATGAAGAAGGCTGGCCGCATTTTAAGCAAGTGAAAGAACTGCCAAATCTTAGTATGCCGGAGCAGGAAAATTTCTTAAAAGACCATATTTTGCTTTATTTCGGTCAACAGGAAGGATTCTGATAAAAGAACACAGCAATGAAAAAAGTTTTACTCGTTTTATTAGTGATAAGTGCCGTCTCAGTTAATGCACAAACAAAAAAAGCTACAAAGGCTCCTGCAAAGCCGATAACAAAATCGGCTGTAACAAAAAAATCACCGGTAAGTAAGGAAAGGTTGGTTGAGCTTAGTACTAACTATGGTACAATGATCATGAAGCTGTATGATTCTACTCCATTACATAGGGATAATTTTATAAAACTGGTGCAATCAGGTTTTTACGACAGCCTGTTATTTCATCGTGTAATACAAGGCTTCATGATACAAGGTGGAGATCCACAAAGCAAAAATGCCGACAGTACAGCAATGCTTGGTGGAGGTTCAGCACCTGGTGAAAGAATTCCAGCTGAGTTCAAGCCACAATTCTTTCACAAAAAAGGCGCTTTGGCTGCAGCAAGAGATGGTAATCCTGCAAAAGCTAGCAGTAATTGCCAGTTCTATATTGTGCAGGGAAATAAAATTCCTGAACAACAATTGGCTCAAACGGAACAGTCAGTGAAAGCTAATAATCCTTCTTTCAGCTATTCGGCAGCACAGAAAGAAGTATACGCTAGAATGGGTGGAACTCCTTTTCTTGATCAGAATTATACCGTATTCGGAGAAGTGATCAGCGGATTGGATGTGATTGATAAGATCGCTGCTGTGCAAAAGAATGGAGAACGTCCCAAAGCAGATGTGAGAATGAAAATGAGAATGCTAAATTAATTTAAGAAATAAATTGAAAGAGGAGCAAACAAAATTTGCTCCTCTTTTGTTTATTACCATAGTTGGAAGGGAAATGCCGATGCTTTGGAATGATGCCATGAAAACGGAACTGTGAACTGAGCGTAGCAAGAGGTGATGCCATAGAATTCATAAGCTGGTATCATATAATTTGTAATATTTGCAGTTCTAAATTAATCGCTATGAATTTTCCTTCCGAACTCAGGTACACAAAAGATCATGAATGGATCAAAATGGATGGCAATATTGCAACCATTGGCATCACAGATTTTGCACAAAGAGAATTAGGTGATATTGTATATGTAGACATCAATACCATTGGCAAAAGCCTGAATGCAGAAGAAGTGTTTGGAACCGTTGAAGCAGTTAAAACTGTGAGCGATCTGTTTTTACCGGTTGCAGGAACAATTAAAGAAACCAATCCTGCTTTGGAAAAACAACCTGAATTGGTGAACAATGATCCATATAACGAAGGATGGATGGTGAAAGTTGAAGTGTCTGATCCCTCAGCCGTAGACAAGCTGATGAGCTCGGAAGAATACAGCCAGATGGTTGGATAATTTATCAGTCTAAAATTTTAAGATCGAAGCCGGTTGTTGATGTTGCTGAAGCAGTGTCATCAATCGGCTTTGATTTTAGATAGGTTAGAAGCTATGGCTAAATCTACAGTACAGGTATGCTTTTTAGTCAAAATATAATCTGCCGCCTTCTGGTTAATTGATAAATTTGTTCCGTACCCAATACCCCTTCATTCCTGATGAAAAGGCTAGGTGAATTTTTACGTATAAACGATCGCTCTTTACCTATTGAAGACCGGGTATTTATCATTGCATGCAGTGCAGCCATTTTTGCAAGTGCATTAAGTTTCATTGCTAATGTAGCGTTAGGATTAGACTGGAAGATTAACGTAGCTACACTTCTGATTGGAATAGTTTATTCTGTTTTCTTATATGTTTTATTGAAGGGAAAAGCCAGCCAGTCTGTTAGATTCAGATTTATATTTATCGGGCTTGCAGTTTTTTGTCCTGTATGGTTTTTTAATGGTGGATTAGAAGGAGCTATTCC
The DNA here is from genome assembly GCA_023386555.1 of Bacteroidota bacterium. Classification (GTDB taxonomy): domain Bacteria; phylum Bacteroidota; class Bacteroidia; order Chitinophagales; family Chitinophagaceae; genus JAEZDC01. The sequence goes on along the minus strand of JAEWJK010000005.1, from coordinate 209,333 downwards.
TGTTTATTTCATATTCATTATGGGAGTTGGAATGCTTACTTTAGATCTGAAACATCATAAGGTGTTCGGAATATCACTTACACTGATCTTTATCTTATTATACATTTTCGAAAAAAGTTTCCCTGAATGGATTGTACCATATCCTAATGTTGAAATAAGAGAGCAGGATATTTTTGTAACGGTGATGATAGCAGTTATAATTGTTGGTTTGTTACTTAGTTTTTTTAAGCAGAGTTATGAAGTAGAACGACAAGAGTTGATCAGCCATCGAAAGCAAATTGAAGAATCTACAGAAAGATTGATCAAAGCAAAACAAGAAGCAGAAGCTGCAACAGCTGCAAAATCAAAGTTCTTAGCTAACATGAGCCATGAGATCAGAACACCACTGAATGGAATTATTGGCACCACTCAGTTACTTACTCGTGAAAATACTATCAAAACTGAACAAAAGGAACTCTTCCAAACATTGGAATCCAGTTGCAACCTGTTATTAAACATCATTGAAGATGTGCTTGACATATCGAAAATCGAAGCCGAAAAACTCACATTACACGAAAAAAGTTTTGACCTGCGGGAAGCTGTAAATAGTGTGATAAATATTACATCACCAAGAATAAATGCATTATCTAAACACCTGACACTTCAATATAGAATTGATGATAATATTGCTACTAATGTTCTGGGAGATGAAAACAGGTTGAAACAAGTTCTTGTAAATCTTGTTGGTAACGCTATCAAATTTACCGAACAAGGTGGAATAGAAGTGGAAGTATCAGCAAAAGAAATTAAGAACGATATACAACTGATCACTTTTATTGTAAGAGATACCGGTATCGGTATAAAGAAGGAAGACCTGCCTAAATTATTCCAACCCTTTTCACAGATAGATTTTTCTTCATCCAGGAAATACAGTGGTACAGGTCTCGGGTTATCTATTTGTAAGAAGCTTATCGAGATGATGAGTGGTTATATTAATGTGAATAGTAAAGAAGGGAAAGGATCAGAATTCAGTTTTACTATTCCAATGAAAGTAGATGCTGATGTAGTGATCAAATTTCAAGCAGAAACTGAGTTTAAGTATGTTCCGCTGGATATTTTATTGGTAGAAGATAACCAGGTGAATCAATTGGTAGCTTCCAGGATATTTGAGAATATCGGGTATAAAGTTGATGTTGCTGAGAATGGTGCAGTAGCTATCAACAAAGCCAATGAGAAAAACTATGATCTCATTTTCATGGATATTCAAATGCCCGAAGTAGATGGTTTGCAAGCCACACAAAGAATATTAGGCAATAGCAAAAATAAAGTCTTATCTCCTGTTATCATTGCTATGACAGCTAACGCAATGAAAGAAGACGAAGAAGATTGTTTGGAAGCAGGAATGAAAGATTTTATCTCTAAGCCTTTCACCATCGAAGCATTACGATCCACCATTTATAAATGGGGCGTTAGAACATCCGTTTAATTTTTATACGCTTATATAAGCTTATTGCAATTTATCTATTTTTGATAATGTCTTCTATCTTAAAGAAGTTTATTCCTGCCATAGTCTGGTTCATAGTGGTTACAACTTTATTTTTAATACCAGGCTCTGAATTTCCGCAAGAGGACTGGTTTGAAAAGATTTACTTAGATAAGCTGGTTCATATTGTATTTATATTTCTCCTTGTTTATTTATTTTATTATCCATTGAGGCATCAACAATACAATTGGTTATTGCTATTGGTTTGTGCAGGAATTTTATATGGGATATCAATTGAGTTTATTCAAAAATATTGGGTGAAAGGACGGTCTTTTGAACTCGCAGATATAGTTTGTGATATTGTTGGTTGTGCATTAGCTTATGTGATTGGAAACCAAACCAGAAGTCACCAAAAAAAGTAAGCCCCTGTGGAAACAGGGGCCGCAACCAAAACTAACTGCTTATGAGAAAATTGACTACTTGCATTTATATCAAGACAAAACCAATGCCAAAACACTAAACAAAACCGTTAAAGAAATTTCCAGACCTGTGGTTTTTATACCTTGTAATATATTCTTAGAACGCTAAAAAGGTTCTTTTGTTTAACAATGAAATGTTAATGGTTTAGTGACAGGTTGCAGCTGCAGAAGTCGCTACAAAAGAAGGACTTAAATAAGGAATTCCGAGGTTCATTCCACGTATAATTAGAAGTACTCCCATTAATAGGAAAGCATAAGGGGTTAACTTTCGTATGAAACTTCTTGCCCTAATGCTGATTATGAAACCGGCAACAGACAATAGAATAAGGGCAGGCATTGTACCTAAGCCAAATGAAGCCATAAATTCTAATCCCTTAAGTGGAGATGAAGTTGCCATTGCTCCAGTGATAGCCAGGTAAACCATACCACAAGGCAATAAACCATTTGCCAATCCAGTGAGATAAAACCCCGAAAGATTCCTAATACGTAGAAAGCCTGCAACAAGTGATTGTACTTTTATGTAGAACCGGTTTGCCGGTCCCATTCCGCTGAACTTCTTGCGAAATTTTGCCAATAAGAAAAAAGCGACTATTAATAAACCAATTACAACAGAAAAAATTTGTTGATAACCGGCTATGAAAATTTGACGTCCGAAATAACCAAATATCAACCCCAGAGAAGAGTAGGTTGTTACTCTTCCGAAATTATATAGCAGAATTCCAAGCAGCTTTTTAGATGCAGAATAAGATGCTAATGGAAGTGATAATGCTAAAGGTCCACACATTCCTACGCAATGAAAACTGCTGATGATGCCAAGTATGAATCCTGATATAAATATTTCCCAAATCATTATTGCACCGTTACAAATTCACGATAATAGTATTGCTTATTGTTATCAGTTAGCTGAAGCTTTAATTCGTAAGACCCTTTCGCATAAGTTGATTTATCGATAGTATATTTTCCTTCTTCTATGGTTAGAGGAAACCTCTGATCTTTTGTTGCATCTGTTTTACAATAAAACCAGGCTTCACCTTTTAAGATTGCAGTATGTAAAGTTGCAGGTAATTGTATAGTAAGTGTAGCTGCATCTTGTTGAAAACTGAGCTCCCCTGCAGCTATTGCATTTGCAGCACCATCAATTTTATCCTGGTAACGTAATTCCTCTTTATAATAATCTTTCGTTACTAACTCAAACTTTGTATTGACTGCTTTATAAACCAATGTTGCCATTAGTGCAACGAAGGCAATAAAGACTACGACTAATTTGTTACCCCAACTCATATTTTGTTTTTTATGCCGAAGAACATTCTGCTGTACAAGTAAGTAACACAACGATGTACAATAGTTATTCTGCAGCTTGTTCAATAAATTTTAATCAGTTACCGGTCCAAGGAAATTTGTTTTTACAATGGCGATCTTTTTATTTCCTTCATAAAGTCCTAAACTGATCTTTGTTTTTCTGTCGTGTATCATTTGCTTTGGCAGAACTACGAAAAATGAACCACCACCTTGTCCTTCTTCCTGCACAGCAATGAATTTGTTTCCAATGATCTCAACATTCCCTTTACCACCTTCTACTTTAATGGTAAGCGGAATTGGCTTCACCGTTTTATTTACCATCTTAATATTATACAAGTTTGAAACACTGTCGGCACCTCTTTCCTGGTAAAGAATTCCAGGTGTACGCATTACAGTTGCACCAACATCTTTTCTTGTAACAAGTAATGCAGTAATTGCGATAAGAAGTAAAATACAAAGGCCTGTATACATTTTGATCCTTGTAGTGAATTGAAACTTTGTTCCTTTTGCAATAGAGTTTTCAGAAGCGTAACGGATTAATCCCTCAGCTTTATGCAAACGTTGCATAACAATATTGCAGGCATCAATACAAGCAGTACAACCTACACATTCCATTTGAACGCCATTACGAATATCAATACCTGTAGGACAAACTTCAACACATTGATAGCAATCAATACAATCGCCTAAAGGCTTTTCAGGTTCTTTTTTAAAATTTCCTCTTGGTTCACCACGTTTATAATCGTATGCAACGATCATGGAATTTTTATCCAGCAATACACTTTGCAATCTTCCATAAGGACAAACTGCTGTACAAGCCTGCTCTCTGAAGAAAGCAAATACACCATAGAAGATTCCACTGAAAGCAAGAATAGCTGTAAAGCCGACAATATGTTTACTGGCAGGTTCTGAAATGATCTGTTGCAATTCTTTTATACCAATGATATATGCTAAAAAGAAATTGGCTATGATAAATGATATGACAAAAAATGTTAGATGCTTACCTCCTACCCGTAAAACCTTGTTTGTTGTCCATGGAGCTTTACGAAGTGCCTTTTGTTGATTGGCATTACCGAGAAAAAGATATTCCACCTTGCGGAACATCATTTCCATAAAGTTGGTATGCGGACAAGCCCAACCACAAAATAATCTGCCGAATGCTGCGGTAAAAAGAATGATAAAGAAAATAAAGGTGAGCATTATCAAACCGAAGATGAAAAAATCCTGCGGCCAGAATACCTTTCCGAATATATGAAACTTAGCTTCTGTTACATTGAAGAGAAACAAGGGCCTTCCTTCAATATGAATAAAAGGCAAGGCAAAAAACAAAACGAAGAAGCACAAACTCAATATCGTTCTTGCATTATAAAACTTACCCGATGGCTTCTTTGCAAAAACCCATTTGCGTTTGCCTTTCTCATCGATGGTTGCTAACCTATCTCTGAAGTCTTGTTGTATGTCTGGTGTTATGTGCATGGTACAGCTGTTTATTTAACAGCAGCAATCCTGGTTGTGTCTGAAACTGCTGTTTCTTCTTTATACAAATCTCCCTGAGGTTCTTTCGCACTTGCAACTTTTGCTCCCCTGATCGATTTTATAAAACTTGTTAATTGAGCGATCTGTGTTGGTGAAAACGTACCTTTCCAAGGCTGCATACCTTTTTCCGGAACACCATATTTAATTGTTTTAAAAACATCTTTTACACTACCTCCATGTAACCAATAATCATCCGTTAAGTTTGGACCTACTACACCACCACCATCAGCAGCATGGCAAGGAGAACATGAAGTAGTATATATCTTTTTACCAGCTTCTATATCTGTGGCTGCAGTTAATAGTTTCACCGTATTCTCATCTACGCTATTACCAGCTTTTTTAAGATTGTTTGCTTTGTCTACTTCTGCTTTTGCCATCTCCATTTCAAACTCTTTTATACTTAACGGAGCAGTTTCAGATACATGATATCGCCATAAATAAATACCAGCGAATATTATAGTGATGTAAAATCCGTATATCCACCAAGGTGGTAGTTTATTGTCGAGTTCTTTTATATCATCATAGTCATGATCTAACTGAATGTCTTTCTCTTCATTTAAAGAGCGGAAGCTGTTGATCTTCATCCACCAGCTCTTCCATTTATTTTCTTGAGCAACTTTTGTTTCAGATGTAATGGTAACGGCCACTTCTTTAGCAATAAGTGAACGAAGGAATAACAACATGCAAACAATAATGATGAACTCGAGACCTATCACTCCAATCAATGCATAGAATGAAGTTTTAGACAATCCGCTGATCGTATTACTTACAACTGCATTTACAGCAGGTGCATCTGTTTGTGCAAAAACCGAAGAACTAACCAGGCAAAGCATTACTAGAGATACAATCTTAGCAGCATTTCTCTCCTTTTTAATCCTGTCAGTCTTTAGTTGCGCTGCACCAATAACAATATGACCTAATAAAGCAATTGCTAACGCCAAAACACCAATGATAATTAATAACGTTACTGCCAAAGGATTATCGAGTTCAGATTTTTTTGGAGCACCTGCAGCCCAAGCATTCATCGGAACTGCCAATGAAACAAAACATACTGCAGTAGTTCTTAATATCCATTTATTGTTTAACAACTTTCTCATGTTGTAATTTTTATTAGTTGTCTAAGGGAATTCTGTTGATCTTATCTATCATTTTTTTATCGGCCTTCAAAGCCCATAATGTCATCACAACAAAAAAGGTGAAGAATATCATGAATGATGACAAAGCATAAATGTCAACACCGATGATAGATTCTAAATAGTTAATGAATTTCATTTTATAATTTTTTATGTTCCCTGCTTCACTTTATTAATTAAACATCGTTCCCGTATGTACGGGACTCTTCAGGCTCCTGTTCTTTTATTGCCAGTGGAGGAAGCAACAAGTGGGGGTAAAACTTATTGCTTCCGTTATCCACCAACTATTTCTCTGCTACCTGCTTCTCCCCTTTTATGTCTGTACCAACTCTCTGCAGGTAAGCAATCAATGCCACTATCTCAGCTGTACTGCTTGTTTCTATCTTATCTTTCTTTAGATTCTCTTTTATTTGTTGAGCCTGTTTCATCAGGTCTTCATTCGCTACTTTATCAAAACCTTCTGGATAAGGAACACCTAATGTTTGCATTGCCCTGATCTTAGCTCCTGTAACTGCAGTATCAATTTTATCATCCATTAACCATGGATAGCTTGGCATAATTGAACCTGGACTCATAATTCTTGGATCTAACATGTGATTGTAATGCCAGCTGTTTGGATATTTACCACCGATCCTTGCCAAGTCTGGTCCTGTTCTTTTACTACCCCATTGGAATGGATGATCATAAACAAACTCACCAGCTTTACTATATTCACCATATCTCTCCACTTCATCTCTGAAAGGACGAATCATTTGTGAGTGACAGGTATAACATCCTTCTCTTACATATATATCTCTTCCCTGTAATTCAAGTGGAGTATAAGGCTTGACAGAAGCTATGGTAGGAATATTACTTTTTACAAGGAATGTTGGAACAATTTCAAGAATACCTCCTATAGCTACAGCGATCAAACTGAATACTAACAATTGAATTGGTCTTCTTTCAATCCATCTGTGCCAATGTTGTTTACCATGTGTTTCAATCACCTTTGGCAATGGTGCAGCTTCTGCGGCTTCATCTGCAACCAGTTTACTCTTTGCTACTGTTTTCCAGATATTATAGATCATTATGAACACACCAATCAGGTACAACAATCCACCAACACTTCTTAGCATATACATTGGAAGTATATTGGTAACTGTCTCCATGAACTGGAATTTCAGCGTACCATCATCAGTAAAACTCTTCCACATCATTGCCTGTGCAAAACCAGCCCAATACAATGGAACAGCATAGATGATAATACCTATTGTACCGATCCAGAAGTGTGTTGTAGCAAGTTTTTTAGAATACAGCTGCGTATTGAATATTTTTGGAATGATCCAGTATAGTACACCAAATGTTAAGAAGCCGTTCCAACCCAAAGCACCAACGTGTACGTGTGCAATAGTCCAGTCAGTAAAGTGAGATATTGCATTAACATTCTTCAAACTCAGCATCGGCCCTTCAAATGTTGCCATACCATAACAGGTAATTGCAACAACCATAAACTTAAGAATAGGATCTTCTCTTACTTTATCCCATGCACCACGTAGTGTAAACAAACCATTTAACATACCACCCCAGCTTGGTGCAAGAAGCATGATACTGAAAACAGTTCCTAAACTTTGAGCCCAATCAGGTAAGGCAGTATATAATAAGTGGTGAGGACCAGCCCAGATATAAATAAATATCAAAGCCCAGAAGTGAATGATAGAAAGCCGGTAACTATAGACCGGTCTGTTTGCAGCTTTAGGAAGAAAATAATACATGATACCGAGGTAAGGTGTAGTAAGGAAAAATGCAACAGCATTATGTCCGTACCACCATTGAACCAAAGCATCCTGCACACCTGCATACCAGCTATAACTCTTCATGAACGAAAAAGGAATTTCAAATGAGTTTACAATATGTAGCATAGCTACTGTAACCCATGTACCGATATAAAACCAGATGGCAACATATAAATGACTTTCTCTTCTTTTCAGAATTGTTCCAAACATATTGATACCAAACACCACCCAAACAAGTGTGATAAGAATATCAATTGGCCATTCTAATTCTGCATATTCTTTACCTGTTGTGTAACCTGCCAATAATGTAATAGCAGCAAGTACAATAATGAGCTGCCAACCCCAGAAATGGATCTTACTCAGCTTATCACTCCACATCCTGGCTTTACATAAACGTTGAAGGGAATAATAAACACCCATAAAAATTCCGTTACCTACGAATGCGAAAATCACTGCATTGGTATGTAACGGACGAACACGACCAAACGTAGTTGGTGCAAGATCAAAATTGGCTGCCGGTAAATAAATCTGAATGGCTGCAAGTAATCCTGCTGTCATACCTACTGCACCCCAAAGAATTGTAGCGTAGGCAAACCATTTAACTACTTTGTTGTCGTAATAAAATTTCTCTAATTGCATATAATCTTATTTGCAGTTCTGATGTTACTAATGTTGGTGTAAAAAATCACTTAGAAGAATTGGAGACCGGTTTGTCCTCGAAGAGAATTCTTACAGGAGGACTTACTTCATCATCATATTGTCCTTTCTTAATGCTGTAGATAAAAAAGCCCAGGAACATTCCGGCTACGGCAATGCTGGCTATCATTAATACGATGATGACGCTCATACCCCTCTTTTGATTTCGAGCCAAAAGTAGATTTACAGCTTAGGGGTAATCATGACGTCACTCATTGCAAAAGATGATATTTATCATGTTTATGGAGCAAGGAATTATGCCTTCAGTTTTAATCTTGAAGCCAGCAAATTACTCATGCCAAAAGTTATTAATAAGATGCTGAGGCTACTTGCAGGCATCAAAATAGCAGCGATTAAAGGAGATAACGTGCCCTGAACGGCAAAAGATAATCCTACAATATTGTAAATAATAGAAATAACGAATGCAAACATTACTACTTTTTTATTAGCTCTGCATGCCTGGATAAATTTATCAAGCCTGTTAAGTTTATCGGCCTGAAGAATAGCGTCACTGGCTGGTGTAAAGCTGTTGCTTTCTTCGCTGATGGCAATACCAACATCTGCTTGTCGTAAAGCTCCGGCATCATTTAAACCATCTCCAATCATCATTACTTTTTTTCCTTGTTGCTGTAGTTCCTGTATTGCAAAAAGTTTTGCCTGCGGACTTTGATTGAAGAATATACTTGGACCTTTACCTAACAAACCACGCAGATATTTTTTCTCGCCGTCATTGTCACCACTCAAAATAGAAACCTGATAACGCTTTTGCAGTTTTCTTAATAAGGCAGGAATTTCATCTCTATAATGATTTCTAAAACTAAATACACCGAACAATTCTCCATCAACAGACAAATAAACAGATGACTGGTTGTTTGTTGCTTTAGAACTTCCGGTAACAAACTTTTCAGACCCGAGGCAAATGTTATTTTTATTAATAGTTCCTTCTATCCCTTGCCCAGGAATTTCTTTGAATGTAATTACCGGCAACCGTTTCTCCATGTTCAGTTCCTTCAAAATCGCTTTACTCATTGGATGAGTTGATTGTGCTGCTAAAGATGAAACTGCTAGCTGCAATTCATCAGATAGCGTTTTACCATTATAACTTACTTCGTTATACCGACCTGTAGTAAGTGTGCCTGTCTTATCAAACACTATATGATCTACTTTGCCTATATCTTCTATGGTTTGTGCATTACGCAGATAAAATTGGTTGTTACCCAATATCCTCAGAATATTACCATTGGTAAATGTATTGCAGAGTAATAATGCACAAGGACAAGCCACAATCAAGACTGCTGTAACTGCATCCCAAACCTTCGAACTATCGTTGAAATACCAATATGTAGCTGCAGTAATTGCAATAGAAAAAAGAATGATAGTAAAATATCTTGCCAGCAAATGAACAAACGATCTCTCACTATCAAGTGCTTCCTGCTTCTGTTCTTTATTCCAAAGCTTTGTGAGATAACTCTGAGCCACTTCTTTTATGACTAATATTTCGATATTACCATTCACCTGTTTACCACCAGCATATACTATTTCACCCATTTCTTTTGCTACTGGTACACTTTCACCTGTAACGAAACTGTAATCGATCAAAGCTTTTCCTTTGGTAATGATACCATCTGCCGGAATTAATTCATGATTATGTATCAGTAGCGTATCATCCAACCTGATATCAGGAAGCGTTACAATTTCTTCTTTCTGATTATTAATCCGAGTAATTGCTATAGGAAAATAAGAAGTATAATCTCGCTCAAAGCTCAGTTGCTTGTAGGTTTTATCCTGCATTACTCTTCCCACCAGCATAAAAAAAACAATGCCGCTCATTGAATCGAAATAACCTCCACCGGTATCAGTTAATACTTCATACACACTTCTGCCAAATGTTACCAACACAGCCAATACAATTGGTGCATCAATATTTAAAAAACGATGTTTTAAACTCTTCCAGGCACTTGTATAAAACTCTGTAGCTGAATAAAAGAAAACGGGTAAGCTTAGCAAGAGATTGATGTAGCGGAATATATTCACCATGCCTTGCTCTTTATCATCGATACCGAGGTATTCAGGAAAACTCAGCAACATAATATTGGCAAAGCAAAATCCTGCTACACCTAATTTGAAAATCTTAGAACGATCGTAGAACTTCTTTTTCTTATCAAGATTGTTTAGACTAATGTAAGGCTCATAACCTATGCTGGTAAGTAATTCAGCGATTTTTCTAAGTGAAGTTTTCTTCGGATCAAAAATAATATCTGCTTCTTTTCTAGGGAAATTTACCTTACTGGTGATAACACCATTATTTAGACGATGAATATTCTCGAGCAGCCACAAACAACTGCTGCAATGCATTTGTGGAAGATAGAATGTAACATGGGTTTGCTCATCATCTGTATAACTGATAAGTGATGCTTCTATCTTTTTATCATCCAAAAAAGCAAACTTATCTTCTCTAACTTTTATTCGCTGACTAACACCGGGATTATTACTGATCTCATAATAATCGCACATCCCACTTTTATTCAGGATCTCGTACACACTTCTGCATCCTTCGCAGCAAAAATTTTTATCATGAGCTTTTATAATGATATCACAGTCTTCGCCGCAATGATAACAGCTCAGAACTGTTTCTTGTGTTTTGATCATGCCTGGTTTCTAATTATTGATCTTCGGATACAAAAAGCTTTGCTCAAGATGCAGCCAGTTATAAATTTTATTTTCTAAAACAAACATTTCATTCAGGCAATCTCTCCAACCAGTGCTCCACTTAGGATCGGCAGAATAGTTATCCAATACCTGTCTTAGTTTATGAACAAGATTTAATATTGTTTTCTGCGTTGCCTGGATATTTCTGTACACAGCATTATCTACACATGTTGTTGGAATGATTCTTTCTGTACCATTAAAATGATGTTTAATACAAGGGAAAATAATCATCGACTCTTTTTTGAATAGATGATTCACTTCATCACACAACTTTGTAACAAGCATATGCACCAGCTCTGAAACAGAATCTGAAAGCTCAATTATCTGGCTGTTTTCTTCAAGGTATTTATTTACCTTTTCAGCAGAATGACTGATCTCTTGTTGATACTTGTATTCTATCAGATCACACAATCCTTCAGGTGTTAAAGCTTCCTGGGAATAATTATCCAATTGATGCAGCAGCATAAGATTGATTTTATCATCACAAGGTAGCCTTATACCAGCGTGACGTAAATGAGTTTACTCAAGCATCATCATGACTTTTATCAGTCCTGCAGATTTGCGGTTCTCTCTAATTCTTTTTGCTTTAGTATTTTAATTTTCTTTCCATCTAGCTCAACCATTCCATCTCTTTTAAATTCACTCAGCAAACGAATAGTTGATTCAGTTGCTGTTCCTACGAGGTTCGCTATTTCTTCTCTTGAAAATCTTACGTTTAGTGTAATACCATCCTGCTCAAAGCCGTAAGTATCTTTTATAAATAATAATGTTTCTGCCAATCTTTCTCTAACTGGTTTTTGTGCAAGATGTGTTAGCTGTAATTCTGCTCTGTGCAATTCATTAGCAAGCAACTTCATCATCTCAAATGCAAGACCTGCATCATTCTTTAGTATATCGATGAATATTTCTTTAGGAATGAAACAAACATGTGAATCTTCCAATACAATTGCAGAAGCACCATACCTGTCACCACTTAACAAAGCCCTGTAACCTGTTATATCTCCTTCTTTCAACAAACGAATGATCTGGTCCTTTCCATCATCACCCAAATGAGAAAGCTTCACCTTACCTGAGCTGATGCAATACACACCGAACGGATGTGAACCTTCATGAAATACAACCTGTCCACGTTTATATACATTACAAACTTTATGTGCATTGAAAACGTCGAGATGTTCCTTTTTTGCTTTACCAAGCAAAGAATTAGACATTGATTCAATGGTGTTACAGTCGAAATGAGTGTCAACAGGAGGTTTCATGCCTCAAAATAAGGCAGTGAAAATTTGGGGGAAGATGATCCTGGTCATTAATCCAGGCTTTGGTTACTTGCTGCAGCTAATTTTAACAGCCGATCAAACTGTTCAGGAGTGAGATCATTATAAAAATAGAAAATAGGATCTACAGGATTACCATTTTTATGTACTTCGTAATGACAATGAGGCCCAGTGCTTTTTCCTGTATTACCCACCCAACCGATCACTTCACCACGTTTTACACTCTGGCCTGCTCGTACTTTCACACGAACCATGTGTCCGTATAAAGTTTCATAGCCGTAACCATGATTGATGACTACATGATTACCATAACCACCACTGCTCGAACCAGAAGTTTTTACTCTTCCATCTGCTGTGGCATAAATAGGTGTACCCTGAGGTGCAGTAAAATCAAGACCTGCATGAAACTTTGTTACTTTATAAACCGGATCAATACGATAACCAAAACCCGAAGCAACTCTTCTCAGATCTTTATTGGCTACTGGTTGTATAGCAGGAATTCCGGCAAGGAGCTTTTCTTTATTCTTCAACATTTCACCAATGTCTTCATAAGATCTTTCCTGGTAAGCAAGCCTTGCAGACAATACATTTAATTGTGCAGCAAGTGTTTTAGTAAGCTGGCTTTCACCTAAAGTTCTTACATACTGCAACTCCCTGGCTTTTTCCATCTCCTCAATTCTTGCACTATCCGGTACCGGTTCAGCTTCAAATATGGCTCGATAAACTTCGTTATCTCTCGTTTGTAATTCCTGCATTTGCTTTTGCAATTCAGATAATCTTGCATTCAATACAGCGTAATCCTGCTTCAGATCTTCATTCTCAGCCCTCATTAATTTTTCTTTGGGCGAATCAACATATTCAAAAGCAATCACAACAATAATAAAGGCCGTAAAAATTGAGGCAGCTATAAACCCAAATATGCGAAGCAGTTTTACCCTGAAAGGCGTTATCAGCTTTTCAAAACGGAGTGTATGGGTATTATAGAAATATTTTATTTTCCTCATTGTTTATAGCGTTGCTCAAGCTGCAAATCATTGAGCAACATCGTTGTGTCACTCACTTGTACGCCTTTATAACTATCAACTATTCACTCTCAACTATCAACTATCTCCTTACCTTTGTCGGCCTTCAAAGTTAGCTGCCAAAGCTTCAAATGTATTGTAAAATTTATGATGACAAGTTCTGATATACGTAAACAGTTCCTGGACTTTTTTGCTTCTAAAGGTCACCAGATCGTTCCTTCTGCTCCTATTGTTGTAAAGAATGATCCTACACTTCTTTTTACCAATGCAGGAATGAATCAGTTCAAAGATTTTTTTCTCGGAAACAGAATTCCGGAGAATCCAAGAATTGCAGATACACAAAAATGTTTGCGTGTAAGTGGTAAACACAATGATCTGGAAGAAGTTGGTGTTGATACGTATCATCATACCATGTTTGAAATGTTGGGTAACTGGAGCTTTGGTGATTATTTTAAATCTGAAGCAATAGCCTGGAGCTGGGAATTGTTGACTGAAGTTTATAAGATACCCAAAGACAGATTATACGTTACCATTTTTGGTGGTGATAAATCTGAAGCCTTACCGGAAGATTCAGAAGCACTCGAATTCTGGAAAAGACATATAGATGCAGATAGAATTCTTCCCTTTGGTAAGAAAGATAATTTCTGGGAAATGGGAGATACCGGTCCTTGTGGTCCTTGTACAGAAATTCATGTGGATACAAGAAGTGATGAAGAAAGAAAACAGGTCGATGGAAAAACATTGGTGAATGCAGATCATCCTCAGGTGATAGAAATATGGAACAATGTGTTCATCCAGTTCAATCGATTGAAGGATGGATCTCTTGAATTTCTTCCTGCCAAACATGTTGACACAGGAATGGGATTTGAAAGATTGGTTCGTGTACTGCAACAAAAGCAAAGCAACTACGATACTGATATTTTTACCGGAACAATTGGTGAAATAGAAAAGATCACTAAACAACAATACAAAGGAACTGATGAAAAGAGTGATGTTGCTTTTCGTGTAATAGCAGATCATATCCGAGCTATTTCTTTTACGATAGCTGATGGTCAACTTCCTTCCAATACAGGTGCAGGTTATGTTATCAGAAGAATATTAAGAAGAGCAGTAAGATATTTTTACTCTTACCTCAACTATAAACAACCATTGTTATTTAAGCTTGTTCCGGTTTTAGCAAAACAGTTTGATGCTGTTTTTCCTGAATTACAAAAGCAGGTGGAATTTGTTACTAAAGTGGTGAAGGAAGAAGAAGATGCATTTCTGAGAACGTTAGATAAAGGTTTAAAAAAGATAGATGAGATTATTTCTGCAACATCTAAAAGTTCTGAAAAGAAAATCAATGGTAAGGCTGCATTTGAGTTATTCGATACGTTTGGGTTTCCGATAGATCTTACTAGGTTAATTGTATCTGAAAATAATTTATCAGTTGATGAAGCTGCTTTCGAAGCTGAAATGAAACAACAGAAAGATCGTAGCCGTGCAGCAGGAACTGTTGATGCAGAAGACTGGATCACTGTGAATGATGTAGCTTCTTCGCAATTCGTAGGTTATGATTCTTTAGAAGTAAAAACCAAACTGGTTAAGTACAGAAAAGTAAAAGCAAAAGGCAAAGAAGCTTATCAATTAGTATTAGAGAAAACGCCTTTTTATGCAGAAAGTGGTGGACAGGTTGGTGATATCGGCACTTTGAATTTTGCCGGAGAAAAAGTGAGTGTTATTGACACTAAAAAAGAAAATGATCTGATCATTCATTTTACAGAAGTAATACCAGGTAATATCAATACTGATGTTGATGCAGCGGTAAATAAAACTAAACGTCATCATACAGCAGTACATCATAGTGCAACCCATTTATTACATGCTGCATTAAGGTCAGTGCTTGGAACACATGTTGCTCAAAAAGGAAGTTTGGTGAATGAAGAGCATTTACGTTTTGACTTCTCTCACTTTGCAAAAGTTTCTGATGAAGAAATAAAGAAGATAGAAGCTTTGGTGAATGAGAAGATCAGGGAAAACGTACCTGTTGTAATTAAAAGTATGAGTAAAGATGAAGCTGTTGCTATGGGTGCAATGGCTTTGTTCGGAGAAAAATATGGTGATGTGGTGAGAGTAGTTGTGATGGATCCGAACTACTCCATTGAACTTTGTGGCGGAACACATGTTGGAAGTACCGGAGAACTTGGTTTCTTTAAGATCACTCATGAATCTGCTGTAGCTGCAGGTGTAAGAAGAATCGAAGCGTTAAGTGGAATTGCAGCGGAGAATTATATTAATGAGCAATTGCAGATGATGGAAGAGATCAAGGTCTGCTTAAAAAATCCGAAAGAAATAAAGAAAGCAATTGAGAATGTGTTAGCAGATAATACAGACCTGAGAAAATCAATTGAATCGCTGTATAACAAACAACTCAGCAGTCTTAGAAAAGAACTGGTGAGCAAAGTTGAATCACTCAATGGCATCAGTTTTATTGGTGCTGAAGTAGAAGTTCCCAATGCAGATACTTTAAAGAAGTTATGTTTTGATTTGAAGAATGATCTTACTGATTATATTGTAGTGCTTGTAGCCAATATTGGCGGAAAAGCGAATGTTGCTGTGATGCTGGAAGAAATAATAGCACAGAACAGAAACCTTGATGCAGGGAAGATCATCAAAGAACATATTTCACCACTGATCAAAGGTGGTGGTGGTGGACAAAAAACATTGGCAACAGCCGGAGGAACTGATGCAAGCAATTTAAAGCAGGTGATTGAGAAAGTAAAGAGCCTGTTTTAAAGTAATATTTTGGAAAGTTTCCAAAAAAGTTTCCAAAATATCTTTGAAATGCTAAACCTTAAGTTATAAAGGATTGACCTTCTTATACTTATAATTTTCTTTATGACTGTAAGCAAATAGCAGAACTTACATATTGGAAATTTTAGATATCAATGGCCTCATTTCAGAGGCAAATTTGCATGCCATCGGCGTTGTATCGAAGTCGGGCCGAAGTCATATCGATGTTTTACCCAGGTCAGCTCAAAGTATTAACACTTCCGAAACGTTTCGTATTTGTAAAATCTCCCTACATTTGATCTACTAATGATTTCGTAGAACTTAAAAATTGAATTATGAATACTAACTGGAAAATTCCTGCATTAACATTGGCTGCAGTGTTAGCAGTAACATCAATGTCTGCACAAAACACTGATAAAAAAGAAAAAGACAAGAAGAAAAGCCAGCGTATAACGATTGTTCGCACTGGTGATAATGATGAGAAGATCACGGTTGAAGTGAGTGGCGATAAAGTAACGGTGAATGGCAAACCACTGGAAGATTACAAAGGAGAAGATATTAAAGTGGTGACTGGTGAAACAGATATTTATCGAGTAGCCCCAGGAAGAGCTTTGGCTCCGTTAAAAGGAATGAGGACACCAATGGCTATCGCTGATATAGATGGTGATCGTTTTATGTCGTGGGGAGAAAACAAAGCAAGACTTGGAGTGGGTATGGAAGATGGAGAAGGTGGAGCAAAGATCACAGAAGTGAGTAAAGAAAGCGCTGCAGAAAAAGCAGGATTGAAGGTCGGCGATATTATTACAAAGGTGAACGAGTTTAATGTAGCTGATGCAGATGATCTGCCCATGGCCATCAACAAATTTAAACCGGAAGATAAAGTAACCATTGCGTATAAAAGAGATGGTGTTGAATCAACCACCACTGCAACGCTGGAAAAAAATAAGGGCAGCTTTGCTACCACCTATGCAATGGGTGATCATGATTTCAATTTTGATTTTAGAAATGGAACAAAATCCTTTTACTCTCGTAAACCAAGATTGGGTGTGCAGATAGAAGACCTGGAAGATGGTAATGGTGTGAAAGTATTGGATGTAAACGCTGAAACACCTGCAGGCAAAGCTGGCTTGCAAAAAGATGATGTAATCACCTCTTTCAATGGAAAAGAAATTAAAGGTGTAGATGATATTCGTGGTGCGATGAAAGATGTGAAAGAAGGTGAAACAGTAAAAGTCTCGTACAAAAGAGGGACTGCCATTCAAAATACCGAGATCAAATTTCCAAAAGCCGTTAAGAAAGCTAATTTATAAACGCTCTGATTAGTCTCTCATGTAGCATTTAACCGCTGTTGTCTAGCAGCGGTTTTCTTATTCCCATCATCGACCTACTACATATCATTTTTCAAACAATTACTTTTGTGATGTCATTTTAAAAAAACCTCGATGATAAAAAATTTCCTTTTTCTTTTTTGTGTATTTGCATTGCTCTCTTGCGAACAAAAAAAATTTGGTGCATTTGTAGTAGCCGGTATCATTGCTAATGCCCCGGAACAAAAGATTTTCCTGGAAGAAATACCCTTTAATGGTGAACAGCCTATCGTACTTGATTCTACAACACTAAAAAAAAGCGGCAAATTTGAATTGAGAGCAATGGCAAGGGAAGAAGGGCTATATAGGATAGTAATGGAGAAAGGAAATGCTGTATTATTCATTAATGATGGTAATAACCTGAGATTAAGGCTTGATGCGAATAACTATAGAAAATATACAATAGAAGGATCCACTGCATCTTCTCAATTACATGATTTGCTGGAAAAATTGTACACTACAGATTCCGCTTTTTTTTCTGTACAAAAGCAAAAAGATTCACTTCTATTGTCTGTTCAATCTGATAGTATAGTGACTGTTTTAAATGGCCGATCACAACAATTGGTTGAGAAAAGAAGAAAGCTATTAGATACATACATAAAAAAAACAAATAGTCCGGCTGGAATTTGTTATGCTATAGGCCAATATGATCAGTTAACTCCTGCAACCCATCTCAAACAGTTATTAGATGAAGCTGGAAACAGGTTTCCTGAGCATAGCGGTGTTATGAGATTTAAAAGTATGGTGACAGTACAAACACAGCCAGAAAAGCTGCAATATCCATTATTAAATCAGTCAGCACCAGATTTGAATTTACCCACACCGTCTGGAGACTTACTTTCTATCAGCAGTTTAAAAGGCAAATATGTATTAATAGATTTTTGGGCAAGCTGGTGTGGACCCTGCAGAAGAGAGAATCCAAATATAGTTGCAGCTTATAATAAATTTAAAAACAGAAACTTCACTATTCTAGGTGTGTCATTAGACAAGGATAAAGAGAGCTGGGTAGAAGCTATCAGCCAGGATAAATTAACGTGGAACCATATCAGTGATTTAAAATATTGGAACAGTATTGCTGTTGATTTGTATAAGTTCGATGGTATTCCATTTAATGTACTGGTAGATCCAAATGGTAAGATAATTGCATCGGATTTACGTGGGCAAGCCCTGGAACAGAATTTAGATAAACTACTTAAGTAGAACTTGACTTGACAAACTAGTCATCGTCCTACCATTAACTTAAGAAAAACATTCTAAGATTAACCGCAAATAAAAATAGCCGTCCTATTAAGACGGCTATTTTATTAATTAAAAGCAGTTAGAAACTATTTCATTACCACTTTATAGTTTGAAGCTAATACTGCACCTGTTGCACTGTTAACTAAGTCAATAGAAAAAGAAACTGATCTATCGCAAGAATTAAAGCTGTGCACAGCACCGGCTGCAGTTGAAGTTCTTACGTGAGTAGGAACACCACCTGCATAGCTTTTACCTGTTGTTTGCAAAGGAATGGTGATCTTATTTGCACGACCTGTCCAGTCTAATGTTACATCAAGATCTACCCAGCCATCATCATAAATATTTACAAGTTTAGCTGTTGCTGTTGTTGCACTCGTAGCTACCACATTAGTAAGCGCTGCAGTATAAGGACCCCAACTTACTGCACCAGTAGAAGTATACTCAATTGTATTGGTATAGTTACCCTGAATAGCCGCTACTGACGGTGTGCAATATTGCTGCAATTTTACAAACACAGAATCTTTCTGATATACTGTTCCAACGTCTCCACCTGTGATCTTAACTAACATAAGTCTACTAGTACCTGTAGGTAATGCTGAGGCAATACCGGTGATGGTTAAAGAATCAACAACCTGGCCTGCAGGAATAGTAATGCTGGTAGGAGCAGTAAAATGTGTACCCTGTACAGCATCAACTCCGGTAATTGTAGGAAAACTGATCTGCAAAGTTGTTGGAGTAGACGAAGGTTTCGTTAAGCCAACCGGTATTTTAAATACTGCTTCTGCAGGAGTATTACCAACGTAGAAATTCTTCGCATCAGCACTACCACCTAAAGGTCCGTAGTATGCTATTTGCGATTTTAAAGGAACATCCATTGGATCCACATCCACGGAAACATTATTTTTCTTGCAAGAGCTGAAAAATACAGCTCCTGCAAGTAATGCCATTAGAAAATTATACTTCATAATTTATAGTTATCGAATTTTTTAGAATGGGTTTTGATCAGCAGGCGTCATTTCTGAATTACTATCTAACTCTGATTGAGGTATTCTCATCAGCATTCTACCATCTGCCGGAGCAGTTGTGTAGATAGCAGGGTTGAAGTTTGGAGCACCATGGTTACCAGCACCTGTTGGTCTGTTTAATCCGGTTTTCCAACGCTTAATATCAATTAAAGAATGTCCTTCACCCCAAAGTTCAATTCTACGCTGCAACATTATTTCATTAAGTAAAGCGGTACCACTTAAACCTGCAGCTGAATAAGCTGGGTATCTTGATTGAACTAATGTCTGTAGAACTGTACGAGCAGTGGCATCGTTACCTGCACGAGCTAAAGCTTCAGCTTCGATAAGGTACATTTCAGCAGCTCTCATATAAAGATAATCTGCCTCCCAGCTACCTGCAATAGGCACTCTGAACTTAAGCTGATTGTAATCAGGGTTTGCACTGGTACCTGTACCTGGTGCTCTGAAAACAGTTTTTCTAACATCACCAGTAGGAATTTGATCATACAGATCTTTTGTGATCTTCTTCTGACCACCTAAGCCTGCGTAACCATTATTAGTGATATCAATATGAGAATAGAAAGAAGCGTAAATGGTAGCTTCAGCTGCAGGGATAGTAGAACCCCACATAAACTCTGGGTTAGACATTTTAGAGAACCCTTCCTGGTATTGTGAAGGAGTCATTAATGTATATCCTGTACGAGCCTGATTTGCAGCAGTAGCAGCAGCAGCCCATTCTTCTTTTAGTAAAGCAACTCTTGCCTGGAAACCACGAACCACACTAATGTCTACACGGTTTTTATTAGCTCTTGGTTTACCTGTTAATAAAGGAGCAGCAGCAGCCAAATCAGCTTCTATTTGAGCGTAAACATCACTTAATTTACCTCTGCCTTTACCTTGTACAGATGAAGTAGTATAAACAGGAACACCTGGAGCATTCTCGTTACCCTTATAAGTATGCTGCCAGTAATTAGCCAGATAGAAGTAAGCATAAGCTCTTAAACCAAGAGCCTCACCTTTAATCAACTCTTTTTCAGCAGCTGTTCCCTGAGCACCATCGATATTAGCAAGGATCATATTTGATTGCTTAACGATGCTGTTGTAGAAGAACCATGCATTCGCTGAATGTCTTCCATTCAAAGGTGATAACCATTCAGTGTACTGGTAAGAAGCATTAAACCAACCATAACCCTGGGTATGAACAACCATATCATTACCCATTAGATCACTGGAAAGGTCCCAGCCTTTTTGCCCGAAATTATCATGCCTTGTGCTACCATTTGGAGCGAAAGCAAACAAGTGTTTGTATATTCCTTCCAGAGCTGAAGATATTTTAGCTGTAGATGAGAATATGTCTTGTTCCAGAACTCCCGTGCTTGGACGAGTTTCCAGGTATTCTTTCTTACAACCTGTTGCCAGGACGATAAGAAAGAGTGGTATCGATAATAATTTTACTTTTTTCATAATTTATGTTTATAACTTTTAGAAACTAGCATTTAAACCAAACGAGATTGTTCTGAAAGGAGGGAAAGTTGCGTTGGAGTTTCCACCAAAATCACGCTGTGGATCCATTCCTTTCTTAGCTGTGAACAAATATGCGTTATCAACTGAACCAAACATTTGCAAACTAGCTAAATGTAAACGATTAGCAGTTTTTACTGGCAAAGAATAACTCAGATTGATGTTTTTGAAGTTCAGGTAAGATGCGTCAAACAAGAATCTTGAAGATGCACCATCCTGGTTTGCCACGTTGTTATGTAGTTTCGGAATGTTAGTAACATCACCTGGTTTTTGCCATCTTTTCAAGATGTCTGTATGCCATGCAGTTCCATAGCTTCCAGAATGCATTAAACCTGCATAGTTACCATCATAGAACTTACCACCGTAAGCAAAAGTTACCAAAAGTGATAATTCGAAGTTCTTATAACGGAAAGCATTAGTGATACCACCATTGAAATCTGGTATTGCAGAACCAACAAAATAGAAATCGGCAAGGTTAATATTGTTAGTTACAGTTCTTGCACCTGTTGGCTTATTATCTGCACCTCTTGGCACAACATCTCTATAATATAAAGCTTCACCGGTAGCAGCATCAACACCTGCGAAATCTCTTAACCAGAAATCAAACTGTGAACGACCAGCAGCGAAACGCTTGTTGCCTGAGTTAAATCCACCTTTTGCTTCATGAATTGGAGCAAGTCTGGTAACCTCATTGGTAATATGTGTAAGGTTAAGATCTATTCTCCAGTCAAAATTACGTCTGCGAATAGCATTATAACCAACAAACAACTCAATACCACGGTTCTGATTAGCTCCCACATTTTGGTAAGCAGATAAG
Organism: Bacteroidota bacterium; assembly: GCA_023386555.1. Taxonomy (GTDB): domain Bacteria; phylum Bacteroidota; class Bacteroidia; order Chitinophagales; family Chitinophagaceae; genus JAEZDC01. Next base: position 187,231 of record JAEWJK010000005.1, on the reverse strand, counting down.
AAACCAGTTGATGGCGGTAATTCAACATCAAACAAAAGATCCTGAGAAGTGTTTCTGAAGTACTCGATTGTACCCTGAACACGATTCTTAAGGATAGCAAAGTCAACACCAACGTTAAACTTCACGTTCTTTTCCCACTGAAGATCCACGTTAGCTGGTCTGTTTGGTGGATCGTAAGTTGGAGTTTGTCCTCCAGTTGGAGCTTGTCCACCAGAATAGTAATAGTTACCATATTGATAGAACAAACCAATATTCTCCTGTCCTACCTCACCGTAGCTAGCTCTAAGCTTTAATTCATTTAACCAGTTAACATTCTTCATGAAATCTTCACGGGCAATATTCCAACCGATACCGGCAGAATAGAAAGTACCCCAACGTACGTTATTAGAAAATCTAGAAGAACCATCAGTTCTTACACTTGCAGAAAGAAGGTATTTACCCTGGTAGTCATAATTCACATTTGTAAAATAACTTTCAATTCTGTGATTATCTTCTCTTGAACTAGGGAATCCTTCAGTTGCTCCGGCATTTGTTAATTCTGTTTGACCAGGATAAGCAAATCCTATTCTTGTACCAGAAAGAACACTGTATCTATACATGTAGTTTTCATGACCTACCAATGCTCTTACATTATGATTGCCAAAATCTTTATTCCATGTTAATATCTGGTTAGCTGTTAATGATAATTGACGGTCAAACTGTTTAGTGGATCTACCCATTACATTCTGAGCATCCCCAAACTGGTTATTTTGGTATGTTGTACCATTATCTTCCCAGATATTTAAACCAAGATTGGTTCTGAAGGTTAAAGTTTTATGCAGTGCTAACTCAATATAAGGGTTAACGTTTGCATTATACCTTTTAGTAGAACGATCATCAAGTTCTAATGTACCTAACAGGTTTGAGTTAGCTGCATAAGGTCTTGCTCCCATTTGAGTTGGAACACCCCAGTCTAATACTCTACCACCTTGTGCATCTAAGATAAATTCACCGGTAGTTGTATTACGCTGCCATACAGGGTAAATTGGACCCATATATCTTGTGTAATAGAAAGGATTAGAAGTTGCAGTACCACCGTTGATAACATCATTTCTTTCAGCATAAGAACCGTCTAAGTTCAATCCTGCTTTCATCCATGTTGTAGCTTGTGAATTGATGTTAGCTCTGAAAGTAAATCTTTCATAATCAGTAAACTTCATTGTACCAACTTCCTTAGTATAACCGATAGACATGTAATAATCACTCTTATCACCTGCACCTGAAATAGATAAGTTAGCATTCAAACGAGGAGCTGTACGGAAAAGCACATCTTCCCATGAATCATTCCAAAGCAATTGAGCATTTGGGTTTAATTTTCCTGTTACAGGATCAACCAATTGGTTGCCCGCAACATTATAAGCATTATAAACCAGGTTATTTGCACTAGTTAATTCGTTAGATGCTTTAACACCAGCAGCAGCCATAGTTAAAGGAGCCTGGTTGTAGATAAATGAGTTACGTGTAGCTTCCCACATTCCTTCATAATAATCTTTAGCTCCTACTCTGTCATATTCAGGAATACCTCTGCTCATAAAACCTTGAGTAACTCTTACGTTTACTGCAGGTCTTCCTTTTTTACCGCTCTTTGTAACGATCATGATAACACCACCAGCAGCTCTTGAACCGTATAAAGCTGATGCAGCTGCATCCTTCAATACTGAGATAGACTCAATATCTTCAGGAGCAATACCTGTAATCAAACCATCATAAGGTACACCGTTAACAACATACAATGGACCATTGGCAGCATTGATGGAGTTAAAACCACGAATAACGATAGCTGCACCACTTCCTGGAGCACCACCACCATTTGTTGCCATAATACCTGGAGCAAGACCTTCAAGTGCTCTTGTTACAGAAGTAACCTGCTGCTTTTCAACTTGCTTTGCATTGATTGTTGTTTGAGCTCCGGTAAAAGCTGATCTTTTTACTGTACCATAAGGAACGGTAACCACCACTTCATCAAGCGTAGTTCCGTCATCACTTAATGCTACAGTAACATTTGATTGACCTGCAATGTTTACTTCCTGTTCGCGAAAGTTTAAAGAAGTAATTACCAAAGTGGTAGCGTTTTCCGGCACGTTCAACCGGAAAGTACCATCAGCGGCGGTAGTTGTACCAATCTTAGTACCTCTCACCTGAACAGACGCTGCTGATACAGGATTTCCTTGAGCATCTGTTACCTTTCCTGTAACAGTTCGAGTCGCTTGTGCCCATAATTGGCTGACAGCCAAACTAATGCACAAGACCATTAGGACAAGTTTTCTCATAAAAGTCTCCAAGTTTTAAGTTAAGATTACAATATTAAGGGAAATCAAAAGATTAACACTCTTTTTTGACAAGTTTTAAAAACAAACTGCTGCGTGAAATAGATTAAAATGCCTCCTAGCGGTGCTAAGAGGCAAAAAAATTACATTGAAATTACAATTTCTGAAGCTTGGTAGAATACACAGACAGACCTTCAGAGTTGAGAATTTGTAAGTTATAAATTCCGGTTGACAAGCCAGAAACATTAAGATCCAGCTGGTTTGTACCTGCCTGCAAGCTGGTCTTCTGGGAAAGAATCAACTGTCCTAAACCATTGTACATATTAATCTGAACACGTTCCATAGAAGAAGCATTCACCAGCAGTTTCATCTGATCTCGTAATGGATTTGGATAAACACTTACCTCAATATTTTTTTCATTGTTCAGCATTACAATTGATGAATACTTAACAGTGCCATCTTTATCATGAATAGCTAACCTATAGTAGTTCCTGCCTGCAAAAGGTTTGTGATCATTGAAGGAATAATCTTTCGCTGCTTCAATATTATACTGTTCATGTATCGGTGAAAACGTTGTGCCTGTACTACTTTTTTGCAAAACAATTTTTTCTACATCATTGAATGTTGCAATAGCCCAGGTTAATTGATTATAATCTCTTTTTACCTCGCCCACAAATTTTTCCAATCTTAATGGAAGTGCTGTACCATTAAAAGTGATCTTGAAGTTAGCTTTAGTATTTGCTTTACCATCAACATATAAAAGATAAGTGGTATTATCTAATAGCCCTGTTATGGTAGTGATTGCTCCATTTCCGGTGAAACTTCTGCATGCTACAGGATCTGCATAATCATCAGGTGAAGTTGGAGCTGTTGCCCTGTTGAAAAGTGCAAGCCGAACAGTTGGTGTTGATGAACCTGTACATTCAGTTGCTGAAGATGCAGGAGATAGCTGAAAATCGCTTACGACCATAGACAATTCTCCAGAGGCTGAAGTCCTGATTGGGAAATAAAGATTATTAGTAACATTAGTTCCTGTAGGGCTGCAAAGAATGATGTTATAAGGAGGATCATTCTTTTTATTGGAAGTAGCATGCTCCAGATCAAAATTTATCTGTAAACCAGGTGCGGTTGCAGCATTAGGAAAAACAGAAGGTATTTCATCTTTTGCATCTACTATAGCAGGTAATGGAATCATATTGCTAAATGAACCACAGGAACCATAATTAGTTGTAACGCCATTAATAGTATACAACGACCCCTGATAAGCTGAATAATCTGGTGAAGTTCTTTTTACCCCATTGCTGACAGCATAGTGCATAAGTTTACCAGGATTAGAATTTGGTGAAGCACCTTGTATTCCATCATTAATATGACCCAGATTTAATCCGTGACCTATTTCGTGTAAGATAACTGTTTCGAGATCAATCTGACCTGTAGCAGGTGCACATGGGCCATAAGAAAAAGATGTACTTCCGGAAGAATAACTGCTTCGAAGTACGATATCAAATTCTGGTTTTGTATTATCAGAATTTGCATTACAGTTGTCACTCCAAGAATAACATACTCCTAATACACCTGCACTTAAAGGTGTACCTCCATTCGCACTAAAATTATCCATCATCACTAAACAATTGCCATCCTTATTTACTGATGCAATTCCAACTATACCTCCATCTGTTACATTTAGGCCAGATACTTCTACCCATGTTTTTAAGGCTCTATTATAAGTTGTTGTCGCCTCAGGAGTCATGTTAGATGAATATTTCATGAAATATCCACCAGCATTATTAGCATTAATAAGATTTGATTGCCTTCCATTTGCGCCGGTCAAAATACTATAAGTAACATTTAAAGCTGAAGGAGAAGGGATAACAGTTCCTGTAGAAGTTCGTACTGAAAAAGCTCCTGTACCAGCCCTTGTAGGAACACGCAATTTTACTTCAGTATCAGTCCATGAAATCATTTCATTTCCACTATGAGTTACAACCCAATTCGGAGTTCCATTATTTACATTTACATCCCAAAAAAGAATAGCAGCATTTCCGCTTGCAGTTCCAAAGCCGTTTCCATTAATGGTAAGAACATTATTGGGAACATCCAAGGTTGCACCTGCATTCACTGTTGTTGGAGAAAATGAAGTAATTGCAGCATTTGTTCTGTTGGCAGGTATTGAATTACGAAAGTTATTTACATTGAAAGATGGATCTACAGTAGTAAAATCTTTTCTGGTTAGAGTGGAAACAAAAGAGTAAAACTGATCGGTTATATCAGAAAACGTATTGAATGGATCACCAACCTCATTTTTATATAAATCGTATTTAAAAAAGCCTTGGGAACTGGCATAAACATCAAAAAGTTGATTTCCTGTATTAGGTGATCTTAGGTTTGCCTGGCTTGGAAAGCAAAAGAAAACGCCGATCTCATCTTTATTCAGCTCCAGCAGTTCACTTGCATGAACACTAATATCTCCAACGGAACCTCCCTGAGTCATCACTTCAATAAATTCATTAGAAACTTCACCCTTGAACACTTTATACACCTTGATCTTATTAGAAGTAAAGATCATAGTATGTTGTGGATTCCAGAATGAGGTTTGTTCTACCACTTTTCCCTCTATAATCAATGTAGAATTTTGCTCCTTTTCCCTATTATCAACCTGGTACAACTGACCAAAAGATGATAACACACAAAATAATGTTAGCGTAGAAGCAAGTAATAATTTATGCATAGTCTCGTTTTGAGGGGCGGAAGTTAGGAAGTTTTAGAAATTAATCTTGATTTTTAACCCTTGCTTTAAAATGGAATTAATTAAAATCTGGTTAATGAACTCAATTCGATTAGGTTAATCATTCTCTCTAAAAAAGTAAAACCTGCCAATGGCAGGTTTTACATATAATCAAAAGACTTATGTGTTAATCCCAGAAAACTTTTGTTTGCAAGTCGGCTGGTTTTTGTGCCGGTGCATTTGGATTAAAGTCTATTTCTGACTGAGGGTAGAACAGAGATCTAGGCACATTTGGTACAGTTGCCATTCTGTTAGAAGGCAAAGTCAAAGCCGGATATCCTGTCCTGCGCCATTCGCTCCATGGCTCTACACTAACACCATACATAGCAACCCATTTTTCTTCACTTATTTGTTTTTGCATGTTTGCTGGTGTACCAGTCAATGTACCGTTTAAAAGCAAGTATGCTGCAATATTTGCTGCTGAAACTCCTGCAGCCTCCATTGAGGCTGTAATACCTGCAGTAAAGAATGTTTGTGCTGCAGCAGGATTAGCAGTACGCATAGCGTGTTCTGCTCTTATAAAATTGTATTCTGCAAAAGTAAGCATACGAATCGGTGCAGTGCCATTATAGGTTTGCTGAGTAGTGATGCCGCCTTGAGCATTAACCACCGGTGTACCTGTTGCAGGGCCACGTAAATAAACGTGTGGTCTGCTATAGTTCACTGTTGCCGGATCTCCTGCTGATACACCTTTATAGTTACCTGATCCATATGGAAACTCGGTAAAATAAAATGGTCTTCTCGGATCAGCTTTAGTATTCATTAGATTAACCATTGTTGCATGAGCAAACAGGTAATTTGGACGGCTTACTTCAAATGCCTGAATTGGATTACGCTGATTAGCTATATCATTAAAAGCTAACTGGAAATTGTCTGCATTTGCAGTAAAGAAAGGACCGCCACCGTTGATCAATGTTGTCATTGCTGTAAGAGAAGCGGGATCATTCTTACTCATGTGAAGTAATAATCGAAGCTTTAAAACATTAGCTGCCTTTACCCAGTTTGTTTTCCTGGTAGCAAAAGCACCAGGATAAATAACCGAATTAGTGCCAGGCGTAAGATTACTTGTAGCAGCATTTACTTCTGCTATTCCTTCATCCAACATTGTAATCAGCTTAGGATAAATCGTAGCACCATCATCAAATTTTGGCGACACATTTTTGTCCATCTGCTGGGCTTCAGTGAAAGGAACATTACCCCATGTATCAACAGCCAAAGAATATTCATAGGCTTTCATGATCTTCGCCACACCTGAATAATGAGGACTCCCGTTTGTAGTAGCTGTATTTATAACAAGGTCCAGATCATTTAAGGTAGTTGCAAAAATGCTTGACCACACGTTATTTTGATCGTTACCTGTGATATTATACCTGTCATACTCATAAGTCTGGTTTGGTTGAGAAGCCTGACCTGATAAATGCTGAGCAATAATAGAAGTAAACCTGTATAAATCTGAACCTCCTTCAAACGCCATATTAACCTGGGCGTTAGTTAGTAGCTGTGCAATTGGTGCTTCTGTTGAAGGAATGTTATCCGGATCTCTGTTTACATCCAGAAACTTTTTGCAAGAGGTTGTCATCAATGCTGCTCCAATAAAAAGCACCGATGCCGTTTTTATATTAAATTTCATGTTATTAGCTTTTTAAGTTTAGAAAGTTAATCTTAGGTTCACACCCAATGTACGAGTCTGTGGTAATGCATTAAATTCCAAACCTTGTGCACTTGATACACCAAGAGCATTTTGTTCTGGATCAAGATGTGGGTAATTAGGAGCATGCAACCATAAGTTACGTCCAAATACACCGATTTCAGCAGCACCAAAAGGTGTTCTTTTAACCATATTAGCTGGAAGGCTGTAGCTTAAAGAGGCTTCTCTTAATCTCAACCATGTTGTTTCGTAAATAAAACCTTCGGCAGCAGCATACTTACCACTATTGCCATAGTATTGTTCTGCTGAAACATAAGTAGTGTTTGGATTGCCATTAGTATAAACCGCATCAAATAAATATGGGGTAGAAGCAGTAGCACCATTAAATCTTGGGAATTCAGCTGTTTCAGCAACTGCACCATTTCTTTGAAGATCTGCAAGGTTACGGCTATACTGGTCACCACCTTTCTTATAATCAACAAGGAAAGAAAGTGTAACTCCTTTTACAGTAAGCGTATTGGTAACACCGATGAGGAATTTAGGATTTGGATTACCAATCTTTTGAACACCTGGAGTGATCAATGGTAAACCGTTAGCACCTACGATAATTTTTCCTGTTTTTGTATCACGCTGGTATGCGTTACCATAAATTTGGCCATATTCATCACCTGCAACCAGTCTAACGTTTGGCGTTACAAAACCTGCAAGAGTAATAACACTTACACCTGGTGCAAGTTTATCTACCATGCTCTTGAACTGTGTAAAGTTTGCATTGATATTCCACTCAACACTTCTAGATTTAACTGGAGTACCGCCAATAGCTAATTCAATTCCTCTGGTAGTCATATCACCAGCATTCTGTACAACAGATGTTACACCTGATGATGGAGCTGTTGGCACACCAAAGATCAGATTTGTGCTTTTTTGCTTATATAAAGTGAAATCTACAGTTAATCTGCTTCTAAAGAAAGAAAGATCTAAACCTATCTCACTATTTGTAGTGAACTCAGGCTGTAAATTAGCATTACCTGCAGCATTACTTAAAGAGAATGATTGCAAGCCGTTAAATGGATAGTTGATAACCGGGCCAAAGCCATCAGCAGAACCACCACCAACAAAATAAGATTCAGTTGAATAAACAAAATCTTCTGTACCCTTACCAACTTTAGAAATGTTACCGCGTAGTTTAATATTATCAACAACATTGTTTTTAAGTTGTGGTGCGATCTCTGTAACATTTAATGCTACGTTCACTGAAGGATACCAGAATTGCCTGTTGCCCTCTGTAAAAATAGAAGACCAGTCACTTCTTACTGTACCGTTCACAGTAACATAGTTCTTATACCCTACTGTAACATCTGCATACACACCCATTAATCTGTACATGCTAGAACCAACTGTAGGCGTTGATATTGTAGTTGTATTTTTAATTTGCTCGAAATCTCTTACAATAACACCTCTGCCGATTGTTTGAAGGTTGCGAACATTTCTCTGGCTGATCTCGTTACCCAAGATTGCAGCAACGTTAAAGTCTTTTATTTTTCTTGTTGCAGTTAAATAGAAGTTTGAATTATAGCTGCGAAATTGATTCCTGTTCTCAATAACACCACCAGCTAGATTAGCAGTTGTGTTGGCACCGCCTCTTGCACCAATCTGGTCGTAACCATGACGGAAGGTTGAGAATACGTCGGCTCCAATCTTATAATCTGCCTGGAGCCAGCTGGTAAGTTTATAATTCAATCCGATACTACCGATAAAACGGTTGATCTCATCATTAAAACGGTTGTGTTTGATAGTCCATAAAGGATGATCTTCACCCATCGGATAACGCTGCTCACCAATTGCATTTTCAAAAGGAAGACCTTTTACATCGTAGCTTCTTGGCATAAACCAGCCTCTAAACAATGGATTGCTCAATTGATTACCCTGTTGGGTTCTTCTTGAAGCATTATTGCTGTAAGTACCAGCAATAGCAACAGTTAATTTATTAGTGATCTTAGAAGTTGTGTTTACTGTAAAATTGTGTCTGTTTAACACATTGTTACTTATAACACCTTCACTTCTAAGATATCCATAAGCAAATCTGAAAGTACTTCTATCAGTACCACCACTGAAACTTAAATTATTGTTCCATGTTTTACCAGTTTGAAAAATTTCTTTCACATTATCAGGAAATGCTTGTAAAGGAGCATTCCTGTCAAATGCATTCGTAGCAGGATTGTACTGAGCAACAGTCTGGCCTGTAATTTCAGGACCCCATGAAGCATTTGTTAAACCATTGAAAACACCACCAATACCCTGAGCATATTGATTTTGATAGTCAGGCATGCGGTTTACATTTTCTATCTGATAACTGGTAGAAAAAGTGATATTTTTCTGCCCTGACTTACCTTTTTTAGTAGTAATCAGGATAACACCGTTTGCAGCTCTTGAACCATATAATGCAGCTGCTGAGGGCCCTTTCAACACAGTCATTGTTTCTATGTCTTCAGGATTGATATCAATTGCACGATTTGAGTTAGCGGGGCCATTCTGAAGTGGATTGCCACCACCACCATTGTCAATAGGAATACCATCAACTACAAATAATGGCTGGTTATTTCCCGTGAATGTGTTATATCCACGGATAATAATGCTGGAACCTGAGAAAGAACCACCACTTCCCTGGACTCTTACACCTGGTATTTTAGCAGCAAGTGCATTTGTTAAGTTTGGAGTCTGTGCTCTGTTCACTTCTGCTCCTGAAAGAGTGGTAACATCATAACCAATGGTCTTTTTGTCTCTAACAATACCGAAAGAAGTTACCACCACTTCTGAGAGTGCAGCATCAGCTGGTTGCATAGAAACATTAAAACTCGTTTGATTACCAATTGCAACTTCTCGTAAAGAAAAACCTACATAACTGAATTCGAGTGTAGTTGCTGATGCTGGAACTGTGAGAGAGAAATTTCCTGAGGCATCTGTAGAAGTTCTGGTATTTGTTCCTTTGACCGATACTGTAACACCTGTCATTGGTACTCCCTTATCATCCGAAACCTTGCCAGTAAGAGTTCGGCTTTGTGCTGCGAGTTGCCCACATAATAGGACAATCGCTGCAAGCAGCGTAAAAAGTTTTCTCATGTGCATTTAAGTTTAAGTAAAAACTAAGATAGGCAACAAGAAAATACAAAACGCTGTTTTGTTAAAAAAATTTTAATTATTTCTATCGGTGAACCGTTCTTTCAGACCTGTGAATGGCTAATATTAATACAGGCAATAATATGAGATTGGTTAATGTGCCCACCAAAAGCGTAAGCGAAATAAGCCACCCCAAAGCTTTTGTACCACCGAATTCGCTGAAGCAAAAAATTACAAACCCTGCAATTAGCACCAGGGATGTATATATGATACTTAAGCCTGTATGCTTTATAGTTTGTACCAACGTATGCTGAACATTATAGTTATATTGAGATAGTTCCTGTTTATAATTTACCAGGAAACGTATTGTAATATCTATTGCAATACCAAGGGCAATACTAAAAATGAGAACGGTTGAAGGTTTCAAAGGCACACCAATCCATCCCATTAATCCTGCAGTAATCAAAAGTGGGATAATATTAGGAATGAGTGAGCAAATGAGAATACGTACTGACCTGAAAAGGTATAACATACAAACTGCTATCAGTAAAAAAGCCCAGAAGATACTCTCACCCAGTCCTTTTATAATAAAACTGACACCTTCTAAAAACGTAACGCTGGTGCCGGTAAAAGTAACATTATACTTAGAGCGGTCGAAAGTTGAATCCGCAATTTTTTGAAGTGTATCTAAAAAGACTGGCAATCTCGCACTGCCAATATCTTTCATTGTTACGCTAATTCTTGCTACACTCAGGCTATCTCGTTCGATAAAAGAAGTCATCAGTTTGGCAAGGCCTGTTTCCTTAGATGAATCGCCTTTAGCTCTTAACACAGTTCGTAAAGATGCAGGAATAGTAATCGGTAATGCATAACTGTTGCTGTCGTTATCATAATAACCCTGGTTGAAAAATTTCAATCCTTCAACCAAACTTAAAGGCCTTGCTGTTTCGGGCATTTCATTAATTACAGAAGAAAACTCTTCAATATCCAGCAGCACTTCCATATCACCTGCTACAACTCCATTTTTCTTCCTGGTATCTATGATGATCTCCAGCGGCATTACCCCGTGAAAATTGTTCTCAAACCATTTCAAATCGGTGTATATCTTATCGTTTTTGGGAAGATCATCAACAATAAAACCTTCACTTTTCAATTTAAACAATCCGGAAACCGCAAATAATACAAGTATTGCTGTAATTACATACACTGTATTTTTATGATGCACTGTCCAGCGTTCAACTTTAATTAAAAAGTTTTCAAGCAATTTATTATCCAGATACTTAGTATGTTTTGGCTTAGGAGCAGGAAGGTAAGAAAGCACGGCAGGAATAAAAATCAACGATATAAAAAACAACGCCATTATATTAAAGCCTGCAACAGCTCCAAACTCATACAATAACGCACTTTTAGTTAACGAGAAAACAGCAAAACCAACTGCAGCAGCAATATTGCAGAATAAAGTAACAATACCCATCTTTCCCACCATGGTGATCAATGCCTGTTTCTTATCGTTTGTTTGCCTATATGATGAATGATATTTATTAAGAAAATAAATACAATTAGGAACACCAATCACAACGATCAGTGGCGGTATGAGTGCAATAAGCAATGTTATTTTATAACCCAACAAAACAATTGTTCCTAAGCTCCAGACTACCCCAATCAATACAACAACAAGGCTTATCAACATAGCACTGAACGATCGAAAAAACAACAGCAGTGTTATTGCACTTAATACTAAGGAACCAATCAAAAACCAGTTCATTTCTTCTTTTATCCTGTTACCAACCTCCGTTCTAATGAATGGTAAACCGCTCACTTTTGTTTCAATACCTGTTTCCTTCTCAAAGGCATTTACCTTAGCCATTACATCATTCACCAGCCGGGTACGGCTTTTACTATTGATGGTGTCTTTGTTCATTCGAACCCCTACCAAATAAGCACCAGTATTCGGGTTATATAGTAATCCCCTGTAAAAAGGAAGATTCTCAAAATTGGCTCTTGCACTATCTAACTGTAACTGATCTGTAAAAGGATAAGAAAAAATTTTTGCGGGGCTTAATTTCTCTGCGCTGTCTTTTATTAACAATACAGCTTCGGGAATACTAAGAACATCTTCAACTCCTACAATTGTCTTTAACTCTTTATGCAGTTTTCCCACGGCATTAAAAGCTCTTACAGAAAAGAACGAATCGCTTTCAATTCCGATGGCAAGGGTGCCACCATCGTCACCGAAAGTTTCCTTGAAGGATTGGAACTCCTGGTATTTTGGGTTATCAACAGGTATAGCTCTTGTAAACTCATAACTCAATTGCACCTTCGAGGCAAAAAAACCCATCACGGCTGTTACTGCAATTAAGATAATTAATAAGAGAGCCCTATATTTTAAAATTAACTGACCAGTCTTATGCCACATTATCACTGATTTCTGCCGGCAAAGAAACAAGAAAAACATGTAAAGTCATTTCCTTAAACTGCGTATTAAATTGCTCATTAACGGATATTATTTTCCAGCATCATCTTTAATGGCATCACGTCTTGTGTCACTCACTTATACGTTTCGAACTATTCTCATCATTAACATTCTGCTCTAATTTGATTTTAATGAACCTTAATGTGCTGTGAATTGTTAATGCATCGGTTATATATAACCAGATTTTTTTACGATGATTGCATCGCTTTTGCAGAACAAGCTAAATACTTCAATTCTTTTTATGCTTAAACCTGTCTTTTTATTATTGGGATGTGTTATGATGTTCAATGTATTTTCCCAGGAAGAACCTGACATCCCAAATCCGTTAACACCTGTTATTAAAGCAACAACCAATCGTATTTACGGTAAGATCGTTGATAAAACAGGCAAAGCTATTGAAGCAGCTTCTCTACAATTATATATTGTGGCTACAGACAGTACCGGCACTAAACCAGACAGTTTGATAAGAGCAAAAGTCAACAGGTCGAATGGTGATTTTGAATTTATTGATCTACCTTTTGTTGATAGTTTTCGTCTTTTTATATCTGCCATCGGATTTGGTAGTTCTAATCAATACATTCTTTTTGGAAAAAGAAACAATGGAAATTTTATTGAAAAAGATCTTGGAAATATTGCATTATTAGAAGATGTACAACAATTAGCAGAAGTAACAGTTACTTCTACAAGACCAGCAATGGAAATGGCAGTTGACAGAAGAGTGTTTAATGTTGATAGAAGCATTACTGCAACAGGAGGTACTGCCGTTGATGTGATGAAAAACATTCCTTCGCTTACTGTTGATGTGGATGGAAATGTTTCGCTTCGTAATAATACACCACAAATTTTTATTGATGGCAGACCCACTATCTTAACATTGGACCAGATACCTGCAGATAATATTGAGCGAGTAGAATTGATCACAAATCCATCTGCAAAATTCGATGCAGCCAGTACAGCAGGCATCATAAATATCATCTTAAAAAAGAACAGAAGAGTTGGGTTAAATGGTATTGCATCTGTAGGTGCCGGTTATCCTGATATATTAAATGGCAGTATTAACCTTAATACGAGGCAAGGCAAGGTGAATGTTTTTGTAAGCGGAAATTTTAACCAGAGCGGAGGTATAGCAGAAGGGCAAACATTGAGGCAAAATAAAATAAATGGAAATGTGTCTGATTATTTCAATCAATATTCCAATGATGAGAGAAACAGAAAGTTTACTTCATTTCGTTTTGGGATTGACTATTTTCTAGATAACAGAAATACTATTTCACTTTCACAAAACCTTGTAAACGGTCGTTTCAAAAATTTTGAAGAGCAAGATCAGGAATATCTCAACATCAATAAAGTTTTGGAGCGATATGGTAATCGCTCATCACAAAATAATTCAGAATTCAAACGCTATAATACACAGCTCAACTTCACCCATAAATTCCCGGAACGTGGAAAAGAATTAACCGCCAACATCAATTACAATTATGGAAATGGCAATAATTTTTCCAATATATACAACGCATTCTATTTACCAGATGGAAGTTTTTACAACATTCCTAACAGGGTAAATAATACCGGAAGCAATGACAATAACCAGGTAACTTTTCAACTTGATTTTACGGATCCAATTGGTGAAGATGGAAAGCTTGAAACCGGTTTTAGAAGTTATATCAACAACGTCGGCAGTAAATTTATTGCTGTGGCAAAAAATGGCGGTATAGAAACAATTCTTCCGCTGAGCAATAATATTGAATACAGAGAAATTGTAAACGCAGCTTATCTCACTTACTCTAATAAATTATCAAAAACATTTTCTTACCAGGCAGGATTAAGAGCTGAACTGTCTTCATTCAACGGAAAACTTTTAGATACAGGGGAAGAATTTGGCTATAATTATCCAGAAAGCTTCAAAAGTTTATTCGATGCGTTATTCCCAAGTTTGTTTTTAACTAAGACGGTAAATGACAATACAGACTTTCAATTAAATTTTTCCAGAAGAATTCGCAGACCAAATTTCTGGCAATTGAATCCTTTCCTCAACATCAGTGATCCGGTGAATGTTAGCATTGGTAATCCAAGACTTCGTTCTGAATACACGAACTCATTTGAATTTAATTACAACCGAAAGTTTGAGAAAGGAGATTTCCTTGCATCAATCTATTATAGAAATAACCAGGGTGATATTACAAGATATAGCGACACCATTACTGCAGCACAATATCAGCAATTGAATAATGCAGCTGTTGACCCAAATGCGATATTGAATACTTTCATTAATGCCACTGCAACTAACAGAATGGGTGCTGAGTTTGTCTTACAGCATAAGTTCAGTAAGAACTTTGACATTACACCGTCTGTTGATTTGCAATACAGAAAAGTAATCGCATCCACAGATAAATTAAACCTGAACAATGAAGGGTTTAACTGGGAAGCAAAGCTCATCATCAATTATAAAATTGAAACGGAACGATCAAAGTTTTTCAATAACCTGGGTTTCCAGGTGATAACTGAATATGAATCTCCTGAAATAATTCCACAAGGAAGAAGAGTAGCACAATACAGTACAGACCTTGCAATAAGAAAAGATTTTCTGAAGGATAAGAAAGCTTCCCTGACCTTCAGCGCCAATGATATTTTCTGGACTAACAAATGGGGTTCAGTTATAGATACGGATCGGTTCTTCCAGGATTCTTACCGACGAAATGTTAGAACATTTCGTATAACATTCAGTTATAAATTTGGCAGTTCTACATTCCAATTATTCAACAGAAATAACGACAGAGGGGATAATGATGATTGATGAAATTCTTCATCATTGATTTTCAATTCTGATACACCAGCTTTAACAGTTCTGCATCAATACGGCATAAGATTTATACTGTTTATTAAAACAGATATCATGGCCAGGAAAAATATAGATAAGGTTGAACAGCAAAAGATACAGGCAAATAATCCTGCGAAAAGATTAGACAACAAAAAAAGCGATAATGATTTTCCGGGCTATCCGCATTATTCAAAAACAGAAGACATTATGGATAGCAGAAGTGATGCTGAAAGAATGGATGTGAATGTAGAAGCATTACCTAATTTTCATAATGCCACGACTTCTCACAGGTTAAATCCAGTGGTTGAGGATGAAAGAACGAACAGCACACCAACAGACCTTGATAGCGATATGGATACAGATCTGGGCATTGAAATGGGCACTGAAGCCGATGTAAGTGCAGAAGAAAGAATGATGCTGGAAGATGATATGTATTATCCAACTGAAGATGAAGATAGGTTAAGACAAGCAAGATTAGATGATACTGATTTTGATGGAGAAAAGTTAAATGAAGAAAGCCAGGTAGAAAGTGGAGATGATCTTGATATGGATACTTCACCTGATGAAATTACCAGGGAAGCCTTAGGTCAAGGTGATGAAGAAAATCAATACTGGAGTTTAGGAAGTGATAATAATGATAATGTTGTGGAAGGAACTCCTTAAGTTTTATATATACAAGTTCAGGCTATATCTCTGTACATTTTAATCGATTGTGGATATCTTGCAATGATTTTATTACGTACGATAAACAAATGCCGACAATCTGGCAACTAAAAATATCATAATTAGGCTTGCAGGATTTTTGTATGTGTATATATTTGCAAACTGAATGGCAAGAATATTAATGACCATAATGATCATCTTCATGGCTGTGGGCCCTTTGGCACATGGCTATCTTGCTTTTAAATTAAATGCCACTCAGACTCTCCTTGCAGAAGAAGAAACTCACGACGAAAAACCCACTACCAAATTAAAGAGTGATCTTAAGCACACGTATTTTTCGTCTATATCTTTCCACCAGCATAGTACTGCTGAAATGCTGAAGGCTTCTCATCAGCGTTATTTAATCTTCCTCTCAAAAGGTTATGCCGGCACTCCATTTATGCCGCCAGATGTAATCTAATAATTTCTGTTTTCCATTAACATCCTTAATGGAGAATCATGCATTTTATTAATTCATTTCAAACATAATCTTATGAAGAGATCTGCATTCGCAAATCTTAAATACGATGTACCATCAAGTATTGTCGTGTTTCTTGTAGCTGTTCCATTATGCCTTGGTATTGCATTAGCATCTGGAGCTCCATTTTTTTCAGGGCTTATTGCAGGTATCATTGGTGGTATTGTAATCGGTTGCCTTAGTAATTCAAATTTAAGTGTTAGTGGACCAGCAGCAGGGTTGGCTGCAATTGTACTGGCTTCAATAACGAAGCTTGGAGCTTTTGAGATATTTCTGGTAGCCGTTGTGCTTGCAGGTTTAATTCAATTGATTCTGGGGTTTTTAAAAGCCGGGATAGTTGCTAATTACATTCCGGGAAATGTTATCAAAGGAATGCTTACTGCAATAGGAATTCTTATTATTCTCACCCAAATACCACATGCATTTGGTTTTGACAAAAATGCTGAAGGACAGCTTGATTTCAGGCAAGCTGATGGGGGAAATGTTTTCACTGCAATATCTGAGGCATTATCTAGAATAGATATGGGTGTTACTATTGTAACACTTGTGTCGCTTGCTATTCTAATACTCTGGGAAAAACCTTTCATGAGCAAATTGAAGTTGGTTCCTGGAGCTCTTGTTGTGGTAATTGTAGCAATTATCATCAATCAACTTTATTTAGCATTCGCTCCGGCAATGTATATTTCAGGAGATCACCTGGTAAAAGTTCCGGTAGCCAACTCTTTAGATGAACTAAAGGGATTATTAGTATTTCCGGATTTTTCTAAGATAAATGCAGATGTAATAGTCACCGGTTTTACCATAGCAATCGTTGCCTCAATAGAAACATTGCTTTGTATTGAAGCGATTGATAAGATTGATCCTAAAAGAAGAGTAACAAATACCAATCGTGAACTGAAGGCACAGGGAATTGGTAACATGTTATCTGGATTGTTAGGAGGTTTGCCAATTACAAGTGTAATTGTTCGAAGCAGTGCCAATTTAAATTCCGGAGCAAAAACAAAATTATCTGCAATTCTACATGGCACATTGATCTTGCTTTGTACTCTCTTCATACCAGGTATTCTGAATATGATTCCATTGGGTGCTTTAGCTGCAGTATTATTAATGACAGGTTATAAACTGGCCAAAATTTCCATTTTTAAGCAAATGTTTGGAAACGGTAAATTTCAATGGATACCTTTTATGGTAACTGTAGTAGCTATTGTTTTTACAGACCTTCTTACAGGTGTTGCACTAGGGCTTGGAGCAAGCATTTTTGCTATTCTTTATGGCAACATGAAAAACTCATATTATTTCCATAAAGAAGAGCACCAGGAAGGGGAGATTGTTCGGATCGATTTATCTGAAGAAGTTTCTTTCCTTAACAAAGGCAGTATAAAACTAACATTAGATCATCTGCCTGAAAATTGCACTGTTATGATTGATGCTTCAGAAACACAATACATCGATTTTGATGTACTGGAGATCATTCGTGAATTCTGCAGCATTCGTGCAATAGAAAAAAACATCAATTGTGTGCTCATTGGTTTTAAAGAGAAATATGGTATTACCAATACACACAATGTACACTCTGAAAAAATACCGTTGCAAATGTCTAAGACAAAAAGCATCACCGCAGCTTGATTAACAATAAAATATTATAACAATGAGAACATTTAATAAAGAATTACAGCAAAGTATTACACCTCAGCAAGCATTAGAAATCCTGAAAGAAGGCAATGCAAGATTCATAAACAATCTTAAGATAAACAGAAATCTGCTGCAGCAGGTAAATGAAACCAGGGACGGTCAATGGCCTTTTGCAGTTGTATTGAGTTGTATTGATAGCAGAACATCGGCAGAGCTTGTATTTGACCAGGGATTAGGAGACATTTTCAGCATAAGAATAGCTGGCAATGTTGTTAACGATGATATTATCGGAAGCATGGAATTTGGATGTAAGGTTGCCGGAGCAAAAATCATTGTAGTGTTAGGACACAGCAAATGTGGAGCGATAAAAGGAGCCTGTGACAATGTAAAACTTGGTAATCTTTCTGGCCTTTTAAGCAAAATAGAACCTGCCATCGAAGCAGAAACATCCACCTCGGAGAATCGTTCATCGTCTAACCCTGAGTTTGTTGAAAACGTTGCTGCCTTAAACGTAAAGCAAAATGTAAATGCTATTCTTGAAAGAAGCTCTATCATTAAAGAAATGGTAGATAATGGAGAGATAAATATTGTTGGAGCAATGTACGATGTAGCTACAGGTAAAGTTGAATTTTACGAAGCCACGAACCAATTGACATCTACAAAGAAGTTAGAAGAAGAAATGGCCTGATAAACTTTCCGAGGAGCTGCTGGAAAGCAGCTCCTTTCTTTTTTACAAATGAAACAAACAATAACATTTATTTTGCTGCTTTGGTGCATATCAATTAATGCACAGAATGATAGAATTAAGGATAAAAATTTTATTACCTGGCCACAGGTTCATTTTTCCTTACCGCTGAATAAAAAGCTTGACTTAGTAGCAGAATATCAATGGAGAAGAACTAATGGTTTTAAACATTGGCAGCAAAGTTTGCTACGTGGAGCTATTCAATACAAATTAAATCCACAGGTTGCCATTGGTTTAGGATATGGTTGGATAGAAACCTTTAGCTATGGCGATTACCCAATTGCTTCAAATGGAACTTTTCCTGAGCATAGAATTTATGAGCAGGTAACATACAAAAGCAACATTCAAAAGCTGTCAATTCAACAAAGATTAAGAATAGAACAAAGGTGGATAGGTAGAAGAACTACAGCACCAGAAAGAGTGATTGATGAATGGTTTCTGAGTCATCGTTTTCGTTATTTCCTCCGTTTACAACATCCTCTAAGCAAGTCAGAGAAATGGTATGCTGCTATGGCAGATGAAATTTTTATTGGTGCCGGAAAAAATGTTGGTACTAATGTATTCGATCAAAATAGAATTATGTTGATGATGGGAATGAAACCGAGTTCGAGTATTAGCATAGAAGCCGGCTATCTATCTCAAACATTGATGCAGGGAAGAAGAATAAACAACCAAACAATTTTACAGGATAACGAAGGATTGATCATTGCTGCTTACTTCAGTTTGTAACTATTGTATGCCGTATTTATTCATCAATGCCAATAACACTCCGTTTGTCCAGCCAAAACCATCCTGTGATGGATACTCACCACCACCAGCAGGTTTATTAATATCTACTACATCATACTTTTCCATCAACTTACCGGTGCTATTAAAAACTTTTTTATTAAGATTGATCCATCTTGTTGCAATTTCTTTTGCTAAATCATGATAGCCATAATTTTCTAACCCGACTATTGTTATCCATTGCAATGGTGCCCATCCATTTGGTGCATCCCATTGCTGGCCTGTATTTTTTAATGATGTTACAACACCACCATCTTTCAAAAAGTTTTTCTGCAAAAAATCAACAATACGGGGAACTTCTTTTTTATCCGCTAAATTGAAAAAGAGCGGATACATTCCTGCTAATGTAGGATTGTTCATCACCTTTTTCGATTGCCGATCATAATCACAATACCATCCAATGTCATCGTTAAAAAATTTCTTTTTAATAACAGGATATTGGAGCTTATTATATAGTTCAACTACATCTAATGAGTCTTTCTCTGCCATCTTAGAAAGATTATTGAAAATATTCAGACCTATATTGCCAACACTTAACACATTTAGATCTACTGGTTCAATATTGTTGATATTGGTTGTATGCAAACCCTCACCGGTCATCCATCTGCTACTAAAATCCCAACCACTAGCTGCTGCTGAACGAAGATTATTACATACAGAAGCATAAACAGAATCAATTATTTTCTTCAAGAAAATGCTATCCTTTACACTGGTTTGTTTACGGTACTCGTTTACAGCAAATCGGGCAGTTGAATCATCTTCCAAATAACTTTCTTGCCTTGGAGTAAACAATTCATCCTTATATCTCAAGTCAACTTTAGTCGTTTTGCTCCAATAATTGAGCTCAGCTGTAATTTCATTTTTATACGTTGTATACACCGATTTGCCCTTTACTAAAGCAAGCAGTTGAACCATTAAACTAAAAAAAGGCGGCTGAGACCTGCTTAAGTAATAACTCCTGTTTCCATTTGGAATATGTCCATAACGATTAATGAGATAAGCAAAGTTTTTCACCATGTTTTCCATCATCTCATATTCACCACTTTCTTTTAATCCTAACATGGTAAAGTAAGAATCCCAGTAATAAATCTCCCGAAATCTTCCTCCGGGAACAATATATGAATGTGGTAATGGTAATAATGAACTATGATCGTTTACTGTATCTGCAGATCTTTTTAATACCTGCCAGAGATTATTAATATGCTGCCTTATGTCTTTTGAATTTGTGATAAACGCTTCTGGTGCTGCGGGAAGTTTAAAATGCTGCATCACAAAAGATTTCAGGTCAAATCCTTTTTTCTTTACCTCGACTTCATATTTCAACATTATGTCTGATGGACGTATAAGTGGAATACAATCAACAAAGGTTTTACTATCAGGAAAAATTCGGCTCTTTTGTACATCAATAAAAAGCTGTCCATATAATTTATCAGGTGTAGCAGGATAGCCTTGCTGAGCATTTGCAGTTGCACAAATCGCAAGCAATAAAATGAGCAGGAATCGTAACATAGTTACAAAACTCTCGATTTTCTGTTAGGATTTACAAAAAATAGCTGCTTTAAAGCAAAGCAATGGTGCTGTATTTGCAGTGCTTTGTTTAAATTGAATTCTTTTAAACACTGAGAGAAAGCCATCATGAAAATCCAATATGTTTTATTTCTTGCTTTTATGCTTACTTCCACATTCTCTTTGGCTCAAAAAACAAATGCTGATGATATTGTAGGAACCTGGGTTGCTGCTGAGAATAAAGCAAAAATTCAAATTTATAAATCTCACAATAAATACTACGGCAAGATCATCTGGCTAAAGGAGCCTTTAAAAGAAGGCAAGCCTAAAGTTGACAAACATAATCCAGACCCTAATAAAAGAAATAATCATATTGTGGGCTTGGTTGTACTAAAAGATTTTGTTTTTGACGATGGCCAATGGATATCCGGTGAGATTTATGATCCCTCAAGTGGCAAAGAATACAGCTGCAAAATAACTTTGCCTAACAAGAACACTATGAAAGTGAGAGGTTATATAGGCATTTCTCTGCTTGGCAGAACGGAGGTTTGGAAAAGGGTTTAATTTACAGTCAACATTATACGCAAGCCTTATTAAAGTTTCGTTTATATTTATACCTAAACCATTACTAATGAAAAAACTACTGCTAATAATCGCTTTTGCAATTACAACCGTCTTGCTTACCCAATGCCGTTCTACAAAAGCGGTAACAGCCCCAAAAAAGCTAAGTTATGCAGCAGATATCCAGCCGATCATGGCTGATAAATGTACACCTTGCCATTTTCCGGATAAAGGAGGAAAAATTGAAGCGTTAAATACTTATGTGTCTGTAAAAGATCATATAGATGATATTATTAGAAGAATTCAATTGAATCCTGGAGAAAAAGGATATATGCCATTTAAAAAACCAAAACTTAGCGACAGTACCATTAATGTTTTTAAACAATGGAAAGCTGATGGTTTGGCGGAATAAAAAATATAATAAACATGTTATTTACTCAGGTGCATACTTCTTTCCTTGTATAATTGTCTGAAGTAAGGATCATGCAGATCTTTGATGAAACGTATTGCCTCTCCGGTGCTTTTCATTTCAGGACCTAACTCTTTATTCACTCCCGGAAATTTTTCAAAGCTGAATACAGGTTCTTTGATAGCATAGCCTTGTAACTTCTTTTCAAAAGTAAAATCCTTGAGCTTAGCAGCATCTAACATTACTTTCGTGGCAACATTCAGGTAAGGAATACCATAGGCTTTTGCAATGAATGGAGTTGTTCTGGAAGCTCTTGGATTGGCTTCTATCACATATACTTTTCCATTCTTTATAGCAAATTGAATATTGATCAAACCCTTAATGTTTAATGCCTTTGCAATTTTCTCTGCATACTTTTCCATTGTTTCAACAACCAATGGTGTAAGATTAAAAGCAGGAAGTACAGCGTTGCTATCACCACTATGAATTCCGGCAGGTTCAATGTGTTCCATCACTCCCATTACATGAAATGATTCGCCATCATAAATAGCATCGATCTCAGCTTCCTGGCAGCGATCAAGAAAATGATCAATCAGAATTTTATTGCCGGGAATATGTTTTAATAAACTGATCACCGCTTTTTCAACTTCTTCGTCATTGATAACGATCCTCATTCTTTGTCCGCCTAACACATAACTCGGACGAACCAATACAGGATATCCCACTTTATTGGCTACATCAATTGCTTCATCAGCGCTGTAAGCCGTTCCATATTCAGGATAAGGAATATCAAGTTCTTTCAACAGATCACTGAATCTTCCACGATCTTCAGCGATATCCATATTATCGTAAGAAGTTCCGATGATCTTTATTCCTTTTGCATGTAATCTTTTAGCAAGCTTAAGTGCTGTCTGTCCACCAAGCTGAACGATAACACCTTCCGGTTTTTCCAATTCCACGATCTCCCAAAGATGTTCCCAATAAACCGGTTCAAAGTAAAGTTTATCGGCCATGTCAAAATCTGTACTCACTGTTTCGGGATTACAATTGACCATAATTGCTTCGTATCCACATTCTTTTATGGCTAAAAGCCCATGAACACAGCAATAATCAAATTCAATTCCCTGACCAATTCTATTAGGGCCACTACCAAGAACAATTACTTTTTTACGTTGAGATGGGATTGATTCGTTTGAAGAAAGCGTTTGACTCATTTTCAGCGAAAGATTTCGCAAACCTACATTATTTTGATGTAGGTTCAGCGAGATAAAAATACAATCAACAAAACGAACTGAACCTCCATGAAAATGACTAAAGCCAAAATCAATTTTCCCACAAAGCTTGCTGTGTTGAAAATGAGTAGTTAAATTCAATGATGCAGCAGTTCGGTGTATCGATCTGGAAACAAAATCCATTCCTCAGGGTTCTTCTACCCTTAATGGCAGGAATTATCTTACAGTTTTACCTGCAAATAGCTGATGGTTTTGTTTGGATGACGGTAGTTCTTGGAATGATTTTGCTACTATTATTGAAGCTGTTCTCACTTCCTAAATTATACTTCCTTCGTTGGATATCAGGTATAGGAATAAATCTTGTATTCCTTGGGCTCGGAGGCTTATTGGTGAACACCAGAAATATTGAGAATGATCCTGAATGGATCAATCATTATTATTCAACCGTTGATGCCGTAATTGTAACGATCCAGGAGCCATTAGTTGAGAAACCAAAATCCTACAAGGCTCTTGCAACAATTGAAAATGTTATCAAGAACGATTCTTTAACTGCTGTAAAAGGTGATATACTATTATACTTTCAGAAGGATAGTGTAAAACCTGATTTGAAATATGGCTCACAATTAATCATACATAAACCACTTCAACCAATAACTAATTCAGGAAATCCTGGAGGATTCGATTATAAAAGATATTGCGCTTTTCAAAACATATATCACCAGGCATTTTTAAAAGAAGCAGATTACACAATTCTTTCTACTTCAAATACAAATTGGTTCGATCAATCACTTATCAACTCAAGATTATGGGTGTTATCAACGCTAAGAAAATATATCAAAGAAAAAAATGAAGTAGCAGTTGCTGAAGCATTATTGATCGGTTACAGGGATGATCTTGATAAAGAATTGGTACAATCATACAGTAACACCGGTGTGGTTCATATCATTGCCATTAGCGGACTTCATCTTGGAATGATCTATGGCATGATGGTTTGGATCTTTTCAAGATTTAGAAAAGCAAAATGGAACAGGCTCACAAAACCAGTCATCATTTTGTTAGTGCTCTGGATGTTCACTTTTATTGCCGGAGCGGTGCCTTCTATTTTACGATCTGCGGTAATGTTTACATGCATTGTTATTGGCGAATCTATTTCACGAAGAACCAACATTTACAACACATTAGCAGCATCGGCATTTATCCTATTGCTCATTAACCCATTCTTTTTGTGGGATGTTGGATTTCAACTTTCGTTTGCTGCAGTATTAAGTATTATAGCTTTTTCAAAACCAATTAATAACTGGGTTTACTTTGGAAATAAGTTGCTTTCCGGCACATGGAAACTTGCAGCAATCAGTTTATCAGCACAGGTATTAACCTTACCCATAGTCTTATATCATTTTCATCAATTCCCCAATCTATTTCTGCTCACTAATCTTATCATCGTTCCTTTATCAGGATTGATTTTGTTTGCTGAAATTGCTCTATTGATCTTTTCTTTCATTCCTGTTTTAGGAGAGCTATGGGGCAAAGCAGTGGAATGGATGATATGGATAATGAATTTATTTATTGAACGAACAGACAGAATTCCATGGGCTGTTACAGATGGCATTCAAATCACCATTCCGCAATCATTATTCATTTTCGCTACTCTCATATTCGGTGCTGTATGGCTTTTGAGAAGAAACAAACAAATGCTTTTTGCAGCAGGAATATCAATGATTGGTTATGTTGGTTTAAGAAGTATTGACATCTTCAAAGTAAATCAGCAGCGCAAGCTTATTGTTTATAACGTTCCGCAGCATACAGCAATTGATGTGGTGGAAGGAAGTAATTATACATTCTATGGCGATTCTTCTTTGTTGGAAGACGGCTTTCTTAGAAACTTTCATTTACGGCCGTCCAGAATCGTTAACAGGATGAATGCAGGAATACTGAACTCAGTTTTCATTGATGAGAACAGGATTCAGAGCAATGAAAAAAAGATAATTGTTATTGATGAAGCATTACCATACGAAACTCCGGCGGAAAAAGTGAATGCAGATGTAATTGTCATCACCAAAAACCCAAAGCTTTACATTAACAGGCTAAAAGAGCATTACAACTTTGGTCTGCTGGTATTCGATGCAACAAATCCACTATGGAAAATTCGTCTCTGGAAAAAAGATTGCGACAGCCTACATTTGCGGCATTATTCAGTACCTGATCAAGGTGCTTTCGAAATGGATCTTTAAGGATCATAGTTCATAGGTGGTAATTTATAGAATATCCCATGACCTATGACCCATGAACTATCAACTACTTTGTAATGCAAAAGAAAATTCAATCTGCTCTGATCTCTGTTTTCTATAAAGATGGTATTGATGTGATCGGCAGAAAACTCCATGAACTCGGCATCACTATTTATTCAACCGGTGGTACGCAGGATTTTTTGCAGCAACATAATATTCCTTGTGTGGCAGTAGAAAGCTTAACTACTTACCCTTCAATTTTAGGTGGCAGGGTAAAAACTTTACATCCTGTAGTGTTTGGTGGAATTCTTGGCAGAAGAGCAGAAGCACAGGATGTGAAAGAGATGGAACAATACAACATTCCTGAGATTGACCTTGTGATCGTTGACCTCTACCCTTTTGAAGAAACATTGAAGAACACAAAAGAAGAATCAGCTATTATTGAGAAAATTGATATTGGTGGACCATCAATGATCAGAGCAGCAGCAAAGAATCACAAAGATGTATTGGTAGTAGCAGATAAAGCTCAATATGATTCGTTATTAGGTTTATTAAATGATCAAAAAGGAAGTACATCAATAGAACAACGTAAAACCTTTGCAGCAAGGGCTTTTGAAGTGGTGATGTATTATGATATTGCTATCAGCAATTATTTTAATCCGCTTACACAACTACAACATATTACTGCAAAAGATGCAAAGGTGTTGCGCTACGGAGAAAATCCACACCAGGAAGCTATCTTTCATGGCGAGTTGAAGAACATCTTTCAACAATTACATGGCAAAGAACTTTCTTATAATAATCTTGTTGATGTTGATGCAGCAATACAGTTAATAACCGAATTCAACGAAACTAGTTTTGCAATTATTAAACACACCAATGTTTGTGGTATTGCTTCAAGAGCATCTGTAAAAGAAAGCTGGGATGCTGCTTTAGCAGGTGATCCTGAAAGTGCTTTTGGTGGAGTATTGGTTTGCAATGGAACAATTGATGCTGCAACAGCACAGGCCATCCATGAAATATTTTTTGAAGTATTAATAGCACAATCATTCGATGCTGATGCCCTGCAGGTTTTACAAAGCAAGAAGAACCGGATACTTCTACAATTGAATGCGGAAGGAGATAAATCTTACAAACAATATAAGTCTTTGTTGAATGGAACATTGATGCAAAATATAGATGAGGGCAGTTATACAGAATGGAATGAAGTTGGCGGAAGAAAAACAACTGAAACAGAAAAGGCTGATCTTGAATTTGCCAATCTTGTTTGCAAGCATTTAAAAAGTAATGCCATTGCATTGATAAAAAACAAACAATTGATCGGTAAAGGTTGTGGACAGACCAGCAGGATTGATGCATTGCGTCATTCAATTGAAAAAGCAAAGCACTTTAAATTTAATTTGAATGGTGCAGTGTTAGCCAGCGATGCATTTTTCCCATTCAATGATTGTGTGCAGATGGCTCATGCAGAAGGAGTAGAATCATTTATTCAGCCTGGTGGATCTATCAGAGACAAAGACAGTATTGATTATTGCGTGCAGCATAACCTTGCTATGGTGATGACAGGAATGAGGCATTTTAAACATTGAGATGAGGAATGATGTTCTATCAGTACAAGAGTGCGACGCAACAGAAGCATCATAGTAATGCAATAGACCGGTAAATAACAATTGAACCTAAACAATAAACATAAAGCCTATTTAGCATTGTGCGCCACCAGTTTCATTTGGGGAAGCACATGGGTGGCAAGTAAAATTGCTGTAGAGAAAGTGCCTGGGCTGCAAATATCTTCTATAAGACAACTAATGGCCGGCTTGGTTTTTATTATATTCTTCAAACTAAAAGGTGAACCCTGGCCAAAACTTTCGCAACTAAGATCATTACTCTTTATTGCTATTTTTCTTTTGATTCTCGCAAACGGATTAAGCACATGGAGCATCCGTTATATTTCCAGCGGACTTGGTGCATTGATCGGTGCTTTGTTTCCTTTGTTTGTTGTGATTATTGAAATGATTTTCTTCAAAACGAAAGTGAAGCCGTTAACCTTTGTTGGATTGTTTTTAGGAATTGCAGGAATCGGATTTGTTTTTTACGACAGTGCATTTCATCATCATGAAGCAGGATACATTTTCGGTGTTATACTTGGCTTGATTGCAACACTTTCATGGAGTATCGGAACAATAATGGTTGCAAGAAAGAAACTGAACATGAATCCCTATTATGGAATGGGTTGGCAAATGGCATTAAGTTCACCGTTCATTATGGCTATGGCTTTTGCAACAGGAGAACATATTCCTGTAACAGAAATTCCTGCAGCATCCTGGGGTGGATTAGTCTATCTTGTTCTGGCAGGCTCATGTATTGCTTTCGTTTGTTTTATCTATTCAATGAAACATTTGCCTGCAGGTATTGCATCATTATATGCATACATTAATCCGATTGTTGCCATGCTTATTGGAGCTGTTGTATTGACTGAACCTTTAACAATAGATCTTTTGATTGGAACGATGATCACCATTGCAGGAGTGTATATGGTGAACCATAGTTTAAAAGAAAAACCTACTACTGTTCCTGCAGAGAAGGAGATGTAACTGCATTAAAATTCTTTCTTAGAAAATCTTCATACATTTTTCTCCAGGGTTGCCATTGCTTTTCTTCCGTTAGAAAATGATTGTGAAAAATAGTGATGAGTTGCCCATTAACTTTTTTTACTACATCATAATACTGCTGCAATTCATTTGATGCTGCTTCTGCAGAAAGCTTCTGTTCAAAAAATGAGTTCGCTTCCATATAACAGAAGGGATGAAGCAATAGCGATGTTTTTTCTTCCTTCATCAGATCGTACCAATAAAACGGAGCAGCGAAAGATGCACGAAAACCATTGATGCTACCATAACCCATAGAATAATCATCCTTTACACCTGATTCTACAAGGCACCTGAAAGTCTGTGGCAAAGTGAACTGAATATAATGTTGTCTTGAAGCTGAAACTTGCTTTGCTGAAATCTTTTGCAAGGTATTCAACTCTGTTTTTATCAATGCTTCATCAAAATAACTTTGCCAGGAAGGATGAATGCCAATTGAGTATCTCGCTGAAATTCTCCTGATAAGACTTTTTAAAGTAGCAGATTTAGGTGACAGATTTTTATCATACTTACTCCTTCGTTTTGCCAACAGGAAAAAATAAAGTGGAGAAAGATCATGTTTTGCATGCAGTTCATCCAGCCAATCATATATATCAAAAACATCTTTTCCTTTCGTTGATATTCCGGTTTTCCTGATCCTGCTGATCAATTTTCGCAACCATCCTCTTCCCTTCACAGCATAAGCAATATCAATATCGTAGGTCGGTAGAAAAGAAAATTCTGATGATGGGTTTTGAAATGCAGGAAACTTTTGTTTCAAAAGATAATAAAACTCCATCATCCATAAATTAACCAATGGAAAATGAAGAAAGTTTTGTTTGAATGCTAAGCTTTCTTCATGAGAAAATCTTCCGTAAGCATCTTTCTTATGAGGGAGATATTCTTCATACCGGCTGAGTAAATAAAATGAAGCAGAGAAAATATCGAAAGAAATATCTCCTTTAGTTGAAAAGAAAATCTTTAGCCCATTCCAATCACTGCAAATTATTTGTTGCCTTTTAATATCTTTTTCAAACAACAAACCTGAAGGTTGAATATGAAATTCCTGGTCACTGAATTTCTTATAAGAATAGGTAAGCTTTACTCCATCAAATAATGAAAACTCATTTACAGATGAAGTTATTTGTACATCTTCAAAGAATACTTCCGCTATGTATTGAAGCCGTGCAGTTATTTTCTCTGAATAAATGAGCATAGCAAAAATTAAAGATCAGATCTGAACTCTTCCCACATCTGGTTGAATGTTTTTTGACTGAAGTTAAGATCGCTTCTATGTTTCGTCCATTTGGTAAACATTTTATTCACTACCCAGTTCTTCACTTTACCATTACTCATGTTCATCATCTTTCTACTCAGGCTGGCTTTCTTCCAGGCTTTCCATGCAATACGTTCAGCAATTCCTGCACTGCCAATTAAAACAGATTCTCTCCTGTTTTCCAACAGTAATTCGTGAAGATTAATTCTTACTGCACAAACTTCAGTGCAATTACCACATAAAGATGATGCGTAACTGAGATGTTTAAATTCATCCATATCTCTCAGATGTGGCGTAATAACAGCACCTATCGGTCCGCTGTAAGTTGTATCATAAGTATGACCACCAATATTTTTATAAACCGGGCAGGCATTTAAACATGCCCCACAACGAATGCAGTATAAAGCTTCTCTTGATGCAGCATTGGCAAGCAAATTTGTCCTGCCATTGTCAAGTAATATCACATACATTTCCTCAGGACCATCTGTTTCATTCGGTTGTCTTGGACCAGCTACAATCGTATTATACACAGTAACCTTTTGCCCTGTACCAAACGTTGAAAGTAAAGGCCAGAAAAGAGCTAGATCATTTATAGAAGGAAGTACTTTTTCAATCCCGGAAATTACAATATGTGTTTTTGGCCAGGCACAACTCAATCTTCCGTTACCTTCATTTTCTGTGATGGCAATACCGCCGATATCAGAGATAATAAAATTTGCACCGGTAACTCCAACTTCTGCCTGCACATATTTTTCTCGCAGTTTTTCTCTTGCAACTAACGTTAATTGCTCAGGTGTAAGATTAGGATCAGTGCCTAATTTCTCTGCAAAAAGTTTGGCAACATCTTCTTTGCTTTTGTGCATTGCCGGAGTAACAATATGATATGGTGGCTCTTCATCTAATTGCTGAATGTATTCACCAAGATCTGTTTCTACACTTTCAATTCCATTCTTTTCTAAATAATGATTCAGGTGAATTTCCTCCGTTACCATGCTCTTACTCTTCACCAGGGTTTTGCAATTCTTCTCTTTGCAAATTCTACCAACATGTTCCAAAGCCTGTTTAGCATCTTCTGCCCATAATACTTTCGCACCACGTTTGGTTATTTCAATTTCAAACTGCTCCAGATATTTATCCAAATGCTCAATTGCTTTCCACTTTGTTTGTTTAGCTTTTTCTCTTGCAAGCATCACATCGCTGAACTGTGTTTTACCAACAGGCACAACGGCATTGTATTTACCAATGTTGAAGTTTATCTTTTTGCGATGCTCAAGATCTCCAGCTTTGATATTACTCTTTGCTATGAATGAAGAAGCAGATTCTGACATAGTGATTGATCAAATAGTGAATCGTGAATATTTTATTTTACGAGCAGTTGTTCCTTTACTCATCGTCTGTTGTGTCACTCACTTGCACGTTCTAAACTTTGCTCAACATTGAACAGGAACCTGAAGAGTGCGACGCAACATAAGCTCAATATATGATCCGAACCCCTGCTACATAACGTTTTTTATCACCAGCAATGATACAAGCGAAATTACTAACCAAAGTATTATTCCGAGCAATAAAGGTTTCCAACCGACTTCTTTTATTTTTTTGATTGACAAACCGGCTCCAATAAGGAAAAGGGTTAGCACTAAACCTTTTTTTGCAGCAGCGACTACTTGTGGTGTAATGGTTGAAATTTCATTTACATAACTGTTAATGATTATTGCAAGTACAAACCAAAGTATGAACCAGGGAATTTTGATACTCTTTCCCTTTGTCCTAAACACAAAAGCCGTAACGATAGCTAGTGGAATGATCCATAAAGCTCTTGCAAGTTTTACCACTGTTGCAGTTTGCAAAGCTTCTTCGCCAAAAGTGGTAGCAGCACCAACCACACTGCTTGTATCGTGAATGGCAATAGCAGCCCAAAGACCAAATTCATGTTGCGTTAGTTGCAAAGCATGACCGAGAATTGGAAAAAGGAATAATGCAACAGCATTCAGTACGAACACAATTCCGAGAGATACAGAAATATCTCTGTCTGATGCATTAATTACAGGAGCTACTGCTGCAATAGCACTTCCTCCACAGATTGCTGTTCCTGAAGAAATAAGATGGGTGGTTGGTTTATTGATCTTTAGAACTCTACCAATTATATAACCCAGCAAAATAGTGATAACGATTGTTGCAACGGTGAATAAAAATCCACTTTTACCTGCCTCTATGGCTGTAGTTAAATTAATTCCGAAGCCTAAACAAACTACACAGATCTTTAAAAGTTGTGCCGTGGCTTTGCTATTGAGTTGTAAGAATGGATGACCGATCAATTCAGCAAAAAGAAAACCTGCCAGCAAAGCGATAGGTGGTGATATCCACCCGACAAGGCAAACAATGATCATGATAAAAAACAACACCTGTGATAAAGCAGGATGTTGTGCAAAATATTTTTTCATAAGTCAGTTGTCTGTACTATCTGGCCGTTTCTTTCATATGCTCAGCCGTTGCAGCCAATGTTTCATAAAACTCCTCCCCATATTTTCTGATCAGGGATTCTTTTAGGAAAATATATACCGGCACTTTTAGCTTTTTACCAAGTGAACATGCTGCTTTACAAAGATCTTCTCTCGGCTCATAGTTTACATATTCGAGATCGGAATCTTCTTTACTCTTTGTGATTTTTACAGGAAATAAATGACAGCTGATCGGTTTCTTCCAGGTTATCTCGTTGTTTAGATAAGCTTTTTCAATTGCACATTTAATTATGCCGAATTCATCCCTGAAACCATAGGCACAGATTCCACCATTAATAGTTGGTGTTACCCAGCCAAATTCATCATCGAAATAATATTTACCTCTCTTTTCAACTTCAGCAATACCTTCTTTCGTCATATAAGGTTTTACAATCTCGTAAGCTTTCTGAATCTCGTCGAGCTCAGCTTTTTCTAACGGAGCACCGGCATCACCATCTTCACAACATCCACCTTTGCATTTGTTGAGGTCACAAACGAATTTTGCCTCCACCAGTTCGTCACTCACCAGCTTATTATCAATCACAATCATATTGCGAAGATAACATCTCCACACGACCATTCATTTAGTTGCTTTCACAGTTAACATTTTCACCTAACCAGGAAGGAACTTATATATGAATTAATTCTCTATACCGGAGAGTAACTATTCACTAAAAGAATCGTTATAAATCGGGAACTTGTTGGGAGTTTCCTTGTTTGCTAAGCCATTCATTTATTGAGTGGCTTTTTGTTTCCAGCGGAAAGTGTTGATCAGGTGACGCATATCTTCTGCCACGAAATTATTCACCACACCAATTGAATCCTGGTTAGGCGATGCTTCAAAATACAAAGCACCACGTAGAAAATGCCGGGTAGAATCAGTTAAAAAAAATTGATATGAAGTAGCTACATCACCACCCACATTAAAAAACATTCCGGTAACATTATTTGGGGTGATCATCAGTGAATCATCAATTGAATATGCCTTTTGGCTGTGCTTATTGGTAAGATTGAAAGCATCGTTCAACAGTTTATCAAATTTATTTACGCCAACTTCTTTATAGCTGATGTAAATTTTTCCGCTGAACTGAGGAAAATCAATATTCACCCACCATGGATTTTCGGTAGCTTCTCCAAAAAATGTACTGTCTTTAACCACATTACTGTACACCGGATATTCAAATGAATAAGGATAGCCAGGCTGATCAAATAATTGATATTTTCTTTCTGGAAATTCTATCTGAAAATAGCCTTTGGGTTTGGGTGTGAATGGAGAATTACAGGAAGAGGACATAGACCATAGGCCAAAGACAATAGTAAGAACAAGTATTAGCTTAGTGTTCAAATAACGAGAAACATAAAACAAAAAACATTGCATCCCCAAAACTAATTCAACTGCTTTTTAATGGTGACTTTAATTTTGTTAAGCCTGTTTTTTTCTAATTCCAATACCGTGAATTCAAAATCGTTTGCAGAAATCACTTTATTAACAGGAGGAATATCACCAGCCAGTTCTAATACAAGACCAGCAAGTGAATCACTTTCACCTTTTACTTCATCAAAAGTATCTAACTGTAAACCCATTACCCTACATACATCAGTAATAGGTGTTTTTCCTTCGAAGATGTAATTATTCTCATCCAGTTTTTTATAGCTCACTTCCTCATCATCAAACTCATCTTTTATTTCGCCGATGATCTCTTCTAAAACATCCTCCAGTGTAACTATACCACTCGTACCACCAAATTCATCCACAACAATTGCAAAATGTATTCGCTTTGATTGAAATTCCTTCAGCAGATCTTCAATCAATTTTTGCTCATGCACAAAATATGGTGGACGGAGTAACCTATGCCAATCAAAATCTTTACCCCCATCAAGGAAAGGCAAAAGGTCTTTGGTGTAAAGCACACCTGAAACCTGATCGAGTGTTTCGTTGTAAACAGGAACACGGCTGTAGTGTAGGTCTTCTACTTTTTTTATTAATTCTTCAAGCGAAGTATCATAGTCTATTCCATGTACATCAAGCCTTGCTTTCATGATCTGCTTAACAGTGGTATCGCCAAACTTTACTATTCCTTTCAGGATGTTTTTCTCTTTGCTATCGCTAAGGTCAATAGCATCATTCATTTCTTCCTGGCTGAGTGATCCGTTTTTCTTTTTTGCCAATCTTCTTTCAATTACATCAGAGAACTTGCTCATCCATCCACTAATGCCTTTAAACAGATAAAATACTATTTCAATAAACGGAGCTACATCTTTTGCAAACCGAATGTTATTCTGCGTAGCCATCACCTTCGGCATAATCTCTCCAAAAAGCACTAGTAAAAAAGTGACTGAAACAATTTTTGTGATGAGTTCAATCCACTCAAACTTGAAATGAAACAGCTGATCAATCACCAGGTTTGAAATGATGATGATAGAAATATTCACAAGGCTGTTGCCAATCAATAAAGAACCAAGTAATGCTTTAGGATGCTCAAGAAGATCAACAATCTTATCATAGACAGGTATCTGCTTTGTCTTAAGATGATTGATGTCTTTATAGGTAAGCGAAAAAAATGCAACTTCAGCTCCTGCAATTATGAAGGAGAATAATAACAGGAATAAAAGCAGTACTACTAAAACCGTAGTACCCTGTGGATCAACAGCAAAAAATAAAAGATTATGAACGACCGGGTGATAGTCCAACACACAAAATTTTAATGAAGAATAGCAACGCTGCAGCGTTACTCTTTATCATCGATCAGAAAGGAAGTGTTTCTGAAGATTCTCCCAAAGATGGTGGTACATCTTCAGTATAGCCTTCCATACCATCCTGGCTCAATCCCGGAATATGATGACCATCACCTCTCTTATCTAACATAATAAGATTATCGCCAACTACTTCAGTTGCAAATTTTTTATTGCCCTCTTTATCTTCCCAGCTCCTGGTACGTAAACGACCTTCTACATAAATTAGACTTCCTTTGTGCAGATATTTCTGGGCAAGTTCTGCAAGACCTCTCCAAAGCACAACAGTGTGCCATTCAGTTTGCGAAACCAGTTTACCGGCTCTGTCCTTATAAGTTTCGGTAGTGGCAAGCGGAAATTTAGCTACTCCAATATTTCCTTCCAGGTGTTGCACATCCGGGTCTTTACCTAAATTACCGATCAACATAACTCTGTTAACCCCTCTCATACGTTAGTTTTTAGTTCTTCTAAAGTGTAGATGACTTTTAAAATTAGCCTTTTTTATAAAATAAAAGAATTGTGAGAGATTTTTTTTGGGAAACAAGCTTTTGAGCTTCAGTCAGCTTCGTTGCGTCGCACTCTTGTACTTTCTGAACACTGAGCACCTATTTCAGCTCTTATTCAGTTTATCCTTCAGTTTCCAGGTAAGCGTTTATGAACTTGGGAAAAGCCAATTTCTTCATTTCTTTATCAGTTACCCATTCATAATGATCAAGTGTTTTAGGAATAATCTTTAATGCTATTCTGAAAAACTGCCCTTTTATTGTTTGATGCGTTAGTTGTTGTGACTGTATTTCTGAAATGTGTTTGAGCTTATATGTCTTCACCTCCAGTTGATCCTTCAACCATGCTTTTAATTTATTTTCATCCCATACTATCTCTATCGGACTTTCAAAAGGATAAAATTCATTCAGGTTCTGCCATATATCTTTTGCCGTTCGTTGGTGAACTAAAAGTCTTTCATCCACTTCAAAAAGAAAATAGTAAATCCACCTGATTTTTTTCTGCATCACTTTTTCCTTCACGGGAAGATGATTAACCAAACCTTCATTAAAAGCTACACAGATTTTTTTCATGGGGCAAGCACTACAGTTAGGCACCATTGGTTTACAAACTGTAGCTCCAAAATCCATGATGGCCTGGTTGTATTCACCTGCATTTTTCTTATCAAGGTTCTCCTCAGCTATAATTGAGAATTGTTTCTTGCCTTCAGTAGAATCAATTGGTGTTTCTACTCCATATATTCTTGACAACACACGGAAAACATTTCCATCTAACACAGCATACGGAAGATTATGTGCAAAGGAAGCTATCGCAGCAGCTATATAAGGACCTACTCCTTTTAATTTTAGTATTTCGTCGTAGGTTTCAGGAAATTTTCCGCCGAGATCTTTATGAATCATCCTTGCAGAAAAAAGTAAGTTTCTGCATCGGCTATAATATCCAAGTCCTTCCCAAAGCTTATACACCTCTTCATCTTTAGCCCTTGCTAAGTTCTCAATAGAAGGATATCGTTTAATAAACCGTTGGTAGTATCCAAGTCCCTGTTCTACACGGGTTTGTTGAAGTATCACCTCACTGAGCCATATTTTATACGGGTCTTTTTCTCCCTTCCACGGCATCTGACGCTTGTTTTTTTCGATGTTCCACTTCATCAAAAGCGTGGTGAACCCGGTTTTCATCAAACAAATAAAAGAAGAGAAAGGGTTTATTCCATATAATTCTCAGCTTTAAACACTTGCAAAATTTTAATTCTGGCTAAAAAACTCAGTGTCAAAGGTAAACGGCTTAAAAAAATTTGGCATTTTTTATTCGGCTGGCATCTTTGTTGTAATTTAGAGTTTCTAATATTCAATTAAAAATCAATTGATAATATGAGAAAGTCCGATCTGATCAACAATATTTCTGAAAAAACAGGCATCCCAAAAGTTGATGTACTGGTTTCACTGGAATCTTTCTTCAAAGAAGTGAAAGACAATCTTTCTAAAGGAGAAAATATCTATATCAGGGGCTTTGGCAGCTTCATTACCAAGAAAAGAGCCGCAAAAATTGGCCGTAATATCAAGAAAAATATTGCTGTAGAGATACCGGAGCATTACATTCCTGCTTTCAAACCTTCTAAAGAATTTGTAAATGAGGTGAAAGAGAAGATTCAACCCGGTACATTTGTGCCAAAACCACTAAGTGAAAACGACGAAGAAGATTAAGCCTCAACTGGTATTGATTACCAGTGGTATCATTCTCTTTTCTTTATTATTTATTTTCGGAAAAACCGTTTCGAAAGAACCTCAACCTGCAGACGATCAACCTGTTGCTGCAGCTGAGATCTCTATTTCCCAGATATTACTAGATTACAAAGGAAATCTTAAAGATTACCAGCTGGATTATTTAACTAAGCTGGAAAATTCTGTTGTTCGTGGTGATGTTAAAGAACAACAAATTCATGTTTATCATCAGCTTGCTAAATTCTGGAAAGACAGTGTTCAGGCCTTTGAGCCTTACGCATACTACACTGCAGAAGCTTCTAAGTTGGAAAATTCTGAAAAAAGCCTCACCTTTGCAGCCCATTTGCTGACAGGCAGGTTAATGGAAGTTGAAAATCCTTCATTACAAACCTGGCTTGCAACAAATGCAAAAGTTCTTTTTGAAAAAGCTTTAGAATTAAATCCGGCTAACGATTCCAGTAAGATTGGTCTTGGAGCCTGCTACATTTTCGGTAATATCTCCGATAATCCAATGCAAGGCATTTTACCAATAACCGAAATCACTAAAAAGAATCCGGATAATGTGTATGCACAAAAAGTGCTGGCATTAGGTGGTATAAAAACCGGACAATTCGATAAAGCAATTGAAAGGCTGAATATTATTCTGAAGAAAGAGCCTGCTAATATGGAGATCATCTTCAGGTTAGCAGAAGCATATGAAAGAAAAGGTGATAAGGCTAGTGCTATTGCCCAATATCAGAAGCTGAAAGATTTGATTCAGATACCTCAGGCGAAAGAAGAAATTCAACATCGCATAGAGGAATTGCAGAAATAAGAAACATATTAATTAACAAGAAAATTATTATTGAGTATGCCTTGCGGTAAAAAGAGAAAGCGTCATAAAATTGCTACTCACAAACGTAAAAAAAGACTAAGAAAGAATCGTCATAAGAAGAAGAAC
Source organism: Bacteroidota bacterium (assembly GCA_023386555.1). Lineage (GTDB taxonomy): Bacteria > Bacteroidota > Bacteroidia > Chitinophagales > Chitinophagaceae > JAEZDC01. The sequence continues at coordinate 149,509 of JAEWJK010000005.1, read as the reverse complement.
AAATAACTCTTCTCTACTGTCATTCAGATGCCGTAGTACTTTTCACTACGGCATTTGAAACTTTCAGGCCACACTTTCATCGCTGCAACTTTACCTTTTCCATTCCTTTAACCTTATCAGTGGCAGGTTTTGATAGTAAGTATATATAGCTACGGCTATGTTTTGTTGTTATTACTCAATAACGATTGCAGATTAAAGTTGCGAATTAGTGAACAAAGAAATAATTATTAATGCTGCTCCTACAGGTGTAGAGATCGCATTATTAGAAGATAAAAAACTCGTTGAGCTGCATCACGAAAAAAGCGATGCAAGTTTCGCAGTAGGTGATTTATACCTGGGAAAAGTGAAGAAGCTTATTCCAGGATTGAACGCTGCATTTGTAGATGTAGGTTTTGAAAAAGATGCCTTTCTGCATTATACTGATCTTAGTCCTTACGCAAAATCCATTTTAAAATTTACCAATCTTGCTATGAACGACAAGACAGGTGATTATGATTTTGCAAAGTTCCAGATAGAACCGGAGATCGTTAAGACAGGAAAGATCAACGAAGTTTTAAATGGCAAACCAAACATCCTCGTCCAGATTTTAAAAGAACCAATAGCAGCTAAAGGTCCAAGACTAAGCTGCGAAATATCTTTACCCGGAAGGTTTGTGGTGGTTACGCCCTTCAATGAAATAGTTGCCGTTTCAAAAAAGATCCATTCATCCGAAGAAAGAAAAAGACTTCATAAGATCGTGGAAGCAATTCGTCCGAAGAACTTTGGTGTTATTGTAAGAACAGCAGCTGAAGGAAAGAAAACTGCAGAATTGCATGAAGATCTTTCCTCATTAGTTGATACATGGAATTCTATTCAAAAGAATCTTAATAATGCGATAGCTCCAGCCAAAATAATGAGTGAGCAGGATAAGACCACCAGCATTCTGCGTGACCTGTTGAATGAAGATTTCAACAAGATCATTGTAAATGATAAGAACATTTATAATGATACAAAGAATTACATTTTAAAGTTTGCACCTGATAAAGCTGATATCGTTTCTCAACATCAGAGCAATGGTTTATCCATCTTCGATCAATATGGAATAACCAAACAAGTGAAAGCTGCTTTTGGTAAAACAGTTAACCTAGATAGTGGTGCTTACCTGATTATTGAACATACCGAGGCTTTACATGTAATAGATGTAAACAGTGGCTATAAAAGTGTTGGCAATAACCAGGAAGAGAATGCACTGCAAACAAATCTTGAAGCCGGTGAGGAGATAGCACGTCAACTTCGTTTGAGAGATATTGGTGGTATTATCGTGGTGGATTTTATTGACATGAAGCTTCCTGAAAACAGGCGAAAATTGCAGGATGCAATGGAAGAATTCATGAAGCCGGATAGAGCCAAACATGCTGTGCTTCCTATCTCCAAATTTGGATTGATGCAGATCACCAGGCAAAGAATGAGGCCTGAGGTGAACATTAATACTTCAGAAAATTGCCCTTCATGTAATGGAACAGGTAAGATAACATCCACACTTTTATTGGAAGATGAGATAGAAAAACGTCTTACTTATCTTGTAATGCACCAGCATAAAAATCTTACGCTGATGGTACATCCAATCGTGCATTCACATCTTACAAAAGGATGGTTTTACAGAAGCATACAAGCTAAATGGAGACGTAAGCATAAAATTGCTTTTAAGGTATTACCTAACACAAGTTATCAGCTAACGGAGTTTCATTTCTTTGATCAGCAGGAAGAAAAAATAAAATTCTAATAAAAAGAGCCGTTCTAAAAAGACGGCTCTTAATTTTTTGTAGCTCCTGATCAATAATGTACCGAACGACGAAGTGCTTGCGACGCAACGATGCTGCCATGAAAATCCAAAGCTGGTATTATTACCTCCTATTATTATAAATCGAAACATAATACAGCAAAGTTGCCAGCGAAGAAATGGCAGCCACCACATAGGTCATCGCAGCCCATTTCAATCCATCTTTTGCCTTAGGTTGTTCCTGTGGTGTTGTGATGTTTGTGTTTTCCAACCAGGCCAAGGCCCTTTTGCTTGCATCAAACTCTACTGGTAAAGTGATAAATGAAAATATCGTGGTCACAGCAAAAAGAATAATTCCTGCCAGAAGTAATATGGGAAAAGTATTGATCATCAGGATTCCACCAATCAAAACCCAGGGAACGATTGTTCCTCCAAACTGAACGATCGGAACCAATGTACTTCTCATTGTTAACCAACTATAGGCTGTAGCATGTTGAATAGCATGGCCACATTCATGAGCTGCTACTGCTGCTGCTGCAATGCTTTGTCCGTGGTAAATTTCAGGGCTAAGGTTTACCGTTTTATTGGTGGGATTATAATGGTCTGTCAGACGACCTTCTACGGAAATCACTTTAACATCGTATATACCATTTTCCCGCAGCATCTTTTCGGCTACTTCTTTTCCGGTATAGCCACTGCTCAATGCCATTTGACCATACTTTTCTAACCTACTCTTCAATTGGCTGGAAACCAACCAACTAATAACCATAACGGCAATCAGAAGAATCCACATACTCATATAAAACTCCTTGTTTTTTAGTCAATTATATGTATCAAATGACTTTCCAATGTGTATTTTATGCCAAAAGGTCAGGATGGCTAATAGTATTATACGATTAAAATCGTAGGTGCAATAAGTTTTTCACAAAGACCAAAAATAATTTTGCAATGTGCCCCATTATTGTAATTTAGTGGCTGAATTTAATGGGTTAGTAAGTAAACAGGGTTGACAGTAATGTCGACCCTTTTACATAAATAAACCTTTGATTTTGAAACTTATTCTACGTTTTTCTTTCGCTTGCTTTCCAAACTAACATTCATTATTCTTGCAACAGGATGAGTAAGATCAAAACAAGTTTTTTTTGTAGCAACTGTGGTTATGAAAGTGCAAAATGGTCAGGCAAATGTCCGTCATGTAATCAATGGAATACTTTTCTGGAAGAAGTGGTGAGTAAGAATAATCAGAAAGAAGATAACTGGAAAACGTATCATTCAGAAAAAAGATCGGTGCATGCTGTTAAGTTAGATGAAGTAATCATCAACGAAGAAAAAAGAATTGTAACGGCAGATGTAGAATTGAACAGAGTTTTAGGTGGTGGTATTGTTCCCGGAAGTATTGTACTTGTTGCCGGTGAACCAGGAATTGGAAAAAGTACTTTGTTTCTTCAAAATGGTGTACAGCTAAAAAATACTACTGTTCTTTATGTGAGTGGTGAAGAAAGTGAACAGCAGATAAAGATGAGAGCCAACAGGCTAAAAGTTGCCAACGATAATTTTTACATTCTTACAGAAACATCTACGCAAGCCATCTTCCAGGAAATAAAAAAGTTGAAGCCTGATATGGTGATCGTTGATTCTATACAAACATTACAATCAAACCTTATAGAATCATCAGCAGGAAGTGTTGCACAGATAAGAGAATGTGCTGCAGAGCTTCAACGCTTTGCCAAAGAAACTGAAACACCTGTATTTCTAATTGGCCATATTACCAAAGATGGAACGATTGCAGGACCAAAAATTCTTGAACATATGGTTGATACTGTTCTTCAATTTGAAGGTGACAGGCATTATGCATATAGAATTCTAAGAACCTTGAAGAACAGGTTTGGCAGTACAGCTGAGTTAGGTATTTATGAAATGACAGGTGAAGGAATGAAAGTTGTTTCGAATCCATCAGAAATATTATTAACCCAAAGAGATGATCAACTTAGTGGAACCGCCATTGCTGCAACAGTAGAAGGAATGAGGCCTTTGTTGATTGAAGTGCAGGCTCTCGTTACTCAAAGTGTTTATGGCACACCACAAAGAACCGTGAGTGGATTTGACTTGAGAAGGTTACAATTGCTATTAGCCGTACTAGAAAAACGTGGAGGATTTCAGTTTGGGATCAAAGATGTATTTCTCAACATTGCCGGAGGATTGAAGATCGAAGATCCATCGATTGATCTGGCTGTGATCTGTGCATTGCTCTCGTCTTTCGAGGATGTTCCGTTACCACATCATATTTGTTTTGCGGGTGAAATCGGATTGAATGGAGAAATAAGAGCTGTTAATAAGGTTGAACAAAGAATTGCTGAAGCAGAAAAGTTAGGTTTTGAAAAGATCATCATTTCCGGATTCAATAAAAAAAGTTACAACCCAAAGAACTTCAACATAGAAATTCTTGCTTTGAATAAAGTAGAAGAAGTGTATAAGCATTTGTTTTGATGAAGAGATGTTGTAAATTGTTATGTGATCAAAACGCTGAATACTTATACAAAAGATCTGCTGCATCTTTTCTTTCCGCATTATTGTACAGGTTGTGGAAGTGATATTGTGGAAGATGGCCAGATGCTTTGCCTGCAATGTGTAGCTAAACTACCTGAAACCAATTTTTTCCAGGTAGAAAATAACCCGGTAGAAAAAACATTCTTTGGAAGGTTAAAGCTTGAATCTGCCGGAGCAGCTTTTTATTTTACCAAAGATTCATTAGTACAGCATCTTATCACAGAGCTCAAATATCAAGGCAACAAAGAAATAGGAAGCTATCTTGGTAAACTTACAGCTCTTGAAATGCAAAAGACTGATCGTTTCAATTCGGTTGATTGTCTCATTCCACTTCCATTAAATGAAAAAAAATTATTCCGTAGAGGTTATAACCAGGCTGCTGTAATTGCTGAAGGGATGGCTTCAGTATTAAATATTCCGGTGATAGATAAATTTGTAAAACGTAAACTTTTTACAGAGACACAAACGAAAAAAGACCGGATAAGCCGTTGGCAAAGCATGCAGGATGTGTTTGAAGTAACGGATTCCGCAATTCTCGAAAACAAACATGTCTTATTGGTTGATGATATTGTTACAACCGGTGCAACATTAGAAGCATGTGGGAATACAATGTTGCAGATTCCAAATCTTAAGTTGAGTATTGCTACAGTGGCATGGACGATTTAACGCTGCATCTGTTCTTCATTCCACGTTTTTATGTAGGTTTGGTGTGATGAGAAAACTGTTGATATTTTTTTGTCTGACTTTTGTTTTATTTGGTTGTAAAAAGACAGACTTTATAACAACTCCTGATGCATTCTTAAGAATGTCTGCAGATACATTACATTTCGATACTGTTTTTACCACTACAGGATCTATCACACAATTATTTAAAATATTCAATCCAAACGATAAAAAACTCAGGCTAAGTAATGTTCAATTGATGGGTGGAAGTACATCCGCTTTCAGATTGAATGTTGATGGCACTCCCGGTATTAACTTTAATGATATAGAGATTGAACCGAATGATAGCATTTATGCATTCGTAACGGTAAATATTAATCCAACATCTTCGCTACTTCCATTTATCATTCAAGATAGTATTCGAATTACATACAATGGCAACACAAGATTCGTTCAGCTGGATGCCTTTGGAAGAAATGCTAATTTTCTAAGAGGCAGAAGAGTTACATCAGATACAATATGGAATAATGATCTGCCATTTGTAATTCTAAATGGACTTCTTGTTGACCAGGGCAAGACACTTACGATTAGCAAGGGAACAAAAATCTATGTTCATGCAGATGCTCCCATTATTGTTGATGGAACAATAAAAGCTATTGGTGAAAAATACGACAGTACAAGAATAGTTTTTCAAGGTGACAGGTTGGATGAGCCTTATAAAAATTATCCCGGAAGCTGGCCTGGCATTGTTTTCAGAACAACCAGCCAGGATAATGAATTGCAATTCGTAACTGTAAAAAATGCTTACCAGGGTGTTGTTGCACAAAATCCATCGGTGACTATTAATCCCAAACTAATCATTAACGAATGTATTTTTCATAATATATATGATGTAGCAGTTGGTGGGATAAATAGCAGCATTTCTGCAAGAAATTGTGAGATCACTCAAGCAGGATATAATGTATTTCTCGTAGGAGGTAATTACACTTTTAACCACTGCACTATTGCAAGCTATGGTAGTTATTATCTGCAACACAAAAATCCTGTGCTCGTTTTAAGTGATATGAGTGGATCAACTCCATTATCGTTAAATGCATCTTTTAAAAATTCTATTATTTATGGTGATGGTGGAATTGTTGATGATGAAATTCTCGTAAACAGGAAAGGAAATTTTTCTTTCAATGCATCATTTGACAATGTGTTGTACAAAATGAAAAGTGCAGACCCTTCGATACTTAATTTTAGCGGTAATAAGTTGAGAAATGTTTCTCCACTCTTTGATTCGATAAATACTAATAAACCTTTGTATAACTTTCGATTACGAGATAACTCACCTGCATTAAACAAAGCTGGAGTAATAGGAATTCCTGCTTTTGATCTTGATGGCAATAACAGGAATATTGGTACTGCACCGGATTTAGGTGCTTATGAAAGGCAATAGTAATCGTACTTTTATTCTCTAAATAATTTCCATGAAAAATTTATTGATAGGCTCAATCCTACTTTTATCTGCATTTGCATTTAAAGGTGTGGCAAAGAACATCTATTCATTCCAGGTGAAAGCATTGGATGGAACAACGATCAACTTCAAAGATTACAAAGGCAAAAAAATAATGATCGTTAATACGGCTTCAAAATGTGGTAATACACCTCAATACGAAGACCTGGAAAAGTTATATCAACAGTATAAAGACAAGCTTGTTATCGTTGGATTTCCGGCAAACAATTTTGGTCAGCAGGAACCTGGCAGCAATGAAGAAATAGAAGAGTTTTGCAAAAAGAATTATGGTGTTACTTTTCCGATGGCTGAGAAGGTTTCAGTAAAAGGTGATGATATTGCACCGATCTACCAGTTTCTAACAGAAGAAGCAAAAAAGAAAGGAATGGAAGACCCGGTAAAGTGGAACTTTACAAAATTTCTGTTAGATGAAAAAGGAAACCTTGTTACGGTTATTCATCATAAAACAAAACCTTTGAGTGAAGATGTAATGAAGTATTTTAAGTAACGACTACAATATTCAAAAAAGAAAGGTCAGCTTATCGGCTGACCTTTTCTATTAACAAAATCTTTCTTTAATCTCTGCTTGCAAACCTGCTCAGCAAACGCAATATTTCTATATACAACCAAACGATGGTTATTAATAAACCAAAAGCTCCATACCATTCCATGTATTTCGGAGCACCCATTTCTTCTCCTAATTCTATTCTCTCAAAATCGAGAATCAGGTTCATAGCAGCGATAGCTATGATGAAAAATGAAATACCATATCCTAATAAACTATTGTCACCAAAAGACATGAATGATGGATAGGATCCAAAGAAACTCATTACCCACAAAACAAGATAGAATAAAGCGATACCTGCAGTGGCTGTAAAAATGATCGACTTAAATTTTTGCGTAGGTTTTATAATTCTGAAGTTATAAAGTAAGAACATGGCTATTGCGACGCAGAAAGTTAATCCAACGGCTTGCATTACAATTCCGGGATATGTTTCTTTAAATGCTTCATTGATCATCACCGATAAAGCACCAAGAAATAAACCTTGTAACAAACCATAGGCAGGAGCCAGAAAGCCTGACCAGTTTGGTTTGAAGCTGATTACTAAAGCCAGTACAAATCCACCAATCAATCCTGTCCACATATAAGGCATTACTGCAGTTTGATCAAGTGAATTCTGATACAGATACCATGTATAAGTTGCACCTGCCAAAACCATTAAAAGTAAAAAGCCGAATTTGTTGATAGCACCTCTCACAGTCATCGTTCCGTTCAATTCCTGCTCATTGCTTAATGAACGATTGAATATTTTTTCTGATAACGTAGGATTACCTGATTTCAAAAAAGACATATCGAAAAATTTTGATGAAAATAGTAAAAATTATTTTCTCGCAGCAATGAGTGACTTGTCGTTCTTCCTGATCTTAGGATATTGATCTGCTGTTTCGAAAATATATCCTTTTTTCGACTGAAGTATTGATATCATCTTAGCAAGCGAATCTTTGTAATTGGCTTCTTTAAACATTCTATCATGTGCTAAAAGCACTACATGGTTCTTTACCAAAGATGTTTTTTTCTCTACAGCCTGTATCACTTCTTCCGCCATTGCTTCAGCACTTTGTATTGGCTGATTTTTCCTGTTGAAATGCCATTCAACATCCCAACCTAAAATATCGTAACCAATCGAATCCATCAACTTGGATAAAGGTCTTGTAAGTTTTGTAGTTCTTGTTGTGCTATCAACCAACCAAACATTATTTCCCGGAAACCTTGCAATAGGATTTTCAAAACGAAGTGAATCATGCACTCTCAAAAAATCTTCTAAAGCGGTCTTTGGTTTTGAATAAAAGCTCTCATAACGATTATGACCTGCATGCGTATAACTATGATTTGCAAATAAGAAATGACGCATGTCTTTTTTCATCGTATCAATTATCTGTTTGCCAGGTTTCAGGTTTGCATGCTCTCCTACAAGGAAAAAAGTTGCCTTCACACCTTTTGTCTTACAGGTATTGTAACAATTTAATGTACCTGCATCCGGACCATCATCAAAAGTTAAATAAACATATCGTAAATTACTGTCTTGTGCAGCTGATCTATTTACATTAACTGGATTATCTGTAGATGATGCAGGATTATTAATAACAACGGTTGAATCGCTTGAAGTAATGGTTTTATCTTTATTAAAGATGTTATGACATGCTGTTAAGCCCAGCAAGGCCAGAACTGTAAAGCCATAGAATTTTTTATCCATATAACATAGGGTCTGAAACCACAACTAAATTATACTATAAACAGAATTCTAAAAAGAAGACATTGTCAATTTGCAAGGATTTAACGGAAACTTCAGGATGACGAGGATCAGAAAAACAGAATGAAATACATTTAACTTAGCAAGCCAAATACAAACAAGATGAGAAAAGAAGCCCTCTTGCAGGATGTTGTTATAAAATTCGCCGGAGACAGTGGAGATGGAATGCAGCTTACCGGTCAGCAGTTCACCAACAATACAGCTCTTTTAGGAATAGACCTTGCCACTTTTCCGGATTTTCCGGCTGAGATCAGAGCACCGCAAGGAACATTAGCAGGGGTGAGTGGATTTCAATTACGCTTCAGTAGCGACAGAGTGTTTACTCCTGGTGATATGTGTGATGTACTTGTGGCCATGAATGCTGCTGCTTTAAAGGCCAACCTTCGAAGTTTGAAAAGCGGCGGAAAGATCATTGCTAACGTAGATGGATTTGATTCAAAGAATTTACGTTTGGCCAATTATCCTGATGGCGTAAACCCTTTAGAAAATAACAGCCTAGAATCTTATGAAGTGATAAAGGTTGATGTTACCAAACTCACCCGTGAATCACTGAAAGATTTTCCTGAATTAGGTGTAAAAGAAAGAGACCGTGCAAAGAATATGTTTGTACTGGGCTTTGTTTATTGGATGTACAACCGTTCTTTAGAAAATACCATCAACTTTCTGAAGGAAAAGTTTGGAAAAAAAGATACTATCCTGCAAAGCAACATTAAAGTTTTGCAAGCCGGTTATAATTATGGTGATACAACTGAAACATTCACTACAAGATACAAAGTTGAAAAAGCAAAACTACCTTCAGGGCAATACAGAAGTGTAATGGGTAACCAGGCTCTTTCACTAGGTTTAATTGCAGCGAGTGAAAAAAGTGGATTGCCAATTTTCCTTGGAACATATCCAATAACACCGGCTTCAGACATATTACATGATCTAAGTAAATACAAAAACTTTGGTGTTAGAACTTTCCAGGCTGAAGATGAAATAGCCGGTATTGCATCTGCTATTGGTGCTTCGTATGGTGGTTCGTTAGGTATCACCACTACTTCAGGACCAGGTATGGCGCTAAAAAGTGAAGCAATGGGATTAGCTGTGATGTTGGAAATTCCACTGGTAATTATCAATATACAACGAGGCGGACCATCAACAGGATTACCAACAAAAACGGAACAAAGTGATTTGATGCAGGCATATTATGGAAGAAACGGAGAATGTCCTATGCCGATCATTGCATCATCAACACCAAGTGATTGTTTTGAAGCAGCTTATGAAGCTGTAAGAATTGCAGTTCAACATATGACTCCCGTTATTCTGTTAAGTGATGGATATATTGCCAATGGTGCAGAGCCATGGAAATTTCCAAAGAGTGATGATCTTGCACCAATTGAGGTTACATTCAAAACCCAACTGAACGAGGGAGAAGAGAAATATCTTTCATATGCAAGAGACGAAAAGCTTGCAAGACCTTGGGCTATCCCTGGAACACCTGGATTGGAACACAGAATTGGTGGATTGGAAAAACAAAATATTACAGGAAACATCAGTTACGAAGCAGAGAATCATGAACTGATGGTTAAGCTGAGACAAGAAAAAGTTGATAGAATTGCTGATTATATTCCTGAACAAAAAATTGATACAGGTGTTGAGAAAGGAAAAGTGCTGGTTTTGGGTTGGGGATCAACTTTCGGATCAATAAAAAGTGCTGTGCTTGAACTTAACTCCCGAGGTTATGAAGTTGGTCACGCACATTTAAGATATGTAAGACCTTTTCCTAAAAACCTGGGAGAGATATTAAAGAACTTCGATAAAGTAATTGTTCCGGAAATTAATAATGGACAGTTAGTAAAGATTATTCGTGATCAATATTTAATTGATGCAAAACCTTACAACAAAATCCAGGGAGTGCCGATCACTAAAACTGAATTAGTTGACTTTATCACCAAAATACTATAATAAGAAAGCCGCTAAAAAGTGGCTTTCTTAATTTAAAAATTAGTTTGTTGTTCTTGTTCTGCCCAGGTTAATAGCAACTTTAATATTAAAGGTAAAGAAGCCATCTTTAGATTTTGAGCTTGCTCTAGTGTCGCCGGGATCTATAATTACTGATGTTGGCTTTTCACCACTTCTATCATAAAGTTGTCGTGCTAATGCAGCATTAGCTGCTGAAAGATTTGCATCAAACCATGCGGGATCAACATAAAATGTACTGGCATCATCAAGATAATCTGAGAAAGTTTGATTGTAAAGCAATTCTGCTCTAACGGTTAAGAGTTGTGCAGCATCATATTTTACTCCTATTCCTCCTATAAGGCTAGAGGTGTACAGTTTATACGGTCTTGTATCTTGGCGATAGGCTTCAGCTTCCGGAAAGCCTTGTCCTTCGGTTCTTAAAGGTTGAAGGTCTATCCATCTTCCATTAAGATTTGCCTGCGGATTAAAATTTAACCATCCCAAACCTGCTGCTATATAAGGGGAGAATTTTGGCAACTCATCATAATATTTCAACATCAAAGGATGAAATTCACCTATTAATGCAATTTGTGTGATAGGAGTTCTATAACTGAGATTTCGCCATTCATGTGCACCACCTAAACTATCAGCTCCTGCAATTCTTCCGTATGTCAGCTCTAATCTTGCTCCGGCAATATTCTGGTACATTGCACCAACATAAATGCTTGCATTTGTTTGAGACGCTTTAAAGTTTGGGAAAATACCTTTTTTTGACCCTATATCGGTTACTCCGGTCATCAGTCCTGCTGATGCACCAACCTCCCAGACGAGATCTTTATCGTAATAGTTATTGTTGTAATAATAGTACTGTGATTTTGCTGTGAACACTGAAAGGCACACCAAAATTATGGTTGTAAAAACTCTCATTTTACTTGCTTTACCTTTAGTCCGGTTAATAATTGTTTGCAAATAACGAAAAAAAGATTCGTTTATTGGCCAAACTGTTGCTCCAAAGGCTTTTTTAGTTTCTGATAAAACCTGCAAACTGGCCTCAATCCACACACTTCACACTTTGGGTTTCGAGCTACACATATATATCTTCCATGCAGAATTAACCAGTGATGAAACTTATGCACCAGTTCTTTCGGAACATCTTTAATTAACTGCTTTTCCGTAGCTAACGGTGTTGTAGCATTAATTGTTAACCCTATTCTGGCAGATACACGAAATACATGTGTATCCACAGCCATATTTGGTTGTTGATCTATTACAGAAGTGATAACATTAGCAGTTTTTCGTCCAACACCAGGTAATTGAACCAATTCTTCCACCGTCATTGGAACGGTGGCATTGAATTTTTCCATCAACATCTGACCCATTCCTATCAAATGTTTTGTTTTGTTATTTGGATAGGAAATGCTTTTTATTAATGAAAACAATTCTTCAAATGTTGCCTCTGAAAGTTCTTTGGGGGAAGGATACTTTTCAAAAATCGCAGGAGTAGTAAGGTTTACTCTCTTATCAGTGCACTGAGCTGAAAGTATTACTGCAACCAATAGTTGGTATGGATTATCATAAATAAGTTCCGTTTCAGCGTCAGGGTATTTTTCCTGAAAATACTCAATAGAAAACCGGTATCTGTCTTTCCTTGTCATAAGAATCGAAGATACCGGTTTGAGAAAATAATTGAAGGCCTACTGTTCTACCGCTGTTGTTTGTCTTGCATAATCCAGAATAGCCGACACAGCTTGTTTTCTAGGCTGATGTAATTTCATCGCATTTAATTGTTGCTGAGATTCTTTCAGTACAACGATCTTTTGCTGTAAACTCCAGTCAGTCTGCAAAGCCTTTTCAATTTCCTGAACCTTTTCTTGAGAAGCTTCACCATACAAATACTGAATAAGCTCCTCCGGAGTAAAATTTTGCATACGAAACGATTAAATCCAGAAATCCAATGTCTTTTCTAAAACGCTGATAGGGGTAGCTTATTGTCCGAAGCGGCTGTAGAAACAATAATTTTTTATTGTTCTTCTACTAAAAACAGGTCCTCGTTAGGCTTTTTCATCTTGTATTTTTCCCTTGCTATCTTTTCCAGTGCAGCAGCATTATTTTGAATATCAGCTAATTGCTTCTTTGCTGCCGCTATTTCAGATTCGTAAAATTTCTTGCTTTCTAATAAACTGTTAAGCTCGGCTTTTTTTTCTAACTGGCTGAACATATCACGGCTGTCGAAAAAAAGCACCCAAAGCAGAAAGACTGATAAAGCTACCAGGTATTTATTACGGAGAACTTTTATGAGCTTTTTGAGAATTTTCATAAAAAAGCAGATGCCCAACTAAATTAGAACATCTGCTTAAGCTTATTTCATTTCTATAAAAGAAGTGGAAAGATTATTTACCAAACTTCAGTTTTCCACCAGGATAAATGGCTGTACTACCCAACATTTCTTCAATTCTGATCAATTGATTGTATTTAGCCATTCTATCTGTTCTTGATGCAGAACCGGTTTTTATCTGTCCGCAATTCAATGCAACAGCCAGATCTGCAATAGTAGTATCTTCTGTTTCACCACTTCTATGACTCATGATGGTATTATAGCCGTTGTGTTGAGCCAATGTAACAGCATTGATTGTTTCGGTAACAGTACCGATCTGGTTTACTTTCACCAGTAATCCATTTCCAATTCCTTTATCAATACCTTGTTGTAATCTTGTTACATTGGTTACAAAAAGATCATCCCCCACCAGCTGACAACGATCTCCGATAGTCTCAGTCAATAATTTCCACCCATTCCAATCGTCTTCGGCCATGCCGTCTTCAATAGATGCAATCGGATATTGCTTCACCCATTTCTCCCAGTATTTCACCAATTGTTCGCTGCTCATTTCCTTTCCATTGCTCTTATGGAAAACATACTTTTTCTTCTTGCTATCCCACAATTCACTGTTGGCAGCATCCATCGCAATAAGAATTTGTGATCCTGTTTTATATCCGGCAGCACTGATAGCTTCCAAAACTGTTTCAATAGCTTCTTCATTGCTTTTTATGTTTGGTGCAAATCCACCTTCATCACCAACATTGGTGCTGTAACCAGCTTTCTTTAAAACAGATTTCAATGCATGAAATATTTCAACACCCCACCTCAATCCTTCACTGAAAGTTTTTGCACCAACAGGCATCACCATGAATTCCTGGAAGTCAATTTTATTATCAGCATGTGCACCACCGTTCAAAATATTCATCATCGGAACAGGAAGTGTTTTTGCATTGGTTCCGCCGACATATCTGAATAATGGCAATGCAGCTTCTTCTGCCGCAGCTTTTGCAACAGCCATACTAACAGCCAGCATTGCATTTGCTCCCAGTTTGGATTTATTGGCTGTGCCATCTATTTCAATAAGTAATTCATCAATCGCAGCCTGTTGAGCAACATCTTGTCCGGCCAAATTCTCAGCAATCACTTCATTCACATTCTTCACTGCTTTCAACACACCTTTACCAACATACTTTTTCTTATCGTTATCTCTTAATTCAACAGCTTCATGAATACCTGTACTGGCACCACTTGGTACAGCAGCTCTACCCATTGCACCTTCATCGGTAATTACATCTACTTCTACAGTTGGATTTCCACGACTGTCTAAAATTTGTCTTGCATGAACTTCGATGATAACACTCATAAGAAATTTGAGATTTAGATTTAAAATTTGATATTATAATACCAGTTGATGTATTTCATAGCATCGTTCCTTGCGTCGCATCACTTCATCTGTTAGCTATAATTGCAACTTTGAGGTTTCGCAGCTACGCAGCTTGTAAAACACAATAAAAAAATCCTACTAATATGTCGCAGCGATGCTGCTATTTTTTACTCTTCGTCAACTCACGAAACACGTCTTCCAGACTGTTGCCTTCGGTTTGCAAAGAAACGATATTCAGGTTGTGCTGCAAAGACAATTCAAGCAACTGCTTTCTTAGCTCTTCCGGTTTTTTTGTACTGATCTGCCAGGTATTGCTATCGATTTTATTAACTGATTCGCTGGCAGGCAAACGTTGTAACCATTCTGCTTCCAAAACTTCTTTAAAAGAAACTCTTACTGAATTTGAGGATGCATTCCTGTTTCTTAGATTACTCAACTTATCATCAGCTACAAGTTCGCCTTTATTAATAATTATCACTCTATCGCAAATAGCCTCTACTTCCTGTAAAATATGAGATGAGAAGAGCACGGTTTTATTCTTGCCCTGTTCCTTAATCACATTCCTGATCTCAATGATCTGGTTGGGATCTAATCCACTGGTTGGTTCATCCAATATCAACACTTCAGGATCATGAATTAATGCTGCAGCAAGTCCGGCTCGTTGTTTATACCCTTTGGAAAGTTGACCAAGTTTTTTCTTTTGTTCAACCTGTAATCCGGTTAATTCAATTACGTTCTGAATTTTATTTTTAGGATTTTGAATTTGGTGTACTCCTGCAATAAATTCCAAATACTCTTTTACGTACATCTCATAATACAAAGGATTGGCTTCAGGTAAATAGCCGATCTTTTTCTTTACTGAAATCGAATCTGCATTAACATCTATACCTGCAACTTTTACTACACCGGTATTAGCTTTAAGATAACCAGTAATGATCTTCATTGTGGTGCTTTTCCCGGCACCATTCGGACCCAGAAAGCCAACAATCTCACCTTTATTAAGAGAGAATGAAATATTATTGACTGCTTTTTGTTCTCCGTAGATCTTGGTAAGATTCTTTACTTCGATAGACATTCACCGCTTTTGTTCAAAGGTAATAGAAAGCAAATTTTAAAGCTGTTAAAGCTAACTCTGTGGTTGCTGAATATTGTACAGTAACCGGAAGAGTGCGACGCAAGTAAAGCTTAATAGCAGCACTTGCCTATAGTTCATAATTATTCTTCTACATGATCATACTCTTTGTTCCATGCATACCATCCAAATATTACCATACCGATTGCTATTGGTGTAAATATGAATATAATGATGCTCCATTGAATCCATTCATCACTTGTTGCTGTTGGCTTTGATAATTTTTCTGCTGCCTGCCATATCAAAAATGCAATAGCTGCAGGGCCTAATAGCATCCACACAATCCCGAGATATTTTTTAAGGCTATTCATGTTTTGATTTTTTATTGGATAAATACACTGCTCCTATTACAAAACATACAGCAGCAACTAATATCGGGTACCACAATCCTGCTAACGGATTACCGGTTGGATTTGATTCTGTTTTGCTAAACTCAACAATCAAAATACCAATGAAAGGAACTAATCCACCAAAAACACCATTACCAATATGATATGGAAGACTCATTGATGTATAACGAATCTTTGTTGGAAATAATTCAACGAGGAATGCAGCTATTGGTCCGTACACCATTGTTACAAACAATACAAGAATGAATATGAGACCAATGAATTTCCATTGGTAACTGTTTGCTAATGTAATTGTATTAGTGATCTTTGGTTGATGTGGTGCAGGAACCTTTGAAGAGATAGTATTTGATTCCATCTCTTTTTTAGTGATGGTGCTTGTGCTGAAAAGTATGCTGCCATCTGTGAAAAAGGTGTATCGCTTTGATGTGATGACAGAATCTCCTGCTATTGTTTTATTAGGTGTAGAAATAAAATCTACATCTTCTGTTACAATTTCTTTCTGGTTTGTATCACTCATCTGGTACATGGCATTAAAGATTGGACGGTAACAGATTATTGCAAGTAATAAACCAGCCATCATTATCCATTTTCTGCCGATCTTATCACTCAGCCAGCCAAAGAATACAAAGAATGGGGTAGCTAATAATAGTGCGATTCCAATCCAGGTATTGGCTTGAGTTGATTCTATGTTGCAGGTCTTCAACATGAAAGTTTGTGCATAGAATTGACTGGTGTACCAAACAACTCCCTGACCCATTGTTGCACCAAACAAAGCCAGTAAAACCATTTTCAGGTTCAGCTTATGGCCAAAACTTTCTTTCAGTGGATTTACAGATGTCTTACCCTCTTTTTTTAATGAAGCGAACAAGGGACTTTCCTTCATTCGCATTCTGATGACAATCGAAACAATAACCAATAGAATGCTCAACAGAAAAGGTAATCTCCAACCCCATTCATTAAAATCTTCAGCACTCATCAGCTTTTGAATGGTGATGATGACGATAAGTGAAACAAATAGTCCGAGTGTAGCTGTTGTCTGAATCCAGCTTGTATAAAATCCTCTTTTGTTTTTTGGTGAATGTTCGGCAACATAAGTCGCAGCTCCTCCATATTCTCCACCTAGGGCAAGACCCTGTAACAATCTTAGGACAAGAATGACTGCAGGTGCCCAATGAAAATTCTCATAAGATGGAATACAACCGATGAGAAAAGTGGAAATTCCCATTATGACTAACGTAAGTAAGAATGTATGTTTTCGTCCTATAAGATCACCTAATCTACCAAACACCAAAGCACCGAACGGTCTTACGATGAACCCTGCTGCAAATGTTGCCAGCGTTGCTAAAAAAGCTGCAGTAGCATTGCCTGGCGGAAAAAACTTTACCGAGATAATGGTTGCCAAGCTTCCAAAAATATAGAAGTCGTACCACTCGATCAATGTTCCTACTGAAGATGCACCAATAACTTTCCAGATACCTTTCATTTCGGTTGACATGCCTTAACGTGAATTTATTAAATTATCATAATCTGCATGGCTTCCAATCCAGAACCAGAGAATACCATCAGGTTATTGAAATACCTAAAGCTCTGTAACGAAGACCCACTCTTACGGAATAATAATTTTGAATTTGTTTAAAATGAAGTGAAGGATGATTACGATCTTGCTTTAGCAGTTCAAAATTTTTGTTGGCTAATTCTTTAACCTGAGAAGGCAGCTTCTGATACTGTTCCCAAAAGACAGGAGCAGCAAAATGCTTCATATTTCTGTGGATTTGCCTGCTTTATAATCTTTCAAGGCTTCTTCTGCTAAAAACGATAGCCTGTTATCAGCAACATCTTTTTCAATCTTAGCATCCCAACGTTCATTATCGAATTGAAAAAACCACTGCCGAAATTTTTGAAAGTCGGTAGTTGATAGTTCTGATATTGCTTTTTCAATTTCGGATAGCCTGGCCATTTACTACATTTATTACCTAAGGTAATTAAAACTTGTTTAAGTTTTCGTTGATGAATCTTATAGTGTCGTAATTTTTATTTTAGTTTTATCCTTTGTCGCTATAAAAACAGTATGCTGAAGTGAGTGACACAACAGACGATGCCATAAAAAACTAAAGCTGATAAAATAACATTCAATGAGCTATCCTTACCAGATTAAAACATTTGACGAATACAAAAATGCATACCAGAAAAGTATTGATGATCCTGCAAGTTTCTGGGGAGACATTGCTGAACACTTTAAATGGAGACAAAAGTGGGATAAAGTACTTGAATGGAATTTTACCGAACCAAAGATTGAGTGGTTCAAAGGTGCTAAGTTAAACATCACCGAAAATCTCATAGATCGTCATCTAGAAAAGCTTGGCAACGATCCGGCATTTATATGGGAGCCAAATAACCCTGAAGAGAGAACAAGGATCGTTACTTATAACCGGTTACACAAAAGAGTTTGCCAGGTAGCACAAATGCTGAGAAATAACGGCGTTAAAAAAGGTGACCGTGTTTGTATTTATATGGGCATGGTTCCTGAATTGGCGTATGCCGTTTTAGGTTGTGCAAGAATTGGTGCGATTCATTCTGTTGTGTTTGGTGGATTTTCTGCACAAAGTATTGCAGACAGGTTAGAAGATGCACAAGCCGAATACATCATCACCTGTGATGGTGCTTACAGAGGTGCAAAAGATATTCCACTCAAGAGTGTGATTGATGATGCTTTGATAGGAAATAAATTGGTGAAGAAAGTGATTGTTTATACAAGAACAAGAACTCCTGTTTCGATGTTGAAGGGTCGTGACCTTTGGTGGGAAGATGAAATGGAACATGCAGAACACCAGGTTGAGAAAGATGGAGTAGTTTCTTTTCCTGCAGAAGAAATGGACGCAGAAGATCCGTTGTTCATTTTATATACTTCTGGTTCTACAGGTAAACCAAAAGGTGTAGTGCATACCTGTGGTGGGTATATGGTTTACACGAATTACACCTTCCTGAACGTGTTTCAATATCAGCCGAAAGATATTCATTTCTGCACAGCCGATATTGGTTGGATAACAGGTCATTCATACATTGTTTACGGACCATTAAGTGCAGGTGCAACATCACTTATGTTTGAAGGTGTACCAACATGGCCTGATGCAGGAAGATTCTGGGATATCGTTGATAAATACAAAGTGAATAATTTGTACACTGCTCCAACAGCTATCAGAAGTTTAATGGGCTTTGGATTAGGCCCCATCCAAAATCATAATCTAAGCAGTTTAAAAACTTTAGGAACAGTTGGTGAACCAATCAATGAAGAAGCATGGCATTGGTATGATGAAAATATCGGTAAAAAGAAATGTCCTATTGTAGATACCTGGTGGCAAACTGAAACTGGCGGCATTCTTATCTCTAATCTTGCGGGCATCACTCCGGCAAAGCCAACGTATGCAACATTGCCAATGCCTGGTGTGCAACCCATTTTAGTTGATGAAAATGGGAAAGAAATAGAAGGCAATAACGTAAGCGGGAATTTATGCATCAAAGCTCCGTGGCCTGCTATTTTAAGAACAACGTATGGTGATCATGAAAGATGCAAGTTAAATTATTTTTCTACTTACGAAAATCTATATTTCACCGGTGATGGTGCTTTAAGAGACGAAAATGGTTTTTATAGAATTACCGGAAGAGTTGACGATGTATTAAATGTGAGTGGTCACAGAATAGGAACTGCCGAAGTGGAAAATGCTATTAACATGCATGCTGGAGTTGTGGAGAGTGCAGTTGTTGGATATCCTCATGCTGTAAAAGGTCAGGGTATTTACGCTTATGTGATTTTCAATGGCCGTCATAACGATGAGGAACTTACACGAAAAGATATTCTACAAACCGTCACACGTATCATTGGTGCTATTGCTAAGCCTGATAAAATTCAGTTTGTGAATGGCCTTCCTAAAACAAGAAGTGGAAAGATCATGAGAAGAATACTTCGTAAGATCGCTGAAGGAGAAATAGAAAATCTTGGAGATACGACCACATTACTTGATCCTGCAGTAGTAGATGATATAAAAAATGGGAGATTATGAAGCAAGGGCTAGTGCTGCTATGAAGCTTTACTTGTGTCACTCACTTGTACGTTCTGAACTTTGATCAAACGAATGACCATAAAAAGAGCCTCTCAATTACGAGAGGCTCTTTCATTTCTATAAAAATTCACCTATTGTCTTCTAACCCTGAATGAACATACTACGGGATGTGCTATTGTTCCGGTTGCATATAGATTACCCGAGAAATTTCCTGCAATAAATCCACCGACAGCACCAAACTCGGTTATCGAAACATTTATTGGACTTGACACATCTAATCTCAAACTATCACTAATGCCTGGTATTTGTGCCATAACAAAACTTAATGGGAAAGATCCTGTTGCACCACCATTAAAGCTGAAATAAACATTGGTGCTGCCAATGGAATTCCAACCATTGATATTTGTTGTTGTAAATGTTGTGCCCTGTGAATAGCTATAACCTGATAAAGAATCCGTTGGATACACAAGATTATGTGGTGTACCATTCACTGAGAAGTTTATGAACTGTTGTGTTGAAGTTCCACAAGCATTTACAACTCCAACATCAGTAGTTCCGGCATTAATAGTTGTTGTAACAGGATTACTTTGCTGCCCACCTGTATTATCAACTACAAAATAAGTTATCTGCTGGCTTGATGTACAATTATTAAAACTCAGGCTAAAAGTTCCATTCACAATCGGAGCTCTATATACATGAAAGCCGGCTTTTACTTCTGCATATCCGTTCAGAACAGCTGCCACGGAACAATTTTGTACAGTACCGATAACCGTAAATGTACTTGCTGTAGAAAGTGTTACAGTCACATTGATTGATGAGGGAGAACTAAATGGACCAATATTTTGCGTATGAATAGCCGTTGCACAACTGGAAGAAGTATACACTTCTAATATCAATTGTTCATTTTTGGGAACCAATCCTTGAACGTTACCTGAAGAATCAGTGAATGCATAACCACTGTTCCACCAGCCACCACCAGGATTACGTTTGATTTTCACCATCACATGCTTCAAAGGATTACCATTCTGATCTTTAATATTGGCTGATAAAGCAGTTATTTCAAATGGAGCATCACAATTCCAGAAAGAAAAATGGCTTACTTCAGCTTCGTATTTGCTGCCAACTTTTGTTGCTGTTCCTTCCTGCTTCCATAAACCGGTTGTTTCATTAAAACTCCACAATGCAATTGTTGCAGGTGCAGCTGATTGGATAGACGATGGCAAAGGAAATTTCAATTGAGCTTTTTTACCTGTAGCTATCTGTAATTTTTCACCGCCTGCTCCTTCTAATTCTACACCTAACATTCCATAACTGATCATTCCTCTTTCTCTGCCTGATTCATCAACACCTCTCAGATCACCTGGCATTTGCGTAGCAAGGTTTGCAGATGTAGGATCGATCCACGTCATTGCAACACTCACAGTTCCTGTATATGCTGCTCCTGAACTTTTTACCACCACTCCATTAGCAGGAAGTGTGATAGAACTTCCGTTAGAAACATTAATGGTTCCTCCAGTTGTTGCACTTACCGTTCCAACGATAGTCTTTGGCAATAATTGTATCTCTACAAAATGTTTTTGAGACTGTTTAGCTCTGAATGTTCTGCTCCCTGGAAAATAACCTGACTTTTCTACTTTAATAAATGCAGCCTGGTCTTTCAAACCAGCGTTGCTTATTTCAAAAACACCATTTACATCCGTCATTGCAGAAGTTGTTCCGGCAGTAACTGTAGCACCTTTTACAGGTTCACCCAATTCATTGGTGATACGGCCACTAACAGTGGCTGTAATATTGGTTGACGTCGGAATATCGATCTGAGGATTATTGCCCTGGTCTACCGAGAAATCTTTCTTACATGCAGAAAAGATAACGCCAACACAGAGCACTAAAAAAGCTTTAAAAGCAGTATTCATGGTTATGAGGTTTTAGAAATAAGATACCTTTTACTTAACGATGCTGCCTGATGTAAAAATTTTTTTATGAGACCAGCTAAGAATATCTATTTGGCATCGTTGCGTCGCACTCTTCAGGTTTCAGATCATTTATTCAGCAGGTACAATCCCATACTTTTTCATCTGGTTTCTCATCACCCGAAAAAATAACGGCGGAAGATGGGCTAATATAATCATTCCGGGATATCCTGTAGGCATTTGAGGTGAGGTGTCGTGATGACGTAGTAATTGATACTTTCTACTGGCCATATAATGATGATCGCTATGACGACTTAATTCAAACAAAGAAAGCCTTCCAATGATGTGATCGCTGTTCCAGCTATGTTCGGGCATGGCTCTTTCATATTTACCTGGTTCAATCTCTTTTCTTCTCAATCCATAATGCTCTATATAATTCACTGCTTCCAACAAACCGATACCAAATCCTGCAGCGATTAAATAACAAAGAAGAATTTGCCATCCGAAGAAGAAAAAAATTGCTGCCACAAAAGCAATTTGCAAAAACAAAAACCAGATCATTTGGTTTTGTACAGAGATAGCCGAAAGTCCTTTCTTCTTTAATTCCTTCAACTCAATTTCCCAGGCACTGAAATACACACCGGGAATTGTTCTGAAATAAAACGCAAATAAAGATTCATTCAACCTTGCCGAACTTGGATCATCTGGTGGGGCTACTTTTTTATGATGACCTTTGTTGTGCTCAATAAAGAAATGCATGTACTGGGCTGTAAGCAATAACATCTTAGCCAGTGTCTGCTCAAACTTATTCACCCTATGCCCAAGTTCGTGAGCTATATTAATTCCAAACACACCAAACAATATTCCCATACTTAACACTCGGCCGGCGTAATCAAAAAAGGTTAATCCTGGTTGTTGTAATGAAAAAAGAAAATAGACGAGTAAAGCATAATGCAACGGAACAACCATGTAGAGAATATAATCGTAGAACCGATCGGCTTTAACCAACTCTTCTTCTGCAGCATCAATATTCCTTGGGTCAGGCTTTGTAAATAGCTCAAATAATGGAATTAAAAAATAAGCCCAGATAACTGGTATAAACGTCAGCCATCCGGTGTAAGTGAACGATATCCATGCAAGAATGAATAATATAAAAGGATATAAATATTTTACTGCTCTGACTCTCTTCATTGCTAATAGTTAGAAAAAATATGAACTATTGAAACGTTATTTTAAATGATTAAAGTCATTGCAATATAAAAGAATAGTTTCTTCCTTGGACGTGAAAAGCATCTAACCAATTTGTTTAAAGAATCCTTATATTTATTAGGCTTTTTCATATACATACCCATACCGCTAACCGTAGATTTTATAATATGAAAAACACCAGGTTATTTTTTCTCTTTGCCTTTTTGGGCATACTTAGCATCCAAAGCAACTGCAAAAAAGGTCAAACAAAGCAGAGCATTTATTACGAATGTAAAGTAGATGGAATTAAATATATTGCAGATGGATGTGTAAATTGCTTAGTTGCCCAATATCATTCGGATTCTGTTATTGCAATCCGTGCTAATAGTGGATATTCCACAGTCGTAATAGCGATAGCAGCAAAACAATTACAAATTGGGGAATATACCCTTGATTATACCTTAAAAGGGAATGCTTATTACGACTATACACCTTACCCCAATGATGAATTTAGAACTGATAGTATTCATACAGGTTTAATTAAAATTATTGAATACAATACTAATTCAAAGATAATCGCAGGAACTTTTTCATTCCAAGGGTATAGCTCCTTTTTTAATAAGACAGTTAATGTAACTGAGGGAAAGTTTAGACTAAACTATTATCGATAATTCAAACTAACACATTTATGCTAATCAGGTCTTATCTCAAATGGCTTTTGCCATGTATGTTTAGCGTATTTATTAGCCTGCATTCTTATAGTCAAAGTTCATGGGATACCCTTCCTTGGAAAGCATATTCAGACTATAAACTTTTGCAACTTAATAAATCATTAATTCCCACAGGTATTTTATATGACCGCATATTTCCAATCGCTGAAGTAGATAATCATTTTGTAAATTCTAATAGTATCGATACGATTTCACCGAGCATTATGATGTTAATCATCATACGATAATGGGTGTAGCTTATACCAATACACCTTATTATTTCCTTGCAACTGAGCCTTCACAACACTTTCCGCCGACACAATATACATGGACACTATTTTCTCCAACAGATCCAACACTATATTCAGGAAGTCCTGTTATCTAAATTTTAGTGAGCCAGGTTATCATACTTTACGATTAGATAAAGCAACAAGTTGTGGTACAATAACAACAGAAGTTATTATTAATGTTCAGGAAAATTATAGATTTGAATTAATGGCATCGCCAAATCCCACTACCGATGCTGTAAATATTATCATAGCTAATGAAAGTCCTCAGGTAAGATCATTACCTCAAAATGATAATATGATAGTGGAGTTATTCTATTTTAATACAAGTCTTAAAGCAAAGCAATGGACATTTAAAAATCATCAAAAACAATTCGGATTAAATCTATTTGGCTTACCTGCAGGACAATATCTATTAAGTGTCAAGAAAGGTACTTATCGGAAAACATTACAAATAATTAAACAATAAGTTTTAGCCCTCTTTTTAGAGGGCTTTTTAAATTTTAATAGCAATCAAAATAAAAGAATGCAACGCCAAGCTCTATTTAGAGACTTCAATCATTTATAAAGAAAAACTTAACATTATATCGATACCTTGTTAAACTTCTTTAGCGTTACAAGGTCTATCCAAACTCAAACTCACCAAATGGCCGTTACTAACCAGATGAAAAATCAGCATTTGCTTTGGCGTGCAGGCTTTGGCAGTGCTGCCGAAAATCTTAAAGACTTATCCTCCGTTACACCGCAAAAAGTGTATGCAGCACTTACGAAAACTTCCAATGTTCGTCCCCAATATTTTGATGTGGCCGATAATGCCTTAAAAGGACTTTTTATGGGTGTTAGCGATGCTGTTAAGATGGAAGAAATGCGAAAGAATGGATTGGATGGTGAAACAAGAAAAAAGATCCGTCAACAAAGCAGGGAAGATCTGAAAAACCTCAACCTTACCTGGCTGAATGAAATGGTGAATACCGATGCTCAGTTAAGAGAAAAGATGTCGCTGTTCTGGCATGGACATTTCGCTTGTCGCGACATAAATATCTTCTTTCAACAATTATTATTAGATGAAATAAGATCGAAGGCATTGGGCAATTTTGGTGAGCTGTTGAAAGCAGTAAGTAAATCAGCTTCGATGTTAGGGTTTTTAAACAATCAACAGAATAAAAAGCAGCACCCCAACGAAAACTTCGCAAGAGAAGTGATGGAACTTTTCACATTAGGCAGAGGCAATTACACTGAACATGATATTAAAGAAGCTGCAAGAGCTTTTACAGGATGGTCTTTTAACCTGAAAGGCGAATTTGTTTACAGGAGATTTCAACATGATAATGGCAAAAAAACAATCTTAGGCAAAACCGGAAACTTTGATGGTGATGATGTGTTGAACATCCTACTGGAACAAAAACAAACATCAAAATACATTACAAGGAAGCTATACAAATTCTTCGTCAACGAAAATATTATTGATGAATCTAAAGTGACTTGGTTAGCCGATAGATTTTATCAAAGCAGTTATAATATCAGTGGCTTACTGCAGGACATTTTTACGAGTGATTGGTTTTATGATGAGAAGAATATGGGCAGCAACATCAAAAGCCCGATTGAATTATTGGTTGGCATCCGTCGTTTGTTACCAATGGAAATTGAATCAGAACAATTGCAGTTGCTTTTTCAAAGAGCATTGGGGCAGGTTCTTTTCTATCCACCAAATGTTGCAGGATGGCCTGGTGGAAAAAACTGGATAGACAGTTCTTCTTTGATGTTACGTTTAAGAATACCACAATTGATAAAAGATGATGATACATTCGAGATCAACGTAAAAGCTGATGATGACCAGCAGATGGGGATGAAAGAGAATTATAAAAAGAAAACCCAGGCTGCAATCGGTAAAACTGGTTTCCAGGTAAGAGCAAATGTTGATTGGGACAAATATGCAAAACAGTTTGATGGAGTCCCGAGGGAACATTTGTACGATGTTATTGAATCAGTGGTATTGCAAACAAAGCCCGGCTCGGTGAATGAAAATGCAGTAAAACAAATTATAGACAGCAGCACGAGAGAAAACTACATTAAAACAGCAACCGTAGCTTTAATGAGTACACCGGAATACCAGTTGTGCTGATTCAAATTCCTAATAACCTATTCCAAATGCCACCACATGGTACATATAAAAAGAAGATCATTTTTACAGATAGGTTCTCTTGCAACAGCATCTGTCTTTGTTCCAAAGTTTTTAAAGGCTTTTGAAGATACATCAGCACCAATGGTTCCTCCGGGAAATAAAGTTTTGGTAATACTGCAATTGAGTGGTGGTAATGATGGATTGAATACAGTGATCCCTGTTAGAAATGATATCTACTATAAAGAAAGACCCAGACTTGGTATCACAAAAGATAAATCATTAAGGTTAACCGATGAAGTTGGATTACACCCAGAACTAAAAGCTTTTGCTGATCTATATAACAATGGTGATCTTGGCATATTAAATTCTGTAGGTTATCCAAACCCTGATAGAAGTCATTTCCGCAGCATGGACATCTGGCATACCGCTTCCCAATCGGATGAATATTTGAACACCGGCTGGCTGGGTAGATATTTAGATGCGCAATGTAAAGGTTGTGATAAACCTACACAGGCTTTGGAGATTGATGATGTATTGAGTCTTGCTTTGAAAGGTGAAGATGCAAAAGGACTTGCATTTGTTGATCCACGTAGATTGTATAATACCAGCCATGCAAAATTTTATAAAGAGTTGGCGAAAGGTCATCATGATCATGAACATGAAAAGCCGGTTGACTACCTCTATAAAACCATGAGCGAAACGATCAGCAGTGCTGATTATATATTCCAACAAAGCAAACTCAGACCTTCTTCAACCGACTATCCTAAAACAGAGTTAGGCAATAGCTTTAAAACGATAGCTTCATTGATCTTCTCCGACATTAATACAAAAGTCTACTATGTTAGTCTGGGAAGTTTTGATACACATATTAACCAGCAGAATCAGCAGCAACGTTTATTCAAAGAAATGAATGATGCCATTTCATCTTTCACAAAAGATATGAAGAAGAATAATCGGTTCCAGGACGTAATGCTGATGACCTTTAGTGAATTTGGAAGAAGGGTTTCGCAAAATGCAAGTGGTGGTACCGATCATGGAACAGCCAATAATATGTTTTTTATTGGTGGTGATCTGAAGCAAAAAGGCATCATCAATTCATTGCCTGATCTTACAGACTTGCAGGATGGCGATCTAAAATACAAAGTTGATTTTAAGAATGTTTACGCTACCGTATTGAATAAATGGTTGGGAGCAGACGATAAAATGATATTAGGGAAACAGTATGAGTATTTGTATTAATCAAAATGTCATTAGTCAGGAAGACATTTATGCCTTTAAGTTTCTACTAATTGACTTTATGTCCTATTGACTAAATGACTTGCTCCACAAAGTTCTTGAGTACAAGTGAGTGACACAACAGCCGATGCCATAGAAAACTGAAGCCGGAACAACAATCTGCCTTACATTTACCGATAACTTTTTCTATGGTATTATACTCTATGACAGGTTTTGGCAGATCGGAACAAACCATTAACGGTAAAACATTTCTGGTTGAAGTACGATCATTAAACGGAAAGCAATTTGATCTGAGGATAAATATTCCGGGATTATTGAAACCTTATGAGTTTGATATCAGGAATATTCTGAACGAAACACTGCAAAGAGGAAGTGTGGAATGTATTATTACACTTAAACAAAACGGTGCTTCCAAACCGGTTTCCATCAACACCGAATTAGCTAAAGCGTATTATAAGCCAGTTGCCGAACTGGCACAGGAATTAAACCTTGATGCATCTTCTATCTTAAGCACTTTATTAAAACTGCCTGATGTAATTGCTTCTACTTCTGAAGTATTGAATGAGGAAGAATGGAGTTCATTTGAAAAAGTATTGAGAGATGCTTTGGCTCAATTAATCGAACATAGGAAAGAAGAAGGAAGATCAATGGCTGCAGATCTTGTTTTAAGAATTGATAAAATTGAGGCGCTGCAGGAAGAGATCAAAAAAATTGAACCTGCCAGGAGAGAAAAGATAAGAGAAGGCCTGGTGAAAGTAGTGGAGGATAACATCGGCAAAGAAAACTACGATAAGAACAGGCTTGAGCAGGAACTGATCTATTACATCGAAAAGATAGACATTAGTGAAGAGCAGGTAAGACTGAAAAATCATTGTAATTATTTCAGGGATATAATGAAAGAAACCGATACCAGCAAAGGCAAAAAACTTTCTTTCATCTTGCAGGAAATTGGAAGAGAGATCAATACTACCGGTTCAAAAGCTTACGATGCTGTTGTACAAAAAAGTGTAGTGTTGATGAAAGATGAACTGGAAAAAGCAAAAGAACAGGTACTAAACGTTTTATAGAATAATTTTACAGCATGAAGCTGACGGGTTTTATTATTACTGCACTGATCTTCTTTTCATCATGTACAACTAATGGTGTGTACGAGAGAATGGCCTTCTTTCCCAAACACGAATGGAATAGCAACCAGAAACAATCTTTCAATTTTGAGGTCACAGATACATTATCTACTTACAGGCTCTACCTTGTGTTAAGACATACCGATGCCTATAGATGGAAGAACATTTGGGTAAATATTACATTGAAAGCACCTGACACAACTTACACGATTAAAAGGGAATTTACTTTAGCCGATAATGAAAAATGGTTTGGTACATCAGTAGATGATATCGTTGATCAGCGAATTCCTTTTGAAAAAAATAATAGTCCTGTACCATTGAAAAAAGGCATGTACACTTTTACACTGCAGCATGTAATGAGAGAAGATCCACTACAACATGTAATGAATGCAGGTATCAGGGTAGAAAAAGTTGAATAATGAATGCCCCACAGAAAAAAAGATTTGTACTAATTACCGTTGTTTATTGGTTCCTGTTATTATACATTATTGCTGCATTGGCATTCTGGTCTTTTTCTTTACATAACCAGAACGATACAATTGCTGAGCTTAGAATAAATGCCATAGACAAAAATGATCCGCAATACACTGAAAAGGTCTGGAAAGTAAATGATGACAGGCGAAGAAAAGATGCACAATACATTGGTGAAGGAGCGACATTTCTTATATTAATACTGATAGGTGCTGTTTTTATTTATCGTGCAACCAGAAGACAAATCCGGTTATCTCAACAGCAGGAAAATTTCATGATGGCTGTAACACATGAGTTGAAAACACCCATTGCTGTTACACAACTGAATCTGGAAACTTTACTAAGAAGACAATTGGATGAAGAAACGAGAGAAAAATTGATCAGGCATACTTTACAGGAAGCCATTCGGCTAAACCAATTATCCAATAATATTTTGCTTGCTGCACAATTGGAAGGTGGTAGTTACACTACATTTAAACAGGAGATCAATCTCAGCGAGATCTGCATGGAGGTGATAAAGGAATATTCCGGTCGTTATCCTTTACGCCATATTACTTCTCTTGTTGAGCCTGAGGTTTTTATTGTTGGAGAAGCCCTGCTACTAAAAATGCTTTTGAATAATCTTGTAGAAAACGCTTTAAAATATTCAACCAAAGAAAAACAGGTAAGAGTTGAACTTCACCAGGAAACTGATTCAATAGAAATGAAAGTAGTGGATGAAGGTGTAGGTATTCCTGCAGAAGAAAAAACAAGGATATTCAACAAGTTTTACAGAGTTGGTAATGAGAATACACGTAAAACAAGTGGAACAGGTTTAGGACTTTATCTCTCAAAAAAAATTGCCAAAGCACATAAAGCTTCGCTTAGCGTAAAAGATAATCAGCCGCAAGGCAGTATTTTTACAGTCTTATTTAAAACCAGATGAAGGAGAATACAAAAGGTTCAATATTGATCGTAGAGGATGAAGAAAATCTTCATGCAACCCTGAAGTTGAATCTTGAAATGGAAGGCTATGAAGTATCATCTGCTTTTGATGGAACGGAAGCAATGAAAGCAGTTCAGAACGAATATTTTGATCTGATCATCATGGATATTATGTTGCCTGAGATTGATGGTATAGCAGTAACGGAAAGTATTCGCATCAAAAACATTGAAGTTCCTATTCTAATGCTTAGTGCTAAAAACACTAGTGCTGATAAAGTGCTTGGATTAAGAAAAGGTGCTGATGATTATCTCACCAAACCTTTCAACCTCGAAGAATTACTGATAAGAGTTGAAAAACTAATTCAGAAGAATAAAAGAATGCAGGTGCAGGAAAAGATTGGTGACACCTACATGTTTGGCAATAATAAAATCGATTTTAAAGCCCAGGAAGCAACTACACATAAAGGAGAAAAAGTACAGCTCAGCAAGAAAGAATCAATGCTGCTGAAACTGCTGATCGAAAACAAAGGTGAAGTTGTAACCAGAGAAAAAATTTTACAGGTGGTCTGGGGTTATAATGTATATCCTGCAACAAGAACAATCGACAATTTCATACTCAGCTTCAGAAAATATTTTGAAGAAGACTCCCGTAATCCGAAATACTTTCACTCTGTTCGTGGTGTGGGTTACAAATACAATGATTAAATAATTGCCTGTTGCAGTTTTTCCAGGATCTCTTTTTTACTGGTAGAATGTATTGGAGTAAAAAGAACAGTATTACATTGTTGTATTACTTCCAATAACAAACTACTATCTCCTTTATTCTCCTCTAAAAGCTGTTTAGCAATTTTTTTTGCCTGGCTATAAAATGCAGCATCATCCTGCAACAACATCAATTCATTCAGCTCTGCAGTTGTATTAAAAACTTCATGACTGTGTTCAACTTCTTCAGCTATTACAGCATTTTGTGCTATGACAGGTTGTAATTTTCTCCTCGACTGTTTTGCTATAAAGAACAATCCAGCCAAAAAGATCACTGGTAGAGCATAGAAGAGGTATTTTATATCGAATCCTTCTTTCGTTCCAAAAGTTGATTGTACCAGGTTGGCCTTAATGGCTGGGGTAACAGTAAGATGTAAAGGTTCACTTTTTACACTAATGTATTTTGCTTTTTCAGGATCAAAATAATTAAGCGACACAGATGGAATTTCCAATTTACCAGTATTGCCTGCTTCAAAAGGAATCTCGTACACTTTCATTCCTGCTAAAGGAAAACTCAACCTGTCAATAGAATCTCTTTCTACCGCATCAAAATGATATACATCTTTCGGCCATGTTATTTCAGGCTCAGCAATCGAATTAAAATTACCCTTACCTCTCACCGTAACGATCAATGTATTTGTTTCATTTGCAGCAATAGAATCTTTCTTCAGCGTTGTAGTAATAGCAAAATTACCGATACCTCCAGTTTTATCTTTACCCGGTAAAGCCAGCACCTCAATAAAAAATGGTTCTGTTGACAGCGTGATATTATGTTCCTGGCTGGATTTTATTCCATAATACATATCCCTGAAGTCGCTGCTGCTGGAAAGAAATGTAACAGTGTTATCTACTGAAGCTTGCCCTACAGTAATTCTTCCAGGCTGCAACGGAAACAACTGAACCTGCCTGAACAGATAAGCTTTATATTTTTTTCCATTAATAACTTCGATTCCTTTATCGACCTGGTCAGTCGTCATTTCAGTAACCGTACAACCTGAGAAAGAAGGTTGCTTCACTACTCTTGAATCGGATCGTAGTCGTGTGTATAATTTATAAGTAACCAATATTGGCTCTCCCACATAACATTTTCTTTTACTAGGTATCACCTTTACAAAAAGATTATTCCTGATCTTTTTCTGTGGATCTTCACCAGGCTTCAATTCAACTTCTTCTATATCTTCTTTTCGCTCACCTCCAATGTCTATTATCGTTGGTGATTGAGCATAAGCAGAAGGAACATCATCCAGGTGATCTTCCTTCACCACATTCACAGCAATTTCTTTACAACTCATGCTTCTTCCATTCACTTTCACTGAAGTAGCAGGAATCGAAAGCTTACCGGTTCTTGTGGGAGAAAGAATGTAGGTATAACTTGTAATGGTACTCTTGTTACCATTAATGTTGATTAATTGAAACCCACTTTGCGGACCAGAAACAATCTTCCATTGCTTACCAAAAAAAGGAAGCTGAAAATCAGAAACTTTTCCTTCACCCGAAATATCATAATTCACCTGCACATGATCTTTCCTTCCTATCTCTCTTGCATTTACTGAAATGGTAAATTCCTGTGCATGCAGGTTTGATAATATCATCACCAGGCACAGACTAAGAAAATATTTCAGCGAAAGTTTCATGCGTCAGCAAATTTAATAACATAGTTTTCTGCCTGTTATATATCAGGGTTAATCACTGTTAAAGATTTATTGTTTTAACTTATGTTTGCCTCAAACTCACTGCATGTCGCTGCACACTATTATCGATTTCCTTCAGCCATTGAATATTCATGAACTTTCTAACGATGAAGGTTATCGCAACACACAGATCGGACAAAATATTTTCCTGCATGATGAATATTTTCCTGAACTGGAAGAAGCTGATCTAGTGATTGTTGGCTGTGGTGAAACAAGAGGTGCAGGCATGGGTGATTATTCAACTGCTGCACCCGATGCAATCAGGCATGAGTTCTATTCCCTGTATCATTGGCATAATAATGTTAAGATAGCCGATGTTGGAAACATTAAAGCCGGTGCAACTTTAGCTGATACCTATGCTGCATTAAAAGCTGTTGTTTCAGAATTAATTGAAAATAAAAAAAGAGTTGTCATCCTTGGTGGATCACATGATGTTACATTGGCTCAATACCAGGCTTATGGTGCTATCAATAAGATCATCGAAGCTTCTTGTGTAGATGCAAGGATTGATCTTAACATGGAAAGCCGATTACCGGCAGATAATTTCTTATTGGAAATGCTTACTGGCGAACCAAATTATATTCGTCATTATAACCATATCGGTTTCCAGAGTTATTTTGTTCATCCGCAAATGCTGGAGACAATTGATAAACTTCGTTTCGATTGCTACCGTGTAGGAAGAGTGAAAGAAAATATCGAAGAGATGGAACCGGTGATCCGTAATTCAAATATGCTCAGCTTTGATATCGCTGCCATTCAACATGCACATGCACCTGCAAATCGACTAACACCAAATGGTTTTACCGGTGAAGAAAGTTGCATTGTTATGCAATATGCAGGCATGGCTCCAGACATGAGCAGCATAGGCATTTATGGTTATGATCCTGCAAAAGATACTGATACACTTACAGCCAAACAGATCTCACACATGCTTTGGTATTTAATGGATGGAGTGTATCGTGGAAAACAGGAAGCACAGTTGAATAATCATAACGAATACAATGAATTCCGTCTTGCATTTGCAGAAGTCGAAGCAACATTCCTGCAAAGCAAACGAACAGGCAGATGGTGGATGCACATGCCAGATGGACGTTACATTGCCTGCAGCCAGTACGATTACATTACAGCAGCCAGCAACGATATTCCGGAAAGATGGATGAGAGCGGTGGAACGTAGTTAATGAGAAATAAGAAACGCTAAATCAGAAATAAGAAGTGAAGTCATTTATGGAAGTGACTTTCTCATTTCTTATTCCTAATTACTTATTTCTTATTTTCAGGATACTAACACCTGTTTTCATGGCATCAACTGTTGCGTCGCAATCCTTTCGTCAGTATAACATTCTGAAGCTGAGAAACCCTTTTTCATTTCTCATTCCTTATTTTTTATTTCTCATTCTGCTTCCAGCTTGTAGCACCACAAAAAATCTTACTTCCCAACAAAACATTAATCTTCTCTCCGACAGTAATCTTTTAAATGCACATATCGGCATCAGCATTTACGATCCCTCAACAAACAAATACTTATACGAACACCAGGCAGATAAATATTTCATCCCGGCAAGTAATACAAAACTGTTTACCTGTTATGCAGCAATGAAACATTTGGGTGATAGTTTAATAGGTGGACGTCATTTTTCCTGGTTAGAAGATGGTGATACCAGTTTAATTATCATTCCCTCAGGAGATCCAACATTTCTGCATAAAGACTTTCCTTATCAACCCTTATTTGACTATACTAAAGAGTTTAAATTGGTGGCTGTAGAATTAGGCGGAATTAAGTTTGATCCTTGGGGTTATGGTTGGACTTGGAATGATTATGATGCCACATATATGGTTGAGAGGTCTGCTTTACCAATTTATGGCAACTTATTTCATTTCTTTCTAAAAGGAGATACGCTTAAGAGTATTCCTAATCCAAAAGATTTCTGGGTGACGCATCCAGATAATGGAACTGGGTTTGATCGAAAAGCACTAACAGTTAAATCAAAAAAAATATCGCTAAAAAGAGATCTTGATAAAAATATCTTTTCAGTCTTACCAACTAAAAACAATTTTACATCTGTCGAAATCCCTATAAGAACAGATTGGCTGGAAATCGATAGAATTTTAGAGGATACTTTAAAAGTCAAAAATGTTTCTGCCTGGCATTCAAAGAATTTTTATATAGATAGCCCGTTTGTCACAACGATCTACTCCCAACCCACCGATTCTCTCCTCAAACCAATGATGCACCGCAGCGATAATTTCTTTGCCGAGCAAACACTGTTAATGGTGAGCAATGAAATGACAGGTATAATGAATGATGCAAAGATCATCGACAGCTTACTTAAAACCGATCTCAAAGATCTTCCGCAAAAACCCAGATGGGTAGACGGTTCAGGGCTTAGTCGCTATAACCTCTTCTCACCAAATGATATGGTACATGTGCTTAACAAAATGAAAAATGAATTTGAGTGGAATCGTATCACTACAATCCTTCCAACCGGTGGTGAAGGAACTTTGAGTAACTATTACATCAACTTAAAAGATAAAATCTTTGCCAAGACAGGTACACTCAGTAACAATATCGCATTAAGTGGCTATCTCATCACCAAACAAAATAAAACATTGATCTTTTCTGTACTGGTAAATAATCACATGGGCAATACAGCACAGATCAGAAGGGCAGTAGAAACCTTTTTAACGAGCGTCTCCGAAAAGCATTGATTTTCAGCTCCAAATAAATTCTCTCTCGAATCTGTCTCGGTTCTGTCTGGGTTCTGTCTGGGTTTTGTCTGGGTTCTCTAAGGGAAAGAATATATCAAGAATAGCCAAAACATCGGAATGTAAGCTATCCTTGATATAGAAAATTAAGGAATCACCTTCCAAACATCCTATCCAAATAATCTTCTTTAAACTCCAAATAGGTAGGGCTACCTGTTGGAGTAACATTCGGTGTACTGCAGTTAAATAATTCTTCAACCAATGCCAGCATTTCTCTTTGTTGCAACTGTTGTCCGGCTTTGATCGATTGCTGTCTTGCCATACACCTCACCAGTTTTTCTCTTTTAGAAAATTTCATATCACTGCTGAAATGCTTGAATTGCTCTATCAATAATTCAATGGAATGTTTTTCATTTCCTTG
Organism: Bacteroidota bacterium; assembly: GCA_023386555.1. Lineage (GTDB taxonomy): Bacteria > Bacteroidota > Bacteroidia > Chitinophagales > Chitinophagaceae > JAEZDC01. The sequence goes on along the minus strand of JAEWJK010000005.1, from coordinate 113,994 downwards.
TAATACATCTGCAGGTGTTCCCTGGATAACAAAAGTATTGGTGCCGAATTCTTCAATTTGAAATCCTATTACTGAAAGTTCCGGCATCAAATCTTCTAACAGCACTGCATCTGCAGTTGCCAGTTCTATTGTTACCGGAAAAAGATTCTTTTGTGTAGGCATTTGTTTACCAAACGCAGTCTCGCTGTATTTATCATACAACACACGTTCATGTGCCAATTGTTGGTGAACGAGAATAAAACCTGCATTCGTTGCTGCTATGATATAAGTATTGTGTAATTGCAGCAAAGGAGAATCCAGCAATTGCATTTGTTGAACTCTCGGCTTCATACCAGAGATCAGGTTCAACGTGTCATCGCTGTTAAATGAAGATTTCTGATGATTAGGTGCTGATTCACCATTCACCATTGACGACTCACGGCTTCCGGTAAAAAATTCTTTCCAATGTTTCAGCTCACTCTTCTCATTCGGCTCAATAGCATGTGCCTGGTTTCGTTGGGTGAATGTTTTATACAAAGATGAGCCTGATGTGGCTTCTTGTTTATCTGTTGTAAAAGGTTTACTGATTGCATCGAGTGATTGTATCTCGGCATTCAAACTAAAGTCTAACGATGGTGCAATACTGAACTGTGCCAAAGCATGTTTTACTGCAGCCTGCACAAAAGCATACACGATCTTCTCATCTTCAAACTTGATCTCTTGTTTGGTTGGATGCACATTAATATCAACCTGTGACGGATCAAGGTCAATAAACAAAACATAAGCAGGAAAACTGTCTTTCGCAATCATATCTTCAAAAGCACTCATCACTGCATGATTCAAGTAAGCACTTTTAATGAAACGATTGTTTACAAAAAAGTATTGATCTCCTCTTGTTTTCCTTGCTGTTTCCGGTTTACCCACAAAGCCATACACATTCATATAATCGGTATCTTCTTTCACCATCACCAGCTTTGCATTGTACTGGTTACCGAGTATCTGTATAATGCGTTGCTTCAGACTTCCTGCTTCTAAATGAAATACCTGTTGACCATTACTGGTTAGAGAGAAGAACACTTCCGGGAAAGACATTGCAACACGAATGAACTCATCAACGATATGCCGCATTTCAGCAGCATTGCTCTTTAGAAAATTTCTCCTTGCAGGAACATTGAAGAAAAGATTCTTCATGCTGATGTTTGTTCCGTTAGCACAGCTGCATGGCTCTTGTGTTTTAACTACGCTGTTTTCTATTTCGATATAAGTCCCTAATTCATCTTCTGATCGTTTTGTTTTTATTTCAACTTGTGCAACAGCCGCTATGGAAGCAAGCGCTTCACCACGAAAACCCATTGTTTTTATCTTGAAAAGATCATCAATACTTCTGATCTTACTGGTAGCATGTCTTTCAAAAGCCATTCGTGCATCGGTCTCACTCATGCCTTTGCCGTTATCAATTACCTGTATCAAAGCCTTGCCTGCATCATTAACAATTAATTTTATCTCTGTTGCACCTGCATCTACAGCATTCTCAAGTAATTCTTTTACAGCACTTGCCGGTCGTTGAATCACTTCACCGGCAGCAATCTGGTTCGCTATGTTATCTGAAAGTAGTTGTATAATATCTGCCACTATTCCGTCTTTGTGGCGGTAAAAATAGCTTAATTAAAACTCCTTGGTCAATCCTTAAGTTCTATTTAAGTAGAAAGATTTAAACATCTATTTTAACCATATATCCAATTGAAATGACCATGAAATTTAAAGTTTCTGTATTAGCCGTTATGCTTGTATTTGCCCTCACTTCCTGTAAAAAAACAGTACAAAGTGTAAAAGACCGTATCGGTACCAATGTTCCTGCGAATCAATATGTAGAACATAACATTTTAACAGGCACTCATTATTCTGATAAAAATGCATACAAGCCAGTAAACATGGCTGAGATGAAGTTTATTGTTAAGTTTGATAACTCTGCAATGTATCAAACGGTAGATCCGGGTAACCAGGGAGATATTAATAAACTGTACGGCTTCTCAGATAACAATCAGGATCACCATGTAAACAGTGCAAGAATCGGTTGGAGATGGTATAATAACCAGTTACAATTATTTGCATATGTATATAACAATTCCGTACATAGCGATAAATTAATCACTACTGTTCCGTTAAACCAGGATGTGAATGCAAGTATCAAGGTTGTTGGAAACATTTACGAGTTTAACGTAAACGGAAGCATAGTTACCATGCCGAGAGCTTCAGCAACAACAGTAGGCGTAGGATATTGGTTGTATCCATATTTTGGGGGAGATGAAATTGCTCCGCATAATATTAAAATCTTGATTAAGGATATAAATAGCTAAATCAAAAAGGCTAATTTAGAAGTTGATAACTATGCTCATAAGAAAATTATTAAATGCTTTTCTAGTGGTTCTAATGATCTCTTGCCAAAAAGAGACCAGCAATGAATCTGCTGCTAATCCAATACAGCAAAGTCAATGGATAATTCATACCATAGCAAAAGGATCACATGATTCTGATAAGAATCAATATAAATCAGTTGACAAAAAAGAGATGAAGTTTCTGGTTAAGTTTGATAGTTCAGCAATCTACCAAACGGTAAATCCAAGTAACCAGGCAGACATCAATAAGCTTTACGGCTTTTCCGACAACAACCAGGAGCATCACACCAACAGTGCAAGAATTGGTTGGAGGTGGTTTAATAACCAATTAGAACTTTGGGGTTACATCTATAATAATACTTTGAGAATTGAAAAATTTATTACTGCCGTTCCGCTAAATCAGGAAATAAACTGCAGTATAAAAGCTGAAGGAAATTTGTACACTTTTAAAGTACAAAACACTTTGATAACAATGACCAGAACTTCCACTACAGCTACAGCCATTGGTTACCAGTTGTATCCTTATTTCGGTGGAGATGAGCCTTCTCCGCAGCAAATTAAGATTCAGATCAAAGATCTTTAATAGGTAGCCATCTTTTGTTTTACCTGGCAACATCGTTGCGTCGCACTCTTATACTTCATTACTCCTGGCGACATCTTTACAACAGTTTATGAATTCATCCAATGAATAATATATTAACTTGCCTGCATGTCTAAGGCTAGTTATATGAAAAAACTTTTCGTTTTATTATTTGTCTTCGGTTCAGCACAGATTTTTGCCCAGGATTTTTATAAAAAAAGTCCCGAAGCCATTCGTTGGGTGGATAGTGTATTCAATACCTTATCACAGGAACAAAAAATTGCCCAGTTGATGATCATAAGGGCTCATAGTAATCTTGGTGCAGATCATATAAAACAAGTAACTGATCAGATTCAGAGATACAATGTAGGTGGATTATGTTTTTTCCAGGGTGGACCTGTTAGACAAGCCAATCTCACTAATTACTATCAAAAGATTGCAAAGACACCATTGATGATTGCTATTGATGGTGAATGGGGACTTGGAATGAGGCTCGACAGTGTTATCAATTTTCCCCGGCAATTAATGATGGGTGCTGTTCCTGATGCACAATTAATTTATGAAGCCGGAAGAGCTATTGGTGAGCAATGCAAAAGAATTGGAATACATGTGAACTATGCTCCAGTAGTTGACATCAACAATAATCCTAATAACCCTGTAATCAACGATAGGAGTTTTGGAGAGGATAAATACAAGGTTGCTCTTTTTGGCATACAATACATGAAAGGCATGCAGGATGTTGGTGTAATGGCTACTGCAAAACATTTTCCGGGACATGGAGATGTAGCTGTTGACTCACATTACGATCTTCCTGTCATCAACAAAACAAAAGAACAGCTTGATTCATTAGAATTATATCCTTTCAGAGAAATAATAAAAGCAGGTGTTGGTAGCATGATGGTAGCTCATCTATATATCCCATCTATTGATAGTACAAAGAACCAGGCTACTTCTCTTTCATATAAGAATGTAACAACATTATTAAGAGATGAATTAAAATTTGAAGGCATAACATTCACCGATGCATTAGAAATGCAAGGCGTTAGTAAGTTTTACCCTGCAGGCGAAGCTTCTGTACAATCATTGATCGCTGGTAATGACATGTTGTGTTTACCAGGAGATGTTCCCGGAAGCATTGCAAAAACAATTACAGCAATCAACGAAGGCAGATTAACATGGCAGGATGTTGATGCAAGAGTAAAAAAAGTATTATTAGCAAAGTATCATCTTGGATTAAACAACTTCACGCCAATTGCTACAAAAAATATCACTAAAGATCTGAATGCTGAAACAAAAAAGATCAATGCAAAAATTGCGAAGCATGCAATAACAGTGTTGAATCTTACCAATAAAAGCCTCGCTCCATTAAAGAATACAAAAAAGAAAGTGCTTTATATTGGCATTGGAAGTAATTCGAACAGCACACTTGCTAAACAGCTGAAAAAGGAGTTTAAATCAAAGAATATTTTTATTACACATAAAGAAACAGACTTCCATATTATAAAAAACGAACTTTTAAAAGGCTATAATGCAGTAGTAGTAGGCTTACATAATTATAGTCGCAGACCAGCTAATAATTTTGGCCTGAGCAAAGAAATCGTTGATCTGCTAAAACTCTTACAACATAGAGACAGTACAATCATATTTGCTTTTGGAAATCCTTATGCCATAAAGAATTTTAACAATGCAAAAAACCTGGTTGCCTGTTATGAAGACGATGCAGAAACACAACAGGCTGCATTTGATTTGTTAGATGGAGAGATAACTGCAAAAGGAAAACTTCCGGTAACTGTTTCCGATAACCTGCAATTTGGTTCTGGTCTTACCGCTAATTATTATTTTCCTTATGCCAATCCTGCTGATGTTGGTTTGAACACATCAATGGAAAATGAGATTGACTCCATTGCCAACGATGCCATTTCGAAAGGTGCTATGCCAGGTGCTGTTGTACTGGTTGCAAAAGATGGTAAAGTGGTTCACCATAAAGCTTATGGATATTTAAGTCCGGATAAAAAAGAAGCTGTAACTAAAGAAACTGTGTATGATGTTGCTTCAGTAACAAAGATTACAGCCACTACAATGGCCATCATGAAATTGTATGAAGATGATAAGCTGGAGTTAGATGATGAGATACAAAAATTTTTACCATGGACAGCAGGCTCAGATAAGGGAAATCTAAAGATCAAAGACATTCTCTTGCATGAAGCAGGACTTGTGCCTTTCATCCCATTTTATAAAGAGACAATCGATTCATCAGGAAAAGTTCTATCTACCCTGTATCGTTCAAAACCGGAAGATGGTTTTAGCACAAGAGTAGCAGAAGATCTTTACATGAGAAATGATTGGATCGATACTATCTATAATCGTATCCTCAGTAGCAAGCTAACAGAAGCAGGCAAATATGTTTACAGCGATAATGATTTCATCTTTCTTGGAAAGATCGCAGAATCTATTACCAGTAAACCATTAGATGAATATGTGAGAGAAACATTTTATCTGCCTTTAGGTATGATGAGCACAACTTTCCGTCCAAGAGAACATTTACCGATCAATACAATTGCTCCATCAGAAAATGAAAAACATTTTCGTGGTCAATTAATAAGAGGTGATGTGCATGATGAAGGTGCTTCGTTGTTTGGAGGTGTAGCTGGTCATGCCGGATTGTTCAGTAACGCTTATGATCTTGCACAGATCTATCAACTTTTACTGAATCAGGGTGAGATGGATGAGATAGATGTTGAATTACTCGAAAGGAAAACCATCAAAAAATTTACAGAATATCAAAGTAAAACCAGCAGAAGAGGTTATGGTTTTGATAAGCCAGAAAAAGACAACGACAAAAGAAAAGATCCATATCCCACATTAAGTGCATCACCTAAAACGTTTGGCCATACAGGTTTTACAGGAACCTGTGTTTGGGTAGATCCTGAACATGATCTTATTTATATCTTTCTTTCCAACAGGGTTAATCCAACAAGAGATAACAGGTTATTCGGACAAATGAATGTTCGTCCAAACATTCACGAGGCTATTTACAAAGCCATTATAAAAGAATAAAGCCAGAACGTTAATCCTGGCTCAGACATCTTTCAAACATCATTTATTCTATAGTTGTATTCCAAGTGAAATGCTCCAGACTCTATGTTTGTTCTGGTCATCATCATTTGCCTGTGTAGAAGCTATTTTAGCAAGTCCGTATCCGTAATTCAGTCCTATTAAAAACTTTCCTGTTTCAAATCCTGCAAGGGCATTGGCACCATAATCGAATCTCCTTAACTTATTTACACTTGCATCTTCCTGTCCTGTTGTGAATGGGTCATCATTATTGAATTCGATATCTTTTTCATATTCAGTTCTGCCTCCTAATGATTCATATTCACCTTTTGTCTTTCCACCAATACCCATTGCTACATACGGACCAGCACCAAGAAATAACCTGTTTCCATTTCCGAATGGAACTTTAAAAACAAAATTTACAGGCAACTCAAGATATAATGGATTTGAAGTGAGTTTATAGTTTACCGATGTTGTATTGATTTCAGTTTTCGATCCTTTACCAGTTAACATCAATCCTGCCTGGAAAGAAAAAGCATCTCCTAAAGGCATATCATTCATAATACCTGCATGAAAGCTTGTAAGCATTTTTGCTTCGTCAACTCTTCCATCCGCTGAAGTAGTGATGTTGGCTAAGTTCAATCCCCCTTTAATATAAATACCACCCGGATTTGGTTTAGAGGTAGGTGCAGTCTGAGCATTTGCAACAGTAACACCCAGTAAAAAAATGGCAACTATATTTTTTCTCATACAGAAAACTTTACTCGCCATTTTTCCAAAACAATGCCAATAATTTATAAGCTATTAAAGCCCAACTTTATTCAGCCGGTTTTTCCGGTGGTTTATTATCTGGCCGATTCTGGTTTGGTTTATTCAGGTGAGGCCGGTTTACATTAGGTCTATTCTGATTGGGCCTGCCCTGGTTTTGCCTGTTTTGCTGTGGTCGATTTTGTTGTTGTGGTTTCTGTGTTTGTTGACCACCAGCCTGTGGAGCATTCGTATTTGGCTGACCAGGTTTTGTTATCTGCGGTTTACCCTGAGATTTTTGTTGCTCAGGTCTATTTTGTTGTTGTGATCTATTTTGCTGCTGTGGCCTGTTCTGTTGTGGCCTTTGTTGCTGAGCTTGATTTTCTCTAGAACCACCTTGCTGTCTTTGTTGCCTTTGCTGGTCTTTCCTTCTTCTGTCATTTTTTTCAAGGCTCTTTAAACTGATCTGTCCAACCACATCAACAAATGAAGGTTCCACTTCTTTTGGCTTACCTGTAGTAACATCTACAGCTCCTAGTTCTTCAACTCTTTCGCCTTTACTATTCAGCTGCTTTATCTCTTTAACTCTACGAATAGTGAGTGGATACTGTTTATTGCTATCTGGTAAAGTGTACCACATTAAATTCCTGAAAATATCTTTCTTAACAAGGAAAGCGATGCCTTTTGTTGTTTCTAACGTATCTGCATGATCCGGGAAATGCTGCAATGCATCCAAATAAGTATCTAACTCATAGTTAAGGCAGCATTTCAATCTACCGCATTGGCCACTAAGCTTCGTTTGATTGATCGATAAGTTCTGGTAACGGGCTGCTGTAGTAGTAACACTTTTAAAATCGCTGAGCCAGGTTGCACAACACAATTCTCTTCCACAACTTCCAATTCCACCCACTTTTGCTGCTTCCTGCCTGATGCCGATCTGCCTCATTTCAACCTTCACCTTAAATTCTCCGGCAAAGATTTTTATCAACTCCCTAAAGTCAACACGATCATCAGCTGTATAAAAGAAGGTTGCTTTTTTGCCATCAGCCTGGAACTCAACTTCAGCCAGTTTCATTTCCAGGTTTAATTGTCTTGCAACAGCACGACTTCTGATCAATGCTTCTTTTTCCCTAGCTTTCTGCTGTTGCCATTGTTCAATATCTCTTTCGGTACTTCGGCGAAGAATCTTTTTTATCTCAGGATTATTCTCGTCAACACCTTTCTTTTTTAATTGCACCCGAACCAATTCTCCGGTAAGGCTCACTTCACCAACATCAAAACCACTTACGCCTTCTACAGAAATAAGTTCACCCTTTTCGAAATATTGTAAAGTATTATTGCGATAAAATTCTTTCCGGCTACCCTGGTTAAAACTCACTTCAACAACTTTGCAACTGCTTTCCGCATCTCCCAGAGGCAGGTTTACCAGCCAATCGTACACATTCATACGATTACAACTGCCTGTTCCGCAGCTACCATGACTTTTACAGCCACCCGGTTTCGTTCCACAAGATCCACACGCCATCAGTTATAGCTTTTCGTTTGTCTGGTTAAAAGGAAGAATTGTGTTGAGCAAGCTGTAGTACTGCTATGAAGCCTCGGTTGTGTCACTCACTTGTACGCTTAGAACGTAACGCAGCAGGACGATATGATGTATGTAGTTCAACCGGTTTTCTATGTCGAATAAAATATATCAGTACAAGAGTGCGACGCAACTAAAGTTGATTTCTGCACTATAGCTCATTTCACAAATCAATTTAAACCTTTCACTTATGCTCCAGGTTATTTCCTCAATTGTTTCAAAAATAAGCCATTTTGATTAAACTCAGACAGTTGTAATAGCTACTTTGTTGATTATGATATGGTGAAGCTTAAATGTTAGTGCCTGGAACAGCATTTTGGGATTAGCATTTCGTTCAATATAATATGAGGCTTTATCGAGTTCTTCAATAATTGCTTCCTGCTGTGTTACACCGGCAATTTTATTAAGCCTTTGGGCAAAAGCTAGTTCATTTTCTGCAGCAGCAACTCTTTCGGATCCTAAAACCTTGACTCGGAGACTTACTTCAACCAAATGATTGAAATACCGTAAAAATTGTTTTTGCTTCTCCCTTCCTGCCTTGCTGATCTCTTCTACCCACTTTACCTGTGCAATCGGTCCACCTTTTAAAGTAGCATTCAGCCAATCTCTTAAAATGCTTTGCCAGTCATCTTCAGCATGTTGCAGTAAAGCCAGGGCTTCACGATAATTGCCTTCTGAAATAGCTGCAATTTGTCTTGCAGTTTCCGGAGCTGCATTGGCTCTTTCAATTAAAGCCTTCTCTATATCTTTATTATCAAGTGCCGGAATTTTTACCAACTGGCAACGACTGAGAATGGTTTGTAAAATCTGCTCTTCATTTTCAGCTACAAGAATGAATAAAGTGTTTGGTGGAGGTTCTTCAATCAACTTAAGTAGCTTATTGCCTTCTTTTCCTAAATACTCTGGCCTCCACATCACCAGTACCTTGTATTCACTTTCAAAGGTTTTCAAACTAAGCTTCCTGATAATGTCGTTACATTCTTCGGCCGTAATATTTCCCTGCTTGTTCTCAGCTCCAATAAATTGTAACCAATCGAAAGCATTGCCATAAGGCATTTGCTGAATGAATTCTCGCCATTCTGCTATGTAATTAGAACTAACAGGTTTATCTCCACTTTTCTTTGGAATTACCGGGTATGAAAAATGAAGATCAGGATGAATTAACTGTGCTGCTCTTTGATAAGCTGGCTGTTCTGCAATATCATCCGGATGAATAAACTTCGGTACAGCTTCTAAAGCAGTCATTCCTCCAAACAGATCTTCTACAACTGGTGAAGCCTGTGGCAATGAAACAATGTATTGTGCAAAAGCTAAAGCCAGGGGCAATGCTCCACTTCCTTCTTTACCAAGAAAAAGCAAAGCATGACTGATCCTGTCTTGCTCAACCATTTCTGCTAGGTGTTTTTTAACCTCTGTTTGTCCGATTACATCTTTAAAAAGCATCGGCACGAAGGTAAAAGAAGCAAGTCATTAGTAATTGGTCAATAAGTCAATGTGGAAAATGACTGATGACTTATTGAATATGACTTTGCCGACTCCACACAAAAAATGCCACAAGCCATTGATTCAGCAGATTAAATCTGATGAATGTCATTGTTTCTTTTGAATTATGTTTCTAGCTTTATACAAGTTCTTTATACCGACATCAAGTTGCCGGGGAAAATTAAATCACATCTTAAATTTTATTCCCATGGTTCAGACAGACATTTCACAGCTTTCACAGGAATGTATTCAGTGGATTGAGCAATTACATTCTTATCGTGATGAATTAAACCAGCTCAATCAACAATTGCAAAACACCGCTTCACGACCGCTTTCAAAAGACGATCTTACCGAATTGGAACACTTCCAGAATCAATTTCAAATCCAGCTCATCAACGTTCATGATGTAAAATTGGAAGCCAAACAACTCAATCGAAAAGTTCAGTATCAGCTATCTACCAGCAACATGGATATCTCGGAGGAAACGTACCATGACTATGAAAAAGTTGCCGATGATTATGAAACCCTAGAACATACTATCGCAGAACTTAGAAATGAATTCAATCGTTTTGTAACACATGTATAACGATTAAAAAACTTTATAAAAACCGGCATAGCAATAATGTTATGCCGGTTTTTATTTCTACTATCTTTAGTTAAATTGAGATAATAACTGCTATGAAGGAATACAATTCAGCATGAAGATGTTTCCTTCGAATCTTGAAATGAAATACTGGACTGTAGTAAAATTGGCTAACACCAACAAGTTAAAGAAAGCTATTCCAATGCTCAAAAGCATTTTTGCAAAAGATGAAAATTGGAAAGAATTAAACCGAAGATTGATGCCTGTTGGATTGCTCATAGTGAGTGAATGGAATTGAAGAAATATTAATGCTGTAATCCAAATCAGGCAGCAAATTATCATCTTTATGAATCAAGAAGTGAGAACGTTCAGAAAACCTATTAATTTACGATGTTTAGCCGTATATGTGTATATATCCTATTCTTCCCCTTATCCGCAACAGCACAAGGTGAGTTTAATAACTGGCACTTTGGCAATGGTACTGCATTAACCTTTACGCCGGCTGGTGTGCAGGTAACAAATAGTTCTATAACATCTATAGAGGGTGTAGCAGCAATATCGGATAGTGCAGGTAACCTATTATTTTATACAAACGGAGTAATGATATGGGACAGAACTCATAACATTATGCAGAATGGCGATTATCTTGATGGGCATGAATCTTCGTCACAAGGTGTAGTAATTGTTCCTGTGCCACAACATCCTAAACGATACTATGTTTTTACTGCCCTTTCCTTCCATTTACCAGGTGGAACACTACGATATTCTATAGTGAACATGAACCTGAACAATGGAAAAGGTGCTGTAGAATCATCCAATAAAAACATCTTTATTACAGATAATCAAACCGAAAAACTTGTTTCTGTGCCCGATACAAAATGTGGATTCTGGCTTATTAGTCAACAGATCTATACCAAACGTTTTGAAGCCAGGCGAATTACTTCAATGGGTATTGGAAATCCTGTTTATTCTTATGGACCAGCTGATCATACTGCACAGGGAGCTATGAAGTTTACGGCAGATAATAAAAAAGTTGTAACTACCAGCAGCTATTCAGCAGGAACTCCTGGTGTGTCTCAGATAACATTGTTGGACTTCGATCAAACTAATGGTGTTTTTTTAAACAGTATTTCGCTACCCGTCAGCAATTCATATCCTTATGGCGCTACTTTTTCTCCTGATGGAAGTAAGTTATATGTGGCTGACGGTGCTGGTCAAGATGCTGTTTATTATCAATACGATCTTTCAAATTACAATTCGTCATCTATCATCGCATCAAAAACAATGATTGGCACTGCAAAAGTTAATAACTCTACAGGTTGGTCTGATATGCAAACAGGTCCTGATGAAAAAGTTTATTTCGCAAGGAGAGGTTATTGTGTAGGTGTTATCCCTCATCCAAATCGAAAATTCCCTGACTGTGGATTTACGCCCAATGCCTTTTGTGGTTTTGATGTACAATACAGCTTACCAAATGCCGTACCTTCTACCTCAGGCAAATTAGATGTGCAATTGGGTGTAGATACCACACTATGTCCTGGTTCACTTATTCGGCTTGGAGTTGATACTCTATATAATGCACTTTGGTCAACCGGTGCTACAACAGATACCATTGCTATTAATACTTCAGGATCATACTGGGTAACGGCTTCCATCGATCAATGCATTGGATCCGATACCATCAACATAAGTTTTAACGGGAAAAATGTTGAGTTAAACGATACCAGCATGTGTTATGGTAATTCTTTGATACTTGATGCAGGCACTTTCAACAATTATCAATGGAATGATCTTTCTACTTCACAAACGCTGCAGGTCAATAATCCTGGAACTTATTGGGTAATGGTAACAAATAGTTGTGGTATAACAAGTACCGATACGGTAAAAGTTAATTATGCAATACAGCAACAAGTAAAATTACCACCTGACACAACAGTTTGCTTTGCGAATATTATAACCATTAATGCTACACCAGGCTTTCATGAATATACCTGGAATGATGGTTCTCACCTGCCCTATAAGATCGCAGATACGCCTTCTATTGTATGGATTGAGGCAAAAGACATGAATGGATGTTTAAGCCGCGATAGTATGTTGATTAAATGGAAAGACTGTAGTAACAGTCTTTGGATACCTACAGCATTCACCCCTAATAACGATGGCACGAACGACATTTTTAAGGTTGGATATTATGGTGTTGTTGAACAATTCCGGTTATCTATTTATAATAGATGGGGCCAATTGATTTTTCAATCATCAACTCCTGATAGAGGATGGGATGGCAATCAAAAAGGAATTCCGGCAAATCCGCAATCTTTTGTCTGGGTGTGTGAGTACAAATTGCAAAACCAGCAACCGAAAAAAGAAAGCGGAACAATGGTATTGATCAGATGAGTATTATCATTTGTTTACCTGGCTACGATTGCCTTTGTGATTTATTACACGATAAATAGTTCTTACTCGTTGTGGATCTACGAAGATATCTTGTTCATCAAAATTAACCGGCTCAAATGTTTCATCGAGTATTTTGATTTTTTTTGTATTTACCTTATTCAGGAATAATTCAATTCTTTCACCTATAATCGAGGATATTTTGCTGCTTTTTGTTAAAGGATATTGATAACCCAGTAAGAAAATATCTCCCTCTCCTCTATTTTTTATTGCAAGGAGATGAGGCGCTACTTTTACTTCTATCTTCCCTTTGCTGGTTTCATATTCCAAAGTCAATAATCGCTTTTCCTTAATTGCCTGGATCAATAACGATAGCACAGTTGCTTCCTGTTCTGTAATAGGCACTTTCTTATTCAGCATCATTTCTATTACCTGTGCATTAAAAACTGCATAACCAGAGTCATCATTATCAAAGTATATGTAAACATCTTTACACGTCCTCTGCCACTCTCTTGCCTTTTCTGCCCAACTTTCCAAGGTTTTAAAATCATAACTGCCCTGGTATTTATTTTTTGTTGGGCCATGTAAACGTAAGTAAACCCAATCCGTCGTTACTTCGATTGGAGACATATGACCAGCCAGCTGATAAATACAGAATGCACAATTGTATTTCTTTAATAACTTATATACTTCATTGGTGTACCATGTAGTATTACGAAATTCAAAAGCAAATCGATAACCTTTTGGTAATTGCTTAAGAAACTCTTCGAAACGTTCAATATTTAATTGCCAGCCAGGAGGTAATTGAAAAAGTATCGGGCCAAGCTTTTCTTCGAGTCCATTGCAGTTATGCAGAAAAATGTTCAAAGCTTCTTTGGTATCTTTCAGCTTCTTCATATGAGTAATGAAACGGCTTGCTTTGACTATATACAGAAAATTTTCTTTACTGTTCTTTCGCCATGTTTCAAAAGTTTCTCTGCTGGGAAGGCGATAAAAAGGATTGTTTAATTCAACAGTAGTAAAGAATAAACTGTAGTAATTAAATTCTTCTTTATGAGCTAGTCCCTTTGGATAAAAAGTACCTCTCCAATGTTTATATAACCATCCTGAAGTACCAATATGAGCCTTTCCTTTTCTCATTATGAAGGAATATTAAAAAATATGCCAATGAATAAAGAGGCTGGTATTCAATCAGTATAATCTTAACCGTAAAAAATCAAATGAATAACCGTTCATCATTTTAAGAGATTACATTCAGCTTTTACAAGCTAAAGCTTTATCAATTTTCATATCTTCAACGCCTATGCTTCGATTACTTGGATTTACACTGCTTATTGTTAACAGCAGCATTGGAACCGGACTAGAACCGGACACTGATAAAAATAAGGTCGCTAATCTGCAATATGATAAGGTTACACCATCATCAGACCTTTACTACGGTACTGAACACTTACCTTATCCTGCTTTCACTGAGGGATTTGCTTATTTTCAAAGTCCTGATTGGCTGCAAGGCTCAGTCACCTACAATAATGTTGTGTATAAAGATGTTTCGCTTAAATATGATTTGCTTACAGATCAATTGATCGTATTGCATCCCAACAATATTTTTGCCGTTACCTTATTTAAAGAACGGGTTCAATCGTTTACAATAGGTAATAATCATTTTATTAGTGTTTCTAAAAACAATGATGCCGGTCTAAAGCCAGGTTATTATCACCAGATTATAATAGGCAAATTGTCTATACTGGCAAAACGATCAAAGGTCATTGAAGAAAAAACCACAACCCAGGTAGAGAAAAGGGTTATCTCGAAAGACCAATTTTACGCAGTAAAAGACGGCATGTTCAGGCTCATCAAAAGTGAAGATTCTATTATGGAAATGGTTGGCAATCAATCTGCCAACATTCGGAAAATGTTACGGTCAAAAGAAATAAAATTCAGAACCAACAAAGAGTTGGCACTAATTGAAATTGCTACATACTATAACCAATCAGCTCAATAAAACATGTGGAAATCGTTTTTGATGTACGCAGCAGCGTTATTATTTTTTTATAGTTCACAGGCACAGGAAAGCAAACCGTTAATAACAGGTTCGTTCCGGAATATAACGGCTATTACATTCTTTCACCAGCTGGAATCACAGACTTCTTATCATTTTTATTACGATTCCTTAACGGCATCCCGTGTTAGTATTAACCTTGATGTAAAAAATGAACCGCTCGAGAAAGTATTGGAAAAAGCATTTAACAATACAGTGCTGAAATTTTCTATAGACAGGCAAAATAATGTTTTTGTAACAACAAGATACCAGATAATTACAACACTTGCTGGTGGTTATTATAATGCCAACGAAAGGCCAAATACTACTATTGTTACTGAAGATGAGGTTATTGATTTTACTGTAGAGGATAAAAAAACCAAAGTTGAAGTAAAAGATGAAATACACGTAATTGGCATAAAGAGCATGAATGATAAGGGAAGTGCTGTAGTGTCAGGCTATGTTAAAAACAGTAAAACCGGAGAGCCTGTTGTAAATGCCTCGGTTTATATTGAGAAATTACAAAGAGGTTTATCTACCGACCAGTTCGGCTATTATTCTTTCAGTATAACTACTGGCAACCATGTATTAAGTATTCAGAGTCTTGGCATGGAAGATATAAGAATGAAAGTATTAGTGCATTCTGATGGTAAGCTTGATATTGAAATGAAAGAAGCTGTAAGCAGATTAAAAGAAGTGGTAGTGTCATCTCAAAAAGTGGCCAATGTAACAAGAGTGCAAATGGGGCTTGAAAAATTAAATATTGCCAGTATAAAAAAAGTACCTGCTTTGTTTGGTGAGGCTGATGTAATTAAAGCTGTGCTTACATTACCAGGGGTTAAATCAGTAGGTGAAGCAAGTGCAGGTTTTAATGTTAGAGGAGGATCAACAGATCAGAATTTGATTTTATTAAATGAAGGAACAATTTACAACCCTTCGCATTTTTTTGGAATGTTCTCTTCATTCAATCCAGAGATTATAAAAGATGTTGAATTGTATAAAAGCAGCATTCCTGTAAAATATGGTGGACGCTTATCCTCTGTTTTAAACATAACCACCAGAGAAGGAAACAAAAAAACATTCACTGGTTCGGCAGGTATTGGCCTTATCACCAGCAGATTTAATATTGAAGGTCCAATCAAAAAAAATAAAACATCTTTCATTCTTGGTGGAAGAACAACTTATGCTAACTGGCTATTAAAGTTGTTGCCAGATCCATACGATAGAAGTAAAGCTTCTTTTGCAGATTTGAATTTTGGCATCAGCCATAACATTAACGAAAGTAATGACGTATATGCTTCGGCATACTACAGCACTGACAAGTTTAATCTTGCCAGCGACACCACTTATGGCTATAGTAATAGAAGTGCCAATATTAAATGGAAGCATAATTTCTCAAATAAAGTAACCGGTTATTTTACTGCAGGTTTCGATCAGTATGAATACAATGTTACCAGTACAAAAAATAAAATAAATGCTTATAAGCTTGCTTTTGATGTAACACAAGCAACATTCAAAGCAGACTTTACTCACCTTATTAATGCCAAGCATACACTGGATTATGGCATAAATTCTATCTATTATAAATTAAATCCGGGAACTTATAAAGCAGCTGGTGAAAGCTCATTAGTAAAAAATGACATTGTTGCTGCAGAACAAGCATTGGAATCAGCAATTTATATTGGTGATCGCTTTAACATTACCCCTGATCTTTCAGTTCATGGTGGTTTACGTTATTCGATCTTTAATTACCTGGGACCTCAAGATGTGAATATATATCCTGAAGGTGTTCCCAAAAATGAAAATAATATTATTGAGACTAAACGCTATAATGGCGGTTTTATCAAAACATATCATGGTGCGGAATACAGGTTTTCAATAAGGTATGCATTTGAGAATAGTTTCTCAATAAAGGCAGGATATAATTCATCACGGCAATACATACACATGTTGTCGAACACAACATCTATTGCCCCTACAGATATTTGGAAACTTAGTGACCCGAACATCAAACCACAACAAGGTGACCAGGTTTCTTTAGGGTTTTACAAGAATTTAAAATCTAATACTATAGAGTTATCTGCAGAAGTTTATTATAAACGGATGAAGAATTATCTCGATTATAAACCAGCAGCTAAGCTTGTATTGAACCATCATATAGAAACTGATGTTGTAAACGCTTCAGGCAAAGCTTATGGTGTTGAATTGATGGCAAAAAAGCCTGGTGGTAAATTAAATGGATGGTTGAGTTATACTTACTCAAGGATTTTGCTAAAGATGGATGATCCTACGATCGGTGAGTTGGTTAATGGAGGAAGATACTATCCTGCTAACTACGATAAACCACACGATGCAACAATGGTGGCTAACTATAAAGTAAATCATCGTTTGAATTTCTCTATGAATATTACATATAGTACCGGTCGTCCTATTACATTGCCAATCGGAAGATATCAGTATGCAGGTTCTGAAAGAGTTTTATACTCTGATAGAAATGAGTATAGAATACCAGATTATTTCAGGGCAGACTTTGCAATGAATATAGAAGGAAATCATAAAGTAAATCAGAAGACTCATAATTCCTGGACAATAGGATTTTATAATATTACAGGAAGAAAAAATCCTTATTCAGTTTATTTTGTTTCTGAGAATGGATCTGTTCAGGGTTACAAACTCTCAATCTTTGGTAGCATACTTCCTTTCATTAACTACAATATCAGATTCTAGTGAAACGCATTATTTCATTCATACTACTTTTTGTTTCTGTTACATCATGTAAAGAGAAATATGATATTGTATTGAAGGATAGCGACAAATCGTTAATTGTTGTAGAAGGATTTTTAAATGCAGGAACAGGTCCTACCCAGATAACTATTACTAAGAGCTTTACCAGAGCTAATCCGGGAAGCATTCCGAAGGTTTCAAATGCACAGGTATCAGTTGAAGGTGATAATGGAACCTCTTATGCTTTAAGTGAACTAGGCACTTCAGGAGTTTATCAGCACAACCAGTTAAATCTTTCTTTTTCGCAGCAATACAGATTAAGAATTAAAACTCCGGATAACAAAGAATATTTATCTGATTATGTACCAGTGTTGCAAAGTCCGGTAATTGATAGTGTATCATGGAAATGGGAAAATAATGGAGTGATGTTTTATGTAAGCACTCATGATGCAACAAATAATTCTCGTTATTATAAATGGGAGTATGATGAAACCTGGCAGATCAATTCGATATACTTTTCTTTCGTTAAGATGATCAATTCGATTGACATTGTTCCAAGAGATCTAACAACAGAAGATGTTTCACGATGCTGGAAGTATGGAAAAAGTAATTCAATTTTAATCGGTACAACATCACAGCTTCAATCGGATGTTGCTCATGAAATACCTTTGTTTTATTTACCTGCAAACATTGAAAAGATCGGAGTACGATATAGCCCTTTGGTAAAGCAAACAGTAATACCTAAGCAAGCTTATGAATACTTCAACTTGATGAAAAAAAACACAGAACAGTTAGGAAGCATCTTCGATCCTTTACCTTCTGAATTAAGGGGAAATATTAAATGTATCAGCAATCCTTCAGAACAGGTAATTGGTTATATTACTGCAGGTACACAAACTGAAAAGAGAATTTTTATCAACAGTACACAGTTACCGAATTCTTACTTTCCGGGGCCAAGTTGCTTTTCTGTTTTGATTGCTAATCATCCCGATTCAATAAGAAAATATACAGGATCATTTGGATATCTGCCTTATATGGAAGAGCTGGATATATTTAATAATATAGTGGGATATCATGCTGCAAATCCTGTATGCTCTGATTGCACCAGAAGAGGAGGTTCGAATGTAAAGCCATTATACTGGTAAAAAATTTAATGTATTGGAAGAATAATTAGAACACATAGTCTTTAATCTATTTTCTTTCATGCGAACAATAATTCATTGAATGAAACATATTACTTTAATTTTTGTGATCGTTATTTCTTTTACAGCTTGTAAAGAGAAATACAATATAGAACTGAAGGACAGCGACAAATCATTAATTGTTGTGGAAGGTTTTTTAAATGCAGGTACAGGCCCTACACAAATCAGCATTACAAAAAGTTTTATTACTGCTAACCCTGGAAGTATTCCGAAAGTTTCGAATGCCCAAGTATCAGTTGAAGGTGATAACGGTACATCATATGCATTAACCGAAATTGCAACTTCAGGAGTTTACCAGCATAGCCAGTTGAATCTTTCTATTTCCCAACAATACAGGTTGAGAATTAAAACTACTGACGGCAAAGAATACTTATCTGATTATGTTCCGGTGTTGCAAAGTCCTGCTATTGACAGTGTATCCTGGAGATGGGAAAATAATGGAGTGATGTTTTATGTAAGCACTCATGATGCAACAAATAATTCTCGTTATTATAGATGGGAGTATGATGAAACCTGGCAAATCAATTCTCCTTATTACTCCGTCGTAAAAATGATTGGGCCTGTGCAAATTGTTCCAAGAGATCTTACTACAGAAGATGTTTCACAATGCTGGAAGTATGGAAAAAGTAATACAATATTAATTGGTAGCACTGCACAGCTTCAATCAGACGTTGCACATGAAATACCGTTATTCTATTTACCGGCACATATTGAGAAACTCGGAGTACGGTATAGTCCTTTGGTGAAACAAACTGTAATACCAAAGCAAGCTTATGAGTACTTCAACCTGATGAAAAAAACAACAGAACAGTTAGGAAGTATATTTGACCCTTTACCATCAGAATTAAGAGGCAATATCAAATGTATCAGCGATCCTTCAGAACAGGTGATCGGTTATATTACAGCAGGCACACAAACTGAAAAAAGGATTTTTATCAATAGCACACAACTACCTAATTCTGTATTTCCGGGGCCAAGCTGTGTTTCAATTTTGATTGACAACCAACCTGATTCAATAAAAAAATATACCGGAACATTAGGCTATTTGCCTTACCAGGAAGAACTCGATTTGTTTAATAATATAATAGGTTATTATGTTGCTCTTCCTATATGTTCAGATTGTACAAGAAGAGGTGGTAATAATATAAAACCTTCATATTGGTAAGAACAGAAGAAAAAATAACAATGAACAGAAAAATAACAGTTTTAGGTTTGTCGCTTTTAAGTTTGTTTACTACTGTTAGCGGACAAAAGGAGAATTTACAGAAGATTCAGCAGCACTTCACTGCTTTTTCTAATAATAACCCACTCGAAAAACTATATGTACATACTGATAAGGAATTTTACCTTGTTGGCGAGATCGTTTGGTTTAAGTTATACAAAGACAAAGAAAAACAAGTAAGCAATGTGGCTTATATTGATGTAATAGATGTTAATAACAAATCTATTCTCAATGCAAAGATTTCATTGAAAGATTTTGAAGATAATGGATCTGTACTTATACCGCTATCAGTAAATTCTGGAAATTACAGACTTCGGGCTTATACCAACTGGATGAAAAATGGAGCGAATGAAACCTTTTTTGAAAAAATTATTTCCATCATCAATCCATTTAAAAATCCTGCAGCAGAAAACCTGGTAAAACAGGAAGGTTATGAAATAAACTTTTTCCCTGAAGGTGGTAATCTCGTAAAAGGTTTAGAGTCGAAGGTTGCTTTTAAAGTAACAGACAAATATGGTAAAGGAGTAGAATGCACAGGGCAAATATTTGATGAGCAAAACGAGCAGGTGGCAACGTTTTCAAGCTTTAAATTCGGAATGGGCCATTTTAATTTTATTCCCCAAAACAAAACTTACAAGGCGGTTTTACAGATAAACGGAAACAAAATAAACACCACTTTTCCTTCAATTCAGGAACAGGGTTATGTAATGACGGTAATTAACAATGGCAACAATATAGAAGTACTTGTTAAGAGTAGTTACACTGATCCGCAAAATATAAATATTACTTGCAGAAACAATGACCAGATCAAATATAGCAACAGTACTATCATGGCAAATGGTCGTGCAAGTTTTACAATTGCAAAAACTGATCTTGGTAAAGGAGTTAACCAGATAACAATATTGAACACAATTAATAAACCGGTAAGTGAAAGATTGTTGTTTATTCAGCCAGATAGTATGTCCCTGGTTTCAGCCGCATTAAATAAAACCGGTTTTGGTAACAGGCAAAAGGTTGAAGTAAATGTAAACGCAAATAATGCGAATAATAAACCTGTTGCGGCTAATATGTCTGCTGCCGTATATAAAATCGATTCTTTTCAAACAGCTCCACCTAACGATATTGTAAGTTATTTCTGGTTGGCATCAGATCTTAAAGGATATATTGAATCACCATCCTATTATTTTTCAGCAAAAAATGACCAGGTCGAAAATGCAGCGGATAACCTGATGCTCACACAAGGCTGGAGAAGATATAACTGGAATGAAATATTAGCCTCTCAGCAGAAAAAAAATTCAAATCTGATTGAGCAAGATGCACATACTATTACAGCAATTTTAAAAGATAAAAATTCTGGCCATCCTGTAGCGAATAAAGAAATTTTCTTTTCTATTCCAGGGAGCTCGTTTACTTTCCTTACAGCAATTACAGATAATGAAGGAGTTGCCACCTTTAATGTAAAAGAAATGTATGGGTCGAAAAAAATCATCCTTCAGGTAAATGCACCTGAAACAAATCTCTATTCAATCGAGTTATTAAGTCCATTCTTTGGTGCAACATCTGCCACTACTGCAGGCATTTTTCATATTGAAATTCCACAGCCATTACTTGAACAATACAGCATTAATATGCAGGTTCAAAACATTTATAGTGCAGACAGCATGAGGATATTTTATTCCCGAGAAATGACCGACTCACTTCCATTTTATGGTATACCGAAATATAGTTACAATCTTGATGCTTACAAACGCTTTACCACAATGGAAGAAGTGTTAAGAGAGTATGTTAGGGAATTGAATGTAGCTACAAGAAATGGTAAACTTTATCTGAAGATTGCAGATGAACCTCGCAGAGAATTTAATGAAGACAATATATTAGTGTTGTGGGATGGTGTACCACTGAAAGATCCGCATAGCATTTATCAGTTTGATCCGTTGAAAGTAAAAAGGCTTGATATAGTACCTCAAAAATTTGCTGCAGGTGAAATGATCTTTAACGGCATAGCAAGTTTTACTACCTACAATAATGATATGACAGGTTATAACCCCTCCAATGCTATTACAATAGATTATGAAGGATTACAATTGCAAAGAGAGTTTTATTCACCATCATATCATACTGAAGCATTGGTTAACAGCAGAATGCCTGATTTTAGAAATACCTTATACTGGTCTCCAAATTTGGTTATAGATAAAGCAGGAAATGCAAAATTCAGTTTTTATACTGCAGACAGAAAAGGAAACTATTTAGTGGTGATACAAGGAGTTGATGAAAAAGGAAATCCTGTTTCCACTACCACCACTTTCCAGGTGAAGTAATTAATAATTTAAACTTTCCTTATGCCAGTATCGCTTGAATATTAGCATAAGGAAAGTTGATTTTAGTGAACTCTATCTTCCATCACCATCTAACAAATTACCTAAACCTCCAAGAATACTTCCTTCTTCTTTACGGTTGGTAGTTCCATAAGCCAAAATACGGCTTGCCAAACGACTGATCGGCAATGTTTGTATCCATACTTTCCCAGGGCCACGAAGTGTTGCAAAGAATAAACCTTCGCCACCAAAAATAGTATTACGGATTCCACCTACAAACTGAATATCGTAATCTACATTCTGCGTAAATGCAACGATACAACCTGTATCAACTTTAAGCAATTCTCCTGGCTGTAAGGGTCTTTCAAATACATGACCCCCGGCATGTACGAAAGCAAAACCATCACCTTCCAGTTTTTGCATGATGAAACCTTCACCACCAAAAAGACCAGTACCTAATCTTCTCTGAAATTCTATTCCAACACTCACTCCTTTTGCAGCACACAAAAAAGAATCCTTCTGACAAATTATCTTACCACCTAATTGCATCAGATCAAGCGGAATAATTTTTCCGGGATAAGGAGAAGCAAAACTTACCTTCTTCTTACCCTGGCCGACATTAGTGTAAGCTGTCATAAACAAGCTTTCCCCAGTAAGCAATCTTTTACCGGCACCCCAGAGTTTTCCAAGTATGCCTGTTTGTTGTTGTGCTCCGTCACCAAAAATGGTTTGCATCTGTATGGCTTCATCCATCATCATAAAACTTCCTGCTTCTGCAATGGCTGTTTCATTTGGATCGAGTTCCACTTCTACAAACTGCATCTCCTCACCATGTATCTGAAAATCTATTTCGTGGTTATTTCTCATAATATTCTTTTGATGTTGCAAATTAATCAAACTACAAATTCATGTACTCAGCAAAAAGAAAAAGCCATCCTAAAAAGGATGGCTATATGTGTAACTAAACCAACGATTATGCTTTTCTAGCTTTTTGTTGTCCCATCCAAACTTTTCTGCCTTGCAATTTCCTTACACCAAACATCACTCCCACTAATATGAAGAAAAATGGTCCGAGGAAACCCAATAACGCAACGAACTTTGTTCCGTAGAATGTTTCCATTGGTCTTCTTAACCTTTGAGAGATGAGATACATACTTGGCACCATCACCAATGTTAAAAAGAATGAGAAGATAAGACCAAAGATGATCGTCCAGCTTAACGGACCCCAGAACACCACACTATCACCACCAAAAAAGATATGCGGATTTAATGTCTGGAAGAACGAAACGAAATTGATATTGAATCCAACAGCAAGAGGTAACAATCCAAGCATTGTTGCAAGAGCTGTTAACAACACCGGAATGATACGAATCTTTCCAGCCTGAATAGCAGCTTCTCTTATTTTATAACCACGACCTCTTAATTCATCGGTGAATTCTATTAATAAAATACCATTCTTGATAACGATACCAGCCAGACCAATAATACCTACACCCACCATGATCGTTGGCATTGACCAACCAGTGATCGCATAACCTATAAACACACCGATGATAGAGAAGAATATCTCTGTTAGTACAATGAATGGCTTACTAAGACTATTGAACTGCAACACAAGGATCAGGAAGATGATCAACAAAGCAAGAATAAGTGAGGTACCAAGGAAAGCTGAAGTTTCTGCCTGTTGTTCGCTTTCTCCAGTTTGTCGGATAGTAACATCAGCCGGCATTTTATAACTGTTCTTGAATATCTCGATCTTCCCTGCTAATTGTTCATTGATCTGGGGTGTCATCATCGGATCAAGTACATTCGATTGAAGTTGAATTGTTCTTTTAGTGTTTTTTCTCTTGATAGCACCAGGAGTACTAGTGTAATCAACTGTAGCAACTGCATTTAAAGGAACCTGTTTAATCTGCATTGTACCAAAATCCCTGAAGGTGATACGCAGATTCATCAGATCAGTGATGTTGTTTCTTACAGCTTCATTCAAACGTAACTGTATCTTATATTCATCATCATCATCTTTCAACTTGCTTACTTCCTTTCCAAAAACCGCAGTACGAACAGCCATACCAACCTGTCCTGTACTTAAACCTTCAATCAACGCTCTTTCCCTATCAACATTAATAGTTATTTCAGGATTTGTAAGTTCAATATCGAGTGCCAGATTCTCAATTCCTTCAACTTTATTTGTATCAAGATAATTTTTCAAATCAGTTGCAACTTTTGCAAGGCTTTCAAAATTATCCCCAACCACTTCAATGTTTACCGGAGGTTCAGTTGGAGGTCCAGCATCTTCCTGGCTCACTTCTACAGAAGCACCCGGAATACCCTGAACCACTTCTCGTATCTTGGTAAGATATGGAGCAGTACTTTTTCCATGTCTCGCTTCAAAAGGAACAAACGAAATCTGTATCCTTCCAAGATTGGATTGAACGCTCCTGTTATTATCATTCGGATTATTAGCACTTACTGCAACGTTTGAAATAACACTTTCAACAATACTTCCTTCAGCACCTGGTTTTTCTTTATCCAACACTGTATAAACTCTCTTCTCCAATATTTGTGTTACAGAATCTGTTGTTTCTGCTGCAGTACCTACAGGCATTTTCAGGTATACATACACAAAATTCGGATCTCCACTAGGGAAGAAAGGCATGTTCGGACTCCTGACGACCAATCCAAGAAATGCAACAATGAATAGCAGGAATAAACTAGCAAACATCCACACAGGTCTTGTTCCAACAAGTACCCAGCGTAACAACTTCTCATAACGTCTCATCAAACCCGGCAATACTCTTTCCTGGAAATAATGGATCACATCACGAATAAAATATGCATGCAACACCATCAGTAAAGACAACATCAATAAGAAGTTAGCGATGCCATGTGATCCGAATAAATGAAATATTAATCCACCAACAATAAACGTCCAGAACCATTTACTTCTAAATACCTCTTTCCTTGGCTTATCATATTCTCTTCCTTCCGGTTTCATAAAACTTACAGCAAAAACCGGGTTCATGATAAAGGCAACGATCAATGATGCTGCTAATGTTAAGATGAGCATCACTGGTAAGTATATCATGAACTTACCTATCAATCCTTTCCATAGCAATAAAGGGAAGAAAGGTGCTAATGTTGTAGCTGTACCTGCTAATACAGGAATGAACACCTCACCTGCAGCTTCTTTGGCCGACCGAATGATCGGCACTTTTCCATTTGCATAAATTCTATGGGTATTTTCAATTACCACAATGGCATCATCCACAATAATTCCCAATCCAAACAGCAAGGCAAATAGTACAATGAAGTTTAAAGTGATTGGACCGCCAACAAGAAAATCACCTAAGGGTAAAAACATGAAAGCAACAAACACAGATAGTGGAACACTCAATGCAACAAAAAAGGCATTGGTTACACCCATGAAGAACATCAGAATGAGCAACACAAGTATGAAACCGATGATGATCGTGTTCACCAACTCATTAAATGATGTTTCAGTTTGTTTACTCTGGTCACCGGTGATCACTACTTTAAGATCCGGAGGCAAATCACCTGAATTTTTCATGTGTTCTACCTGTTCTTTGATACCTGCTGCTGTTTCAATGAGGTTTTCACCAGAACGTTTAACAATGTTAAGTGTGATTACATTCTTACCGTCTAATCGAGCATAGCTTTCTGTTTCTTTAACGGTATCTACCAGTTGAGCAATATCTCTCAAGTAAATCGGAGCACCTTGTATATTTTTCAATACAATATTCTGCATATCGAGTGCAGTCACAAACTGACCTTTGATACGAATAGTTCTTTTCATATCACCCACTGCAACCAACCCACCACTAATGTCCCTGTTCTCGTAACTCACTGCATTTTCAATATCCTGGAAAGTGAGCTTTGCTGCTTCCATTTTATATGGATCAACATTGATCTGTATCTCTCTTTCCGGAGCACCCACAATGTCTGCACGGTTTACTTGCTTCAGCTCTTCAAAATGATCCTGCATTCTCTCAGCATATTCTTTCAGCTTCATTCCATCGTAATTACCGCTGATGTTTACATACATGATAGGCATTTCACTGAAAGCAAATTCTGCAACGTTTGGCTCCTGAGTAAGATCTGTTGGAAGGTCTGTTCTAGCTTTATCTAAGGCATCTACAACTTTTTGCCTGGCAACATCTGTTTTTACATCGGTATCAAACTCAACAATGATCAGACTATAATCCTGCTGCGAAATAGAATTTACTTTATTCACTTTCGCACCACTGATGCCTTTGATCTGCTTTTCTATTGGTCTTGTAACAAGATTCTCTATATCTTTTGCCGAGTTACCAAAATAGATTGTAGTAACAGAGATCGTTGGTACTACGATGTCTGGAAACTGTTCTTTAGGCATGGTGTTGAACTTTATCAACCCGTACACAGAGATCAATATTGTAATTATATATATGGCCGTTCTGTTGTCAACCGACCAACTGGTAGGTTTAAACTCTTTGAACTTTTTATGCAGGCCGTCTAATACTTTCATTTGAGGTTTATTTATTTAGTCAGCTTTAGTATTTCTGTCAACTTTCGTTGCGTCGCACTCTTGTGCTGAATATCGTTGTGCAACTTTTTGTATCAGCTATTTAACAATGCTGATCACCTGTCCTTCATACAAATTTTGGTATCCTTCAGTGATCAACTGATCACCCACATTAAGACCAACTCTTATCTCAATCATTTTTCCGTTTAATTCACCTACGCCAACAGATTTTTTTCTTGCAACCATCCTGTCACCTTCCTTTACTGCAACAAACACATATTTCCCTTTCTCATCAGTTTGTACTGTGTTCACCGGAACAACAATCGTATTCTTCACAGCATAATCCTGTATCTGAAGTTTCGCTATTTGGTTAGGTCTTGAACTTCCGTCAGAAGGAATTCTTGCTTCAATATTGAAACTCCTGCTACTTGGATCGATCACTCTACCTGATAATGAGATAGTAGAATTGTATGTTTTATTTGCATCTGGAAGAATAACAGTAACCGGAGAACCAACTTTTACTTTGCTTGCATAATTCTCAGGTACAGCAGCCTCAACTTTCAATGCACTGTTATTTACAATTTGTATTTGAGGAATGGTTCCCATCATTCCCATAAATGTTTCACCTACTCTTACATTCACCTGTTCAGCAATACCGTTTACATCTGAATAAACATTCGTAGCACGAAGTTGTTCCTCATATATCTTAATGTTCTCTCTTGCTGATGTTAACTGAGCTTCTAATGTGTTTACATTTGTTCTGAATTGTATCAACTGAACTTCACTTCCAATTCCTTGCTTACGAAGATTCTCATAACGATTCAACACATCTCTTGCAGAAGTTAACTGAGCTTGTATGGTACCCAGACTGCTTCTTGCTGCTGCAATCTGCTGACGAATAACAGCATCGTCAAGCTTCAATAACAACTGGCCTTTTCTCACTTGCTGTCCCTGCTTTACATACACGGCTTTAACTTGTCCGGGTCCTAATCTTGGTGAGATGTTAGAAATATTATCAGAGATAATCTTTCCTTGTATCTCAATAAAATGTTTGAACTCCTGTGTATTTAATGGAGTAACACTTACGAGTTTTGCATTTAATTCTTTACTCGAAGCCGTGTCTAGCAAAGCAAGTTCGTCTTCCAGTTTTTTTATTTCAGCTGCTAATTCAGTCTGCTCTTTTTTCTTTTTTTCAAGTTCAGTTCTTTTTTCTGTGATGGTTGCTTTGATCTCTTTATCACTTCCACCGCAAGATGCAATAGTTGCTCCGATGATGAGGATGAGTGAGAATCTTATCAATTGGCTCATAACGTATGTTTAAGATTGTTGTTTAGTTTAGTTTACCTAATGATTTCTGATAGCTGATCTTGGAAACGATAGCCTGGTATAATGCATTAAAATAATTATTCTGTGCTGCCTGCAGTTCATTTTCGGCAAGTAATACTTCAGAACTGCTACCTACACCTTCAGATAATTTTATTTTAGTTGTGTTATATACTCTCTCTGCCAGTTCCATGTTCTTTTGCTGTGCATCCAGATTCAACAATGCATTAGTGAGGGAAGTTTTGGTGATGGTTTGTTCAAGATCAATTCCCTGTTTTACCTGGATAATTGTGTTATCCAGTTTTTGAAGATTTAATCTTGACTGTTGTACCCTGTTCTTTCTTTGAAATCCATCGAAGATTGGAATGTTTACATTTAATCCTACATAAGAACTTCTGATCCATGTTGTGTTCTTATCAGTGATGAATCTTTCACCCTGACCGGTAGTGCCATAGTTTGCCATAGCTGCAACAGTTGGAATACCTCCAAGTTTGTGACGCTTAACATCCAGTTCCAGCATTTGTCTGGAAAAACCGAGTGTTCTTATCTCGGCTCTGTCTTCATATTTAAACTCACCATCAAGAATTCCTTCTTTGATTTTCTCTGTACTAAGGCTTTCTTTTAATACGACAGTATCTTTTTGAGATAGCCCTAATGAAAATTTCAACAATGCATAAGAAATATCTACTCCATTCTGAACAAGACTTCTTGTAGTTCTGAGATTGGTAAGTTGCACTTCAAACTTATCAAGATCAAGTTTTTCACTAAAGCCGTTTTCATACATTGCTTTAGCTTCTTTATGCAGTACCTCTAATCGCTTAACGCTTTCGTTTAAAAAATCAAGCTGCTTTTGTGCAATAAGAATGGCGTAATATTTTTTATAAGCGGAATCTTTTACTGTTTCCTTCACTTGTTCAATCTGTGCTGCAGAAAGATTGAGGGCAGTTTTTCTTGCCTGTAATCCTACAAAAACATCTGGTTGAAAAAGTAATTGCTGCAAAGTAATTCCGGCCTGTGCATTCCAAGGCTGCTGAAAACTCAATTGCCGAATAACAGGATTAGGGACAGTGGTTATCGGTTGACCAGATCCATTCTGCACTCCTTCTTCTTTTAAAATAGAATAAACTGCGGTCGCTGTGGCATCAGGAAAAAGGATACCAGGTAATTGCAAATAATGGTTTACACCTGCATTACCTGTAATTTGCGGTAAAGCTCTTCCGGTGATCTCTTTGTTTTGGGCTTGCTGTATCTGGTAATCTACTTGTGCATTTTTAACCTCTGCAAGATTCTTAAAAGCCAAGTCAACCGCTTCTTTAATAGTCAGTTCGTAATGCTGTTGTGCTTTCAATTGGGTTAAAGCAGAAAGCAACACAGCGAACAACATCATCGCTTGCTTCATTATTGTTGTTTTAGTCTTTGTTGGATGTATTTATGAATAAGTTTAGTGCCTTTAGTTGTAGCTAATCCATATAAAAAATGTTCAAGCAATTCTCTCTCAACTCCTGCCAGGTCTTTTTTACTCTGGGGAAATATTTCAGTATTGAATGCAAGCATGCTGCTTTCAATCCTATACCTCGTCATTATTTCCACGTTTATTTCCGGCCTGTATATCTCTTCCTTTATGCCTCTCTGTAAATTCTGCTTGATCACATTATATAGGAAATCATACTTATAGGCATTGAATTTCACATAAACATTTGGATGATATTTATGCAGATCAAATAGAATAGCAGGGTTCATTTCAGTGAACATCTGCAGTACATGATCAAAAGCGAGGAACACTTCCTGGATAGCATTATCGGCATTCTCTCTATCACATAGACAGCGTTCCTTATTATCACTCATTATGCTATCGAAAACAGCATGCACTATTTCTTCCTTATCAGCGTAAGATTGATACAAAGTTTTTTTAGAAATACCGAGTTGATTCGATATTTCGTCCATGGTAACACTTCGAATGCCGAAGCGTCTGAAAAGCTCCTCTGCCTTGGCCTGTATTCTTTCCTTCATTTCCATAAGAGGCCGCAAAACTATGGAAACTTTTTTCGTAATTCAAGTTTCCATTAAATAAATTCTTATTATTTTTTTGTTAAGTGGTCACTATGATTGATGAGTGACAATATAGAAATTCAATTTGAGCCTTGCTTTTTTAACTTACTTTGTTCTTCAGAACTGCAAAAACATGAGAGAAGAAGGTAAACCTGAGAGTAGATTTGGAATTAAAATACTCTTGCAATACTTCCTGCAAGGTTTACTGGTTATTGCTCCAGTAGGTATTACTTTATGGGTAGTCATTTCCTTGTTTAACCTGGTTGATAGTTTTCTTCCAAACCTGATTCATAGTCTATTTCCCGGGGCCATTCCAAGAAATGCAGATGGCAGCATTAGACAATTCACAGGCCTCGGATTTGTATTAGTAGTCGTATTTGTTTTTGTAGTAGGGTGGCTTTCATCGCTTTTTATTTTCAATCGCCTACTCGGTGTTTTTGATTCTATTTTAGAAAGAACACCAGGTATTAAATTCATTTACTCCTCAGTAAAAGACTTTTTAAAAGCTTTTGCCGGCAATAAGAAGAAGTTTGATAAGCCTGTTCTTGTTTGTGTAGATGATACCGATGTATGGAGAATAGGTTTTATTACCTTAAAGGATATGACCGAATTTGAAATGCCGGAACATGTTACTGTTTATGTTCCTTTAGCATATGCTGTTACAGGAACTACTTATATTGTACCTCGTGACAGGGTTAAACCTTTGAATCATATCAGTGCAGCAGATGCAATGAAATTTGCTGTTACCGGTGGTGTTACAGAAGTACATGAACAGGAATAATATTCTATGAAAAGAAAATCATGGTGGCTCCTGGTTGCTTTGAATGTATCTATATCAACCTCTTTATCTGCACAATCCGAAAAGGCGCAGTTTTTTTTATATGAAGATTCATTAACAAATACAACGGCAGAGAAAGCTTTACAGCTATTTAACCAGAATAAATTTTCAGAAAATAATTCTCATCATTATAATCCAGGTTTTACAGCCTCAATATTCTGGCTTGCCGTTAAAATAGATTCACTTTATCAGCCGGAATCACTAACGCTTCTTATTGGTAATCCACACATTAATAAAATTGAATTTTACCGGGTAAAAGATAATATTACCTCAATTGGTTATTTAACAGGTGATCATTTAAAATTTGGCGAAAGGCCTGTTCCAACAACCAGGTTCTCATTTCCTTTGCAGCAAAAAACCTATTTATACTTTGTAAAGATTGAAAAACGCAATGAGTCACTTCAGTTAACTTATGAGGTTTTAAGTAATAAGCAACTTACGTATGAAGAAAGTAAAAACTCAATTTTCACAGGCTTATTAACCGGAATAGTTTTGCTGCTTCTCATATTCGGATTTTATTTATCGGTTATTACAAGAGAGAAAGTCTATATTCTATATTGCTTTTATATTACTTCCGGATGGCTTTGGGTTCTCTCAGATATGGGTTATGCTTTTCAATATCTATGGCCAAACAATACATGGTTTGCCAGTAGATCGAGGCCCGTTTTTAGTTCGCTTTCAATCATATTATCTATTCAATTTGCCATCTTTTATATAGGTGGAGTTAAAAAAAACCTGCTAAAGAAAGCACTGAATATAACTACCATCATTTCTTCTCTGCTTTTACTTTTATGGCTCACCCCATTAACTGTTAGTGATGCTCCATCACTTGCATTGGTAATGCTAAAGATCATTCCGACAGTAGCTGCTTTATATGTTTTGCTCGGCTTAATAGCTTTGTTCCGGGAAGCAAGTAAGAAAAACAAGATGTCGTTATTTTATCTTGGAGCATTGATACCATTAATGATAATGGTATTGATCAACATTCTTAACCATTCAGGTTTTATAAATATCACGGGTTCTTATTTAGAACAATATGGAGTAGCAATTGGATATGTTACTGAAGTGATCATTCTTACATTTGGTCTTGCCTATCGCTTTAACAGCTATCGATTAGAAAAGGAAAAATTACAACTGCAATACCAGATTCAACAGAAAGAAAATGCAAAAGCGCTAATCGATACCGAAGCAAAAGAAAGAAAGAAGATTGCAGACGAATTACATGATATTGCAGGCTCTATGTTATCCGCAGCTAAACTTAATATTTCTTCAATAAGAGAAGCCAACCAGATTACTGACGAAGCCATAAAACTTAAACTACAAAAAACAGAACAAGCTTTGAGTATAGTCTCAGGTTCTGTGAGAAATTTAAGTCATGCCCTAAGCCCAATAATGTTACATAAGATTGGTTTCAGAAAATCGATACAGAATGTTGCAGATTTTTATAATAGTTCAGGAAAGTTGAAGATAAACGTGGTAGTATTTGGTTTTGAGGAATATGACCATAACTTAGAAAATATATATGCGGTAATCTATAGTATAACCTATGAATTCCTGAATAATATTGTGAAACATTCTCATGCATCAGAAGCGATCATCCAATTAATGGAGCATGATGATAGCATTACGATGCATGTTGAAGACAATGGAAGAGGCTTGTCGCAAGAATATGACAAACAAAATACAAAAGGACTAACAGGTATCATTTCTAAAATCAATTACTTTAACGGCACAATTGAGTTTGATAATACACCAACAGGTCTGGTAATATCCATAGAAATACCAAAAGCACATGAGAAGACAGGTAGTTTTAGCTGACGATCATCAACTATTAGCTGAAGGCATAAAGGCAATTATCGAGGAAATAGAAAACGTAAGTATTGTTTCAACTGTACATAACGGTACAGATCTTTTGAATTTTCTTGATAGGAATTCAGCTGATCTTATAGTATTAGACTTAAATATGCCAGGCTTAGACGGATTAAGATGCCTTGACATTGTAAAAAAATTATATCCTGCCACGAAGGTATTAGTCCTTACCAGTTATAACCAGCCTGATATTATTGAACAGATAAAACGGTTACAGGCAGATGGTTTCCTGGTAAAGCAATCCTCATCAAGTGAACTTAAAAACGCAGTAACAGAAATTTTAGAAGGCAACAAATACTTCCCAAAAGCAGTGACGATTGACTCATTGGATAAATCGTCTGTGTTCTTTGATGATTTTCTAAAAAAATTTCATCTTACAAAAAGAGAAGTTGACATTATCAGGCTTATTTGCAAAGAAAAGAGCAGTAAAGAAATTGCAGCTGAATTATTCCTGAGCGAATTCACTGTAACCACTCATCGAAAAAACATTTTCAAAAAATTGAATGTAAAGAACGTTGCAGGACTGATGAACTTTGCTAAAGAAAATAATCTTGCTTAACATCACCCATTAATAGTATCCAGCTCATCTTGCAATTGCCGTACTTTGTTATATAAAGTTTAAGCAATGCAAATGCACAATTTCAATTCAGGACCATCCATTCTTCCAGCTGAAGTATTGCAACAAGCTGCAGAGGCTATTCATAATTTCAACAATACAGGGCTTTCTATTTTGGAGATTGGCCATAGAACTGATTGGTTTATTAAGGTACTTGATGAAGCTAAGGCGTCTGTAAAACAATTAATGGAAATTGATGACGACTATGAAGTACTTTTTCTTCATGGGGGTGCAACAACTCAATTCATGCAGGTTCCAATGAATTTATTAGATGATGGAGAATCCGCAGCCTATTGTGATAATGGCATTTGGGGAGCAAAAGCAATTAAGGAAGCAAATGTTTTTGGTACTGCACTGGTAGTTGCTTCATCAAAAGATAAGAATCACTCTTACATCCCAAAAAATTTCAATACCCCATCAGAGTGTAAATACCTTCACCTCACTTCAAACAATACAGTAGAAGGAACACAATGGCATGAGTTTCCTGAAACTGATGTGCCGTTGATAGCAGATATGAGTAGCGATATTTTCAGCCGTACACTCAACTTCAAAAAATTCAGTCTGATATATGCCGGTGCTCAAAAAAATATGGGTGCTGCAGGTGTGAATGTAGCTGTAATTAAGAAAGATTTACTTGGTAAGATCGAAAGAACCATTCCATCTATTATGGATTATAGGGTTCATATCGAAGCCAATTCGTTATTAAACACACCCCCTGTTTTTTCAATTTATGTTTCCATGCTCACTTTACGCTGGATTATTAAAGAAGGTGGCTTGATTGAAATGGAAAGAAGAGCACAACAAAGAGCACAACTTTTCTATGATACACTTGATTCACTACCTCTTTTTGTTCCTATGGTTGAAAAAGAAGATCGCAGTTTAATGAATGCAACATTCACTATAAAAAATAAAGATCTCGAAGAGTCATTTTTACAGGAGTGCAAGATCAACGGAATAGTGGGTGTTAAAGGCTATAGAACCGTTGGAGGCTTAAGAGTTTCTATGTACAACGCTTTACCTTTATCAAGTGTAGAAGCTATTTGCCAGTTAATGAAGGATTTCCAGCAAAAAAAATGGTTAACGTAAGATTAGTTATGTTTGCAGCCCAAAAATTTACAGAATAGTGGCTATAATCAAACCGTTTAAAGCATTACGTCCGCAGGCACAATTTGCCAAACAAGTGGCCAGTCGTCCTTATGATGTATTGAATAGTGCAGAAGCAAAAGTGGAAGCTCAGGGTAATCCAAACACATTTCTTCATATTACGAAAAGTGAAATTGATCTTGCTGAAGAACTTAACCAATACAGCGAAGATGTTTATGTAAAAGCCAAAGAAAACCTTGAGGCTTTTATAAAAAGAGATGTGCTTTTTAGAGAGAATAAAGAATGTTATTATATCTATCAGTTGATCATGAATGGCAGAACACAAACCGGTTTGGTTGCTGTAAGTTCTGTACAGGATTATGAGAATGGCGTTATTAAAAAACATGAATTCACCAGGCCTGATAAAGAACAGGATCGTATCAATCATATCAAAATCTCAGGGGCACAAACAGGAAATGTTTTCTTAGCATACAGAGATGTTGATGAACTGGATACTTTGATCGCTAAATGGAAATCAACAAAAAATCCGGTGTATGATTTTGTTGCAGATGATGATATTCAACACACCATCTGGATTGTTAATGACGATGCAACCATTCAACAGATATCTGATCTTTTTGTATCGAAAGTTCCGGAGACATATATAGCAGATGGTCATCACCGTGCTGCCTCAGCAGCAAAGGTGAAAAATGCTTTAGGCGATAAGGCAACAGAAGCATCAAACTATTTTCTCACCACTCTGTTTCCTGCTAATCAGCTTCATATTATGGATTATAATCGTGTGATAAAAGATATCAACGGTTTATCTAAAGAAGATTTTATTAGCAAGATCAAA
Source organism: Bacteroidota bacterium (assembly GCA_023386555.1). Lineage (GTDB taxonomy): Bacteria > Bacteroidota > Bacteroidia > Chitinophagales > Chitinophagaceae > JAEZDC01. Next base: position 78,540 of record JAEWJK010000005.1, on the reverse strand, counting down.
GAAAAATTTGAAGTAGAAGAAACAGGAACTGAAGCTTATCGTCCACAACAGCTTCACCAGTTCGGAATGTATTTAGACGGTGTATGGTATAAACTCACTTCTAAACAAGGAACGTTTGCTGAAGATCCAATTGGTATACTCGATATCACCATTCTACAAAACAATTTATTAGATCCTATTCTTGGCATCAAAGATCAGCGAACTGATAAGAGAATTGATTTTGTTGGTGGCATACGTGGATTACATGAATTAGAAAATCGTGTTAAATCAGGTGAAATGCAGGTTGCTTTCAGCTTATACCCTGTTACGATCCATCAATTGTTCGATATTGCAGACAGCGGAAATGTAATGCCTCCCAAAACCACATGGTTTGAACCAAAGTTGAGGGATGGCTTGCTAACACATCTTATTTATGAATAGAAGATTTTATACATCGCTTTTAGTTATTATTTCTATAGTTTTTTCTTCCACAGTTGCATCAGCACAAACTGCTAAGGAATATTATTCCAAAGCAAAAATCTTGATGAACTATGGTAAGCTGGATAGTGCTGCATATTTTCTTTATAAAGCTTTAGACCTATCGCCTGATGATCTTTCAATGCTGGAAGACCAGGTTTATCTTGAATACCTGAGAAGAGATTTTGCAAAGGCCATTGCCGTAGGAAAAAAGATTGTTACGAGAGCTGATGCCGGAACAAAAACATTCCAGTTAGTTGGAATGGCTTATAAAGAAATTGCGGATTATAAGGAAGCAAAAAAAGTTTATGAACTTGCACTAACAAAATTTCCTAACAGCGGTTTGTTATATGCTGAATATGGTGATATGTATTCTGCAATGAATAAAAAGAATGAAGCCATAAAAATATTTGAGAAAGGTATCGAAATGGATCCAGGCCATAGCAGTAATTATTATTTTGCTAGTTTTTATTATGCAGAAAACAGAAATCCGCTATGGGCAATCTTGTATGGAGAGAACTTTGTAAATATTGAAAGTCTCAGCGATAGAACCACAGAGATCAAAGGAATGATCACTGATCTTTATAAAAAAATATCTACCCCAGGATATCTTGCGTCAAAGAATAATCCTTTTGCTTTTGCTGTTGCTTCTACTTTTAGTAAACAGCCCCCGATTACGATAAGCATGTTGAATGTTGAAGCACTTACTTCTTTAAGAATGGCTTTCATCAAAGACTGGAACCAGCAAAACAGCAGCAGATTTCCGTTTAAGCTTTTCGAATACCATGATCAACTGATAAAGGAAGGAATGTTTGACGCTTACAATCAATGGCTCTTCGGAACATCTTTGAATGCTGCAGCTTATACAGCCTGGATGGATGCAAACAAAGAGAAGATGGCTACATTTCAAAAATTCACAGGCGGAAGAGTATATAAAGTTCCTGTCGGACAATATTACCAGACAAAATAGTTTGGTGTTGCAACATTTTTTGTGGTTTTTTTGTTATACTTGACAAAAAATTATCATTTATGAAAGCAGGTCTTATCCTTTTTTCCGCTGCCATTTTATTTGCTTCATGCAATGGTTCTGATGCAGATGAAGCCAATGCAACAGATCAACAAGAAGTGGCTACTGCAACAGGGGGAAATTCTTTTACAGTAGATACTACCCAAAGCACCATTACATGGACAGGTTTTAAACCGAATGGCGAACATACTGGTACATTCAATATCTCAAACGGAACATTAAGTGGTGACAGTACAGGTATTTCAGCAGGAAGTTTCACCATTAATGTAGCTTCTATTACTGATAAAGATTTATCAGGAGAAGATAAAGCAAAGCTCGAAGGACATTTGAAAAGCGGTGACTTTTTTGAAGTGGAGAAATATCCGACAGCAAAATTTGAGGTAACTAAAGTTGAGGCTTATTCAGCAGGAAGTGATACAACAAAAAAATCGAAGTTAGAAGGAGCAACTCATTTAATCAGTGGTAATCTTACCTTAAAAGATCAGACAAAAAATATCACCTTTCCTGCGAAAGTGAGTATGACAGCAGATCAACTAACAGCGAATGCAGATTTTGATATTGATAGAACTAACTGGAATATGAATTACAAAGGACCAAACAATCCACAGGATTGGTTTATTAGAAAAGAGGTAAATATCAAGTTGAACATTGTTGCAAAGAAGATGTAATAGACAAATAAAAAATGATGAAGAGTCCTGCAATGCAGGACTTTTTATTATTCTCTACTTTTTAAGTACCTTAATCAACCAAAACAAAACTGATGGAACAAAATAAAGATGAAAGACTTTGGAGAATTGCCAAAGAAAGAGCAGGCTTTAAAAGAAACCTATTCTCATACATTGTAGTAAATCTTTTTTTGTGGGCTATTTGGTGGTTCACTTCCGGTACTGATTATATGGAAGACAGAAGAGGAATTCCATGGCCATCGTGGGTGATGTTGGGTTGGGGTTTAGGCCTGGCTTTTCATTATTTCAGGGCTTACCAGGGCAATAAATCTGATATTGCAATACAGGAATATGAACGATTAAAACAGGAGCAGAAAGTATAATTGAGGATGTTGATGTGATTGCTTCAGCACAAGAGTGCGACGCAACGAAAGATAAAACAAAGAATCAATAGCTGACTTCATAAAAAACGATTGCATGGATCATTATAATTACCGCTTATTTGATAGTTTACATTATCAACTGGAAAAATTTCCTAAGCTGGATGCATTGAATGCAAAGTTGAAAGGTAGCTGGAGACATTACAGTACCTTAGAAATACAGCAAATCGTAAATAAGTTTAGTGCAGGCTTATTAAAGTTAGGTGTAAGTGGAAATGATTACACTCCTGAAGGTGCAGATAAAATAGCCATTATTAGTAATAACCGACCAGAATGGGTATTCACTGATCTGGCTGTACAACAAACAGGTGCAATTCTTACTCCGATATACCCTACAACAAATCCAAACGAACTTGAATTTATTCTGAATGATGCTAAGGTGAAATATATTTTTGTTAGCAGTGAAGAGATGCTGGCAAAAGTGAAAGGAGTGCAGCCAAGAGTTCCATCATTGTTGAACATTTATACATTCGATGCAATTGACGGTGCTGAAAACTGGATGAATGTTGTTGAACTTTCAACTGAGCCGATGCTTCGACAGGTAGAAGAAATAAAAGAGAAAATACCTGCTGATCATCTCGCAACAATTATCTATACATCAGGAACTACAGGTACACCAAAAGGGGTAATGCTGAGCCATAAAAATATTGTGAGCAATGTTTATTTCTCGAAAGTGAGCTTTCCTTTTCCTGATTCACCACAACTAAAAGTACTTAGTTTTCTTCCGTTGAATCACATATTTGAGAAGATGGTGACATACATCTATCTCTTCAGTGGCATTTCCATATACTATGCAGAAAGCCTGGAAACTATTGGTGATAATTTAAAAGAAGTAAAACCACAAGGCTTTACTACAGTACCAAGGTTATTAGAGAAAGTATATGAGAAGATCATGGCAAAAGGAAGTGAATTAAAAGGAATTAAACGAGCACTTTTCTTTTGGTCTGTTGCATTGGGTAAGAAGTATGATAATTATAACCCACCAGGTGGATTATATTCCATGCAATTAAAAATTGCCAGGAAACTTGTCTTTAAAAAATGGAAAGAAGCTTTAGGCGGAAACATTGAATTTATAATAACTGGTGGTGCTGCTTGTCCGGAAAACCTGTTACGCATTTTTAATGGTGCAGGCATACCTATTTATGAGGGTTACGGGCCAACAGAACATAGTCCTGTGATTTGCGTAAATCGAAAAGCTGAAAATAATTTTGGAACTGTTGGACCACCAATAGATGGTGTTGAAGTTAAGTTACAGGAAGATGGAGAGATATGTTGCAAAAGCGATTCTACAATGGTGGGATACTATAAACGACCAGACCTTACTGCAGAAACGGTAATAGATGGTTGGTTGCATACTGGAGATATTGGAGTATGGATCAATAATAAATATTTAAAGATCACAGATAGAAAGAAAGAACTTTTTAAAACCAGTGGTGGTAAATATGTTGCGCCACAGCCAATAGAAAATAAACTAAAAGAGAACCGGTATATAGAACAGGTGATGGTAGTTGGTGACGGAAGAAAATTCGTTGGAGCATTGATTGTTCCTTCTTTTCTGAATTTAAAAGATTGGATGAAACAGCACAACTTAACCTTTACTACAAATGAAGCTGTGATACAAATGCCAGAGGTAAAGAAATTATTCTCAGAACTGGTTGATCATTACAATGAGTCTTTCAACAAGGTAGAACAAGTAAAGAAATTTGAATTGCTTGCTAAAGAATGGACGATTGAATCTGGTGAAATGACGCCCAAGCTTAGTATGAAGCGAAAAGTAATTACAGAGAAATACAGAAGCGATATTGAGAGTATTTATAGTTGAGTTATTCTTTCTTGCTATATCTCAACTTCTTAGCCATCTAATAATTAGATTGGAAAAAAGAACTGGTTTCTTTTACTTTGCAACTCTTACTGGCCTCGTAGTTCAATGGATAGAATAGAAGTTTCCTAAACTTTAGATACAGGTTCGATTCCTGTCGAGGCTACAAACTATAATAAAAAAGTTCGTTTAAGTCAAGCCACAGCCCTGTGGCTTTTCTTTTTTAGAAAAAAACTGTTTAATATTTCTAATCAGTAAAAAGTACCACAAGAGAAGCGAATATTACCCTTGATAGTGGTACTGTGGTAGTAGTTTTGTAATTGAAATAAAGGCAATGTCAAAACGGCTTCCACGATATAGTATTTGTACTCTTTCCGATGCATCACATTCTGAAAATGATTTCATTGCCGATCACTTGGGTAAGTACATTGAGGAACATAAGAACCTGAAATTCCCGCATAAACATACTTTTTACCATATGGTATACTTTACTAAGGGTAAGGGAAGCCACTCTATCGATTTTATTAAGTTCCCAGTTAAAGCGGGACAGGCATACTTCATGATCCCAGAACAAGTTCACACATGGGAATTCGAAGGGAATATAGATGGATATATCATCAACTTTAGTGACAAGTTTATATACGATCTTGTAAATAATCCCCGGTATCTGGATCAGTTTGGTTTCTTGTCAGGTGACGCAACACAGCAGGTAATTCAATTTCCGAAAGATGTTCAGCCACAATTTATTGAACTATGTGAAAGAATAATTAGTGAACAAAAATCAACCCACCTCTTAAAGAATGATTTCATCAGAACGGCTCTTGTGCAGTTACTTATTGTAACTAACAGATGCTGTTCAACCGTAACAACAAAGGAAAACCATTATAATTCTTTACTGTTGTCAAACTTTAAACGGTTGATTGACCTGCATTACAAAGACAAGAAATTGACGAAAGATTATGCAGCACTTCTGTATGTAACGCCCAATCACCTGAATGCTTTGACTAAAGACGCTACTGGTCGATCAGCAGGTGAACTGATAAGGGATAGAATTATATTAGAAGCAAAACGATTATTGGTAAATGCAAATATGAATGTTAGCGAAATCGCTACAGAACTTGACTTCATTGACAATTCATACTTCACGAAATTTTTTAAGAAGTATGCAGGCGTTACACCTGAAGTATTTAGAAAACAATTTCAAACGAATTAATATGTCAGCAATTACATCCACCCAAAAAGATATTACTATGAAAACGCCAAGCACAATTAACCTTCTAGCCTGTAAATGTCCTAGGTGCAGGGAAGGGAATATGTTTGAAGATCCTAATCCATGGAACCTCAAAAAGACCATGAAGATGAATAAAGAATGTCCTGTATGCAAACAGCCTCTGGACATTGAGGTAGGATTTTATTATGGTTCCAGTTATATCAGTTATGGTTTTACTGTTGCACTTAGTGTGATCACATTTGTTATATGGTGGTTCACTATTGGATTCAACTTGTATGATAACCGTATTTACTATTGGTTAGCGGCAAATGCGATAATCCTTTTACTACTGCAACCGTACCTGATGCGTTTTGGAAGAACAGGTTGGTTAGCCTTTTTTGTCAGGTATGATAAGAATTGGATGATAAATCCACCAAAGCCACTTGAAAGAACCAATAAGGATCAAGAAAGTAACTGGTAAGAAGTAGTAGTAGAGGGAAATGATTGGTAAAATGAAATAGACCTTCAACAAAAGAGTTCGATAATTCACCTCTTTGGTCTACGAAGCAACTTTTATGAAGTTGCTTTTTTATTACATTCTTCTACCAACTGATCCTGCAGCTTCTGCAAAGTCTCTTCCGGATCATTGCAAAAACCGGGATGCACTTTTGAAGTCTGTACGATAGTACTGCGTGTAGCTGTAAGCCATCTGAACCTGCTGGCATTGTCTAATTTTGAAATAGGCGATGAAGCTGAATTGCCACAACACACTTCTTTAAATGCATTCAGGTAAGCAGTTAGTTCTGTAATATCAGTATCTGGATAAAATCCTTTCAGCCTTTTTTCATTTAAAGCAAATTGCATTTGCAGGAAGTTCTTTGCATTGCAATACAAGATCACACCTACATTCAGGAATTCCTCTCTCTCAGGACGAGGCACAAATCTGATAACTGCATATTCAAATAAGTTGCTTCCTTGCATTCAATGCTTCGTTTATTGATGTAGTGATTGTTTCCAGTCTCGATATAAGATAATCACTGTAAATATTCTTTACTTCTTCCGGCGATTCTTCAAAAGTTGATGTAAGCCATTCACCTGGCAAAGCAGATATGATTGACCTGATCTTTTCCGGAGTGATTACACTCTTTAGTTCAGCATCCGCTTTTTCCAATTCAGAGGCTTGTGGTAACAACACATGATCCTTGATCGGGGTGAAAGACTTTTTTGAATGCTCTCTCCAATTTTCCCAGCTATGATGAAAATATAATGCTGCACCGTGATCTATCAACCAAAGCTCTTTATTCCACATGAGCATGTTTGTATTGCGATATGTTCTGTCAACATTCGTCAATAAACAATCCAGCCAAATGATCTTAGAAGCTAGTAAAGGATCAACTGCAGATACTGCAGGATCGTAAGTGATAGCACCTTGCAGGTAATGCAAAGCAAGATTTAAACCGATACTGAATTTTAAAAGATCCTGTATCTCTTCATCAGGCTCAGTTCTTCCAAAAGCCTCATCAAGGTTTGCAAAAACAATTTCAGGAACTTTAAAACCTGCAGCTCTTGCAATCTCTCCACCAATAAATTCGGCGATCAGGGCTTTGATTCCTTGCCCTGCTCCTCTGAATTTCAGTACATATAAAAAACCATCATCAGCTTCAGCAATAGCAGGTAATGATCCACCTTCCCGTAATGGTGTAACATAACGGGTAACATTTACTGTTCTTATTTCAGGTGGAGTAAGATTCATCCACACAAAGGAAAGAATTCATATTCAATAAACATCACACTGCTTACTGCACTTCTGCAAGTGATTTTATTTTCTCCAGGGCAACAGGCCAGGTTTTAAGAAAATAGTCCAGCCATTCCTGGTTAATATCCATCTCCACAGTTAAATCTGTATTGCCATTATTATCTTTCAAAGAATAATTTTCAAGGCTTCCGGCCCATGTTTGCACTTTTTCGCTGGTGGTATCTTCAACACCATCTTTTAATTCACCGATATGCCTAAAGCTCATAAACTCATTCGGCCTGTTATCCTCAACCATTGCTATCATTCCTGAACCTTTCCCATCAGTGAATAATACTTTGGAACCTTTTTTCCAGCCATCCGTCTCTGCCTGTGATCCTTCTGAGAAAGCTGATGTCCATGCAGCATAGCTGTCTAAATTCCATAACACTTCCCATACTTTCTCTTTACGTGCATTAATGGTTGTAGTAAACTGATGCCTTTCCATACAAAGTTGTTTTTAGATAAGTTGATTAATGTGATTCGGTATAGCTTTTAAAATTATTAAGTATAGCCTGCCATCCCTGCTGTTGTAACTCAACCGGGTTAGTATTTTCAGCGTCGAATGTTTCAACAATATGAGTTGAATTATTTTCCGCAGTGAACTCTATCTTCACATTTCGTCCATCTTCCATTGTATATTCAATCAATTTATACTCTTCTACATTATCATATACACCTCCAAAATCAAAGCTGAAACTACCATCTTTTGCAGCCATAGTTGTTTTAAACGATCCACCATTTCTAAGATCATTTTCAGCAAAAGGTGCATGCCAGTCATCATTTGCATGGCACCACTTAGTTATGTGTTCAGGTTCATTCCAATACTGCCATACTTTTTGTACCGGAGCATTAATAGTATTTTCAACAGTGATCTTTGTTGCAATATTTGGTTCCATATTTTTTTCTTTAAGAATACAAACCTACTAACAGTGAAAGAAACATGCACTGTATGAATACGACTTTTAAAGGGGCAAATACGAAGTAATTTTAGAAATAAATCAGCCAATTCGTTGAAACGCTTACTGGATACGTCTTCCAGGCATCATTAAAATTTCTCTGCATGTTTCACAAAAAATCGTGGAACGCTGTAATGCTTGCTGACGTTGTATCATAGCGAAATAATAGCAGATTAAATTATATCAAAAAATTTTGCTGCTTGATAAAAGCAGATAAATTTGTCTCTCGTTTAAAATAAAAAGATAACACTATGAACAAAGCTGAACTAGTTGCATTGGTTTCTGAAGATTCCGGAATTACTAAAACACAGGCTAACGCTGCTTTAGATTCTTTCATTGATGCTGTTACAAAAACATTAAAGAAAGGTGATAAAGTTACTTTAGTTGGATTTGGAACATTCTCTGTTTCAAAAAGACAAGCTCGTACAGGACGTAATCCTCAAACAGGAGAAGCGATCAAGATCAAAGCAAAAAAAGTTGCTCGTTTCAAAGCTGGTAAGGAATTAAGTGGAAAACTCTAATTGAGAAAACTTATTGAAGTCCCATCAATTCCGTTGGAAGACGATGGGATTTTTTATTTTTGTCATACAACTAAAAAAATAAACTATGGGCAGAGGAGATAAAAAAACTGCAAAAGGAAAACGTTTTAAAGGATCATTCGGTAAAAGCCGTCCTGCAAGTACTGTTAAGAAAAAAGCTGCAGTAGTTAAGAAGGAAGCTTAATACAAAGGAATTTGGAATTAGTAATTGGAAAAATTGATTAAAAATCCATATCACTAATTCCAAATCCTAATTCCTTTTTACGGTGCAAGTCTTTCAATTTTCCAGCTATCATTTGTTTTTGTAAATAGAATTCTATCGTGCAAACGACTTGGTCTTCCCTGCCAGAATTCAATATTGGTTGGTTTAACTACATATCCACCCCAATTTTCAGGACGAGGAATATCTTTCTCTTTAAACTTATCACTCAATTCCAGATAGCGATTCTCTAAAAATTCCCTGTTGGCAATAGGCTTGCTTTGTGGTGAAGTGTGGGCTCCTATTTTACTTCCTTCGGGCCTGGAGTTAAAATAAGCATCACTGTCAGTTGCATTGATTTTTTCTATCGTTCCATTAATTCTTACCTGACGTTCCAATTCTTTCCAGAAAAATAATAAACAGGCATTTGGATTTTCAGCAATATCATCTCCTTTCTTACTTGCATAGTTTGTAAAGAAAACAAAGCCTTCAGCATTATAATCTTTCAATAAAACGATTCTTGCAGCAGGCATTCCATTTTTATCTGCAGTGGCAAGTGTCATGGCATTCACTTCGTAAATCTCACTTTGTAACGCTTCATTCCACCATTCAGTGAATTGCTCTATCGCATCAGCTTTTACATCATTTTCGGATAATGATTTTAGTTTATACTCTGTTCTGATGTTAGCTATATTGGCATTCATAAATATGTTTTTACCAGCGACATTACTACTATTAAACTTCGTTGTGCCAGGTTCTCCCGACTTATTCGGGACTCACTTGTACTGATATCGCTTTATGCAGCAATTTCAGTTCAAAATTATCTTAATCAATTTAAGTATCGATGATAATAGTCAGTAAACAAAAAAGCGATCAATAATGATCGCTTTTAGAAATATCTTAAGATAACTTTTAACTTACTAAAGTACCAACATTTGCTCCTTGAACTACCTGTAAAAGGTTGCCGGGTTTATTCATATCAAATACAATTATCGGCAGTTTATTTTCCATGCAAAGGGTAAAAGCAGTCATGTCCATCACTTTCAGATTTTTTGAAATACACTCCTGGAAGCTGATCTTTTCAAACCTTGTAGCAGCAGGATCTTTTTCAGGATCTGCAGTATAAATTCCATCAACCCTTGTTCCTTTCAAGATCACATCAGCCTTCATCTCAATAGCCCTTAGTGAACCTGCTGTATCTGTGGTAAAGTATGGATTACCTGTTCCAGCAGCGAAAATCACTACTCTACCTTTCTCTAAATGACGAATTGCTTTTCTCCTGATATATGGTTCAGCAACCTGCTCCATTTGAATAGCACTTTGCAGCCTTGTATATACACCGATCTTTTCCAGCATTGCCTGCATAGCCATTCCATTGATCATAGTAGCCAGCATACCCATATAATCTCCGTGAGCTCTTTCAATTCCTGTATCGGCTTCATTCATTCCACGGTAAATATTTCCACCACCAATAACAATTGCCACCTGAACACCCAGATCAGTAACTGTTCTGATATCTTGTGCATATTGTTCAATGATCTTTGGATCGAAAGGATCAAATCCATCTCTTTGAGTACCAACTAAAGCTTCACCGGAAAGTTTAAGCAGAATGCGTTTGTATTTAGGCAGCATAAAAGAATTTTCGGTGCAAAGAACACGAATTTTTACCATCATCCCAAACACAAAAAATCCCGCTGAAAAAGCGGGATTTAATATACAAATCAGCGGTTTATTGTTTTACAAATCTATGTACAGCTGTTTCACATCCATTTGCACATACAGCTTTGATGATGTAAGTACCGGATGATAATTGCTGAACATTTAGTGTTTCCTGGTTATTACCGATCATCAATTGAGTTGAACGCTGCATTACAATTTTACCTGTAAGATCAGCCACAATGATCATCACTTTTTCTGATCTTGGTGAAGTGATCACTAGATTCAATTCTCTTTCTGTTGGATTAGGATATACACTGCTCAGTGTGATATCTGTAACTTTTCTGCTCAACAACACTACATTACTATAGCTGAACTTACCATCCCTGTCTATTTGCTTTAATCTATAGTAATTATCTCCTGCATTAGGTCTTGCATCGTTATAGCTATAGTTCACTGTTGATGTGCTGTTTCCGTTCTCCGCTTTTGTTGCAACAAATGTTACGCTGCTAAAGTTTCTGCCATCAGCGCTTCTCTCTAATTCAAAACCTTTGTTGTTGGTTTCTGTAGCTGTACTCCAGATCAACTTGTTGATGTTGTCTGATTGTTCTCCACGGAAACTGATAAGGGTTACCGGTAATGGCGCACCAAATTCATAAGCACCAGGATCTGGACTTGTAGCACTTCTTGCAGCTCCCGTAATATCAGTTAAAATACCTACCGGTGTACCAATGTTATTGATGCTATTCGATTGTGGTGTTAAATCACCCATAGAAGGATCAACAAATGCAGGATCGATAGATAATCCATTAACATCTTTTCCGGTTGACTGCCAGGCCGTCAAATCAATGTAAGAAGTGGTGGCCACTTTTACAAGGTCGTTTGTGCCTGACATAGTTTGGCTGAGATAGTGCACGTTATTATCAATAGTAAAGCCTGCTACATTAGTTGGCGCAAAGAACATTGCCTGCTTTTCACCTGACCCCGATCGGTTAATTGCGAAAATATTATTACGTATGTCTAGCCCTACAGTTGCAGCAGACTCAACAAATAAACCACGTGTAAAGCAGGTAGTGCATGTAGCCAGTGGATCGTCCAACAAAATAGTATTGTGATAAATCTTTACATGATCACCTCCATTGATATGAATACCATAATGATCGCTTCCCTTTACAAAATCGTAAACAATGTTATTACTGATCAACGTCTCATTGCCTGCTGTTGAATTAGCATTGTTTAATTTTATACCAATTGCATCGGAACTACTTGAAGTTGCTGATCTGAAAGGTGCATATATCTTATTCTTAGAAATAATAGTACCCACACTGTTGTTAACCAGGTTAATACCATAAAATGCAGTGGTTGTACCTGAACGGTTGGCCTTATTAATGATGTTACCTTCAATTAGTGTGTTTACACCTCCATTAAGGTATATGCCATGGCTATAAAAATCCTTAACAGTATTATTTACCACTTTATTGTTTAAAATCTGGCTTGTGTTGCTATTAGCTACTAATGCTATCCCTGCATTACCACCTGTTACTATATTATTTGAAATAGTGTTATTATCACATCCACTGTTACCAGTTGTTGTAACAGAACCTGTAGCAGAACTATTAATCATAATACCGAAGTAATTTGAACTTGCCAATGTTACATTCGTATTGATCGTACAATTATCGATGACATTATCATCGGCATCATTCAATAACTGAATACCATAACCATACTGGCTGGTAGTTGTACCAACAGTGTTTATAATGAAATTTTTAATGGTGATATGATCAGCCCCATTGAGCTTTATAACAGCCCTTTCGGTAGAAGTTGTAGATACAAAATCTATTGTTTCATTGTTTCCATTAAAAGTGATGGTATTGGTTACCGATGCTCCGGTAATTGGCGTGATGATCACCTGTTCGTTATAAGGCCCGCTACCAACTACAACATTAAATGTTACAGGACCTGATACACCACATCTCATTGCATAAACAGCTTCATTTATAGATGTAAAGTTAGTAGAGGAAGCTGCAGCATTTTTATCGATTGTATAAATTCCAATGAGTGCAGCCCTTACCTGTATCAGAATAGAAGGTGAAGGAACTTCTGTTCCTCCGTTACAAGAAGATACCGCCCTAAAATAAGTATTTGATGTAATAGTTGTTGCAAATACCGGTGAAACTGATGGTGAACTCACATCTGTCCAGGTAGTACCATCAGCAGAAGATTCCCAATGGAACATTAAGCCGTCAGCAGGATTGATGCCTGTAAGGTTTAGTGTGAAAGATTCACCAGAGCATACAAAATTTAATGATGTTACCGGAGTTCCTGCTGCAGGTGTAGTGCAAGGAGGTAAACTAAATTCATACACACCGGGATCAGGATTAGCTGATCTTGTAGTTCCTTCTATATCTTCCGTTACACCTACATAGGTGGTACCAATAATATTTCCATCTATAAAGTAATTTGAAGGTTTGAAATCTCCTGCAGATGCATTTACAAACTGAGGATCTTCATTTACAGAGTTAGCATCCTTACCGCTACTTTTCCAATCAGTAAGTGTATTATAAACAGTAGCTGAAGTACCTGAACCTACCGATGCAATTGCATTATCGCCGGAAGATGTATTCAGATAAAATACATTGTGATCGGATGTTAATGATGTAGAAGCTGAACTTACGCTAATGAGCCTTTTTGTAGAAGCACCACCTCTTGTTATATAAAAAATATTATTGCGGACAGTGGTACCATTCTGTGCAGTAGAATTACTCATATGAACGGCGATAGTAGTTGAACTGCCTGCACTTGCATTGGAAGTATGATCTAACGCAATTGTATTATGATAGATGTTGATAGGTCCAACCGTTGAATTATTTTGAATACCATATTGGCTTGCCGTATTTGTAAAGCCATAGATCAGGTTGTTCTGAACAGTACCCGATGATTGAGCTGTAGTAGTTCCGCCAATATAAATGCCTCTGGCAATTTTATCAAGCTCAGAACCTGTCATACCGGCAAATAAATCGCTGATGGTGTTATTCTCAAGCATAAAATTGGTAGACCCTGAGTTAGCAATAATACCACAAGGAGTTTGTGAATCACTTCCTGAATTGGTTCGTGTAGGTCTGCTGACCAGGTTACTATCAACCCTTACATTATCTGTATAATTCAGATATATTCCATAAGCATAGAAATCCTTTACAGTATTGTTGCTTATAAGAGTGTTCTTAAGCTTTTGTGCTAGAGTATTATAGCCATCTCCTGTTAACTGAATTCCTGTATAACCTCCGCTAACAGTATTTCCGGTGATGGTGAGATTTTCAGAAATAGAACCATCCAGTAAATAATTTGCACCGGAGACAATGATTCCAAAATTATCTGAAGCTGTATGTGTTTTTGATACCTGAATTTCATTGTTACGAATTATAAGATTCGACGCATCACCCGTAATAAAAATTCCACGACCATACTGTGCACTTCCACTTCTAATGCTTAAATTCTCAACAATCATAAAGTTTACGCCATCTAATTTTAATATATGATCATTTGCAGCAGTGATGGGATCAAAAAATAACTCGTGTCCATTTCCATTTAGTGTTACGGTACTTGTTGAAGAAGTACCCGGAATTGCATTGAAAGTAACCTGTTCTGTATAAGGTCCATTCAAAACATTAATTGTAACATTACCACAAACACCATACAAGCTAAGGTCATTTGACAGGCTTTGGAAAGTTGAATAATTTGTTGCGGAGGAAGGATTGGTACCATCTATTGTAAATGTACCTTCCATGCCACGACGGAAACCAGAGAATGTAAAGCTATTATTAGCTGCATTAGCATCTGTATTTCCATTTGGATTTGAAACGGTAGCAATAAAGTTATAAACATTAGAACCTGTTACAGGCACAGTTCCAAGCACTACAGAAGTTGATGCTCCTGAAGCTAAAGTACCACTCCAGTTATATTGTGTTTGTGCCACACCATTAACCGACCAATCTATTTTAGCATTACTCAATGTACTTGCACCTGCATTGGTAAGTTCAAATGTTACATCTAGCATAGTATTACAATATGGGAGTGCAGGTAATATAAAATTAGTGATGGCTGCATCATCAGCAGCAGGTGAAAATTCATAAGCACCCGGATCAGGTGAAGCACCTCTGGTAGCACCTGTAATATCAGTTGTAATATTTAAACCTGTAGCTGCCTGGTTATTGATAATACCGCTGGTAGGTATAGCAGTGCCTGATTGAAAAGCAGGATCAGTTTCAAAACTGCTTACATCTTTGGTATTATTATTAGCTATAAGCCAATCAGCAAGGGTATTATAGTTAGCAGGGGTAGTAGTTCTGTGATGAACAATTGCTCCGGCAGGCACATAGAATACATTGTTATCTGAGTTTAAGCCTGTAGCGTTGGTAATATTAGTACCACTTGCCAAAGAAAATGCAGCTTTTGTTCCTGAGCCTGTTCTTGTAACGTAAAAAATATTGTTCCTGTATTCGTACCCGGTATTTGCTGCGCTGCTTTCATTAATTGCAAATGCATCTCCGGCGGTGGATGTTTGATCATCCAGGATTATGGTGTTATGGTATATTTTGCCTGTTGCTGAAGCACCTTGTAATCTTATTCCATACACAGCAGCACTAGCTGAAGAAATATTATGAATAAGATTGTTGCTCACAATTGAATTTCCAGTTAGCGAACCAAGGTAAATACCTTCATATGCCGATGTGGCAGATGCAGATATTTTGTTACCCGTAATTTTTATATTCTCATGGGTATTCCAGATGTACATAGCATTAGCAGTGCCATGCATCGTATTACCTTCAATTACCAGATTACTGGTATAATAGGCCAATATGCCACGGCTCTTAAATCCTGTAATTGTATTCTGGAAAATACTATCTCCATTTGATTTATTTGCATCGGTGCCTACAATAGTAACTCCGTAGCCCATTGTTGTTCCACCCAATATTTGATTATTTTTTATAACTACATTGTGAACGTTATCCTCCGTGGTTGCAGATGTTGTACTATTAGATACAGCAATACCTGCATAAAAGGTTCCTGAACTATTAGACCCTGGATTCGTTACAAAATCAATTGTGCAATTCTTAATCGTGTTATTACTTGATCCATTAAATAAATGAATTCCATATCCATGCGTTGCTGCTGCACCCAATCTTACAGTCAAATTATCAATAACGAAATGTTGAGCATTATTTAATCGTAATATATGCCGGTCTGTGGTGGTTGGAGCAAACTCCAAAACCTGTCCATTACCATTGATTGTAATTTTCGCAGTTGGACCTGCACCAGGCACAGCATTAAACACTACCTGTTCGTTATATGGGCCATTAATAACATTCACAGTTAGATGTGAAGAAATTCCGCATTGAGACAATCTTAATGACAATTCATTAAAAGAAGTAAAATTAGTTGCACTTGGTGGAGCTAGTTGATCTACAGTTACTACAGAAGGTAATGATTCACAGAAGTTCACACTACTGCTTGCCATGTCATTGTCAGGATTAGCATCACTTAACCCAACCAACGAAGCTGATGCTGTAATGGTTTGAACACCACTCGAAAAATTATAATTACCAATGTTTACGTTTGTTGCTGCACCAGGTGCTAAACTTCCATTCCAATTATAAGGCGATTGTGAAGCCCCATCAACTTCCCAATTAATAACAGCTTGAGTTAAAGTGACAGAACCATAATTCTTCAATTCAACAATCACGGCATTCGTGCCAGGAGCGGCTGGAGTTATTGGAGAAACAATTTTGCTAATGCCTGCATCATCAGGTGCTACGCTTAATTTAAACCTGAAATTTGCCCTGGTGGTTGCCAGGGTTCCAGTAGTACCTGTAGCACTGTTAGAATAAGCTTTTTTATTAGTACCTGATGCATCTGATGCCCCTGTTCTAACTGCCCATGAAGTACTGGTAGGATTTGTCGTCCACCGTGTTTCAACAACTAAAGATTGGCTCGACACATAGCCGGTGTAAAGTATAGTTAGAGGAATGGCAAACCAGTTCCCTGCGGTTCCAGCAGGAATTGTAAAAGATGCTGGCCCGAACACTTTAACCATCCCGGCATTTGAAAAATTAGACGAAAGATCTGTGCTCAAAGAAGTATTAGCTGTTTGACCTATATAAATTTCAAGATCAGTAAACGTTTGAGCTGCTGTTGAGTTATACATAAAATATATTTCCTCAATTACTCCTGAAGAAATGGGTGATCCTAAATCTCCGGGAGTATACAATTGCTGAGTACGCCTGGCTGCGGTTGCACCAAACTGATTTGCGGAATTAGAAGTTCCGCTAACATTTCGCTCAATAAACACCTGAGCATGCATATCAGCAACTGATAAGATGAGGATACACAGCAAAACGATCTTTACACTTAGATGATTTCGCAAGAATGAACTTGTAATATTCATGTATATATTTTTTGAAATGAAAGCACAGTAATATTAATTACTGGCAATATTAACGCTTAACAAATCTATTTACTGTGACTCACATCCTGAAGCTGAGCCCGTTAAACGTTCTGCATAGAGGCTTCTAAGAGTAGGCAATGATAGCCTTTTCTGTTTTGTAAAGAATGCAACAAGAATACATTGCATATAGGTGTAAACCTTGGCCATGGTTTTGGTTTTTGTTAATTAATGATTGTTGTGTTAAGGGAAGGGAGAGTGTATTAACGAAATAGAAATGGCGGCATCGGAACTGTTCTCCATTCAGCAGGTGAACTGTTGTAAGAGCAAAAGACCCTCATTTTCTTTTTCATTGAGTGAGCAAATTATGTAAAAAACTTATATCAAAGCTTTAGCACAGATACAAAAAAGCAGCCCGAAGCTGCTTTTAAGGTGATCTGAATTTTTACTAACCACTATTCTTTTAGGATTAAAAAATGGTTACCTCTTTCGAAGTAACCATTTATCTTATTGCTTTACAAACCTTTGAATTGAAGTTTCACAACCATTAGTACATACAGCCTTTATGATGTAAGTACCGGATGATAATTGCTGAACATTCAGTGTTTCCTGATTATTGCCGATCATCAATTGAGTTGAACGCTGCATTACAATTTTACCTGTAAGATCAGCCACAATGATCATCACTTTTTCTGATCTTGGTGAAGTGATCACAAGATTTAATTCTCTATCAGTTGGATTAGGATATACACTGCTCAACGTAATATCTGCAACCTTTCTGCTCAACAACACGACATTACTATAGCTGAACTTACCATCCCTGTCTATTTGCTTCAATCTATAATAATTATCGCCTGCATTAGGTCTTGCATCGTTATAGCTATAGTTAATTGTTGATGTACTGTTTCCATTCTCAGCTTTCGTTGCAACAAAGGTTACACTACTGAAGTTTCTGCCATCAGCACTTCTCTCTAATTCAAAACCTTTGTTGTTGGTTTCTGTGGCTGTACTCCAGATAAGCTTATTAATGCTGCCTGATTGTTCTCCACGGAAGTTAAGAAGCGTTACTGGTAATGGTGCTCCAAACTCATAAGCACCAGGATCTGGGCTAGTTGCACTTCTTGTTGCACCGGTAATATCTGTTGAAACTCCTACATTACCTCCGATGTTATTAATACCAGGCTCTGTCGGAACAAAGTCATAACCCGGAGATGTAAACATTGGATCGATACTTACAGACTGTTGATCGTAGGCTCCACCATTTGCTGCCTGCCAATTGGCAAGTGTTGCCTGGTTTGCAGTGCCAAAAGAACCAATACCAACAGTACCTCCTGTTGCATTCACGTATATCACATTATTATTAGAAATGATAGATGACCCAGTTGCACCGAAATACAAACCATGTTTGTTTCCTGAACCACCTCTTGTAATATAGAAAATATTATTTCTTATCTGGATTCCGGTAGCAGTTGTTAATTGATAAAAACCTCGTGTAGTTCCTGATGCAGAAGAAGCATTATCTAAAACAACTGTATTGTGATAATAGAAAATACCATTAGATGAAGAGTTATATAATCCATATTGAATACCGGTTGCACTGTTGAAATTGTAGATTAGATTATTAGTTACTTTATTTTCAGAACCCACGGCCACATCATTTGCTGTAGAGTAAATACCGTAAGCTGTTCCAGATTGAGTTGTTGCGGCATTATGTGTATCATGAATTTTGTTAGCGTTGATCAAACTATTCTTTGTATCGCCATTCATTTCAACACCTGCAAATGTTCCAACGGCAGTTCGTGTCATCCTACTAATGTCGTTGAATTCTACAATAGTTCCATCAGCATCAGCTAACTCAATGCCATTTGCATAAAAATCCTGGATAATATTATTTCTAATTACATTTCCTACAGCATCTAATGCATCAGTAGCTCCGGTAATAATTACACCTTGATATCCACCCTTGATAATATTACCAACAATCACATTATTATTTGCATTGCCATCAGTAGTAACACTTGTATTTGATCCAGACATTATGATACCACCACTATTACTTTGGGTTGTACTTGTAACAGCTGAGATATCAATCGTACAAGCTCTGACACTATCATTATTTGCACCGTTAGTAAAGTGAACACCCCAGCCATAAGTTATACCTGCGGTTACTAAATTGAAACTGTCTATTGTAACATAATCAGCTCCATCTAATCTTATCACCTGCCTTTGTGCTGAAACAGTAGTTGGTGTTTGAATCGTAGTTCCATTACCAAGTATTCTTATTCTATTAGTTGCCGATGCACCTGTAATTGCAGGAATAGTCAACTGTTCATTGTATGGTCCGCTGTTAGGCTCTACATATATCACTACAGGTCCACTTACACCACTACATGCAAGGCTGTTCACAACTTCAGTTAACGTTTGATAGTTGGTGCCTGAAGTTGGCATTGCATTATTAACGGTATAAACTCCTGACATTATTACACAGATATTCTGCAAAGCAGTTGTATCGTTAATCTGGCTGTTATCTGTTACACCATTCACATTGTTAATGTAAGCTCTCAATGATGTTGCATTAACAAGATTATACTGTGATGTAAACGATAATTGCTGTGAATTACCAGCAGTAATATTTAATCCTGTAAAATTCTGCGTTTGAACGGTTGTACCATCTGTATAACTAATATTTATAGCAGTGATTGGTGTGGTTTGTGTGTTAGTAATATTAACGGTAATAGTTTTCATACCTGGTGCTGCAGGACTTGTTGGAGATATCCATGAAATATCAGCATCTAGACCGGCTACAGAAAATTCATACGCACCAGGATCAGGGCTTGCACTTCTTGGATTGCCATTTATATCAATTGTTACACCCATATTTGCACCTATGCCGTTAATAACAGGATTGGTAGGTGTGAAGTCTCCACCGCCAATAAACATTGGATCTTCGGCAACACTTTGTTGATCATATGCATTACCAGCTGCTGCCTGCCAATCTGTAAGTGATGCATAATTCGTAGTGCTTATTGATCCTATACCTACTGTAGCTGCACTTGCACTGATATAAAATACATTATTGTTTGAGATGATAGATGAAGTGGCTGTATTGAAGTAAACACCGTGTCTTGTTCCTGTTCCACCACCCCTTGTTACATAAAATAGATTATTTCTAACCTGGATATTATCAGCCGCTGTTGTTTGATAAAAAGCAGCGGTATTACCTGCTGTAGATGCCGCATTATCAAGAATGATAGTATTATGATAATAAAAAGCTCCATTCGAACCAGCATTGTATAATCCACGTTGAATTCCAGTCGCACTATTGAAATTATAGATAACATTATTGATCACTTTATTCTCAGATCCAACTGGCGCATCAGCACCGGTAATGTAGATACCGTATGAAGCATCGTTTTGGTCATCACTTGGAACAGATGTATGGGTATCGTGTATCCTGTTTTTAAGAATAAGAGAGTTTTTACTATCTCCACTTACCTCAACGCCACCAAACGTTCCAACAACTGTTGCAGCTGCTGGTCCGGCAGACCTGTTCATACGATGAATATCATTTCCTTCTACGATTGTTCCATCAGCATCTACGATTTCGATACCTGTGCTATAAAAATCATGTATAAGATTGTTTCTAATAATATTACCTGCAGCATCTGTACCTGTTGCTGAACCATTTATAATGATTCCCTGGTAGCCCGCTTTGATAATATTACCTACTATAGTATTATTATTAGCATTTCCTACAGCATTCAGATCGGTAGCTGAATTAGCCATAACAATACCACCGGAGGCATCTATAGCAACATCCGTAACAGCAGACAGATCAATTGTACAAGCTCTTATTGAGTCGAAGTTGGCTCCGTTTAAAAGATGAATACCCCAGCCAAAAGCTGTTGCAGTTGTTAGTATATTAAAGCTGTCTATCGTTATATAATCTGCACCATCTAATTGTATAATATGCCTTGCCGATGCTGTAGGTGAAAATTGAATGGTACTTCCATTACCCAGAATTCTAACATTGTTAGTGGCAGAAGTTCCTGTTATTTGTCCGATTGATATCTGCTCGTTATAAGGACCACTTCCTGAAACTACATCAATAATTACCGGACCGCTAACACCAGAACAGGTTAATGCGTTTGCTACTTCTGTTAATGAAGTAAAATTAGTGGCACTTAATGCTGCATTGTTGTTAACTGTATATAATCCTGACATTGGTGAACATAAATTCTGATAAACAGTTGTATCATTTAACTGGTTATTATCAGTTACACCATTAACGGAATTAATATATCCTCTTAATCTTACGGTATGAGCGAAATTATACTGAGTGGTAAATGAGAGTTGTTGAGAATTATTAGCCGTAATATTTAATCCATTAAAAGTCTGAGTTTGTGTAGTAATACCGTCAGTATAACTCATATTCAAGGACGTAATAGGAGTTGTTTGAGTATTGGTAATTTTTACAGTTACAGTTTGTAATCCTGCGGTTACAGGCATTACAGGAGCAATCCATGCAATGTCAGCATCCAATCCTGCAACAGAAAATTCATAAGCTCCAGGATCTGGACTTGCACTTCTTGTTGTTCCGATAATATCTGTTGTTACGCCAACATTGGCACCAATTCCATTCATCAAACTATTAGTAGGAGTATAATCACCTCCACCAACAAACATCGGATCTAAACTCACACTTTGTTGATCATATGCCGAAGAATTTACAGCCTGCCAGTCAGTTAATGTTGGAGCATTCGCTGTACCGAAAGAACCAACACCTGTTGTTCCTGCCGGTGCATTTACATAAAAAACATTATTATTCGATAGTATTTCTGATGAGGTAGTGCCAAAATAGAGCCCGTGTTTTGCACCAGTACCGGCTCTTGTTATGTAAAAAATATTATTCCTCAATTGAATACCGGTTGCTGCACTTGTTTGGTAAAAGCCTCTGGCTAATCCTGTTGTAGAACTGCCATTATCCAGAACAACGGTGTTGTGATAATACCATACGCTATCTGAACCAGTATTATACAATCCGTATTGATCTCCCGTAGATCCATTGAAATTATAAATCACATTATTAACGATCTTGTTCTCAGAACCTGCAGGTGCATCGCTTGCCATTCTAATTCCATAGGTCGTAGTTCCGGCATTTGCGCTGGTATGTGTATCGTGTACCTTATTTGCACTGATAGTTACACCTTTACTTGTTGTAGCCACTTCAATTCCGGTAAATATACCTACAGAGGTGCGGGTCATTCTATGTACATCATTACCATGCACTAAAGCATTATTCTGGTAGCCAAGAACTATACCATCCAAATGGAAATCACGAACAATGTTTCCTATTACCTTATTGTTGTTGTTATAGAGATTAGCGTCATCTGAATTACCATAAAGTGTAATGCCTCTCACTCCACCAACGATTTCATTGTTGTATATTACAAGATTACTCGCATTATCACCTGCAGACGTCGGGGAAGTATTAGATCCTGTAACTGCAATGCCGGCACTGTTAGCTGTCGTTGTAGAAGTAACGGACGATACATCTATAATGCAATTCTTTATACTATCGTTGTGAGAACCGCTTCTTACTAATATACCATATCCATAAGTTGTTCCTGTGCCAACAATATGTAAACTATCTAATGTTATATACCTGGCCCCGCTAAGCTTTACTACGAATCGTGCATCAGCTACTGGGCTGAATTGAATCATGTTTCCATTACCTCTGAATGTTATTCGTTTTGTTGCTGACGCACCTGTAACAGCAGAGATAGTTATCTGCTCAGTATAAGGGCCGCTATTTGGTTCTACATTGAATGTAACAGCATCGCAAATGCCTACAGACAAAGCTTCAATAGCTTCTGTAAAACTTATAAAATCAGGAGTTGGGCCTCCTATTGTATACGTTCCGCTAAGCTTAGCTCTGATTGAAGTAGTTTTTTCATCGTCAGAAGCATCTGAGTCCGCTGCACCGTTTGGTAAACTAGTCCAAACCCGAATGTTCTTTTTACTGACACCGAAGTTTATATTACCCAATGTAACCGTAGCTTCATTGCCACCTGTACTTCCTGCTACATTTATCGGTGTTGTATAATCTATATGAGGTTGAAGTACACCGTCAACTTCCCAGTTTATTCTTACATTATTAATAGTATTACTGCCATTATTCTGGATTCTTGCACGCACCTCTGCATTACCGGCACATTCTACCGGAGATGTAATTGAAGAAACAGCTGCATTGTTTGCTGTTGGAGGAGGATTAGTTGTAAAGGTGATGCTTCCATAAAAACTTCTTGGTGTATTGGTTAACGGACCTGGAAAAGCACCTGTATAGGTTGGGCTAATCGGATTTCCTTGTGCATATAATTCAACCCCTCCTTCAGTGATTACATCAGCCGTTGTGCCTGCCCCACCATAATAAGGTCCTTCAATTGAAGCATGTAATGCAAATCTGTAAATTGTATTTGGTGGCACAACGATATTCAATCCACTTAAAACGGATTTAACCCCGGCAGTAGTATTTACGATTGCTGTTGATGTTACCAATTGTATCCATCCGTTTGCAGTAGTAATTGCAGAAGGTGCTCCCGCCACTGCTGTAGGATGATACCATAATGCAAAATTACCCTGGTAATTCGCAGGCAGATAGTTTGCTATTGATGTAATGGTAATAGAAGTTGAATTAGTGTTTTTCAACCCAAATACAATAACCCCCTGATCAGTATAACTGGGAAGAAAAACTCCCGATGGAACAGGTGTAGTTAAAGTTGTTTGCGAATAGCAGATGCTGATAGAAGTAAATGCCGCAATTAAAGTGGTTAATACCTTTCGGATGTAAACCTTGGTCATGTTGTGCAGTTTAAATATGTGAATGCAGTTTGAACTAAGATGGTAGGCAAGGTAGGCAAGGGAGGAAACAAGAATCAATGAAACAGAAATGGAGGTGCAGGAATCGTTCTCCATTCAATTGGAGAGTTATGATAAGAGCAAAAAAACCTCACTTCGTTTTTCATTAAAGGCAGCAATTTATAACAAAATTTTTTATCGCTTTACTCCGGGAGGCATATTAGATAAAAAAAGCAGCCAATTGGCTGCTTTTCTAACTTCATTCTAATATTAATATTTTATCCTAATGCTACTCTTTTAAATTCTGTAACCTTAAGATCACTACCAGCACCTTTCAAATAATCAGCTACTGATTTACTTCCATCTTTTACAAATGGCTGAGCCATAAGAGTGTTCTCTTTAAAGAAAGCATTCAATTTACCTTCAGCGATCTTAGCGATCATATCATCAGGTTTACCGGCCATCTTAGGATCAGCTTTCATCGTCTCAACAACAATGTTTCTTTCTCTTTCTACAGATTCAGCAGAAATACTTTCAGGATCAACAGCTAAAGGATTCATCGCTGCAATCTGCATTGCTACATCTTTTCCTGCTTCACCAGCTTCTTTATTAAAACCTACCAATACACCCATTCTGTTTGCACCATGAATATAAGATGCAACATAAGGAGCTTCAACTCTTTCAAACTTAGCTACGCCAATCTTTTCACCGATAGAAGCTAATTTATCATTGATCAGATCAGATACCTTAGCACCGTTGATCTCAACATTGTTTAATTCATCTGCACTCTTCACGTTGTTAGCAATAGCAGCGTCAGCAATGCTTTGAGCAAAAGCAACGAAGTCTGCATTCTTAGAAACGAAATCTGTTTCGCAGCTGATGGTTAAAACGATACCAGCTTTATTATCTGAAGTTGTTTTTGCAATAACGACACCTTCTTTCGCTTCACGATCACTTCTTTTTGCAGCTACTTTTTGTCCTTGTTTACGAAGCCAGTCGATCGCTGCTTCAAAATCGCCATTGGTTTCTGTTAATGCTTTACGGCAATCCATCATACCTGCACCGGTTGCCTGGCGAAGTTTGTTGATGTCTTGTGCTGTTATAGTTGCTGTTGACATATCAATTTGATATTTAATTTTTGATTTGATATTATTTGACCAGCTTTCTGTTCTCTGGTCATCGTCTGTTGTGTCACTCACTTGTACATTCTGAACTTTTTTGAGCTTTTTTTTACAAGTCCCGACTTTGTCGGGATTCCGACTTTATGTCGGAAAGATGCGACGCAACGAAAGTTCAATAGTAATATATAAGATGGGTCAATAATCATCATAGTCGAATGACTCAATGACTATTGACCCACGACTATAAATTATCTTCCGCCACCACCAGCAGGTCTTCTGCTGTTTGGCACACGACGTTTTGGAGCACCACCAGGTCCACCAGGATTGCCACCATCGTTACCACGGCCACGACCTCTTCCACGTCCACCAGCTTCAGCTTCAGCTTCAGCTTGTAAACGAGCTGCTTTTCTTTCTGCTTCGTTATCTACTTCTTCAGTATCGTCGTCTTTTGCAGCTTGTCTTTCATTCAAACCTTCTGCAATTGCAGCCACGATGTAGTTGGTGATAATAGCGATAGATTTTGTAGCATCGTCATTAGCAGGAATAGCGAAATCAACTTTGTTAGGATCGCTGTTAGTATCAACCATTCCAAAAGTAGTAATGCCAAGTCTCTTAGCTTCAGCCAAAGCAATATGCTCATGACCGATATCTACTAAAAAAAGTGCAGCTGGTAATCTTCCCAATTGAGAGATACCACCCAATACTTTCTCCATTTTATCTCTGTCACGGCTTAAAGTAAGACGCTCTTTCTTTGTTAAGCTTTCTGCACTACCGTCAGCTAGCATTTTCTCAATGCTCTGCATTTTCTTAACGCTCTTACGAACAGTATTGAAGTTGGTAAGCATTCCACCCAACCATCTTTCAGTTGCAAAAGGCATGTTCACTCTCTTTGCACATTCGCTAACGATTTCTTTCGCTTGCTTTTTTGTTGCAACGAACATGATCTTTTTTCCGCTTTTTGCAATTTGTTTCATTGCAGCAGCAGCTTCCTGTAAACCATCAACTGTTTTGTTGAGGTCGATGATGTGAATACCTTTCTTTTCTGCAAAGATGTAAGGCAACATCTTAGGATTCCACTTCTTCTTCAGGTGACCAAAGTGAACACCTGCTTCGAGGAGTTGATGTTGAAGTGAAGAACTATTTTCCATTTGTATCTTATTAAATGATTTTGAATAATTGTTTGAATGCAACGATTAACGCTTGCTGAATTGGAAGCTTCTTCTTGCTTTCTTGTGACCGAATTTCTTTCTTTCAACACCACGTGGATCTCTTTTCAGTAATCCAGCAGCTTTCAAAGCAGGACGGTATTCAGGATTTACTTCAAGTAATGCTCTTGCGATACCAAGCTTTGCAGCTTCGGCCTGGCCTTTTAAACCACCACCTTGTGCATTTACAACAACATCAAACTTGCCAAAAACTTCTGCAGTCTTTAAAGCAACTTCAACCTGGTTCTGTAAATAAACTAATGGGAAATATTGTTTATAGTCTTTATCGTTTACAGTGATCTTGCCATCACCCTTGCTAATGAAAACACGGGTTACAGCTTCTTTACGACGACCAACTGCATTTTTTTGCTTTTCCATTTATAAGGAATTAAAAATTTGAGATTAGAATTTCAGTTCTTTTGGTTGTTGTGCAAAATGCGGATGCTTGTCTCCTGCATATACAAACAACTTCTTGTACATTTTACGGCCAAGACGGTTTTTAGGAAGCATTCCTTTGATCGCTCTTTCGATGATTACTTCAGGACGACGCTTTAAAAGATCTTTTGCAACCTCTTCTTTCTTACCACCTGGGTAGCCAGAGAAATTGATGTAGACTTTCTCATCCATTTTGTTGCCGCTGAACTGAATTTTGTCTGCATTAATAACGATTACAAAATCACCACAATCAACGTGGGGAGTGTAATAAGCTTTGTTCTTACCACGAAGAACAGTAGCGATTCTTGAACACATACGACCAACGGTTTGATTAGTACCATCGACAACGTACCAGTTACGCTGTACGGTAGCCTCGTTCGCATGTTTCGTTGTGAAATGTAATTTGCTCATTTTGTTTTCTTTCGTTCCACATTAGTGAAACAGTTTAAAAATCAATGTATTCCTATCCAAATACACAGTCCGTTCTTTTTAAACGGGTGGCAAAGGTGATAGTATGCAATGGAAATTCCAAAGATTAAGAGAAGTATTTTATAAGCCCATTGTATAATTGATTGATTTTGAATGTAAAAATTGACTTAAATTTTGCATGGCTCGGAATTTTCAGCTAGGGAATAGCAGTTTCATCCAGATATATGGAATAATTTTTATGTAGTTATTGAATAAATTAAACTAGATGAATACAACAGAACTGGTTGCCTGGGGTGGTTTAGCTATTATATTGATATTAGTATTTGCAGAAACAGGTTTATTGGTTGGACTGGTGGTACCAGGTGGCGAGACACTAGTTTTTACTGCAGGTATTTTAGTAAGTACAGGTACCCTGAGTATTTCCATCACCATTTTATTACTCCTACTTATAATTGCAAGCATTCTAGGTGATGCTTCGGGATATCTTATTGGTAAGCGGTTTGGCAAAAAGCTTTATCAGAAAAAAGATACATGGTACTTTAAAAAACAATATCTGCACATAGTAAAAGATTACCTGCATCGTCATAGCAGAATTTCATTGATCATTGGAAAGTTTTTTCCCTTTATAAGGCCTTTTGCTCCACTCGTTTCAGGTGTTTCCAAAATTGATCCGGGAAAATTCATGCCTTTAACAGCTGTTGCTTCTATATTATATATGAGTATTTTCAGCCTTGCAGGATATTTCCTGGGAATGCAATTTCCGATTATAAAAGAATACATCGGATATATATTACCTATTAGTATTGTAATTTCTGTAGTGTTGGTGGTAATGCAGATACGTAAGTATAAAAAAAGCCAGGCTTCATAAAGCCATATTTATATCAAACATGCTTTCTTTAATCCACCTATGAACTAATTGAAATCAATTTAAATTTTGACTTAAAATTTATAAGGATTTTTTCCTCCTTCAATTTCCATTAGAATATACCATACATACTGTTTACGTTCAAGGCCTTTTACTTCATAATAGAAATGTACATAGCCATCATTATCAGTCTTTACTCTATAACCCCAGAATTTAGCTTTACCAGCATAAGCTATTCCCGAAGATAGATTATAACACCCGTCACAAGGTCTTTTTCTCCCGCTTCCTTCTATTCTGATAGTGGTGGCAGAAGGAGCGGCAACAACAATCAATTGGTATTCGGTAAATGCTTTCAGCCCTGCTCTTGTTATATATCCTTTTTCATTGGGGCTCAGAATATTTGCACCTTTCGCTTTTAAGACCTTCTTGAATTCAAGTGCCTCAATTATTTCATTATAAGCTTTTACAGCATCCTGATCTTTTTCAAACTGGGCATTAATCAGAACCGGGAATAAAAAAAGTATTATGGTATAAAACAGTCGGGTATGCATGGTAATAATTTTCTACTAAGCTAATTAATTCCGAAGCAATCTTATAGGAGCATTCTAAGGGTTATAATCATATAATGTTTCCTTAATACTGGCATAGCATTGGTTTTAGACCTTGTGGAATAAGAACATAGATAAATTATATGTCAGACAGGAGATCATTTTTACGAAACGGATTTTTGGCAGGCCTTGGAATAATGGGTGCAGGTAAATTATCGTTTGCTGCATCTGAAGGTGAATATGTAAAATCATCTAATGAAAGAGCGTTACGTATTGCTCATATAACTGATTGTCACTCCAAGCCAAAGCTAAAAGCAGAAAAAGCATTAAAATCTGTTTTCCAACAATTGAACAGCATGGGAGATAAACCTGATCTTATTCTTAATACCGGTGATAGTGTATTAGAAGCTAATTATACATCAGCCGGTTTTGTTGAAGAATGTTGGGACGTTTGGAATGATAGCATCAACTGTTGTGGAATACCCATTCACCATACTATCGGTAATCATGATGTTTTTACCACTTTAGATATTGAAGAAAAATACAGGCATAGAGAAGGAAAGATGTGGGCTATGCAAATGCTGCAATTAAATCAAACATATTATTCATTCGAAAAAGGTGGATGGAAGTTTATTGCCTTAGATAGTATTGGAGAGTATAGCTACGAGTTAGATGATATACAGTTTGCCTGGTTAGAAAGTGAACTGGCATCGACTAACAAACCTGTTTGCATTTATTCACATGTACCAATTATTTCTGCTGCAGCTATGATGTATGCAATGGAAAGAAGACCAGGAAAGAGTAAAGTGTTGAAAAAGGAAATGCATAGTGACGCGAAAAAGCTAAAAGATCTTTTCTTTAAATATCCGAATGTTAAGCTTTGTCTCAGTGGCCATGTACACTACATTGATGAAGTGGATTATTTAGGTGTGAAGTATATGTGCAATGGTTCTGTTGCAGGAAATTGGTGGCAGGGAAAGTTGGATGAGTTTCCTCCTGCTTATGCAATTATCGATTTATACAATGATGGAACCGTGAAGAAAGATCTTATTTACTATCAATGATATTATACACATCCGGAAAATGTCTTTGCATAAACCTTGGGCGAATTTCTTCTGACAAAACTGTCCAACCAAACTTTTCATACAAAGAGTGAGCATCACGTGTACCAAGTAACCATCTTCTTAAATGCTGCACTTCTGAATTATCCTGAATTGTTTGCACTAACCATTTTGATAATCCTTTACCACGATGTTCAGATAAAATAAATACATCGGCCAGGTAAGCAAATGTTGCTTTGTCTGTAATCAATCTTGCAAATCCCATCTGCATGTTATTATAGTAAACGCCAAAGCACATTGAATTTTCAATTGAACGTTTTACCGTATCAAACGGAATATTCATAGCCCAATAAGATTCTTTAGAAAGATATTGATGTATCATTTCAACATCCAATAAACTTTTGTCTGTGCTGATCGAATATGCTGAAAGCCCGGTATGTTTTATCATAACTTAATTTATAAAAAGAAGTAATAAAGATTTATAGTGAAGTATGATGTATACAAAAGAAAAAGTCCCGATAGAGATCAGGACTTTGTTATATGGATGGGTTAGTAAGTACCGGGAATCAAATTCCCTACACAATATTAAAAAGACTTTTTTTCTAACACAAAAAAAATTAAAAGAATTTTATTCACAATTTTTTTTAGAATGTGGATTAGCTACCTGATTGAAGAAGGCATTTAAAATATTCAGTTAATCGAAAAACTTGCAACAAAAAAACTTTATCCCCTGAAACATTGATGAATAAAGGAACACAGAAGATTCATTTCTATTAACTCATCGATAGAGTAGTATACCTGGTGTAAATAAAATGCTTCGCACATGACGTTTTTTCTTCCAAAAAAAATATTGAAATTTTTTTCTGTTATGCCCTGATTTTACCTTTCATCGCTTCGAATATTTGCTTTTAAAAATAAAACGGTTCTTTTCTCACGATTAACTTTGATGAAATTATATCTATGAAATTTCCTTCTCCTGTTACAATAGAATGGATCGCAGAACTAATAGATGCAGAAGTTATTGGCGATTCAAAAGCAACTGCAAAAGGCATTAATGAAATACATAAAGTACAAGCTGGTGATCTTGTATTTGTAGATCATCCGAAGTATTATGATAAATGTTTGAAGAGTGATGCTTCACATATCATCATTAATTCAAAAGAAGTAAATGTTCCTGAGGGAAAAACATTATTGATCTGTGATGAACCTTTTGAAGCGTACCAGAAAATAATAAGTCATTTTAAACCATTCAAACCTTCTTCAAAAGCAATTAGTGATTCAGCAATCATTGGTGAAAGAACGATGATAATGCCTAATGTTTTTATTGGAGAAAATGTAAAGATTGGTAACGATTGCATCATTCAATCGAATGTTTCCATACTTGCAGATACAGAGATTGGTAATAGGGTGATCATTCAATCAGGCTCTGTTATCGGTAGCGATGCATTTTATTATAACACTAAAAAGAATCGTGAAGTTTGGTACAAGAAAATGCTGAATGGCGGAAACGTTATTATTGAAGATGATGTTGAAATTGGCGCTAA
The DNA here is from genome assembly GCA_023386555.1 of Bacteroidota bacterium. Taxonomy (GTDB): domain Bacteria; phylum Bacteroidota; class Bacteroidia; order Chitinophagales; family Chitinophagaceae; genus JAEZDC01. Next base: position 47,270 of record JAEWJK010000005.1, on the reverse strand, counting down.
CTGTACTATTGATCGTGGAGTAAGTTCAGAAACAAAAATTGGCAGAGGCACAAAGATGGATAACATGGTGCACATTGGTCATGATGTGGTGGTAGGGAAAAACTGTTTGTTCGCTGCACAGGTTGCTATAGCAGGAGCAACTACCATAGAGGATGGTGTAATACTTTGGGGACAAGTTGGTGTAAGTAAAACACTCACCATTGGTAGCGGTGCCGAAGTACTTGCACAAAGTGGTGTTGGTGGTGACCTGGAAGGAGGAAAAAGATACTGGGGTTCACCTGTTGATGATGCTTCAATTAAGAAAAGAGAGTTAGTTTGGATGAAGCGAATTCCTGAGCTATGGAAAAAAGTTATGGATGCTAAATAGTGATCATTCCAGCTTGCCTATTGGAATTTTAACACCGGTATTAAGAGATAAATAGTCATAACCACTTAGTAAAACTTTTCTTTTGTATTCAGATGTTGCAAACCCAACATTAAAATCGCTGAACAGACTGAGCTTATTAATTCTGTACTGTACCCCTGTTCCTATATTAACAGTAAATCCTATTTGTTGTAATTGTTCACCTGAGTAATAGTCTTTCATAGAAACTAAAGATACTCCGGCAGGAAAATACCAACTGAATTTGCTTTTATATGTTCCAACAAGTCTTGGAAGTGCATGCAAGCTTAATACAAATGTTTTATCAGCCGGAGTTCCTTTAATGCTTTTATGACTTGTAAAAGATCCATACACACCTACCCTGTTTGAGAAATCATAACCGATTCCCAAATGAATAGATGGTTTTACATCAGCCCTAAACATATAGGAAGTATAATTCAACCCAAGACCAACGTTTAATCTTGATGTTTCTTTCTGGCTGTAAGCTTCTGATACAAACGCTAAAATTATCAAGGTAATTGCAGCTCTTTTCATAGAATAGTATCTAATAGTTCCATTAAACGTATAAATACTGTTTGAAATAAAAAATGAAAATTATCATTTTTTCAAGCCTTATTGATATGTGTTTTTTTAAGATAATCGCAGATTCTCTCTACCGTATGCTGCCATGGGGTGTAACGAAAAACGTTAAACTGTTTTAGTAGTTTAGAATTATCAAAATAAACTTTCGCCTGTGCTGTACTTGCCGTTTCTTTTGTAAGCAATGGATCGACACCGGTAAACATTCCTTTCAAACCTTCATATCGCCACACCAGGTTTGCAATGAATGGTGTTACTTTTTTGTAAGGCGGCTTTTTGTGAAAACAGTTTGCAATTTCATCAAACAACTTTTTATAAGCAAGGTTATCAGCATTCAGAATAAATTTTTCACCCACAACTTCACTTTCCATCAATAAGATCATTGCTTTTACTACATCTTTTACATCTACAAATCCACTTACACCTTCTGTGTACCATGGAAATTCATTGTAAATGGTTTGAAAGATCTTAGTTGAGCCTTTTGTCCAGTCACTTTCTCCAAGGATGATGGTTGGATTAACTACTACAGATGGTAACCCTTCAGCAGCACCTCTCCACACTTCCATTTCAGCCAGATATTTTGTTTTGCCGTATTCACTGTTGCTGGTTTCTTTGGTCCAGTTCATTGTTTCATTCACCAAAACATCTTTTCTTATTCTGCCTAAAGCTGCAACAGAACTTACAAACAATAATTTTTTTACACCTGCATTCAATGCTGCATTAACGATATTAGCTGTGCCATCAATATTTGTTCTTGTAAGAAGGTCTTTATTTTTCGGGCTGAAAGAAACAATAGCTGCACAGTGATAGATATAATCAACATCACTCATCACATCTTCTAAGGAAAGGATATCCAATATGTCAGCCTGTTGCCATTGAGCCTGGTTGCTGCCTGGAAATTCAGGAATGACAGAACGGTAAATTGCTTTAACCTTCTTTCCCTGCTGAACCAATGCAGTGATAAGATGTGAGCCAACTAAACCTGTTCCGCCAGTTACAAGTATCATTGAATTGTTTGGGGGTTTGCGATCAATTTTTTGAATTCCTGGATTTGAGAATACATCAGAACTTCCAAACCATAACTTCTACTTCCATTCACTGTTTCATCTATAACGATTTGTCTTTGATGCCAATTGATCACATGCTCTCTTAATGCACTCCAATGCTCAAGTGATTCGAGCATGAATTCACATTTCTCTATTTTATTGCTGGAAAAAATGGTGATATAGTTTTTATCACCTGAATGAAAATTCTCTATCGGCCGAGACCTGTCATTTGACCTTTGAAAAGATTTCCAGCCGCTGATGTTAATTTTAATGCTTTTGATTTTATCAATAGGGAAAGAGGTTGAACTGATAATCACATATTCATCATTGATAATTAACTTACCAGTTGACTTCTTCAGTACCTGCTTTTTAGTTTGAAGATAATATCGCAAACATGCATAAGCAAAACCAATAAAGCTCAATAATTGAAAAATCTCCAATGGCATTAACCCAAACACCAATAATGCTACAAGTATCACTGCAAGAGTAGCAACGACAACAAAAAAGAAAACTTGTCCTTTTTTATTTTGCTGTAATATGTTGGCTTTAAACTCTTGCATTAGTATTGATAAAATCCTTTACCTGTTTTTCTGCCTAATTCATCAGCATCGACTTTCGCTTTTTGCACAGGTGATGGTGTTAATCTTTCCGGTTTACCCAAAGCTTCCCAAACGATCTGGCTTACGCCGTAATTAATATCCATTCCAATAAGATCCATTAATTTGAATGGACCCATTTTAAAACCGGAAGCTTCCATCACAGCATCCACAGTCTCTATATCTGCTAACCCAAGCTCAAGTAGCTTCATCCCTTCTAAATAATAATGACGGGCAACCCTGTTAACAATAAAGCCGGGAGCATCTTTACAAACGACAGGCGTTTTTCCCATCATCTTTGAAAGATTAGCTAATACATCTATAACTTCTGGATCTGTTTTTTCTCCCTTCACCACTTCAACTAATTTCATTAAAGGTGCGGGATTGAAAAAATGCATACCTGCAACTTTCGATGGATTGTTAACACCTGAAGCAATTTCTGAAATGGATATCGAAGAAGTATTAGTAGCAAAAATTGTTGAAGCATTATTCACTTCAGCTAATTTGTTAAACAAATCGATTTTAGCTTCTTTGTTTTCAATGATAGCTTCTATAATAACATCTGCTTTACATTCAGACATATCCGATGTAAATACAATCTTTTTAAGAATCTCCTGCTTTTGTTCATGTGAAATTTTTTGCTTTGAAATGAGAAAGTCAAGATTCTTTACAATGCCTGATTTACTTTTCTGTAGCATGTCTTCACTCAGATCATACTGAATTACATTGAAACCTGATTGTGCGGCCACTTGTGCAATGCCACTTCCCATAGTGCCTGCACCACAAATGCAAATAGTTTTTATCTCGATCATGAATGCAAACATAAATGAAAGCTGCAAAACAGCAGGCTAACATCTATCATATAAAAAAAGCCGCTCCAAATGGAACGGCGGAGAATATTATTATCAACTGAAATCGAAATTAAACAGCTTCGGAACTCATTTTCTTAGAAACCTTTTTGCGGTCCTCTTCATTCAATATCACCTTACGCATACGAATATTCTTAGGCGTTACTTCAATACACTCATCTTCCTGTATGTATTCCATACATTCTTCCAGTGTCATTAAAGTTTTTGGAGCGATACGTGAAGCATCATCACTTCCACTGGCTCTATGGTTCGTAAGCTTCTTAGGTTCTGTTGCATTTACAACAAGATCTCCCGGTTTAATATGTTCAGCAATGATCTGCCCTACATACACTTCTTCACCTGGCTCAACAAAGAATGTACCTCTGTCTTGCAATTTATCAATTGAATAACCGGTTGTCTTTTCCTGGTTCTTAGAGATCAATACACCATTGTTACGTCCAGGGATTGGTCCTTTCCATGGTTTATATTCAATAAAACGATGTGCCATTACAGCTTCACCTGCAGTATTGGTCAACATCTGTGAACGAAGACCAATCAAACCTCTTGAAGGAATTTCAAATTCTAAATGCTGCATCTCTCCTTTGCTTTCCATCACCTGCATCTCTCCTTTACGTTGAGTTACCAGATCAATTACCTTACCGCTAAATTCAGCAGGAACATCCACTACCAAATTCTCGTAAGGCTCACATTTCTTTCCATCAATATACTTAACAAGCACCTGTGGATTACCAACAGTTAACTCATATCCTTCCCGTCTCATGGTTTCAACCAAAATACCTAAGTGAAGAATACCACGGCCGTACACTAAGAAACTATCAGCACTGTCTGTATCTTCTACTTTTAATGCAAGGTTCTTCTCCGTTTCTTTCATTAAACGATCACGAAGGTGACGTGATGTAACAAACTTTCCATCTTTACCGAAGAAAGGAGAGTTGTTAATGCTAAACAACATGCTCATCGTAGGTTCATCCACACTGATCAATGGCAATGCTTCAGGATTCTCCACATCAGCAATCGTATCACCGATATTGAAATCTTCCAATCCAACAACAGCACAAAGATCACCGGCAACAACTTCTGTTACCTTTCTCTTACCCATTCCTTCAAATACATATAATTCACGGATCTTGATCTTCTTAATCGTTCCATCGGCCTGCATTAAAGCAATTTGCTGACCTTCTTTAACTACACCTCTTGCAACTTTACCAATAGCAATTCTTCCTAAGAAAGAAGAATAGTCCAAAGAAGTGATCTGCATTTGCAACGGACCTTCAGCAATTTTTGGAGGCGGAACATATTTAATGATACCATCCATTAAAGGAAGAATATCTTCTGTAGGTGTAAGACTATCATTAAACCAGCCATTCTTACCACTACCATAGTAAGTAGGGAAGTTCAGCTGTTCTTCATTAGCATCCAGGTTAAAGAACAGTTCAAATACTGCATCATGCACTTCATCAGGACGGCAATTATCTTTATCTACTTTATTAATAACCACGATAGGCTTTAGGTTCAGCTGCAAAGCTTTCTGAAGTACAAAACGAGTTTGTGGCATTGGACCTTCAAAAGCATCCACCAACAAAATAACGCCATCAGCCATTTTTAAAACTCTTTCCACTTCACCACCAAAGTCACTGTGACCAGGTGTATCAATCACATTGATCTTAACATCATTATATGTAACGGCAGCATTCTTACTAAAAATGGTGATACCTCTTTCTCTTTCCAGGTCGTTGCTATCCATAATGAGTTCTCCGGTATCCTGGTTTTCACGGAAAACTTTTGTAGTGTGTAAGATCCTGTCGACCAGTGTTGTCTTACCATGGTCAACGTGTGCAATAATGGCGATGTTCCTAATATTCATTTGTTGATTGTGTTAATAAAGGTGATTAGTTATGAGGCAGTACTGAATTAACACATTCAACCAAATCAAACTGATCACCCAAATAAAAAGGTCGGCAAAGGTATGGCTTTACATCGAGGGAAAAACTTTAAAAGAAGTGAATATTATGTTACGAACTGAGGAACAACTATTTAACTGCTGTTGTGTCACTCACTTGTACGTTCAGAACGCTATTGATCTTCTAGTACCCGAAAACGATAAAGCCTCGTATTACTACAAGGCTCCACCATTTATTTAATAACACCTTATTGAACAACAACTTTTTTCGTTTCCAAAACTCCATCCATACTAAACCTGAAAGTATAGGTTCCTGATTCAAAATCGCAAACATGCACATGACCATTATTTATTCCTGGGAAAGCCTGCATCCTGGTGTCTAATACTTTCTTACCACTCATATCAAACACCTGTACGTTTAAGAAATTATTTTTTTCAGAATTGAAATATACCATCAACTGGCCAGGCTTTGATATTGGATTAGGGCCAATCTGCGTTACCAGTTTTGCTATAGAAGCAGGATTCTTAAACATCTTAATAGCCGTAAGCTTTTCAGACCCATCCTTATCAACAATAGCGATGTGATAATAGATGTATTTATATTGGTCTGTCGAGGCTTTATCAGTATAAGAATAAGTCTTTTCACTTCCTACAGAGCCTGTTGCTCTAACTGAGGCTACTTCTTTGAAATTAACCCCATCGATACTTCTCCGAATCGAAAAATGATCAACATTCACTTCATTTAATGTCGTCCAGGATAACAATGGAGTCTTATCTGGTGAACTACTTACAATAAACTCTCTTAATAGAGCAGGCATAGGTCCGCTGGCAACTATTTGTCCTACCATTCCGGTGAATGTGGATGGATCAGCATGTGCTTCACAGATGTATTTGTAGGTGCCTACATGAGTTACGGTATAATCGTAAGTACCACTTACTGTACCAGGGTTGCCGCTATAGATAGCAGCTGCACCTGCAGGACGGCTGTTTGTAACGCCGTTAGTAGTTGCATTGTGAAAACCTCCGGCAGAAAAATCGAATCGTACGATGTCTCCTACCGTTACGTTTACAACGGATGGATTGAATTGATTGCTCACTACCTGAACAACCACAGTTGCTGCATTCAGGTTAATAACAAATAATAATGCAGATACAATTAGTAAGTAACTTTTTTTCATAAGCGTTATATTTCAGAAACAAATTAATATTTATTTACCTGATAAGCAATACCGAATTAGCTGAACAGGTAAAATAGCTTACTGAATAAGCAAGCCAGAAAACCACTATAGGTTCACTTGCATTAATTACATACTTTCCATTTTCAAATGATTGCCATGCCCAAAAGTATTGTTGCAGGTATCGGAATGTATGTACCCGAGAATGTAGTAACGAACAACGATTTGACAAGATATATGGATACCAGTGATGACTGGATCCAGGAAAGAACAGGTATAAAAGAAAGGCGATTCGCACACAGAACAGAAGAAACAACCACAACAATGGCTGTTGAAGCTTCGAAAATCGCCATAGAAAGAGCAGGTATTACACCACAGGATATTGACTTCATTGTTTTTGCCACCCTTTCTCCTGATTACTATTTTCCAGGTTGTGGTGTGTTGGTACAAAGAGCCATGCAGATGAAAGAAATTGGGGCTCTTGATGTCCGTAATCAATGCAGCGGTTTTGTTTATGCACTAAGTGTAGCTGATCAATTCATTAAAACAGGGATGTATAAAAACATACTTGTGATCGGGGCTGAAAAACATTCATTCGGATTAGACATGACCACACGAGGCCGAAATGTTTCAGTGATTTTTGGTGATGGTGCCGGTGCTGTTGTTTTACAACCAACCGAAGAAAATGATAGAGGTATTTTAAGTACACATTTGCATAGTGATGGATCAGAAGCAGAAATCCTTGCTATGTATAATCCGGGTACACATGCAAATCATTGGAAAGAAGGCCTGGCAGATTTTGATAATGCAGAAATAGCCAACATGTTCATGAGCCATCAAATGATCGATAATGCACAACTCTTTCCAAATATGGATGGACAGGCTGTATTTAAAAAAGCGGTAGTAAAATTTCCTGAAGTGATAATGGAAGCTTTAACAAAGAATGGCTATCAACCTTCAGACATAAAAGCGTTGATCCCTCACCAGGCTAACCTTAGAATTGCCCAATTTGTACAGCAAAAATTAAAATTGAGAGATGAGCAGGTATTCAATAACATACAAAAATATGGCAATACTACAGCTGCCTCAGTACCAATAGCTTTATGCGAAGCCTGGGAAGCAGGAATGATACAAAAAGGTGATCTTGTTTGCCTTGCAGCATTCGGAAGTGGTTTTACCTGGGCCAGTGCTTTGTTAAAGTGGTAGTGTTTTTGATTATAAAGGCTAAATAATACTATGAAGACCTTAATAATATTGATACTAAGCTTTTTGAGCTTTAATTCTTTTGCACAACAGAATGTTTTTAAGCTAAGTGCACAAAAGCAAATTTTTAGTGTTCATTTAAATGAGGATAACACTAATAAAAAAATCACGATTAACTCAAAAGAGAAGATCGCAAACGTACAAAGACTTTCTATCAGAGGTTTGGCTCCTGAACTTGATAATGGCTGGGTAAGAACTTTCCAGATTACCGATCAGGATGAAGGAGAAGCGAAGATCACTATCAATGAATCTGCAGGTGCTTATAACTATGGTCTGAAAGATCTGGTGGAGAAATTAAAACCGGGAACATACAAGATATTTACCCTAGCAGTTCCGAAAGATGCAGCAAAAGCTGCTGAATTGAAGCCTAAAAGAATTTTGGTTGCTACCTTAGAGGTAGTTTGATCATGAAAAAAATAATCTTTCTCGTTAATCCAATCTCCGGTACAGTAAAAAAGCATGGTGTTATTGAGTTGATCAATAAAGAGGCTGCAAGAAGAAAAATTTCTTTTGAGATCTGCGATACGTGTATCGATGGAAATTACGCTGAAGTAAAGCAAAAGATAATCGCTGAAGGTGTCTCACATGTAGGTATCGTTGGTGGTGATGGAACCGTTAACCAGGTAGTGAATTATTTGAAAGATTTGCCTGTAGTGTTTGGCATTATTCCAATGGGTTCTGGAAATGGCCTGGCTTTTACAGCTTTGATCCCCAAAAATTGCCAGTTGGCATTGCAACTAATTTTTAATGGAAAAGAAAAACCTGTTGATGCCTTCATGATTAACGGAAAATTCTCTTGCATGCTGAGCGGTTTAGGTTTTGATGCCAAGGTTGCCCATGAATTTGCCAATAAAGCATCCAGAGGTTTGTTAACCTATACACGACAAACACTCATCAATTATTTTACTGCATCAACTTATTCATTTGATATTGAAATAAACGATTTCACTTTTACAACAGATGCATTTTTTATAAGTATTGCCAATAGCAATCAGTTTGGTAATAAAGTAACAATTGCTCCACATGCAAGTTTGAGTGATGGATTATTAGATGTGGTGATCGTTCAGAAAATGAATAAAGCTTTGTTACCTTTTGCAATACTCAGCCAATTAAGAGGTGCAAATAAAATTCAGATACTTGCTGCAGAAGCTTTGAAGAAAAACATCATTTACTTTCAAACACCATCGTTAAAGATCAGGAATAATAATAATGCTCCTTTACATATAGATGGAGAACCGAAAGAATCAGCTGGTGTATTTGACATACATATCATAAAAGATTGTTTCAAACTGATACAGCCCTGATGAATAGAATTAATAATTGCACAAGAGTGCGACGCAACGGAAGATACATTTCTGCACAATAGCTGGCTTAATACTATTGCTTACTCAACTGCAATAGCCTAAAGTATTCTTTAGTGTTTCCAATATTATCTAGAGATCTTCTAATATCTTTTTTTTCTGCTGCAGTTAAATGAAAACTCAGTGATGCATGTGCTTCTTCTTTAGAAGGTACATACTGAAAATTTACTCTGTGTAATTCCGGGCCATAAGCAGTGAACATATATTGCAACTGATCATCTAAATAGTAATCCTGTAGCTTATAATAATTGTTTTGCAGTAACCACATCGGCCCTGTTAACTCACCAAAAAAATTGGTTGAGCCTTCTTCTGTAGCTTCCCACTCACCCAATCTTCTTCCACGAATTTGAACAATGATCACTTTACTCGTATTTTCTTTCAGCCAATCTTTAAATGTGTGAATGAAACGAAGTGAAGATTCCAAGCCGTAATTGTCTCTTAAACCAGCATCCATTGCATCTACAACAGGTTTAGTTGGCAGTAAAACATTGGGTAATACGTAAGGAAAAGTTGCGTTCAATCTTAACGCAGAAAGAATGCTGGTGTTGTATGGATTATTATTCTTAAAGAAGGAAACATAATCAATTGCATCGGGATCTCCGGTAAAAAGATTGTTTGTATCTGTAATTGCCCTCATGAAAAATCTTGCAGGCTGAGTACCAATCACAACCTGTCTTCCATCCAATGTAATCACCGAATGAAAAAGCATCATGGGTATCTGTGCATTCTTTTCAGGTGCTATATAGTCTTTCAATTTCTTATTGAGTATACCACCTGTGTTTTCATTGAATCGCCTTTCAAAATGATAGCCACGATCTTTAATGTATTCTTCTCCATTAATGTTGACCTTTTGAGTAGGTGCAAGGAGATCAGTCGTTACAAATGATGAGAAAACAGTATTCAACAGATCTTTTGAAACATTGTCTGAATATTGTTTATCCTGCAAATTGATTGGATTGCCCTGCTGTTTCAGCCAATATAATTCACGGAAATAAGCAGCACCTAAAATACCACCGGAAGCACCTGTTATCATAAAGGTTTTCTTCATGAAATCCCCACCTGTTAAACTATCCAATCTTTGCATTACATCAACTGTAAATGCAGAACTTCTTAATCCTCCACCACTAACATTAACCAGGTACATTACAGGTTTGTCTGTTCCTTGTTTTTCTTTCCATTTATTTAGTATCTCTATAAATCCTTTTTTATCAGCTTCAACGTTTTCAGGAGAGCCCAGCCTTAACACATTGTTTCTTGTATAGTCAACTTTTTTGTCCTTGCCATATTCTAATCCAAGTATTTTATTTCTTGGATCGATCATATGTTCCTGGTACATCCAGTTAATGATAAAATAGGCAATAATCAAAAGGGGAATACTCCATGACCTGAGAAATAATGAAAAGGCTCCGGCTACTGCAATTACTACCGCACAAAAAATAGCAACACTTGCAGCTGCCGGAATCTGGAAATAAGAGCTGTCAGATAAATAACTTATTACTATCATCGATAAAAACGCAATCAGTACAGCCACAATGGATGCAATATGATGACGTTTAAAAATAGAATCCAGGAATTCTTCGCTGTAATGCCTTACATCCCTTGGCTTTCTTGCTTTTAATCTTGCACTTAAAAAATAATCACATCTTATCTCGCCTTTTAACGGAGGAAGCACTGTTCTTTTCGAAGCAATGCGATAAATTTTATTTGCCTTTAGCAACTTTTGCCCAAAGCGTTTGTATACTTTTTTGTCGATAACATAGAAATAATAAAATGCTGCCGCAACAGCAAGTAGTAAACCTGCTACAAAACCGGCTATCAGCTCCACCATCTTACCTGCTGAAACAAGCTGCTGATAACGGTTATATTCAATTGCTTTATATAAATACAAGAGTAGGAAAAGAGCAGGAAACACTCCGTTATTAATACAAAACTTTAAAAAAGGTTGAGCAGTGGTAGCCAGAAACCTGATATGCCTGGTATGTAAAATAAATGTTGTGATGTTCCAGCTCATAATAAAAATACCAATGGCAGAACCTACCAAAGCTGTTGCAAGAAAATCAACCTTATTCATATACTCCGGAGCCAGGAACAGAGATCTTGCACCAAATGATTTTAAAAAAAAACCACTAACCGTAGCAAAGAATACGTACCAAAAAATCAGGAACACCTGGTAACGGCGAAAGTGCAGAAAGAAAAGCTGTATAGGCAGCGAATAGAAAAATCCGATCAGGTATTTCTTCATAAACAGGCAAAAGATATATCAAATATCATCAAGTGTGTTGATATGACCGTTTGATGAGATAAAAAGCTGCTGACAACACCAATAAAAGCATCATTCCAACTAATTGATGTGCAAGAGCCAGCCACTCGAATGTTCCAAACTGGCCGGGAATAATTTTAAGTGCATTCAATACAGATAATATCCCTAATGACACCTGCAGAATAACTAAAACTAAAGTCCAATTTTTTAATCGATTAAATAAGGTTGATGTGCTATTTTTCTTTGCTTTCAACCACCAGGTAATAAAACCAATCAGTAGTATATAAGCTAAAGTTCGATGAATGAACTGTACTGCTATTGCATGATTCGTCCAGTGTAGTTTATTCATTTCAGGAACCCAAACACCACTCATGTCTGGCCAGGTTGGTGCTGCAGGAGCTGCTTTCAATCCTGCCATAAATGCTCCGTAAAAAAGTTGGATGGTAAGAATGATCAAAAGGGCCATCGTGAAATTCCAGAGTGAACGATCAGCAATTTTTTGATTTGGTTTTACACTCAGCTTCATTCCAAATATCAATGCATAAACGATTAACACCATTGCTGCAATGAAATGTGCTGCAAGTCTGATGTGACTAACATAAATATCTTCCTGGTTTAATCCGCTTTGCACCATTATCCAGCCGATAGCCCCTTGTAAAGCACCGAGGAGGAATAAAATGATCAATGGATTGATCATCCACTTTTTAAAATACCCCTTTATCAAAAAATAGATGAAAGGAATAATAAAGGCAATGCCGATAATCCTGGCCCATAAACGATGAAACCATTCCCAGAAAAAAATCCATTTAAAATCTGATAAAGTAAAATGATTATTGATGTATTTAAACTGTGCAATGTTCTGGTATTTTTTAAAAGCAATTTGCCAGTCAGATTCATTCATTGGTGGCAAAGCACCCATTATCGGTTTCCATTCTGTGATTGATAAACCAGAACCGGTAAGTCTTGTAATTCCACCTAATAAAACCTGGATGATTAGCATTGCTACACCCAGAAAAATCCAGTTTGCAACGATCTTTGTTGATCGTTCTTCATTTATGCGATTCGCCATACATACACATTTACCTGAAAAACAGCTGCAAAGTTATTGTGTGATGTTGTGCAAAAATTTTTTCCTGCAAAAGATCAGGATAAATGTTTCTGAATTCGATATTCGTAGCAAATGCTGAAGCCTTTTTACCAGGATCTTGTTCTTGAAGCCGGATGTGATGAAGCCGGAAGAGGCTGTTATGCAGGTCCTGTTTTTGCCGCAGCAGTTATTTTGCCACCTGATTTTTTTCATCCTGATCTCAACGACAGCAAACAGGTTTCGGTAGAAAAAAGAGATGAGCTGAAAAAGTTCATTAAAGAAAATGCCATCAGTTATGCCATAGCATCGGTTGACCAGGAAGAAATTGACAGGATAAATATTCTGCAGGCTTCTTTCAAAGCGGTTCATCTTGCTTTGGATAAATTAAAGAAACGTCCGAAGTTTATTTTAATGGATGGTAATCGTTTCAAGCAATACAAGAAAGTAAAACATGAATGCATCATTAAAGGTGATGGCATTTATGCAAGTATTGCTGCAGCCAGTATTCTTGCCAAAACAGCAAGAGACAGCTACATGAAGAAAATTCACAAAGAATTTCCGCACTATAACTGGAAGAGCAATAAAGGCTACGGTACACCAGAACATCGTGCCGCAATTGATGTTCATGGTTTATGCAAATATCACCGGCATAGCTTCAACATCATGAATATGCAGATGAGTATGTGTGATGAGCAAGAGGTTAACCACATAGACACAATAGGGACATAGGTTTTGGAGATAAGAGAAAGATCTCCACTAATAAAATCTTTTCCTCTTCCACTCCTTTCATCTCTTAGCCCCAAAAAATTCCATCATAAAAACATTTCTGTGCTCTATGTGCCTATGTGGTAAAAATCAATCCACCACAAACTCACCTGCTCCTTCTCTTATCACTTCATAATTATTAGTTGTACAATCCACAACAGTAGAAGGAATCATTCCACCAATACCTCCATCAACAACTATATCGACAAGCTTATCAAACTTATCGGCAATAATTTCAGGATCAGTGTATTCTTCTACCATTTCTCCCGGTAACGAGGCTGAAAGAATCGGACGACCTAATTCCTGCACAATCGTTCTGGCAATATTGTTATCAGGTACACGAAGTCCAATGGTATGCCTTTTAGTTTGCAGAATTTTCGGCACTTCTTTACTTGAAGGAACAATAAAAGTATAAGGACCGGGTAAATAACTTTTCAATAAACGATACAGCGGAGTTGAAATCGACTTGGTGTATTTACTCATATCACTCAGGTCATAACAAACAAAACTGAGTTGTGCTTTTTGCGGATCGATATTCTTTATCCTGCATATCTTCTCAATCGCTTTTGGCTGAGAAATATCACAACCCAAACCATAGATCGTATCGGTAGGATAAACAATCGCTCCTCCACCCTGCAAACAATCAATGATCGTCTTCAGATTTCTTGGATTCGGATTATCAGGATGTAATTGAAGTAATAAAGCCATAATTAAACTTACTGTTTTATTTTATTGCACATAAAGCATACCGACAAGCATATCATTTTCGACTTCAGAAACATTCCCTCTCATTTAACTCAACTGCTGTAAATTTGTTATCCATTATAAATTTTAATCATTAAATCATAGAATTATGGCGTTTAACTTACCGGCTTTGCCTTATGCACATGATGCACTGGAACCGTATATTGATAAGCAGACAATGGAAATCCATCATGGTAAACACCACCAGGCTTATGTAGATAACCTGAACAAAGCTGTTGCAGGTACAGAGAATGAAAACAAAAGTTTAGAAGATCTTTTAAAGAATGTTAGCAGCCTTTCACCGGCTATTCGTAACAATGGTGGTGGTCACTGGAATCATACTTTTTTCTGGGAAACACTTGCTCCACATGCAGGTGGAGAACCTACAGGTGCTTTGGCAGAAGCCATCAATAGTACATTCGGTTCTTTCGATGCAATGAAAGAAAAAGTAAATGCAGCAGGCACCACTCGTTTTGGAAGTGGCTGGGCCTGGCTGATTGTAAAAGATGGAAAACTGGAAGTTACTTCTACACCTAACCAGGATAATCCTTTAATGGATGTGGCAGAAGTAAAAGGCACTCCATTATTGGGTATCGATGTTTGGGAACATGCTTATTATTTAAAGTATCAGAATAAAAGACCGGAATACCTGAACCAGATATGGAATGTGATCAGCTGGGCAAAAGTTTCTGAACGTTTTGCTGCTGCTAAATAGTCTGACCGTCTCGGGTCTGACTATTTTTTATGGCTCGAGCAGTTGAAATACTATTAAGCATCGTTGCGTCGCACTCTTCAGGTTTCAGTTCATTGCTGAACATAAAGTCCTTAATTTAGTCCCGTTAATTTTTAGCGGGACTTTTCCTTTTTAAAATAAACTCATGAAACAATTAACTGCCTGCATCGCTTTGATCGTTCTTCTTGCATCTTGTTCCGTTGATCCCAAAAAAGTAATTGTACTTAGCCAGGGATCAGCAAATATTGATACTGATAAAAGAACCATCACCACATCCGGTACAGGACATGAAGAAAAAACAGTGTTGTTTCATGATCAGGGCAATACCGAACTACAAGTTAGTTCACAGGTTGGAGCTGCTAAGATAACTTTAGCTGAACCTGGGGTGTATATTTTAAATACAAAGTCTGATACCATTGTTGGTAGTTATGTAAACTATACTGCTCCGAAAACTGCAGTTGACAAGATCACTGATGAAGAGATGAGAGCCAATATTGATTCGTTACAGCAGATTATTTCAGGAAATGTTTCCGCAGAAAAGAAAACATTCTTCATCTTACCAAACAAAGCTGTAAAGGTGAGCAGCAACTCAGAAGCTCATGTAATCACTCCGTTTCACCAGATGACATCCATCTCAACAAAAAAGGGTGAAGAACCTGAAGTATATCGTTTTTACCCGATATCTGAAGTGAGGGCAACAATGTTAAAGCTAAAAGCAATGATGGGTGATGAAGTGCCTGTAAATGATCCGAAGTAGGTGTTTTCATCCTGATTATCAGCTGCTTCAAATTAAATTAGGTAAATTGCATGTACATACATATATTTGCATTGTGAAGCTTGAAGATGCCATACAATCAAACAAATTTAAAAATCCTCAACAGAAGGCTACGCTCAACTGTTTATATACAGCCTGGTGGCTAAGATCTGTCTTGAGTAAAGAGTTAAAGACGTTTGATCTGACACATGAACAATATAATGTGCTGAGGATTTTAAAAGGCAAACATCCGGAGCAAATGTGTGTAAAGGATATTGCCGGAAGAATGATGGAGAAAAGCTCAAATGTTCCGAGAATTGTGGATAGGCTTGTTGCAAAAAAATGGGTGAAACGTTCAACATCAGCAATTGATAAAAGAGAAACAGTGATAACACTAACTCAGGCTGGTATAAATGTGTTGGAAACATCAACTAATTCAATAGAACAGTTGTTTAACCGTATACTTACATTAAACGATTCGGAAGCTAGCCAGCTAAATGATCTGCTGGAAAAGCTTCGTCAGCATGAAAGTTGACTTTTTTTTGTAAGAATAGATGTACGTACACGTTTTATGGCTGATAAGTGTTATACAGTACAAGTGAGTGACACAACCAGGATGAGGAAAGACATGAACCACGATTTAAAAAAACGATATGAAAACAATATTCCATAAAGCAGATGAAAGAGGTCATGCCAATCATGGTTGGTTGGACTCTTATCATTCTTTCAGTTTTGCTAATTATCATGATCCGAAGAAAATCCACTTCGGTGCATTAAGAGTGTTGAATGATGATTTCATTGAAGGTGGCTACGGTTTTGGAAAACATCCCCATGATAATATGGAGATCGTTACTATTCCGCTTTCAGGAGATCTGAAACATGAAGACAGCACTGGCAGAAAAGAGATCATCCGGCAATATGATGTACAGATCATGAGTGCCGGAAGTGGAATTGCTCATAGCGAAATGAATGCAAATGCGGATAAGGAAGTAACCTTATTGCAGATTTGGGTTTTCCCGAAAGAAAGGAACATCACTCCACGTTACGACCAGAAAACTTTTAAACCGGAAGACAGGATAAACAAGCTGCAAACAGTTGTGGCTCCTGATAATGCTGAAGCAGTTTACATACACCAGGATGCATGGTTCTCACTTGGAAATTTTGAACAAGGTTTCCAGACTGAATACAAGCTGAATAAGAAAACAAATGGTGTATATGCTTTCCTGATTGAAGGTGAGGCTACTATAAATGGTAATAAATTGAACAAGAGAGATGCTATTGGTGTTTGGGATACAGATAAGCTGGATATAAAAGCGGATAAAGCTGCTGAATTACTGCTTATCGAAGTTCCAATGGACCTTAACAATGGATAATCATTGTTAGCACATTAATTGAGGCAAATAATCTTTAATAAATAAAAATCACAACTATGGCTACGTACAAAATCGATGTGGATCATTCAGATATCATGTTTAAAGTAAAACACCTGATGATCTCTACAGCAACAGGCTACTTCAAAAAATTTGATGCAACTGTTGAAACTGAAGGGGACGAATTTACAAATGCAAAAGTGTATTTCGAGGCTGATATTGACAGTATTGACACCAAAAATGCAGATAGAGACAACCACCTGAAAAGCGATGATTTTTTCAATGCCGCACAGTTCCCAAAAATGACTTTTAAGTCAACCAGCATTGAAAAAGACGG
This sequence comes from Bacteroidota bacterium, assembly GCA_023386555.1. GTDB lineage: Bacteria > Bacteroidota > Bacteroidia > Chitinophagales > Chitinophagaceae > JAEZDC01. Next base: position 30,049 of record JAEWJK010000005.1, on the reverse strand, counting down.
AGAAGGAGAATATATTTTGAAAGGAGATCTGACTATCCGTGATATTACTAAACCTATCACACTCGAAGTTGATTATAATGGTTCTGCCAAAGATCCTTATGGAAACGATAGAGCCGGTTTTGAAGTTACCGGAAAGATTAACCGTAAAGAATTCGGATTGAAATGGAGTGCAGTTACTGAAGCTGGTGGATTAGTGGTAGATGATATTGTAAAATTGCAGATGAACGTTGAATTTATAAAACAGGCAGATAAAGCTACAGCAGAAGCTGGTCAGAATACTGAAGCAGCAACAGCCTAAAAACTTAACCACATAGGTACATTAGTTACATTTTTTCTATGTGCCTATGTGGTAAAACTTCTCTTATGAACATTGAAATAATATCAGGTAGCCCCAGGAAGAATAGTATTTCATACAGGATCGCTTTGCATTTAAAGAAACTGCTTTCAGACAAAACAGATCACAACATTGGATTGATCGATGTACGAGATTGGGATCTTGGCTTATTACAGGAAGTATGGACATCAGTAGAAAGAACACCTGATCAATTCAAGCCTTTAGCCGAAAGAATGTTCGCAGCAGATGCATTCATTCTTGTTACACCTGAATACAATGGCAGCTATTCTCCGGCTTTACAAAACCTGATGGATCATTTTCCGAAACAAGCAAGAAAAGCATTTGGTATTGTTACCTCATCTGTTGGTGCAATGGGTGGAATGAGAGCCAGCCAGCAAATGCTGCTATTTGTACCGGCTTTGTTTGGAATTGCATCTCCTTATTTACTGATTGTTCCAAATGCAGATAAGAAATTTGATGTGGAAGGAAACCTGATAGAAGAATCATTCACTAATAGCATTAATACCTTTGTAACAGAATTCCTTAACCTGGCTCATATATTAAAACCTGAGGCTGTAACTGCATAATTAATTGGTCAAGATCAATACAATTGTAGATTTGCGGCTGCAATACCATGAGCGACGAGATAAAACATGAATGCGGCCTTGCATTCATCAGACTTAGAAAACCTTTCTCTTATTATTTGCAGCAATACGGAACGGTAATGTATGGCTTGAATAAGCTGTACCTGTTGATGGAAAAACAACACAATCGTGGTCAGGATGGTGCAGGTGTTGCAACAGTCAAGCTGAATACCGAACCAGGTTTTCCATATCTCTCTCGTATTCGAAGCAGTGCACCACAACCAATAGCGGATATTTTTTTTAAGATCGGCCAGGAAGTAGCAGAGCTGGAAAAATACCAGCCCGATATCAAAAAACATCCAGGTTTAATGAAAGGCCACCTTGCTTTTCTGGGTGAGTTGCTACTAGGTCATCTTCGTTATGGTACACAGGGAAAGAATAATGTTGAGTTCTGCCATCCTTTTATAAAAAGAGATCTTGTTCCTGGAAAAAATCTTGCACTTGCCGGGAATTTCAATCTAGTGAATACAGAAGAACTTTTTGGATTGATCAATGTTGATCCGGGAGATTTTCAGAAGCAGAGTGATCTTGCAGCGATGATGGAAGTGATTCATCATTTTCTTGTAAAAGAAGATGAGAATAAACCGAATGATGCTGATATCAGGAAGGTATTGAAGAAAGCCATCCCATTATTTGATGGTGGATTTACCATTGGTGGATTGATTGGTAACGGTCAAAGCTTCGTGATGAGAGATGCACACGGAATTCGTCCTGCTTATTATTACATCAATAATGAATTTGTGGTGGCAGCCAGCGAAAGAGCAGCCATCAGAACGGCATTCAATGTTGGTGAAAATGAAGTGATGGAATTGATGCCGGGCAACGGTATCATAGTAGATGCTGATGGGAACTTTTCCATCGAACAAATAGTTGAAGCAAAAGAAAGAAGAGCCTGTTCTTTTGAAAGAATATATTTCAGTCGTGGTAGCGATGAAAAGATCTATCGTGAAAGGATTGCTTTGGGTCATCATTTAAGCAAACCGGTTTTAGAAGCTGTTAATTATGATCTTAAGAATACCATCTTCTCCTATATTCCTAATACCGCAGAAGTTGCATATTTCGGTCTATGCAAAGGCATGGAAGAATACCTGAATGAAATAAAAGTTCAGCGTATCATGAGTTGGGGTAAAGATTTTGATGAAGAGAAGCTCACCGAAATGGTGACGAGAAAGATCAGGCAGGAAAAGATCGCTATCAAAGATGTGAAGCTGCGAACTTTCATTACTGAAGATGCCAATCGTAATGAAATGGTACAACACGTTTACGATATTACTTATGGCACTGTTCGTAAAGAACAAGATTCATTGGTGGTGATTGATGACAGCATTGTTCGTGGTACCACATTAAAAGAAAGTATTGTTAGAATGCTGGCCAGGTTAGGACCGAAGAAGATCATTGTGGTTTCTTCTGCACCGCAGATACGTTATCCTGATTGTTATGGAATAGACATGAGCAAGCTGAATGACTTCATTGCATTCCGTGCTGCTGTTGAATTGCATAAAGAAAGAGGAACTGAAGGTGAATTGAAATCGTTGCTTGATAAATGCAAACAATTACACAGAGACAATCAACTGCATACTGAGAATATAGTGCGTCATGTGTACAAGCCTTTTACTACACAGGAAATATCAGATAAGATTGCTCAACTAATTACACCTCCTGAAATAGATATTCCTGTACAGGTGATCTATCAAACCATTGAAGACCTACACGAAAGTTGTCCGACCAATACCGGTGACTGGTACTTTACAGGAAACTATCCAACACCTGGAGGTAATAAGGTGGTAAACAAAGCTTTCATGAATTATATGGAAGGAAAGAATGTGAGAGGGTATTGATCTTTTGGGAGACCGGCCGTTTGTTGCTCAATATCGGATGGCTACTGGATTCTTTCCCCATACTTACCCAGAGACATCCCAGACAAAACCCAGAGACATCCCAGACAGAACCCAGAGAGAGCTGATTTTGGTAATGGAACTGCCTCAGTCTCAATTAAAACTTACGAAAGCATCTAACAATCGTAAGTGATCTCACAGGAATCGGCCACACCTTTAGGAACAAAGTTGTAAATAAAAGCTTTTAAGAATTTATATGGAAGGCAAGAATGTGAGGGCATTAGCAATACTTTAGGCGTATAAAAATAAATTAGGCGTATATTTGGATAAAGCCTGATTATGACGACGAAGTTGAACCTTACAGTAAAGGAAAGCACTGCAAAAAAAATAAAGGCTTATGCTGCAAAGCATAAAACATCAGTGTCGAAATTAGCTGACGAATATTTTGAAAAGCTTACCACTAAAGAGAAGAAGAAAAAAGGGAAAAGTTTCGTAGAAAAGTATGCCGGTTCTCTATCAAATCACATTTCGGATATTGATGCTGCAAGAGATGAATATTTAAAAGAAAAGTATGGCTTTTAAAATATTGATTGATACAAATATTTTAATAGACTTGCTAGATGCAAAACGTCTCAATCACCAAGCTGCCATTGATCTTTTTAACGAGGCAGAAAACAATAACCTTTCTGTTTTTGTTTCTGAAAGCGTTCTAAATACCACGGCTTATCTTGTAAGAAAAGATTACTCCGTTAAGCAGATAAAAGATGTGTTCCAACATCTTCTTTCGTTTGTTGAAATTATCCCGGTTAATAATTTTACCTATACTGCAGGATTACAAATGGCTGTAAATGATCTTGAAGATGCAATACTTTATTCGGCAGCTTTAGCTAAAAGACTAGATTATTTCATCACCAATGATATAAAAGACTTACGGAAAATAGAATTAGCTGCACTACCAGTTATGCAGGCAAAAGATGTATTGAAGCTGATCTAACCCATCACCTTCCTCACCACCTTCACAATCTTCTCACCCTTCTCCTTCACCTGTTCTTCTCTCCACAAACAACTGATCGAAGTAGAAATACACCTGCTCATTATTGCATCACTTGGTGCAAACTATTTCTTTTCCAAGTTTCAGTAAAGCTTCTTTCTCCAATTAATTATCATTCAAAAAACCTCCTACAATCTTCTCCGCTTCTTTACATGCCTTATCCAGGTCATCGTTTACGATCACATGATCAAACTGATCTGCAAAAGAAAGTTCATAAGAGGCTTTACTCACTCTTGTGCTGATGCTTTCGGCTGTTTCTGTACCACGGCTTTCTAATCGCTTCTGCAACTCTTCCACAGATGGTGGCTTAACAAACAATGAAAGCGTATTGATCGGATATTCTTTCTGAACATGAATTCCACCATGTACATCGATATCTAATATCGGCACTTTACCAATACTCCATATTCTTTCTAATTCAGTCTTAAGTGTTCCATAATACTTTCCTTCGTAGACCATTTCCCACTCTATAAAATCATTATTTTTTATGTGAGTTTTAAATTCATCCTCACTCATAAAATAATAATCTTTTCCATTCACTTCACCTTCCCTGGCTTTCCTGGTAGCTGCTGAAACAGAAAAAGCGAGATTATTAAATGCCTGTAATAAATACCTGGCAATAGAAGTTTTTCCTGAACCTGAAGGAGCCGTAAGAATAATGATCTTATTATAAATTTTCATGGAGTGAATTGGAGGCTGCAAAATAAAGCTTTAAAACAAGAGTAAAACTGCAGAATAAAGTACAAAAAAGAAGTGCCCGGTGCTGCAGACCATTGAATACCTCAAGGAAAGGACTTACACCTTCTCTCCGGACACTAAAAGTTTAGGTATATCAAAGCCTGCTACACAAACTTAGCCAAATAGCATTGTATCAGCAGACATTAAATTTTATTTCGCTGCAGATTTTATTATAAACTCAATAGCAGTACAGCTTTGTGCGTAAAAAATATTTTATGGATGAGTTGTTTTGGTACGTAATTAGTCTTGCCTCAATAACTAATATTCATTTTGACTTATGCTTGATGAATATTTACCGGCAGAATTTATTACTCGGTGCTGCAGACCGTTTTCGTTTGAAAACGTGAAGGAATGAAATCCTTTTCTCCGGGTGCCTGCCGGTTTTTTCTCTGTTGGGGAATTATTTCAGCTAAATGTTTACAATAAGCGTTTGATTTGAGCTCCTAGTTCATTTAATCTCACATCAATGTACTGGTAACCCCGATCTATTTGTTCAATATTCTGGATTGTACTTTTTCCTTCTGCACTTAATGCAGCAATCAATAATGAAACACCAGCCCTGATATCAGGACTGCTCATTGAAATTCCACGAAGCGGCTGCTTTCTCCCCAAACCAATTACGGTTGCACGATGTGGATCACATAAAATGATCTGTGCACCCATGTCTATCAGCTTATCTACAAAAAACAAGCGGCTCTCAAACATTTTCTGATGGATCAATACACTACCTACAGCTTGTGTGGCCACAACAAGCATGATGCTCAAAAGATCTGGGGTTAAACCTGGCCATGGATGATCATAAATGGTCATCACACCACCGTCTAAGAAAGTTTGTATCTCGTAGGTTTCCTGTTCAGGAATATGAATATCGTCTCCATTAATATTGAATTGGATACCCAGTTGTTGAAACTTCTCCGGTATAATTCCCAAATGATCTACACCAGCACCTTTGATCAGAATATCGCTTTGCGTCATTGCTGCAAGACCAATGAAACTGCCTACTTCGATCATATCAGGTAACATGGTGTGCTCAGTTCCATGCAATTTGTCTACGCCTTCAATTATCAGCATATTACTTCCAATGCCACTGATCTTTGCACCCATTCTGTTCATCATATTACAAAGCTGTTGCAGGTAAGGCTCACAGGCAGCATTGTAAATAGTAGTAGTACCTTTTGCTAGTACTGCAGCCATAGCAATGTTAGCAGTACCTGTTACCGAAGGTTCATCCAGTAACATATAAGCACCTTTAAGATTATTACCAATAAGTTCAGTAACACCTAAGGTTTCGTTATGATTCATCTCTGCCCCTAACTTCTGAAAACCGATGATATGTGTATCTAATCTTCTTCTGCCAATTTTATCACCACCTGGTTTTGGGATGAATGCTTTTTTAAAACGAGCCAACATTGGTCCGGCTACCATTACAGAACCTCTTAGTCTTCCGCCTTTCTTTAGAAAAGCTTCTGATCCTAAATAGTCAATATCCAATGCATCAGCCTGGAAAATGCAGATATCTCTTTCAGGTCTTTCCACCTTCACGCCCATATCCTGCAATAATTCTATCAGCAAGTTTACATCAACAATATCAGGAATGTTCTTAACCGTCACCTTTTCATCGGTAAGCAATACTGCAGAAATGATCTGCAGCGCTTCATTCTTTGCACCTTGGGGAGTAATCGTTCCTTTAAGTTTTTTTCCGCCTGTAACTTCAAATGTTGACATAGCTTATAATTAACTGATGTAATGATAATAAATGTGATTGGCTGACGAAAGTAGTTCAAATAAAAAAGCATCGAAAAACTTCCGATGCTTCTTCAATTATATTGCCGTTTTTAAAAACGCTTCTTAAAGTTTCGGTTTTGTCCACCACCACTGCCACCTCTGTTATCTCTTCCTCCACCCTGGCCTCCACGATTATTCCTGTTATCATTTCTTCCTTGTCCACCACCTCTATTATCTCTTCCACCACCTTGTCCACCACGGTTACGGCCATCATTTCTTCCGCCGAAATTTTGTCTTCTTCCACCATTATTTCTTGCAGGATAGGTATCACTTTCAAATGGTGCGTTGCGATGTTTGATGAATGGTGTATTGCTAAACTCCAGCTCACCACCTGTAATACTGTCTAGTTCACTTCTTATCGCATCATCATGCACCAATTCTTTATGCCAGTTGCTATAAGCCAGTTTCATGTAATAAGCTATAGCATGAGCAAAGCCTGCTTTCTTCTCCTGGTCTTCTTCTTTCAAAGCTTTTTCTATAACGGTTTCCAGGTTTTTCCCAAGATGATTATACTTCGGATACTTCTTCGGATAACTTAATGGATCAGGTTTAGCCTTGTACGTTTCTCTTTGTGGTAGAGGATAAGGACTATCTACATCCAACTTAAAATCGCTGATAAAAAACAAATGATCCCAAAGCTTATGTCGGAAATCCTCAACGTTCTTCAGGTGAGGGTTCAGAAATCCCATTAATTCTATTACTACATTAGCCTGTTGCTGCCTTTTTTGCCTGTCTTCAATTGTCATTAAATATTCTACCATTCGCTGAATATGTCTGCCATATTCTCTCATGCTCAGGTAATTTCTAGCTGTATTATACTCCATGTTCACAAATCTTGAGTAACAAATGTAGGGATTTAAGATTGTAGGCGGATTTTTAATGATTCAGATGGTCATTTTCCGAATCGGCTGCTAAATTTTTCTTGCTAATGTGCTTCTAACCAATTCACCCCACTTCCCACTTCGGCAATAACCGGAACTTCGTTTGGTAAACTCATGGCCGTTTGCATATTCTCAATGATCAAAGGTTTAATGATCTCAACCTCATCCTGTGGTACATCAAACACCAATTCATCATGTACCTGTAAAACCATTTTCGATTTCAGCTTTTGTTCCCTGATAGCGGTATCCACTTTTATCATGGCAAGTTTGATCATATCTGCAGCAGTTCCCTGTATCGGTGAGTTAATGGCATTTCTTTCAGCGAAACCTCTCACCGTAAAATTAGCTGAGTTAATATCTTTCAACCAACGTTTTCTTCCCTTCAAAGTTCTTACATAACCATTTTCTCTTGCAAAGTTGATTGTATCATCCATGTATCTCGTAATGCCGGCAAATTCCTTTTTATAAGTGTCGATGATCTCTTTTGCTTCTGCCCTGCTGATGCCGAGATTCTCAGATAAACCAAAAGCACTTTGCCCGTAAACAATTCCAAAGTTCACACTCTTAGCCTTGTAACGCATTTCTTTTGTTACTTCACTTTCATCAATGCCATATACTTTAGCTGCAGTAGCAGTATGAATATCCTTATTCAGCCGGAAAGCTTCACACATATTTTTATCACCACTGATGGCTGCAACAATTCTTAACTCGATCTGCGAATAATCAGCACTCACCAATACATGCTCGGCATCTCTTGGAATAAATGCTTTTCTGATTTCCCTTCCTCTATCTGTTCTGATCGGAATATTCTGAAGATTTGGATTGGTGCTGCTCAATCTTCCTGTAACAGCAACGGCTTGTGAAAAGCAAGTATGAATTCTTTCTGTCTTAGGGTTGATCATTAAAGGCAATGCATCAACATAAGTTGATTTCAGCTTGGTGAATTCCCTGTAATCCAGAATATGTTTCACTACCTCATGATCGTTGGAAAGCTTTGCCAACACATCTTCACCTGTAGCATATTGACCAGTCTTGGTTTTCTTTGCCTTCGGATCAAGTTTCATATGATCAAACAATACTTCACCCAATTGTTTGGGTGAACCCAGATTGAATTTCAATCCGCAGCAATCAAACACTTTCTGTTCAACTTCTTTGATCTCTTTATCAAGCTGATTAGAATAATCTTTCAGAAAATCGACATCGATCTTCACTCCTTCAAATTCCATATCTGCCAGCACTCTGGTTAATGGATTCTCTACTTCTTCAAAAACATTCTCTACTTCTTTAAACTTCAATAGCGGAACAAATTTTTCCTTTAGTTGTAAAGTGATATCAGCATCTTCTGCAGCATATTCTTTTATCTTTTCCAGCTCAACATCTTTCATGCTGCCTTGATTCTTGCCTTTTTTACCAATGAGATCTTCAATTGGAATTGGCTCGTAACCTAAATACTGAGCACTTAATAAATCCATTCCTCTTCTACCTTCCGGTTCAATCAGGTAATGAGCCAACATGGTATCGAAAATTTCACCCTTTAATTCTACACCATACCATTTCATTACGATGATATCGTATTTGATATTTTGTCCAACCCACTTCTTTGTTGAATCATTAAATAATGGCTGAAGTTGTTGCAATATCTCTTTGATTCTTCCTTCACTCACACAAGGAATGTAAAAGCCTGATGTTGGTTTGTATGAAAAGCTTAAACCAACTAATTCAACCTGGTTTGGATCTGTACCTGTTGTTTCAGTATCGAATGAAATTTCTGATTGCTGCATCAGATCAGTGATCAGCTGCTGCAGCTTTTCATCCGTATCAATCAACTCATAATTATGTGGTGTGTTGTTGATATTTTTTTCTGCGTGAAAGCCTGCATTCTCATCTGTTGATGGTTGCAAAGTATCTGCATTCACTTCAGCTTTTACTTTGATCGTTTTTCCTTCTACTGCATTACCAAAAAGATCAGTCTGCACACCAGTTGGAGCTGAATTGAACACGTTGAAATCATCTCCTAAAATTCTTTTACCAAGCGATTTAAATTCAAGTTCTGTGAACACATCAATCAACTCTTGTTTATTCCATTCCTTCAAACGATAATCCTCTTCATGAAATTCAACCGGGACAGTTGTGATGATCGTTGCCAGCTTTTTACTCATGATGGCATCTTCTTTTCCGGCTCTTATCTTTTCTCCTAAGGCACCTTTTATATTATCTGCATTGTCTAAAATGTTTTCCAATGTGCCATATTCTTTCAACAGCTTACATGCCGTTTTTTCGCCAACACCTTTTATACCCGGAATATTATCGACTGCATCACCCATCAAACCCAACATGTCAATCACCTGGCTTACATTGTCAATGCACCATTTTTCAGTGATACGTTTTGCATCCATAATTTCCACATCACCACCCTGGTAACCTGGCTTATAGATGTACACACAATCATGAATCAATAATTGTCCGTAATCTTTATCAGGTGTAACCATGTACACATCATACTTTGCATCGGCTGCCTGCCATGCTAGAGTTCCGATCACATCATCCGCTTCATATCCATCAATCTCAACAACGGGAATATTAAATCCACGGATAATTCTTTTGATGTCGGGAAGTGACTCCAACAGATCTTCCGGCATTTCCTGCCTGTTGGCTTTATAGTCAGTAAAATCTGTATGTCGTTCAGTGGGTGCAAACGTATCGAAGCAAACAGCCATGTGTGTTGGCTTCTCTTTATTAATTAAGTCTATTAAAGTTGATGTAAAACCAAACTGTGCATTGGTATTTCTTCCCTTCGAAGTAATTCTTGGGTTACGTATCAAAGCGTAATAAGCACGATAGATAAGTGCTAAAGCATCAAGCAAAAACAATTTTTTAGGCATGAAGCGAAGGTAATAATTGCTGTGTGACTTTGTCTTCTCAAATAAGACGATCAATGCTGATTAACACATTCAACAAAATGTAATACAATCGGCAACCTTACTATATTTGCCACTTAATTTAAACCAGATTTATGAAAGCATCTTTACTAGTTGTGTTAGGATTGTGTTTGCTAACCACTTCGGCTTTTCCCAACCAATATATTACTCCAGGAACTGGTGTAAAATATACATTGGACGACCTTGTTACTAACTCCAACGGAAGTGTAACTCTGGTAAGTGGTATTTATTATGTAAGTGACACCATTTATATTAATACAAATGATACGCTTACTATATATACCGATGCTACTATAAAATATTCGGCTAACACATTTTTGGGAACCAAAAGAGATGGGGTTTTATTAATAGATCCTCCAAACAATGTAACATTTACTGCAGATGACTTAACTACGGGATATTTTGGAATTAGGCTTGACAGTTCAAATGCAAGTATCATTAGAAAACTAACGTTAGAATATGCAGTTTCATTTCGGATTAGTGACTGCAATCCTACGTTGGATAGTTGTATTCTGCAATACAACAATCATCTTACCTCTACAACTTTCGGTAGTGGCGCTATTACATTGTTCAGAGCTAGTCCAATAATTAAAAACAGTAAATTCATTTACAATAAACGAACAGCCATCAATGGTGGTTCAAACGGCTCTAATGCTCCTAAGATATACAACAGCTATTTCTTTGCAAATAATACCAACAACGTTAATACACCACAAATAAACTTAGGGTCATCATCATCGACTGTACAAGACACAACAAAGATCATTGGTAATTACATATATGGAGGATCAACAAATAGTGGTGGTATCGGCTTTCTTCCATCCGGAAGTCTCTATGCTATTATAAGTGGTAATGTGATACGGAAAAACCGTTATGGAATTGTAATGCAAGGTGGATCAAATATTAACGCTGTTATCAGTTACAACATCATTGACACAAACAATATTGAGAATAATCCGAATCTTGGTGGCAGCGGTATTTCTTTTTATGGAGGCACTGCCACCAGCCAACAAAACACAATTGTAACAGGAAATATTATCAGGGCAAATCTTTGGGGCATTACTATTGTTCCAGGTAGTAGGGCAAAGCCGAATTTGGGTGATCTTTCTAATAGTGATACAACTGATGATGGTAAAAATCAGTTTATTAACAATACGAATGCAGCTACTCCGGATATTGATCTTTACAATAACACTCCCGATAACATAAAGGCAGAAAATAATTATTGGAATACCGATGATCCGGCTATTGCTGAAGCAAGAATATTTCACCAGGTAGATAATGCCTCTTTAGGGTTGGTTGACTTCGATCCTATTTTAACTTCAACTGTACTTCCGGTAACCTTCTCACAGTTTAATGCGATAAAAAAAGATAGAGCAATTGTTCTTACATGGCAAACAGCAACTGAAGAGAATACAGCACATTTCAATATTCAAAGAAGTGCTGATGGAAGATCATTTATTACGATAGGAAAAGTGAATGCTGCAAATGCTTTGAACTACTCCTACATTGATGCTGATGAACTTAAAGGAAATGCTGTTTTTTATCGTTTGCAGGTGAGTGACAAAGACGGAAAAACATCCTATAGCAATGTAAAAAGGGTAACACTTAATACAGGTTTTAATTTTACAATATCACCTAACCCTGCAAAGAATTCTATTGTGTTACAGGGAGAAGGAATTGTTGCAATGAAGATCATCAGCTCTAACGGACAAACGGTAATGCAACAACAATTTACATTGGCTGCATCGCCAATTGATATTTCAACTCTTAGAAGTGGATTTTATATCGTTCAGATCACTGACAAGAATGGAAATTTTGCTTCGCAGCAACTGATAGTCCGCTAGAATAAAAATCTTTTTACAAAGCCTTATCATAAAGCCACTACTAAAGTGGCTTTGTTCTTTAAACCAGTGTCAGCAATTGAGAAATGCTTTCTGTAGTAAGTGGCTTATGAAGGTAAAACTTTACATAGGGATTTGCGGAAGCTCTTGCAATATCGTCTGAACTCATAGAGCTGGTAAGCATTACGACTTTGCATTTTTGTTTGATTGTTATTGAAAGTTGATCAAAAGCTTCCAGGAAATCAAAGCCATTCATTCCAGGCATATTAATATCAAGAAGAATAACATCAGGCAAATGGCTTGCAGTCATGTTGTCGAGTTGAATCAGCGCTTCTGCTGCACTTTCAAAACAGGTTACCTCTTTTTCAAAGCCCTCCTTCCTGAAAATCGTCTTTACAATATAATGATTGATGACACTATCATCCACCAGCATAATTGTAATTGCTTTTTGACTTTCACTGAGTTCCATAATTGTTTAAAGGGATATGCAAAGCGAAACTATACAACAGATGTATAGAAGAGCAATATATTATTCTAAATTTATCAACGGGATAATTACGAAGTAATACTACGGAAATTATTCTCGTATTACATTTGATGCATCTTACCGGCTATGTTTAAGTTTAAGAATGTTGTGATTTATGGATTAATGCTCGCTGTATTATTAATCTTTTTACAGGTAATTGAATACAAGTTTTTAGTGATTGATCATGCCATTGAAGTTTATGTAACCTTCATAGCAATTTTATTTACCGCACTGGGTATCTGGATAGCAGCAAAACTGATGAAACCCAAAACAGAAGTGATAACAGAAACTGTGATTGTAGAAAAGGAAGTAATGGTATACAGGGAAAATGAGCATTTTAAAATAAATGAAAGTGTTATACAACAGTTAGGTATCAGTCAACGTGAAATGGAAGTATTACTATTAATAGCTGAAGGAAATAGTAACCAGGAAATTGCTGATAAACTGTTCTTATCACTTCCTACGATAAAAACACACACCACAAAACTGTTTGAAAAGCTGGATGTGAAACGAAGAACACAAGCCATTGAAAAAGCAAAACGATTGAGTATCATACCCTGAACCTCATACTTTAGTCTGAATTACATCGGAGAAAAATTGTTTCATACTTAGGTATGACGATCTTTTCCAACAAGGACTGCAGTTTTGAGCAAAATTAAATGCAATGAAAAAAGTTGTTCTTACTTATGGATTGATAGCTGGTGCAGTAGTATCAGCTTTTATGGCAGTATCAATGATCAGCCAGAAAGATCACCTTGAAAACATGGGTGCCGGTGCTATGATTATTGGCTACCTCGGAATGCTCATCTCATTTACTTTCATTTTTGTAGCAGTAAAAAATTATCGTGACAAACAAAATGGCGGAAAGGTAAGTTTTGGAAAAGCGTTTAGCATTGGACTATTGATCTCATTAATTGCATCAGCAATGTATGTGATAACATGGCATTTCGTTTACACTTATCACATGCCAAATTTTATGGAAGGTTATAGCGCAAAGATGATAGCAGAAGCAAAAGGAACATTAAGTGGTGCCAGGCTAGATGCTGAAATAGCCAAAATAAACAGTGCCAAGGAAATGTACGCAACGCCTTTAGGTTTTATTCTGTTTACACTTGCAGAAATTTTGCCAGTAGGAATACTTGTATCACTTATCGTTGCATTGGTATTAAAAAGAAAAAGACCTGCAGTACAGGTCTCATAAAAAAGGAATGTCTCATCAAAAACGATGAGACATTTCTTTAATTACTTAGCAGGTTCGAGCATTTTTTCTATTCTTTTTACTGCATCATCTATATGAAATCTTGTCAGATCATTCTGGTGTTTTGCGCTTGCAATCTTTAACTGTTGTTGCAACTTCACAAGGTTTGCTCTCACAATAGAAGTTATATCAGACTGACTAATGTTAACAGGTGTAGCACCTGGACGTAATGTTGATGCACCAGATGCTGGCTGATCTTTCAGGAATATGGCCATTCTATCTATATATGCTTTCTGCAAGTTTCTGCGGTAGATATTTATTTTAGTTCCACTGGTTAATTCACTAAACAATCCAGACTGTAATTGATTTATCATATCTGCAGCATTGTATTCAACATCTTTAATGTCATTCTCCATTAATCTTGTTAACCTGTCAGCAGAAAGTAAAGCATTTAAATGACGAACCTGCAACAACCTGATATTATCAACATGATTTGCATGATGAATATTCTGAACGATCTCTGATTGATTTAACCAATCTAACGATGTGAATGCATTCTTTAACAGCCAGTCTAAAGATTCACGCTGGACTTTTGCAGCAACAGGTGTATACACATTCCCTTTCTGATCAGGAGTTAATCTTTCCTGTTTTACACCACCAATATTTGTAACAACATGACCAATGTATCGGCTGAAAACACCAAGTAACTCTCCATACAATTCAGAAAGATCAGTATAATCATTTGTTTCTGCAGCCGTCCATTTATACAATTGAGGTGTAATGACCTTTAGGTTCTTCACTCCGTAAGTACTAGCTTTCACTGCATCATCACCAATATTTTCTGTCTGGCTTTCCGGATCAAAACTTTCACCACTTCCAAAACGATAACGAGGGTCGTTTGCTTTTTCTTTAATCCATTTTGAAAGTATCGGCAATTCTTCCTGTGCCGATCTTGCTTCAGGAATAAAACGATACCCCCAGTTAACTGAATAATAATCGTAAGGCCCTATCTGACGAATAAAACGAATATTTTTATCTCCCGGTTGAGCTATATAATTGTAACGCGTATAATCCATGACGGAAGATGCAAGACCATGTTGCTGAGTAAAAGTTCCGCTACGAAGTGAATCAGTAGGATAAGATGAACTTGCTTTCATATTGTGTGGTAAACCAAGTGCATGGCCCACTTCATGTGTGATTACATATTTCATCATTTCACCAAGATCTTCCATCGGTGTATTAAGTGTTCTTGCTTTTGGATTTGCTGCACCTGTTTCCAACAAATACCTGTTACGATAAGAACGAAGATGATTATGATACCAGATGATATCGCTTTCGATAATTTCTCCGCTACGTGGATCAGATACACTTGGACCAACAGCATTACGTGTTGTACTTGCTACATAACGTACCACGGAATAACGTACATCTTCCGGATTAAAATCAGGATCTTCCTGAGGTGTTGGAGGATCTTTTGCAATAATGGCATTTTTAAATCCCGCAGCTTCAAATACTGGTTGCCATGCTTCCACTCCGGCTTTAATGTATGGCCTAAGCTTAACAGGAGTTGCAGGATCAAGATAATAAACAATAGGTTTTACAGGCTCTGTCAACTCACCTCTTTTATAGGCTTCTACATCTTTTGGTTCCAATCTCCAGCGACGGATGTATGAAACTTCATCAGCTTTATACGCTTCACTTCCATAATCAATTCGGTTGATGTTGAAATACCCAACACGGTAGTCATAAATACGAGGTTGCATTGGTTCTTTAGGCAATAATACTATCGACTGATTCATCAAAACACTAATAGAACCAGCAGTTGAATTCTCAGGAGGTTCTGCTGCATCATACGTCATATCCTGTCTCACTTCTATATTCAACGGAAAACTTTTCATGCTGTTGATAAAACTTCTTGATTCATCAAGCCTTGTTACTTTATAATCACGACGCATGTTGGGTGTGATACCGCTTATCGCTTTCACATCAGTTAAAAAAAATCTTGTTACATCTATCACACTTGCTTTTGCATCGTTGTTATAGGCTGCAATATCAAATGCAAATATTACTGGCATATGACTATTAGCCAGCACTGAAATATTTATGGGAAGTGAATCAGCAGCAAAGCTGGAAGTGGTTTTGCTTCTTAAAGTGATCTTATTTTCTGCTTTCTCCCAAACCACCATTTGCTCTTCCACTGATGATCCTGCATTAACAAATCCACCACCTAACCCTGAAGGAATAGCTGCAAACCTGGTGATCCAGAGAAAATCACGACGAAGCAGGCTGTCAGGAATTTCGAAGTAATATTTATCTGCTACTTTATGAACTGTGAATAATCCAATGTCGGATATGGCATCTTTAGTAATTACATCACTATAATTCTTAATGCCTGTTCGTGAAGGTCTTGAAGTTTCCTGGGCAATTAATGGCAATGCAGTGTTCAGCAATAACAAAGAAATAATTGCGAGATATCTTATCATAGAAGGATAATTATCTCGCAATATAATATCTTAATATTATAAATTTTTGAATAGACAAGATTTACAATCTTACTATTCTAACATTATCTAAACTGTTTAAATCAGGCTTTACAATTCATCATTCAGTTAATACAAATGCACCCCAATCAATAGCTGTATATTTTGTACTCATATACTTACGGGTTTTTTGCAAGGCAAGTTGTGGTGAACGCAGACGAAATAATTCTTTGTAAAACATTTCCATAAAAACAGCAGTAGGTGCATCAGGAACTTTCCATAAAGAAGTGAGCAGATAACGGGCACCACCTAACTTTAAAGCACGGCTTAAGCCATCAACACCAAGGTTGTTACGCAGGTCACCAAGGCCTGTTTCGCAAGCACTTAAACAAACAAGATAACAATTACTGAGATCGGTATATGCCAATTCATAACCCATAAGGTATCCTTCAGTGGTAAAGCTCTTTGCATCAGGTTCATTGGCATTACTCAAGGCTATACCACATCTAAATAAAGGATCCTGTTGTATGGCTTCAGCATTCCAATGTTTGAAGTTGTATATTTTGGCTGCCAATGTAGTATCGGCATAAAAGCCGTGTGTTGCAAGGTGAATAATATTATGAGAAGGCAACATGAGAGTAGCCACTGTATCTGTAAACCCTGATACGCTAGCCTGTGTAACAGCATAACCATTCCGTGAAAATATGGGAACCAGTTGCTGAGATTCTTTTAAGGTACCCGGTAAGTAATTCCAGGCAACATTCTTATTAAATAGCCTGTTGATATTAACCGAATTGGTAGTGGTACCATAATCCAATCCACCTGCTATTAAAGCATTGCCTGAAACAGGAAAATCTTCTACCGGTGTAAATAATGCCGTGTTTGAGCTGAGTTGCCGCAGCTCAAGATATTCAAACAGATATTTTCCTTTCCACTGCAAGGCAGCAAGAGAAATGCGGTTGAGAATTGCATCCGGTACAATGATAAGGGTCTTTTTATTTTTTAAAGAAGGCCAGAGATTCTGTAATAAACTTTGTCCTAATCTGTCAACACTGCCTGGTACAAAACCAGTTTGCTTCTTAGGTTTTCCTTTTATAGTTAACCCACGAACATTTGCAGCATCAATTGCTGCATTTTGAGGTGAAGCTGAAACATCTTTCAACAGAGTCAATAAACTGTCTTCCCGAATTAGATTAATCAGCTCCAGTTTATTATTACCCATTATATAAGCACCATAATGAACTGCAGAATCGGTAAGCCAGTTAGTATATCTTACCACTTCAACATATACTTCATCCTGCCTTAAGCTTTTTGCAATATCCTCCCAGGAATGAAGCCGTTTAAGTGTATCGGTTTCTGCCACTTCAAGCAATGTAAGCCAGATAGCTTTTTGCATATCGCTGTTGATGTACGTTTTTTCATGCCGCATCCTAAGCCTGTTAAGCGTAAGTTGAGTAGCATTACGGTTAGTACGAATATCGGCTACCAGTTTCTGCCTTACAGTATCTCCGGAAGCTGCCAATACGCTATCCGGTAATAACACACCATCTGTGAGTGCATTTTTAAGATAAAGTGACTGTGCAATGGCGCTTGTTTTTAAGGAAGGGAAAGAGTCGAGTGCATGATTAAATATCAACTCATGGTATACATCAAAATATTTTCTTAGTTGCTGATCGTAAAGCAGCATACGTTCTCCTGGTGTTAATTGAAGAAAGCTATGTTCCAGGTGTCTGCCTGTATAAAAAAGCAGGTTGGCCATAACATTCTTCATCAAAAACTGTTCATTGCGATACCTTGCAGTAAGATATAATAATTGGGTAGGGTAATAATGTGCATCATCCTCCCAATGATTTTGCTGTTCCATTGTACGCAAAGCATCAAGCAACCAATGTGAGGCATTACTCCAGTCTCCTTTTGTTGCTGAAGCCCAGGCACCAAGATATTCAAGGTGTGGCCATTGCCTTATCATGTACAACAAGCTCACGCTGTCATTGCCAATTGGAGCCAATTCATCAAGTAATAAGATTGTCGAATCCTTAGCTTCTTTTCCCTTATTGTTGGCTATCAAAGTTTCAATTTCGGCAATACGTACATTCATATAAGCCAACCATGGCTCTATCGAAGTTGTGGTGACTGGTTTAGTCCAAGTTTTTTTTAATTTATGATATGCAGTGTAGGCAGATTCAAATCTTCCGGCAAGACCTGCAGCTTTTGCCTGCTGAAGAAAAAGATTATTAAGCGATTCAACTGAAATATTGTTCCAATAAGGAGAATAACTTTCAATAAAATCTATAGCCCTGGTTAATACTTCATCTGCATCATTTCCATTACCCATATTCTGATAAAGCTTAGAGAGGGTTAATACCAAATTCACAAAATCATTATGCTCTATTACAGGCTGATACTGTGAATCACTCGCTACTCTATCCAATTCATATTCTATAAGATTGTAAAAAATAAAAGATTTCAAGGGAACTATAGCCCTGCCTTCTCGATGATCCTGGATTGTCCAATCAGCGAGATGTAGCAAGGCATCTTTATAAAGATTATAATATTTAGCTCTTGCTGTGCGATCTGATTTAATGAATGCTTTTCTGGTATCCGATCCATCTATAATGTAACGAAAATACCAGACAACATCTTCAAAATCTTTCTTGAAAGAAGCGTTTTCGGCTCTTTTGTAATAGTCGGTATTCTTCCACTCATCATACCTGGGCTTAAGAATCATCCACAGGTCATAAGCAAATTGAGGTGACGTTTCTCTATATTCAATCTCCATCACATCATTATAAGTCATATTATATTCTGAAAGATCGGCAGCAATATGATAGTTTCCTCTTTTATATTTTTCAAATGCATGATTGGCTATGACTGTAAGATTGTTTTTACTGGGAGTATTTATAGTAGCTGATAATCTAAGTAATGAATCGAACGGTAGCCACTGGCTTAATCTTTTTCTACTGGAAAAAAAATCAATTAATTGTAAACATTGGTGAGAGAAACTGTCTGCCATCCATGTATAATTACCCGAAATTAATTTACGGGCATCTTCAAGGTAGCCATCTCGTATGCTGCCTGCAGGCTGATAAACTGCCTGGTATAATTTAACAATGCCTGTATATAAAGGAAAAGCTGTACGATATGGCAAAAGTGCTGTATCAATCTGCTGCATTGCATTTGATGCTTTAATCTTATCATTGGGGGTTTTGTTTTTTGCTGTAATGTTCAGCAAGCTGTCTATATTAATAACTATATCTGGGTATTGTTTCTGTGCCCCTGCATAAGAGCAAATAAATAAAAACATCAATAGAATAAATAACCGCATAGAAGTGGAAGATACACAGCCGTTACAAATGTTGCAGGAATATTAGTGTTAATTTGTGCTTGACTGTTCACCTCAACTATGAGTATAGTAAACATTAACTCAGATCATATAAAAAAAGACCGGATTACCCGGCCTTTACTTGTGTTTGATTGCTTGCCCTATAATAAAAATCAGTAATTAAACTTCGTCCACCCTTTCCACCATGTTGAAAGTTCACCTGCAGGTGCAATAGCACCACGGAAAGTGACTGACTTATTAAAGAATGTATCACCTGCAAATTTCGCATCAGAAAAACTTCCACCGGTTAAGATCTTTTGATTTCCGCTGCTACCGGCAAAAGGAGTTGGATCAGGTGCTGAATAATTAAATGGCTGAATAAGTTTTGCATCAGCAGCATTTGTAAGAATGTCGTTATTATAAAAAGTTTTATTGAACCATGTAGTAAATGAAGCATCGTTTGTAATATTCACTCCGGCTGTTCCTGTATAACGAAGGTTTACAGTATTTCCTGCCAATGTATTATTTCTGAAACGAATAGTGCTGTCTTCAACATTTAATGCTACTGATAATCCAGTTGTAGCGTCTAATTCTATACCTCTTGGCCAACCCATGATGATTGAATTGAAAATCGAGATTCCTGTATTCCTCCTGATATGTGCAGCACCTCTGAAAAGAGAACTACCTGTATTAGCTAAAGTAGCTCTTGGTCCAATTGCAGTAATGTTACTGAAGATAGCCGTTGTTTTTGGTGTTGCAGCAGTACCACTTGCATTGTTATCGCTTTCAAAAGCTTCAGAAGTTGAAATATCAGCAATCAACGAATCTCTCATCACTAAACCAAATTGTACTTTACCGCTATAACCATTATCAGTATCAAAATCATCATCCTGCGTTTTAAATGCAATAAGGTATTTTGCATTTACATTTCCACCAAACCATTCGAATGCATCATCTTTTGCATAAGCAACCTGAATATGATCTATGGTTGTACCACTACCAACTCCTGCCATTGTTAAGCTATTGATCTCCTTATCCGGTTGAAATGCATAACCTGCATATTCAATCCTCACAAAACTTAATACACCGGAATTATCATTCGCTATAGCAGTTGGCGCTACTGCATCACCAGAACCAGCCAAACCATCTCCATTTGCATTATCAATTCCACCTTCTATCTGCAACAAACCTGCAGTTCCGTAGAAAGATGAATTGATCGGTGCTTTACCAAGAATTACAATCCCACCCCAATCACCTGACTGAGGATTTGGAGAAGCAGAGGTAAATACAATTGGCTCAGTTGCAGTACCTGCAGCTACGATCTTTGAGCCTCTTGTGATGATCAATGCACCAACATCAGCACCTGTAAATGATCCTTTGATAACAGTTCCTGCTTCAATGGTCATTGTTTTATTGCCGACCATATACACAAGCCCTTTCAGGATATATGTGTTCTGCTTACGAAGCAATGTATCTGCATTGATACGTCCTTGCAATGTAATGGTTTGGCCTGTTGTGCTTCCGCCACCACCAGGCTGTTGTACCACTACTATTTGTCCGTCTGATTCAATCTTCCTGCAACTAATAGTAGTTAAAGCTGCAACAGTGGTTAATAAGAATAGGAGCTTCTTCATTGTTGGAATTATTAAAGCGTTGATTATTTAGTAAATGAATAATTAAAGGTTAAGCTGAATGTTGTTCCGAACTTTCTTGTAAAACGATTGGCATCCTGTGTTTTACTATATGATGTATTATCATCACCATTCTGGTAGAAGTATTGTGTTTGATTGATGATATCAGAAACATTTAAACGAAACTCTCCACAATCTTTCAATAGTTTTTTAGTTAACTGAAGATCAAGCACAGGCCTTGGTGCTTCATAAATATCAGGAGATCCTGCACCAGCCTGGATACTTCCTACCAGGTAAATTCTTTGGCCAACCTGGTTGTATAATACCGTTGCAGTAAAGCCGTGTTTTGGAAGATCGTACATCAAACCCAGGTTGATGAGATAAGGTGATTGACCCTGCAAAGGCCTGTCGATATTTAATTTCTCATCTTTAATACGACTGTAGATATATGCAGCATTCATTTGAAAGCTGAAGTTTTTCATACCTGAGATAAAATCGAGCTTCTTTCTCAACTCTACTTCAACACCGTAAGATTTTGCTTCTTTTGCATTGGCATAACTGAATGTGCTGGCTCCACCAATACCTTCATCAAAGAATTGTTCAATAGGCTTATCAAAGAATTTATAAAAAGCACCGATGGTAAACATCTCTCCTGCTTTCGGGTATAATTCATATCTAAGATCAAGATTTGTAACTTTCGTTCTTTCTAACAAAGGCTCACCTTGTACTGATGCATTTAATTCAAAGTCGTAAAGATTAAGGAAAGACAATTCTCTTAACTCCGGACGAATAACTGTTTGCGAAGCTGATAGCCTGATATTATTATTCTTGTTGAGTTTATATGTTGCATTTAAACCCGGCAAATAATCTCTCACCACTACATGTTGGTGACGAGGATCCCATGTTTTTACACTACCGATCAACTGATCATAATTTTCTACTCTCAATCCCCATACTATTCTTAAGTCATTTGTAAGTTGATTGTCAAGTTGAAGAAAGCCACCATTCAATATGGTATTGGCCATGTATCTGAAATTGCTGTTCTTGATGGCATCGAAAGATAACCGATTGCTATTAGGATTTCCATCTCCGAAATTTGATGCAGCAAAAACTTCATCAGCACCTAATAAACGCAGTTGTGGATTATCTTTTGGAAGATAGTTTGCAAACAATTTTGCATCGTACAATCTATCTTTTACCTGTAACATATATCCTGCCTTAACAGTTTGCTTTTTACCAAACAAATTGAATCCATAAGAAACATCACCACCTGCTGTATAGATATAATCACTCAGGTTTTGAAAAATACGGCTACCACTTTGTTGAGAAAGTGAATTGGATAATAGTAACCTGTAAGGATCAGAAGAATTATTTTGCCTGCCATATAATATTCTGCGTTGATCCGGCACATATCCGTCAAGAATATTAAATGAACCATACCATTTTAATGATAACTTGTTATCCAGTTTATGATCACCTGCTATTTGTGTACTGTTGAATATGTTTTGTTTGAAAGTAAATTCGCTCCCTTTCAATTGTTCATCCCTGTTAAAGTCAATTCCACTTCTTTGCGTTACTGAATTAGATGAACTTACATTGAGCAATGACTTTACAGAGATACGATTACGTTGATCAAATTGCAAGGCAATACTTCCTAAAGTTCCCCATGAAATATCTTGTGCATACCTGTCATCATCCAAATCGAAATTCTTTGTAAACAGGTTTTCACTGGCTAAGGTGTTAGAATTATTTTCCTGTACAATAAAACGATTGCTGCGATTGTATATCACTCCAAAAGTTCCACCTACAGTCTTACCTAAGAACTTTGTATTAAAGCCGGCATTAGCCTGGAAAGATAAATTTGGTGCTGCAATTACCTTTTCAGGAGACCATGAATTACGAAGTGTCTTTCCGATAGTCACTTTGTTTACATTATTCAATGTATCGAAACCTGACTTAGTAGTATAACTTGTTGGCAAAGCTCTTGTGCCATCATCCAATCCCAACCAATCGTATTTTCCACCCTGTGCATCTTTATAAAAGTCCTTTCCTGTGGTTTGAGTATTGAAGCCTGTTCCAATCTGCAGGTTAAAAAATCCTCTTGAAGGAATATCTTTTGTGTTCACCTGGATCAAACCACCAGCCCATTCACCTGGATATTCAGGAACAAATGCCTTGTTGATGATGATATTATCGATCATCGCTGCAGGAATAAGATCGAAAGAAAAAGTTTTACGATCAGGCTCTGTACTCGTAAGTAAAATGCCGTTGAGCATAGCCTGGTTATAACGATCAGCAAGACCTCTGACGATCAAAAATTTTCCTTCCTGTATACTTGCACCTGGAGTTCTTTTTAATACTTCACCGGTATTTCTATCTGGTGATCTTCGAATTGCTTCAGCAGAAACAACAGATGCTACGGTGTTACTGTTTCTTTGATATGCAATACCAGCGTTTACAGTTTCACGTCTTGCTGATGATGTTGTAGATACTACCACATCTCCAAGATCTTTGCTGGATGCTTTTAAAATTATATCGAGGTCTGTTACACCATTGGCAATAATTTCAAGATCATTGATTACTTTGGTCTCGTAGCCGAGTGTAGTAAAAGTTATCTCATGTTTACCTGCAGGAAGCACTAATACATAACTGCCATCAACGGATGAAACCGTGCCTCTTGCTGAACCTTTTACGGTTATCGCAACTCCAGAAAGAGATTCATTCTTTTCGTTCAGAATTTTACCTGCAACCCTGCCTTGTGCTTGTGCTTGTGAAGTATAAGAAAAAAATAAAATGACAAATAAACTAAGGATGATTCTCACAGCTATCTATTTGATAGCGAAAGTATCAGCCTTGTATTACGTTAATGTTACCTGAGTATTACCTGATTGTTATGTTGGAAAGTAATAAGAAGTGTCCTACACTTAAAAAGTGCAGGATACTTCGGTAAACTTCTTTAAAAACGGCAACGAACTTTATCTGCTTCCAACGATCTGCTTCTGAATGGTGCCACATAAGATGCAGTCAACTCAAACCCACCTCTCCAGCTGGAAGCTGTTTTTAGTTTAGAAACATTCACATCATAACTCAATCCTAGAGATACACTGTATATATCCATTTTCACCACCGGAATAAATGCATCATTCCATCTATAGAATGCCCCAAGAGCAAAGTTCAATGCTTTCTCTTCATCATAGTTTCTTTGCAATTCTGTTTGATACAACATTCCTGCTAACAATTGTCTGTGTCCACCTTGTACAAACAGATCTCCGAACATAATAAAACGATTGATCTCATTTACAGCATGATTTACACCAGCATTGATCACATATTTGTTCTGCAATGTAGTGGTTGTGTTATTAGTATAAAAGGCAACTTTGGGCCTGTTGAAATGAAATACTGCTGCACCAAAATAATATCTTGAGTCTTCGCCAAAGCCACTGTTGAAAGTTAAGCCTGCACCTGCATCCCAATAAGTAAAAGCAGATCTTGAAAATACCTGTGCTGTTGTTGCATTAGGATCGAAAGCACCATTCACAAACTGGTCTCCCATTCTCAATTTGGTAGGATCGAATTGACTGTTAACAGGTCCTGCCATAAAAGCCAGCGAAAGAAAATCATCTTTATTTCCACTAAGCGATTTATGATAATTCACCACCGGCAACATCTGTGTTCTTTTCATTTTTATATCACCTGCAACATCATGGGTAGCCTGTACACCAATGGTGATCCAATCATCCCATCTCAATGGAAATTTCACTTCCGCACTCAATCCACTTGTTTCAAAAGGTACAGTCACACTTTGCCATTGGCTTCTGTGTATGCCACTTATTCTTACATCACCGGTAAATACTCCTGCCAGTGCCGGATTTCTCAGCAATGGCTTTTCATAAAACTGGGAGAATGACAGGTCTTGTCCAAAACCGGTCATCACCATCAGCATTAACCAACAACACAAAACAATTCGTTTCATTTTCTTTTATTTAGTCGGCGTTATATCGTTATTCAACTTTCGTTGCGTCGCACACTTCAAGTTCCTGAACTACATTTACTTTTCACCGCCAAGACGCCAAGGCGCTATGTTCTTTGCGTTTTAGCGTCATTGCGGTTTTACTTATTTCAATATCGCTGTATTACCCTTATACGTATACGGCACATCATTTTCACAAAGCACTTCACAGGTGTACACATATACATCAGGTGGTGCAGCAACTCCTTTTACTTTTCCGTCCCATCCAAATGATTCTACGTTTGGAGGGAAGTTTGATTTCTCAAACACCAATTGTCCCCAACGATTAAATACCCTGAAACTCTTCACAGCTTTTACCCCTTGGGCTTTTACAACAAGTACATCGTTTATACCATCACCATCAGGCGTAAATGCATTCGGAATAAATACCTGGCTGCTTTCACAGAATACTCTTATACACATCGTATCGCTACCACTACATCCAAAGAAGTTTGTGGCAGTAACGGTATAACATATCTCTTTTTTAGCAGTAGCAATTGGTGAAGGACAAGTAGCACAACTAAGATCAGTCGGTGGTGTCCAGTTCCATACTGCTATTGGTCCGTTGGTTGCTGTTGGTGTTAAGTTGATGAGTTCACCTGTGGCTACTAACCTATCGATGCCGACATTTACTACAGGATAATTTCCAACACCTACCGTTACATAAGCCGTGTCTTCAAAACAATTGTAACCATCAAAACCAATTACACGATAAATGGTAGTAGCAGGTGGTGTGGCTATCGGATTTGGAATATTTGCATTGTTCAATGTATTGGCAGGTGACCATATATAAGAGACAGCACCTGTTGCATTCAATTGAACCGTATCGCCGATACACATCACTGTATTGGCAACTACATTCACATCTATAGGTTGAGGTACGGTTATGAGTATTGTATCTCTTGCAGCACAGCCAAAACTGTTGAATCCGGTAACAACATATTGTGTGGTGGTGACAGGTGATGCAATAGGGTTCGGACAATCATTACAACTCAATCCGGTAAATGGAGACCATGTATACGTTAACCCACCTGTTGTATTTAACTGAGCAGATTCACCACGACATAAAACCATATCAACACTTGTATTTACAAATGGTGATGGATTTATAGTGATAGGTGAAGTAACAGTATCATAACAGCCAAAGCTTGTTCCTGTGATTAATTGAGCGGTATAAATTCCTGGTGCTGCATAATTATTGGTTACAGTTGCTGTATTTCCGGAGGCAAGATTGCTGAACGTCCAGCTATAATAAGTAATCGGATCAGGTGATATTACCACGGAGTTATATGTCACCGGTTGATTTACACATCCTACAGGATTATGAACAATAGATGCTTCTGGTTTCACATCAACTTTTACAAACAAAGCAACTATTGTTGTATCGGCACAACCACTTGTTGATGTTGAGATCAATTGTATCGGCCATGTATTTGTTGATGTGTAGGTATGATTTGGATGACGAACACCACTGTTATTCCCATCACCAAAACTCCATTGCCATGATTGCATCGGGAAATAAGATCTGGATGTATCGTTGAAGTTGACGGTTGTACTACCACAAAGTCTTAATTGTGTTGAAGTGAACCCTGCACTTACATAATCAACTCTGATGGTATCTGCACCTGTCAACAACCTGCTGCAACTTCCACCTATACCTGCTAATAATGTAGCCGTTGGAACATACACTCCAGGCTGATTATATACATGATATACGATGCTGGCTGTTGAAGTAAGAATTGTACCGTCACCAAAATTCCAGCGAATAGAATCAGTGCCAGTTGTATTTGCCTCAAATCGTACAGGTGTATTGCCACAGATGTATCCGTTATCATAAATGAAGGATCCTGCAGGTCCGTTAATAGTTATATTTCTTGTGGCAGTATAAGTACAACCGTTTGGATGTCTTACTGTCATCGTAACAGCAAATACTCCGCCTTGAGTAAATGTGTAACTCACCACATCACCTGTGTCGACAGCACCGTTACCAAAATTCCATGTAGTTAATGCCGAAGGTTGTGTTTGATTAGTGAATGTTACGGTGAAAGGAATACAGTTACCTACGGTAGCACTTACATCAAAGCTTCCCGGAAGTGTTGCAACAACCGTTATCTGTTTGGTGATGCTATCAGTACATGCATTACCTGGTCCATATTGCCTGATGCCGATAAGTTTTACATCGTATGTGCCGGGTGTTTGATATGCATGAACAGGGTTAGTGAGTTGAGAAGTTATCAGATCACCAAAATTCCATAGTAAACCCGTGAACGTATCTGTCTGGTTAGTGAAATAAACAGTATCTCCAATACAAACAGGTGAAGGCAATGCTGTAAAATTCACCAATGGTTTTGCAAACACAGATATTGTTTCGGTTATCGTAGTATCTGTACAACCATTACTTGCACTGATTGTAACTGTGAACGTTCCTGTTGTAAGATAAGTATGATCTAATGTGTCAATGTTTCTTGTGGTGGTCCTTATATTTCCATCACCTAAATCCCATATAAAGTTTGTAGCACCTGTAGAGTTATTGAAGAAACGAACAGCATGTGGAGCACAACCTGTAACTTGATTTCCGTTCACAGCAACATCAAGGTTAATTGTTCTTGCAGCTACAACAATATTGTAATAACCTGTATCACTGCCACAATCATTGGTTGCGATCAGCCGAACATGGAAAGTATCTTGTTGTGCGGTATTATAAGTATGCGAAACAGGAGACGTGTTGTTGGTAAAGAACGAAGGACTGCCATCTCCAAAATTCCATTCAAATGTCATATTCAAACCCAGTGAGATATTATTGAACACAACCGTCAATGGAGAACATCCGTATGTTTTGTCAGGAGTAAATATGGCCTGCGGTTTTGATTTTACTCGTATCGGAACAACTTTAATGATCGTGTCGCATTGTGTAAAGGCAGCAAGTGTAACATTATATGTAGTATCACCTGCTGTTGGATTGGGTTGAAATACTATTGTGCCGGGATTTACTGCAGTTGATGTAACGCCATTACCGAAATTCCAGTTGAAACTGAAACTACCAGGATTAGGAGTTGTATTTGTGAAAGTAACAGATAACGGACCACATCCTACTGTATCACTCGCTGTAAAATCTGTTACAGGAACAGGAAAGGTATAGAACCATCTTGCAGCGCTATCACTCCTACAACCGAATAAACTTGTTGTAACTAATTTGATGAATATAGAATCCCCTGGGTGTAAAATAGTATATCCTGGAAAAGTGGTGCCTGATCCTATCAATACATCATTTGCATACCAATTGTACACATTGTTTCTGGTTGGATGAAGAATCGGTTGTAGCACTGATGCATTGATGTTAAAAGGAGCACAATCAATAGATGGCGATGACACATATTCTGCCAATGCATCAGGATTAACGATCACATCTATCGCTGCTCTTGTTCCTTCACAACCTAAAGCGGTAGCCTGGCTTACATAATAAGTAGTAACACCAGTTACATTGGTTGTAGGTGTAGGAGCTGTTGCACTTGCTACTCCACCAACAGCTTGTGTATACCATCTTAAAGAATTCCCCGGAACTGTTGTAGCCGTTAACGGAACAGATGGTGCATCAATACAATAATTTATAGGTGATATTACTGTTGGAGGTGATGGTAAAGCTGTTACCTCAACTAATACAGAAGTAGCAGGAGATACACAATTATTTAGTGTTGCTGTTACACTATATGTACCACTATTTGCAGGAGTTGCATTTATGATAGTTGGATTCTGAACAGTACTCGAAAATCCTGCAGGGCCACTCCATGAATAAGTAATTGCACCGGTGGTTGTAGTGCTGGCATTTAATTGCAATGTTTCTCCTGTACAAATTGGAGAATTGCTTGAGGCTGTCGGTGCTGCTGGTGGATTTGGATCAACCAGTACAAACGGCCCAACAGTATTTGAAGGACATCCTGCAAGTGTGCTTACGCTTACATTCTCATAAGTTCCTGCAGACAATAAAGGAATGATCAGTGAACCTGTTCCTTCTGAAGTAATTGTTGCTGTAACAGGTGCTGTGTTTCTTGTGTAGGTAACAGTATATGCAGTGGAAGGAGCTAATCCATTTAATACAATCGTTCCTGTTGAAGACAAGCAAAGGATAGGATTGGTAAAAGAAGAACTACTGATAACAGGAGTTGGATTAATAACAACATTTGTTGTTCCTGCAGCAGAAGGACAATTACCTGTTGTAGCTGTGGCAATAACATTATAAGTTCCATTGGCAGCCAATGTTGCATTGGCAATGGATGGATTCTGTGAGCTGCTTGCAAATGTGTTTGGCCCTGTCCATGACCAGCTTACTGCACCTGCAAATGTTGTAGATGCTGTTAAGTTGAGGGTGCTATCTGCACAAATAGGTCCGTTATTATTTGCTACAGGTGTTGCAGGTGTTTCATTGATCACCACATTGATTGTTCCTGCAGGTGAAACACAACTATTCAATGTAGCAGTAACATTATATGTTCCATTAGCTGCAAGTGTAGTTGATGGTATGGTAGGGTTTTGTGTTATACTGGTAAAATTGTTTGGTCCGCTCCATGTATAAGTGATCGTTCCTGTAGAAGCACTCGTTGCAAAAAGTTCCAATGTATTACCACTACAAATTGGTGCGTTGGAAGTTACAACTGGTGTTGCTGGTGGTGTTGGATCAGATAAAGTAATAGTTCCTGCAAGAACAGGCGAATTACATCCATTTAACGTAACAAAAATGTTCGTGTAAGCTCCTGCACTTAATGATGTGATAACAATTTCACCACTTGCATTGGCAGTAACATTACTCAACACGGTTGGTGCTCCTCCATCTCTTA
>JAEWJK010000014.1 GCA_023386555.1 Bacteroidota bacterium | reverse complement strand
CAATTAACAGAGTTGTTTGGGTCATTTAATAAAACACTGTCAGTAGGAAAAATTATAAAGCTTGAAAACCAGGCAGTAGGTGCTGCATCTTTTCGCAAACCAACTTGTCGAGCAATAACACTGTCGTGCGGTAAAACTGTAAAAGGTAATGTCATTTCAAATTGTCCCATTGAACTGTATTTCATAACACTAGCCTTAAAATTCATCGGCTTGTCAGAATTATTCTTAACATAAAAAGTTGTCATTGGATAATTAACCATGCAGCTTGTCATGGTTAATGTCATTAGAATTGCAATAATCGGTTTCATCCTTAGGGAGTGTCGGGTTTTCATTTCTGCCAACGTTTGTATTATTGAAATTAAACGAAATCTTTAATTTCTTTCTACATTGATATTCAGGAAAGTAATGTTTCGTTTTTTGTATTGTCAATTGCGGCAATACAACTTTAAGAAAATCAAATTTTATCCTTGGCATCTCCCGATTTATTCTTCATAGACTCTAACACCGGTAAATGAATATGATATTTCAATGCAATAATTCTTATCAATATCACTACCAATGCAGCGATCAGTTCGGTAATACTGGTTGCGAAGTTTAAATAGATGCAGACAAAATAAACCAGTCCACCTGCCACACATGCCAAAGCATAAATATCTTTTCGTAATAATAAAGGCACTTCATTCAATAACACATCTCTTATTACACCACCTAATGATCCTGTGATGGTACCCATAGCAATACAAACCCATACAGGTAAACCTGCATCTACACTTTTACTGATGCCAACGATGGTGAATAATCCAAGACCGATCGTATCAAACAAAAACAATGTATTCTGCCAACGTATAATTCTTTCTTTTAAAAATAATGTTACCAGTAAAGCAATACCTGTTACAATAAAATACATGCTGTCCAGCATCCAGAATGGTGTTACATCTAGTAATAAGTCCCTGATAGTTCCACCACCGATGGCTGTAGCCAATCCAACCATATAAGCACCAAACCAGTCTATCTGTTTACCGGAAGCCATTCTTATTCCACTGAGTGCAAAAGCAAAAGTGCCGGCGAGGTTTAATATGGTGGTGAATAGATTGTCCAAATGAGTCGGTAATGTTTTTATAAATATAGTTAACTCATTTTGTGCAGGTTCATGATCATTAAAGTTCTGAACATTGAAGTGAGTGATCCTTCGACAAGCTCAGGATAAACTGCTACGCTTAGCTCCCATAAAAACAGAACCTTGAACTGAGCGTAGCAACAGACGAAGCCATAATAAACTGCAGCCGGTTAACTAAATATTCCCTTCTCTTCTTGCCTTTGGCATAGTTTTTCAAACAGTATAAATAACGCTGGAATGGCTTCGGCAGAAACCCATTTCCAGGTGTGGGGGCAGTTCTATAACTGCCTCATTTTTATTTAAAGGGATTGGAATATTTTACATCTGTAGTCATTTTTGTATCAGTAAGCGTTTTCAAAAATGCCACTAAAGCAGCTTTGTCTGCAACAGTAAGGTTGAGTTGTTTGGGTAATCCATTTGGTTGTTTTAAAGCAGGATCAAGATTCGGATGATTTTTTAATCCGCTGTTATAATGTTCTACTACCTGTTCAAGTGTTGCAAATCTTCCGTCATGCATATAAGGTGAGGTCAACTCCACATTTCTTAATGAAGGCACTTTGAATTTTCCATCATTTAAAATACTGTTGGTAGCAGCGCCAAATCCACGATCGGTGGTGGTAGCATCGAGTCCGTTATGTTTGGCTGTTGCTGCAGTGAAAGTTTCGGTACCATGGCATCCGGCACAAGCTAATTGTGGTGTGAAGAAGAGCTGCATTCCTCTATTTTCCTGTGCAGTGAAGTTTGGAAAGTTGAATGTTGGTGGAGCTGCATTTACCGGTAAAGTGGCTCTGCCTGCATCATACTTTGATTCATAGGAAACAATAGAACGGATGAATTGTGAGAGTGATCTTGAAATCCTGTCACTGTTTACGGTAGCATCACCAAAAGCTTTTGTGAACAGCGATGGATAATAGTTGAGGTTTTTAAATCGGTTGACCAGTGTATCTAAATGCATTCCCATTTCAATATGATCCTGTATTGGAAGGAGTGTTTGTATCTCTAATGTATTGGCTCTTTCATCCCAGAAATATCTGCCATTTGGATAAAATCTTGCATTGGTTAATACCATTGAATTTCTACCTGTATTGCCACCGAGAAATCCTTTGCTAAGTGCAAGATTATCGGAGAAGGCAGTGGATTGAGGATGGCAGGATGCACATGAAATTGTTTTGTTGAGCGATACGTTTTTATCGTAGAAGATCACTCTTCCTAAAGTAGCACCCCAGTCTGTTATTTGATTATTAGCAGGTGTATTATTTTGTCCGTTAATGTTTGGTGTAGATAAATAGGCCGGTAATGTTATGTTGGAATAATTGTATGGCTGCGAAGGAAGATTCAAAACATCGGCCCAGGGATCTGTGGCGACAATATCATTATTCTTTTTACAGGCTACTAAGAACAAGGTGGATACAGCAATAATGGCTGTAACAACCAAAGCAGTTTTACGGTAGGGCATGCAAAGCAGATTTAGATGATTAAAGGTGGTGATTCTGCTGAGACAGCGGCAATAAGAAAAGGTTTAAAAACAAAAAAGCACTGAAACTCAGTGCTTTTTAATAAAATAGCTGGTAATGGTTACCGATCTATTGAACTAACAACTTTTTTCATAAAAGCATTAGCTGCATCTTTTTCGGCCATACCTTCTGCAATCATCTGGTGAACTTCCATTGCACCACACAAATTAGAGATCAGCTCACCAATAACATTCAATTCTTCATCTTT
The DNA here is from genome assembly GCA_023386555.1 of Bacteroidota bacterium. GTDB lineage: Bacteria > Bacteroidota > Bacteroidia > Chitinophagales > Chitinophagaceae > JAEZDC01. The sequence goes on along the minus strand of JAEWJK010000014.1, from coordinate 203,954 downwards.
TAAAGACGCTGCTTCTGATGTTGCCTCGAGCACTTTGATCGCTGTTTCTATTTCTTCTACCGAACAGCTACGTTGAATTTGTCTAATTACGGGTAGCTTCATCTATCAAGATTTTTAATTGTTCTTCTTTATTCGTTTGTACCTGTGATAACAAACTTCCTTTTTTGAAACTTGCAAAAGTGGGAAGATTGTTTACATTGGCCAGCTTACGTGAAGCCGGAAACTTTTCAGCATCTGCAATAACAAAAGTGGCGTTTGCATGTTCACCTGCCAGTCTTTTGAATTTAGGTTTCATGAGCCTGCAGTTACCACACCAGCCAGCTGAATACTGAACGATCACGGTTTCGTTTTCTGCTAACAGTTGTTCCAGGTTATCACTCGTTAATTCTATCATCACTCATCAATTAATTATTAGAAAAATATTCTGCCACACCTTCAGTAGTTGCCTTCATGGCTACTTCACCTTCTTCCCAGTTAGCGGGACAAACTTCTCCATATTTCTCAACATGCAATTGAGCATCTATCAAACGAATGTATTCATCAATATTTCTTCCTAAAGGAAAATCGTTGATAGACTCATGACGAACCACACCTGTTTTGTCGATCAGGAAAGTTCCCCTGTAAGCGATAGGTGTACCATTGAACGACCAGGTTCTGCTGTTAGCGTCGAAACTATATTCACCACCCAATACACCAAAGTTTAATGAAATAACTTTTGCTGTATCTGCAATGATGGGAAATGTTACACCCTGTATACCACCATTATCTTTCGGTGTGTTTAACCATGCAAGATGTGTTTCTTCGGTGTCTGTTGAACAACCGATAACAACTGTATCTCTCTTTTCAAACTCTGCCAGTTTCTCCTGGAAGGCATGTATTTCTGTTGGACAAACAAATGTGAAATCTTTCGGATAAAAGAACAAGATCACATTCTTCTTACCAACATACTGTTCTAAACTGAAATTCTCTACAATCTCTTCTCCATTAATCACTGCACCTGCTACAAATTGTGGTGCTTTTTTTCCTACTAGTGCCATATTCTGTTATTGTTTATGTGTTTATAATCCATGCATATAAATGATGCATAGTTTTTATTTTACCTGATTGTTAATTGGAATGGATGCCTTGAACGAGGCATTTTTATTTCGAGAGTGCAAAGATAAACTAGTGGAGTGTTTTAATTACTTTAAGAAAGCTAAAAGAATACTATTTCTGAAAATAGTAAAAAGAAAAGCTCCTCAAAAAGAGAAACTTTTGTAGCGAGATCGGGAGTTGAACCCGAGTCCGTTAAACGGATATGAATCCATTTGATGGATACATTGTATTAATGTTGCTTCTGATTCTTTGACGATATTTTTGGTTTTTTAACGCTATCTCTCGTCTTAGTGCAACTGTTTTATCTTCAAAATATTCGCAATAGATAACTTGCCAGGGTCGAAATTTTATTGTCCATCCTTTTGTAGCGAGAAAATTATGTGACTGATAACGCTTTAAAAGATTAGAGGTAAAACCGATGTATATTTTATCGAAACTGCTTGAATACAATATATAAACAGTGTAAGTCATAAAAAAACTCCTTATTTAAATATAAGGAGTTTGTAGCGAGATCGGGAGTTGAACCCGAGACCTTTGGGTTATGAATCCAACGCTCTAACCACCTGAGCTACCTCGCCAAATGGGCTGCAAATATAGGAGGTTTGCCAGTGAAAAAAAGAGGTTTTTTAGTTCTTTTTAGATAAATCAAATACTGTTTTTCAAGCATTTCATATGGAGAGCTAACAAAAAAGCTAACAAATTAATGTTTATTGAAGTATTACACCAGTTTAATCAATAGGTCATCAATAATCCTGCGTCATAAATTAACAAGCTTTAAATCGCTAATCATCCCTTGCTTCGGTTTTGAATAATACCTTCACGGCTTTTACATGAAAGCCTTTATTGCCTTCCTATTTTTTCTATTCAGCCTGAAAGGTTTATCGCAATGCGGGAATATAATCAATACATTTCCCTATTATGAAGGCTTTGAAATAACAAATGGTGGCTGGATAACAGGTGGTGTTAATTCGGACTGGACGTGGGGTATACCCAATAAGCCGATCATAAACACAGCAGGCGGTGGAGCAAGATTGTGGATGACGGGTGGCTTGAATAGCACTTCCTATAGCAGTGGCCAGAACTCATGGCTGCAAAGCCCCTGTTTCAATTTTACTGCTTTGGCAAATCCACAGATATCTTTTAAAGTTTTCTGGGAAACAGAACAACGTTTTGACGGGGCCAGTTTTCAATACTCAACCGATGGTGGCGTTTCATGGAATACCTTAGGCACTAATAACAGTGATGTATGTGTGGCCGAAAATTGGTTCAACACAGCATCCGTTACATATTTAGGTGGCAGCAGAGGATGGTCTGGCAGCACCAAACCCACCAGTGGTTCCTGTTTAGGGGGTAGTGGAAGTGGTGCCTGGGTTACAGCTAAACACGACCTTAGTGCATTGGCAGGTCAGCCGAATGTGCGTTTCCGTTTTACATTTGGTGCCGGTACAACCTGTAATTCATTCGACGGATTTGCTGTTGATGAGATCACCATCAGTGAAACACCTGCAGGCACTGCTGCATTTTCTTATGCTTGTGGAGCCAATAACCTTATGTATTTCACCAACACCTCATCATTATGTGCACAGAGTTTTCTCTGGAATTTTGGTGATGCAGCTTCCGGTACGCAGAATACTTCCACCCAACAAGATCCTTTTCATATTTTCTCTGCACCAGGATTATATACTGTTTCTCTCACGGTAACATTTCCATCATTTCCACCATCTACTATTACCAAAAATATTTCGGTGTTGAATGCTGCAGTATCAACTACCAATATCAATTGCTTTGGTGAGCGTAGCGGAGCAGCCACTGTTAATGTAACAGGTGGTACTGGTGTGTACAATTACCAGTGGAATACTAACCCTGTGAGAACTACTGCTACTATCGATCAGTTAAATGCAGGTAGCTATACTGTAAGTGTATCGGCAGAGAATGCATGTGCAAGAGTGCTTACTGCAAATATCACCGAGCCCTCGAAAATTGATATCAGCATTTTGAATCAGCCTGAGAAATGTTACAACGGATCAGGGTCTTTAGCAGCTACAGTAACTGGTGGTACAGCACCATATAGCTATCTATGGTCTGATGGAAGTACTTCATCTTCCATTCAAAACCTGCATGCAGCCACTTATGCACTACAGGTTACTGATAGCAAAGGATGCCAGCGGGATACAAACAATATCATTCTGCAGAATCAACAAAATAATATTGTTCTTTCTCTCGGTAATGATACATTGATCTGCCCTGGCGAAACACTTTTGCTTAATGCCGGAATTTTTAGTGCATACCAGTGGCAGGATGGATCAACTGCATCTCAATACACTGTTAGTGTTACGGGTAATTATGCTGTAACGGTTACGGATAGTGAGGGATGTACTGCCAGTGATAATATTGAGGTAACTGTTGACTGTAGTGACATATATTTTCCTACAGGCTTTACACCGAATGGAGATTTTTTAAATGATGCATTTGGTCCGGGTGGAAATATAGCTGCCGTAAAAAATTATACACTCACCATTTTCAGCAGGTGGGGTGATGTGATCTTTAGAACCAGCGACCCGTATAAGAAATGGGATGGTAATATTAAAAGCGTTTCATCTGCTGCAGCAACTTTTATTTGGATGGCTGATTATACACTCAATGGAAAAAAACGTTCACAGAAAGGCACCATTGTTTTGATCAGGTAATAAAAAATAAAAGCCTCTTGCATTGAAGAGGCTTAACTGATTATTTCTATTTCGTTATCTGTATACTCTTTCTGTAGGTTGATCAGACGACGTAGTTGAAGGCTGATGCGATACTGATGTACCCGGAGTTACAACAGAGGTAGTTGATTGTGCCTGTATATGATCTTTAAAATTTGCCACATCTTCACGGATATATTTTTCAACTGTTCCGTTTAACCAACCTGCTACTTTTCTGCCCACATCACCTGCAGGTGGACGATAAGTGATGATGATATCCAGCTTCGTACCCTGTCCACCCAAAGCTTCTTCAAACACAACCTTACCTGCATTTTCAATAGTTGATCCTTCTACAGAACGCCATGCAATTTTCCTGTTCTCTTCCTCTTCAACAATCTCTGCTTCCCATTTTATCACCCCAAGATTGCCTGGCAATAAAGCCTCCCAATGAGAACGTTTATTATCATGCTCCTGAACAGTTTTTAAATGCTTCATGAATAAAGGAAGGTTCTCTAGTTTTCTCCAGTATTTATAAACTTCTTCTTTTGGTTTGTTTACTACCATTGTTGTTCTAACATTCACAGAGCCAGAATGAACTGTTGTTCCTTCATTGCCCAACATGCTGTACAAGGCACAATTACCAGATGCTCCACGGTAAATAAGATAACTACCCAATGCAGTCTTTAACAAGCCTGACAATGGACTGCTGAATAAATTACCAAGACCATTGCTTAAAATAAATGCGCCAATACTGGCAGAAAGAATTCTTTCGTTAGTGCTCACGTTAACGATATTGGTTGAGCTTAGATCAATTGCTCCTTCACCACCACCCGTAACATTATTGTGCTGAAGTGAATGTTCATTGTTCATCATACAAGTTTTTCCATTTTATCATCCAAAACGGTGCTTGTTTCTGCTGCTTTTTAAAACGTTGTTTATCAGAACACAACAGGAGTGTTGATTAAGCTGATGTGTAAGAATTTGCACGTGTAAGGTGGATTACATTTCTCGGTAGTATATTATTCACCACCAAGCCTGAATACTTCGTTTAAGGTGTATACCTGTACACCCTGCTTTGCTTTAATGGCAGCATTTATCATTGCAGCAGCTACAATTTTTGCATCAATCGGGCGGTAACGTTTTGCTATACCAAGCTTGTTGATGAAACGAAGTATTTTAAAAGCAATTTTCTCTCCCACTCTTTCATCTTGTCGTTTGCCGTGTAATAAGCCAGGTTGTAAAATAGTGGTGCTTACAAAATTCAATTGTTGAATATCGTTTTCAAGTTCACCTTTCATCTTATTATAAAAAAGGTTTGACCTGGCATTGGCTCCGGCAGATGAAACTAAAACGTAAGCAGGTATACCATTACCGGCTGCAGCTTTTGCAAAATGATATTGGTACGTATGATCAATCAAATATTGTTTCTCTTTACTGCCGGCCTGTTTTAGTGTGGTGCCTAATGCAGAGAATAATACATCACCTGTAACCAGATGTTGCCATGTAGCTGGTGCATCGAAATTGATGATGTTTTCTTCCAATATTTTGTTTTGAATGCCTAAGCTTCTCCGGGTAAAAACGACAACTTTATAAAAATGAGCGTTCTCTAATAGCAGTTCTACCAGTTGTCGGCCAACCAGGCCTGTTGCACCAATTACAATCGCTTTTTGCATAACTATTATATAAGTAAACTTACGTTATTGAAGGGAATGCAATTCGCTAATATCTCTATCTTCATTATTGTAACCCACGGTTGAATGAAAAGATATACCTACCTGCTGATCGGCTTTATTACGATCAAGCTTATACTGCAATACCTGCTGATTCATCCTGCATATGACTTGCAGCGTGACGAATTTCTTCATCTTGATCAGGGACATCATCTTTCATGGGGATATATATCTGTTCCACCAGTTACTTCCTGGATATCTTTTATTATACACCTGTTGGGTGGAGGTGTGTTCTGGGTGAAATTTTTTCCAGCGCTGTTTGGTTGTTTAACCCTGGTATTACTATGGAAGATCATTGATACATTAAATGGAGGAAGGTATGCTTACCTGTTGCTTGGTATTGCATTTTTAGTATCGCCGGTATTAAGACTTAACATCCTGTTTCAGCCAAATACACTGGATGTATTTTCGTTTACACTGGTGTATTACACACTCATAAAATTTATCGCCACTGGTCAACACAAATGGTTGTATGCAACTGCAATAGCTGCGGCATTTGGTTTCTTATGCAAATACAATATTGCTTTTTTGCTTGCAGGTCTTTTACCTGCATTGCTATTAACAAGAGAAAGGAAATTATTCACCAATAAACATTTGTACCTGGCAGCATTATTAGCATTGGTGCTAATATTACCTAACCTGTTATGGCAGTATAACAATGGGTTTCCTACGATTCGGCAATTAGAAGAATTACAGCAAACACAACTCGTTAATGTAAACCGTATAGATTTTTTTAAAGATCAGATACTTTATTTTATCAGTTCCTTATTTATCATCATTGCGGCATTAATTGCATTGGCTTTCCATCATCCATACTATCGATACAGGTTTCTATTATTCAGCTTTCTAATTTCATTATTACTGTTTGCATTAATGAAAGCCAAGAGTTATTATGCCATTGGGCTATATCCTGTGCTGTTTACTTTTGGGGCTGTATATCTTGAAAAGATGTTTAGTAAGAAAGGAAGAAAGTTTCTGAAGCCTGTGTCGGGTGCTATTGTTTTATTGCTTGCATTACCATTCATACTACTGAGTTTTCCAGTCCAGCATCCTGATAAGCTGGCAAACAATACTTTGTTACATAAAGAGCTTGGCATGTTACGATGGGAAGATGGAAATGAACATAACCTGCCGCAAGACTTTGCAGACATGTTGGGATGGAAAGAGCTGGCAACAAAAACAACTGCTGCATATGAAGCGGTAACAGACAAGCAGCATACAATTGTGTTGTGCGATAATTATGGCCAGGCAGGTGCCATCAATTATTATTCATCTGATAAAAACATTAATGCCGTATCGTTTAATGCAGATTATATCAACTGGATTGACCTGAGTGAACCTATTAAAACAGTAATCAGGGTTTATGAAGCTTCACAGGTAAAAGAAGATATGCCCAAACTTCAACAATTGTTTGGTCTTGTAAAAACTGTTGGAAAAGTTGAGAATAAACATGCAAGAGAATATGGTACTACTATACTTCTGTTAGCACAGCCTCGCATTAACGTAAATGAAATAATTGCTGCTGATATACGAGAAAAGAAATGGTAGTGTTTAATTGCAGCAAGAGGTTTTGTTTTTATCTTTAAATAAACTGCGGACTTTGAAACCACTCTTGTTTGTTGCCCTAACGCTGATTACAACATTTGCTTTCACACAGGATAAGGCACAATTCATAGAAAATAAAGGACAATGGAATAGCGAGGTTCAGTTCCAGGTACCATTGGTAAATGGCAGTTTATTTCTTTTAAAAACAGGCTTTACAATTGTACAGCATAATGCAGAAGATATCAGCTCAATGTCTCATGGAAAAATTACCGAACAACCGAATACCATATTACGATCTCATGCAGTGAGCGTCAGCTTCAATAATAGTAATAATCCTGTGATAATTCCTGAACAATTAGAAACATCATATAATAACTATTTCATCGGTAATGATCCTTCTAAATGGACATCGAATTGTAAAATAGCAGGTGCTGTACTCTATAAAAATCTTTATCCGGGTATTGATATTCGGTTTTATGCGAACAACAACGGACCTAAGTATGATATTATAGTACATCCCGGAGCCGATATTTCTGCTGTATCTATGGAATATATCGGAGCGACTGATTTGACATTGCAAGAAAACAATTTAAATATTGCCACCACTACCGGCAAGATCAAAGAAACAATTCCTTATTCCTATACAATCTTGAATGGCACCAGGCAAGAAGTGAGTTGCAATTACATTCTATCTGGCAACATCGTACGTTTTGCTCCCGGAAATTATGATCGGTCAAGAATTTTAGTGATTGATCCGCAGCTTATATTTTCCACCTTCACAGGTAGCACTGCAGATAACTGGGGTTATACTTCTGCTTATGGTGCAGATGGTAGCTTTTATGCTGCCGGAATTGTATTTGGAACAGGATTTCCTGTGAGCATTGGTGCTTACCAGACAAACTTCCAGGGAGGTGTTAATGAATTCGGTGCCGGGCCTTATGACATGGCTATTATTAAATTTAATTCAAGCGGATCTTCCCGTGTTTATGCAACATATTTGGGAGGCAATGGTAATGAAAGCCCAATGAGTATGATTGAAAATGCTTTGGGCGAATTAGTAATCGCTGGCCGCACCAATTCATCTAATTATCCTTCTACACTTAATATTGGTATAGGCGGCAGTGATGATATTTGCATAACAAAATTTTCTGCAGACGGCACTACTTTGCTTAACTCAAGAAAGATTGGCGGATCAGGAGCTGATGGTATGAACATTCGTAGTTCTACTTCTACCAGTGGTGCATTGTCTATTAACAGGAACTATGGCGATGATATTCGTGCCGAAATTGCTATTGATGCAGTTGGTAATATCGTATTTGCAGGCTGCACACGTTCCTTTGACTTTCCAACTACACCAACTGCTTTTCAACCCTTATTTGCAGGACTGCAGGATGGTGTATTATTAAAATTTGATGCAACGTTGACAACATTATTATTTTCCAGTTTTATTGGTGGTAGCGGTGATGACGGAGCTTTCGCAATAAGCATTAATAATGCGAACCAAAATATTTATGTTGGGGGCAGCACTTCAAGTACAGATTTCCCGGGTGATAAAACAGGGGTGATTGGCAGCACTTACAATGGCGGTAGTACCGAAGGTTTTATTTCTATAATAAATGCATCAGGAACTAACATAATTAAAACAACCTACATCGGTACTACCAGTAATGATATGTTGTATGGTCTTAAGTTAGACAATAATAATTTCCCTTATATATCAGGAACTACTACTGGTAGCTTTCCTGTTCAAAATGCTTCATTCTTTCAGGCAAATGGTAAACAGTTTATCGCTAAACTTCAACCTGATCTTTCGGCTTTTATATACTCAACAACATTCGGGAAAGGACAAGCTGCACCAGATATTTCTATTACCGGTTTTCATGTTGACAATTGTGAGAATGTTTATGTAATAGGATGGGGTGGTACTATTAATTCCAGCCAGGGGTTTCCCAATGCAGGCACTAATGGACTACCTGTTACGGCAAATGCATTACGCACAACTACTGACAACGACGACCTGTATTTTCTTGTACTTGCAAAAAATGCTGCCAGCTTACTTTATGGATCTTATTTTGGCCAGGTGAATGGTACAACTTCTGATCATGTGCATGGTATGAGTCGAATCGATCAGCATGGTGTATTATACCAGGGAGTTTGTGCAGCTTGTGGTGGTGGGTCGAGTCCTTTTCCTACAACACCCGGATCCTGGAGTGTAACAAGTGGTAATTCAACCTGCAATATGGCTGCGGTGAAAATTGCATTTGATCTTTGCCAGAGTCCTCTTCCTGTAACATTCAGCAGTTTTACGGCTGAGTGTTCTACTTCAGGCACACAACTTAAATGGACTACTGCAACTGAACAGAACAATTCCCGCTTTATAGTAGAACAAAGTGGTGAAGGTATAAACTGGAAAACGTTAGGTACTATGCCGGCAACCAATAATATTAATGGAAGCCATTACAATTTTACAGATGCAGTATCAGGCAATGCACTTTACAGGATAAAACAAACAGATAATAATGGAGCCTACACTTACAGCAGCATTGTAAAAGCATCATGTGCTGCGGCCACATTGTTGTTATACCCCGTGCCTTCAGGCAATATGTGTAAATTGATGGTTCAGTATAGAACTATGCAACGAATCAATATTTCAGTAATTGATATGATGGGTAGAAAGATGCTTGAACAACAACATACAACCAGCTCTGGCAGCAATTTTTTTTCCATTAATACTTCTGCATTAAGTAATGGTAATTACATGATAAAACTTACAGATAGCGAAGGAAGTCGTTCAATCAACCTTATTGTAAATAAATGAGGTTGTAATGATATTCGTTGCTTAAACTGGAACTGATTTGTTTCAACGATAAGCAAATTCATAGACTTCAGCTTTATCAATAGCATTATTCTCCGCGAATCATCTTTTTTAAGAACTGATAATTCTTATCTTCCCACTGCAAGAAAAACGAAATGAATCTAAAAATAAATGCACAGATCATTATAGGGTTTGCCCTGGCTATTTTATTGGTTTTTGCCGTAGCAGTTTCTTCATACCTGGCTCTTGAGCAGCAGGAAGAAGATGCCAAATGGGTTACCCACACTTACGATGTAAAACATACAACCGAAAACGCTTTGAAAATAATGGTTGATATGGAATCTGGCAGAAGAGGTTACCGGGCCACCAGCCATGAAAATTTTCTGCAACCATACAATTCCGGGTTAGTACAGTTGCCCCCGGTTCTTACTAAATTAAGAACAATGGTAGCGGATTCTCTTGTAAAGACACAGGTATATGCCTTTGAGGTTAAGATTAATGAACTTTTACTCTTCTGGCGAACATTAGATGATGGAATTGTAATTTCAGGTGATGCATTTTCTAATACCACTATTGAAAAACAAAAAATGGATGCTGTTAGAGAAATGGCAGATAAATTATTGGAAAGAGAAAATGAGTTGCTCGCAATTCGCTCAAGAAATAGTGAGGAAGCTTCTAAAAAAGCGATTATCATTATACTAATAGGAACATTAGTTATTCTTTCCATTGTTGCAGCACTGATGTACTTTATTCTGAAAGAATTTCGCAATCGGAAAAAAGCAGAATGGGAGGCAAAGCAGAATTTTGAACGTGTAGTATTACTGAATGATGAAGCTGATAGAAAGAATTGGATTTTGTTAGGTGTTACCAGGCTAAACAACAGTATGCAGGGTTCTCTCGAAATAAAGGAACTATCGGCTGCAGTGATAAATACTATTCTTGAATACACCAAAAAGCCTGCAGCATTATTGTACATCCACCATCCTCAAACTAATGAGCTGGAATTACAGTCTGCTGCTGGGATATCTGTAACAGCAAAACAGCGTTTTGGAATTAATGAAGGCTTAATGGGCCAGGCTGTTACATCAAAAGATATTTCTGTTATATCGGATATACCTTCCAACGCTGTAAAGATTTCTTCGGCTGCAGTAGATGCAAATGCTGCTGCAGCTGTGTATATGCCGCTCTGGCTGAACGATGAACTTAAAGGTGTGATAGAAATTCTTTCATGGATACCTTTTACAGACATAGAACTTGAATGGTTTTCCGTCATCAATAAAAATATTGCTCTTGCCATTTACTTAGCCCAGGCAAAAGCTGAAGCGAGATTGTATCTGGAAGAAGTGCAGGAGCAAAAAGAATTGCTACAGGCTCAACAGGAAGAATTGCGGCAAACTAATGAAGAGCTAACCAAACAGGCAGAAGAGTTACAGGCAAGTGAAGAAGAATTAAGGGTGCAGGAAGAAGAACTCAGGCAGATAAATACAGAGTTAGAAGAAAAGAATGAAGCAGTGCAGGTGGCTATGCAGAAACTGGATCAGAAAGCCAAAGAGCTGGAACAGACCAGCCAGTTTAAGTCAGAGTTCCTGGCTAACATGTCGCATGAACTGCGAACACCGCTCAACAGCATTTTAATTCTTGCTAAACTTTTGCAGGAAAATACGAAGCAAAACCTATCATCAAAGCAAGTGGAGTATGCAGGTATCATTCACAAGTCCGGTGCTGATCTGTTGGAACTGATTAACGACATTCTCGATCTCTCGAAGATTGAAGCCGGAAAAATCGAAATGATCTTCGAAGAAGTGCCTGTTAAATATATAGCTGAAGACATGCGGCAAACATTTGAAGTGCTGGCGCAACAAAAGAAGATCAGTTTTACAACTATCATAGATGATGCTTTGCCGCAAAAGATTAGTACCGATAAACAAAGAGTAGAACAGGTTATCAAAAACCTCTTATCTAATGCAATGAAATTTACGCCTGAAAATGGATCTGTTACATTGCGGTTTCAGTTAGATGATGCAAAAAGTAAACTGCTTGCGATTAGTGTACAAGATACAGGGATCGGTATTCCTAAAGATAAACAACAACTGATTTTTCATGCGTTTCAGCAGGCCGATGGATCTACCAACAGAAAATTTGGTGGCACCGGTTTAGGCTTATCCATCAGTCGTGAACTGGCACACTTACTTGGTGGTAAAATAGAACTAAAAAGCGAAGCAGGCCAGGGTAGTACTTTTACTTTGTTGCTTCCGATGTCTGGCGAAGGCACACAAAAAAATCAGGTAATAGAACGGGAGATCAGTAATCACCCTCCAGGTAAACAGTTGCCGCAACAGAAAGTTGCAGATGATAAGAGTTCTATTCTTCCATCAGAAAGATCAATGCTTATAGTGGAAGATGATCCAACATTTGCTTCTATTCTGAGAGATTATGCAAGATCAAAAAACTATAAAACACTAGTTGCATTATCGGGAGAAGAAGCTTTATCAATTGCAACTGAACAACCTCCTTCTGCCATTATACTTGATCTGAATTTGCCTGATATACACGGTACCACAGTGCTGAAAAAACTAAAAGCAAACCCTCTTACCAAAAATATACCCGTACATGTGATCTCAGGTTCGAGAGATTTTGCAGCAGTTGAATCTGACAGTATTGCCTGGCTTCAGAAACCAGTATCAGAAAAAGATCTTGACCGTGCATTTTCTCAAATAGAGGAAGTGTTGCATGCCCAATTAAAAACAATTATTCTCTACAGTAAAGACGAAAGCCTTGCAACAGCAATTGAACAACTCGTAAAGTCAAATAAGAATGACGTGGAAGTACATCATTTTTCCGTTTTACAACAGGTTAAACAGAAATGTAATAGCGTTCAATGCGATTGTCTTATTGCAAATCTTGGTAAGGAAGTAGAAGATGAGATGGAAAATATTCAAGAGATAGCAAAATCTCTATTAGCAACAAAAACTCCCTTGATCATTTGTATTGATAAAGACATTTCGCAATCAGTAGAAAAGAAACTAAAAAAGTTTTCTGAAACGATCATACGTACATCATCTTCTTCCAGCCAGCGATTACTGGAAGAACTTGACCTCTTCCTGTTTAAAGTTGATGAGAAAAAATCGGGGGAAGATTTTTTTAAACTTCCTCCAGCAGAAGCTTCAATAACTGAACTTGCCGGTAAGAAAGTTTTACTGGTAGATGATGATATGCGAAATGTATTTTCACTTACCGCAGCTTTAGAAACACATGAGATGGAGGTGCTAACAGCAAGTGATGGTAAAGAAGCAATTGATATACTTCGAAACACTACAGGTGTTGATATTGTGTTGATGGATATTATGATGCCGGAGATGGACGGATACGAAGCAATGCAGCTGATAAGGAACGAATTGAAACTGAGCAAACTTCCCATTATTGCACTTACAGCGAAAGCAATGGCCGATGATAAAAGAAAAGCAATTGATGCCGGAGCATCAGATTATATAACCAAACCGGTAGACTTACAAAAGCTCTCTTCATTAATGAGAGTTTGGATATCATAATAATATGCCGCACCGCAACAACAGGATCTCAGAAGGGGAAATGAATTCGCTTTTATTATTAATAAAAGACACCTATGGGTACGATTTTACTTCTTACTCCCGTGCATCATTATTAAGAAGATTTAACCGTTGTATGATAGAAGCAGAAATTAATAATGCATTTGAACTAAAATTTTATCTCATCAACAATAAAAGCAACTTTGAAAGTTTCCTGCAACAACTTACTGTTAACGTAACAGAGATGTTCAGGGATCCATTATTCTTTAAATCGGTCAGAACTATTCTTAAAAGATTAAATAGTTATCCAACACTTAAGATATGGCATGCAGGTTGCTCTACCGGCGAAGAGGTTTTTTCAATGGCTATCGTTTTGTACGAAGAGGGTTTGCTTGATCGTACAAGATTATATGCAACAGATCTCAACCCCATGAATCTTGAGAAAGCGAAAACAGGAATCATATCCGGAAGCCAGATAAAAGATTATACTGCCAATTATATACTCAGTGGAGGCAAAAACGATTTTTCCGATTATTATACAGCACGGTATAACAAAGCTATCATCAACAGCGATATTAGAAAGAACATTGTATTTGGCCAGCATAACCTGGTTACAGATGCAGGCTTTAATGAGTTTCAATTAATCTGTTGCAGAAATGTGCTTATATACTTTGAAAAAGAATTGCAGGCAAAAGTGATCAAACTGTTTCACAGCAGTTTATCTCCATTAGGATATTTAGCATTGGGCCTTAAAGAGTCTCTGCTCTTTTCCAATATAAAAAGTGAGTTTGAAGTAGTGGATGCTCAAAATAAAATTTTCCGAAGAAAATCATGAGCAAGTCAACAACATACGAGCTGGTCGTTATTGGTGGATCTGCAGGTAGTATTACTGTCATCACCACCATATTGGCTGCATTGCCTGTTGATTTCAGGTTGCCAATAGTGATAGTGGTGCATCGTCAAAAAAATGTTGAGAGTGAACTTTCTAAATTGTTGCAACCAAAAAAGAATACACTGAATATTTATGAACCGGAAGACAAGCAAAGTATAGAGTTCAATCACATATACCTGGCTCCACAGAATTATCATTTATTAATAGAAAAAGATAGATCGTTTGGACTCGATTATTCGGAGCTTGTACAGTTTAGCCGACCATCTATTGATGTGACTTTCGAAAGTTGCAGCAATGTGTACGGGAATAAATTACTGGCTATTGTATTAAGTGGTGCAAATGATGATGGGTCTGCCGGATCAGAAATAATTATCAATAATGGAGGAACAGTGGTTGTTCAACATCCTTCAACAGCAGAATTTCCTAAAATGGTAGAATCAGTTATAAAAAAATGCAGTAAGGCCATCATTAAACCCCCCGATGAAATAGCTGAATACTTACAAACAATTTCAATGTTCTGATATGGATCAAACATTCACTATATTATTAGTTGACGATAGAGAAGAAAACCTGCTTGTGTTGGAAGAGATGCTGGAAGCAGACAATCGTATTTTTTTGAAAGCATCATCAGGTAATGCAGCATTAAAAACTTTACTGAAGCATCCTGAAGTAGGATTGATTTTGCTTGATGTACAAATGCCCGAAATGGATGGTTTTGAAGTAGCAAGATTGCTGAAGTTAAATCCAAAAACAAAAGACATCTCTATAATTTTTGTAACAGCAATTTCAAAGGAAGAAAAATTCATGCTCAGGGGTTTTGAAGAAGGTGCAGTAGACTATATGCATAAACCTTTAGATGTTCAGGTAACCAAAGCAAAAGTGAAAGTGTTTGAGCAATTGTATTTCTACCAGTCTAAATTAAAGCAAACAGCATCTGATCTTAAGAAAGTTAATCAACAACTTGAACGTTTTACTTATGTTGTTTCACATGATCTTAAATCTCCATTGGCATCTATTATAATGTTGCTCGATCTCTGTTCAAAGAATGAAAGCCTTGCTGATAACCCTGAATTACAATCGCAAATTGAAATTGCCTGCCAGGTGAGTAACCAGTTAAGTGATATGATCAATTCTATACTTGATTATTCAAGAGCAACACTGGCATCACAAGTAGAAGAAGAAGTTCACACATTTGAGCTGGTGAACGAAATAGCGTTTATGATAAACCATCAGCAAAAAATCACATTCAACATAAGTGAATCGATGCCGGTGATAAAGACTAATAAAACAAAACTGCAGCAGGTATTTCAAAACCTCATAGGAAATGCAGTAAAGTATAACGATAAAGACAAAGTGTTAATTGAAATAGGTGTGAGTAATAAACCAGACTTTTACGAGTTCTATGTAAAAGATAACGGACCAGGTATTGCTGCACAAGACAATAAACGAATATTTAAACTTTTCGAGATAGCAGGAAATGCTGCAGGCACTGATAACAGTACAGGTGTAGGATTGAATCTTTTAAAAATGCTGGTGGAAGAACAAGGGGGAAAAATCTGGGTAGAATCTGTAGAAGGAGTAGGCAGTACTTTCTTTTTTGAATGGAGGAAGTAACACTAATCATTGTAGCAGGAAAGTTTTTAGTAAATAATATCAGTATTCCGAAATACTAAGAAATTCTGCTTATATAAAAAGGATGACAATGTAATTGCCATCCTTTTTAAAAACCAATCATAGCCCATCATATTCTACCTCAACGTTACCTGTTTTATATTTCCGGATCCTTTTACTCCCTCATTAGAAATGAACATATCGCCATTTGTATTAAAACTGATGCCTTCCGGTTGTTCAAATGCATTACCAAGGTTATAAGTCTGTTTTAACTTTCCTGATGCATCAAGTACCACCAGTTTTGAAGCTGGTCCGTCAAGCACATACAGTTCACTAGTAGATGGATGTCTTGCAATGTCAGAAGGCTTCATCAACTTCTTCTTTTTGCCACCATTTTCCACCATTAACTTATAAACAGGTTCGGCATTCATTTTCTTACCGTTAATATCAAATGCATATACACCCTTGTAATCCTTACCGCCCGGCTCGTCATCTTTAATGGCAAGTAATAAACGATTATATGACGCATCATAAAATAATCCTTCCACATTATGATCTGTAAGACCCGTTTTGTGTTGAGTTACTTCCGGTTTGCCCTGCCAGTTGTTTATTTCATACAACTGTCCGTCACTTCTCACCACATATGCATTATTACCAGCAATGGCTAATCCTTCATAATCTCCTGCGCCGGCAAAACTGATCTCTTTTTCAATCTTGTTCTGCTGCACATTATAGATAAAAATCACACCTTCCTCATCCTGCACACAGGCAAAACGATTTTCATCCAGGTATTGCAGACCTGAGATTTCTTTCAATCTATCCGGCAGATCCCAGGTTTTATTCACTGTTATATTTTGTGAAGCAGTTCCTTTATCCTTCACTTTCTTATCTTTTTTCTGTTCACTCTTAGTGTTTTCTGCTGCAAGCAAACCTGCAGGCATATCATTGCGAAACACAAAAACTGCTGCAACAGCCAATACCAATATTATAACTATAACATACTTCATAGTGTTTGGTTTTAAGGTTATTAATCCCAATACGCAATGTCATTGGCCAGTTTACCCTCTGCTGTATAAACAACCTGCAGATCTTTTTCACCTTGCTTTTCAAGTTCAAGCTGATAATAAGTAACTCCATCTTTCTCTAGTTTCTCTGCATCATCAATTGTATACCCGGAGTGGTTAGTATTTATGGCTGTGATAACTGCAGCAGGAATAGCTGTACTATCAACATCCTGTTTTTGCATTAACATATTACCTGCATTATCAACTAAAACCGTGATCTCTGTTTGCCCTTGTAAAAACTCCGCCTCATATCCATTATCTCTTTTTTCCCAGTCTATTTTGGTGTTATTTCCATATTTTGTTTTTACAGAATTCACAACTACTGATGGCAGTTTCTTTTCTGCAATACCCTGTCCGCAACTGCTTAATCCAAATGCCGCTGCTGCTATACATAAACTCATTACTGTTGCTTTCATATTCTTCATTTTTTATTAGAATACAAAAGTCTACATCAAATTGGGAAAGAATCGGGAATGCTAATGCAGCTTTATGGTAATGATGTGTTGATCATCAAAGCGATAGTCTATAGTAAATTGATAAAGTTCTGTTATAGCTTTTACAATAGATAATCCAAGGCCGGTTGATTGATGATGGTCTGATTGTTTATTGAAACGGGAGAATAAATCTTTCTTATGCAAAGCAGTATCTCCGCTGTTGGCTACAGTAAATTCATCTCTTTCTAAAATGATGTTGATGCTGCCACCTTCTCTGGTGTGTACAAAAGCATTTTTAATAATATTGGTAACAAGTATTCTTGCCAGTTCTTCATTCATCTCAACAATGCATTCTTCCAGTTGATGCGTTACCTGCAGGTGCTTAAACTGCATCTGCTCATGCATGTCTTCGAGTAATGTTAATACGATCTTTTTCAGATCAACCTCTTTCACTTCATGGTATTGATGGTTCTCTATTTTAGATAACAGTAATAATGAACGGTTAAGTCTTGTAAGTTTATCGAGATGATCCATTGCTGCCGATAGAAGATCTAATTGTGCTTCTGAAAGATCATTCCTTTCAGCAAGATGTTCCAGTTTATTGATGGCAATGGCTAAAGGTGTTTGTAATTCATGCGCTGCATTCTCTGTAAAATCTTTTTGGCTGGTATATGCATCCCTGCTGTTCTCTACCATTTTCTGCACAGTTGCATTCAACAGGCGAAACTCTTCTATGGTAGTGGGTTCTGTTTTGATGGGTTCCGGTTTGTCTATCCTGAAATCTTTCAATTGTTTCAGTAAACGATAGAATGGCCTCCATACCCTGCGTAATAAAAAATTATTCAGCAATAACACCGGTAATACAATGCCTACATACAAAAATATCAATGCATAGATCAGCGAATTCACCAGGTCGTCTTCTTCCACCATTGAAGTAGCTACGTCTAAGGCGTAGAATTTTCCGTTTGCTTTAAAAACAGTTTTAAGTAATCGTACCGGTTCATACTCATCTTCATTCTCCATATACATTAATGTATCTGTATAGCTGTCTGAAAAATGCACTGCTTTCTCTGTAGTGATGGGCATGATGCGATAACCACCTTCACCAAAATCGGGTTTGTTAAGTAGTGCTGTATCGGTTGATGCATTACGGATGATAAGTTGCTTCTGGTTATCCAATCCATCATCAATACTGTCATATATCTCATCAAGCATAGTATAATAATATACAACAGCCCATACTGATATTACCAGTAATAGTATCACCGCAAAATAAGAAGTGGTATAGTTTAGCAGCTTCATACTTCGGTGAGTTTATAACCAATACCATAGATCGCTTTCAATTCAACAGTGGCACCATGATCTTTTAGTTTCTTACGAAGGTTTTTTATTTGTGAGTAAATGAAATCGAAGCTGTTTGCTTCATCAATATTATCGCCCCATACATGTTCTGCCAGTGCAGTTTTATTTACCAGCCGGTTGGCATTCATTAACATGTATAACAACACATCGTATTCTTTACGGTTCAGCCCAACATCTTCTCCTGAGATCTGAACGGTACGGCTTGCAGTATCGAGTTGAATATTACCCACTGTTATCAAATCTGTTCCACCCAAAGCCCTTCTACGTAATAATGATTTTACCCGTGCATGCAACTCAGCAAAATGAAAAGGCTTGAGCAGGTAATCATCTGCACCTAGGTTAAGGCCTGTTACCTTGTCTTCAATAGAGTCTTTGGCAGATACAATAAGTACGGCAGCATTACTGCCATCCTCTTTTAATTCTTTTAATAATGTAAGACCGGAACCACCCGGTAAACCAATATCCAGCAGTATGCAATCATATTCATATACACCCAGTTTTTCCCTGGCTGAATGATAATCACTTGCCGTTTCAACAACGTAGTTATCCTGCACTAGCGATTGGTGCATATTATCCCTCATACCCTGTTCATCTTCTATTACCAGCAGTTTCATACACTGCCTGTAGCAAATACAGTGCAGATTTAATGAGAGGGATGAGATCTTTATTCAAAGGTTTTTTTCTAAAAGAAAAAGCAGTTGCATAAAAGCAACTGCAATGTTTCAGTGATACAGCTTCGGCAGATAAAAAGGGTATATATAAATATTAGTTGCGAGTACAAAGATGTATGCTGGAGCACTGCTATGAAGCAGCATTGAATTGGTTTAAGTCTATTATAATTCTTTAATAATGGAAGTTGGTGCATTCACTTACTTCATGAACAATGGCATAAGGATATGCGTTCTCAGTTCAGAATCGAAAGAACAATTACAGGGTTCCCCGGCCGAGAGTAATTGTTACAATTGGTATGATGATCGTTCAGAATCAGGCTATTTAAAACTTTGAAGGGTGAATAGTGCATTTTATGTTTTAGGTAAGATAATATGAAAAGTTGCTCCTTTTTGTTCACCTGAAGTAGCATAAATAGCACCATGATGATTCTGTACGATCTTTCTACACATTGCTAAACCAATACCTGTTCCCTCATAATCTTTTTTACCATGCAGGCGATGAAAAATGTTGAATATCTGTTCAGCCTTTTCTTCGTTAAAGCCAATACCATTATCGGCTACCGTTATATGATGATAATCTCCCTTAGGTAAGTCATGATCTGCTAAATCTTCTGCTGAAGCATTGGTACAACTGATGATGATTTCAGGAGCAACTCCAGGTTTAATGAATTTAAGTGCATTAAAAACAAGGTTGCCGAAAAGCTGCGACATCTGTAATGGTACAGCATTTAAAGCAGGCAGTTCGTTAACCTTAAGCTTTGCATTGGTTTGTTCGATACGCAATTCATAATCGTTGATTACTTCCTGAATTACCTGATTGAGATTTACCTGTGTGAATCCAGTTGGTTCTGAAGTTAGTTGTGAATAAGCAAGTACATCCCTGATGAGAAGCAGCATTCTTTCAGATGAGCTTTTGATCTTGCTTATAAATGCTGCAGTGCGATCATCGGTTTGTCCTAATTGTTTCTCCAGCATCTGTATAAAAATGCCCACTTTTCTTGCAGGCTCCTGTAAATCATGTGAAGCTATGTATGCAAATTGTGCAAGCTCTTCATTGGATCTTTCAAGATGTGCATTGGCTTCAGCTAATTGTCTTGTTCGGGCAGCTACGATCTCTTCAATCTTTTGTCTTGCCATCACCTGCTCAGTAACATTTACCGATATGGCCAGTATTCCCTGTATGTCTCCATGGACATCTTTATAAGGCTGATAAACAAAATTCTGGTAAGTCGTTTCTATTATGCCATTGCGTTCAAGAATAACCGGTCTTTCATTGGCATAGAATACTTCTCCGGTTTCATAAACATTTTTCATGATCGCTTCCAGCCCTTGTTCTTTAGCATCTGGCAATGCTTCAAAAACCGGCTTGTTCATCACCTGCTGTTCAGGTTTACCCCATATATCTATCATGAACTGGTTGGCCAGTGTTATCACATGTTCATGGCCCATTAAGATACACATGGCTACAGGAGCCTGTAATATCATGTTCCTGAAATTCTGTTCACTTTGTTCTACTTTCTGCTTGGCAATAACAATATCTGTTACTTCTGCAGCAGTATTCATAACGGCATAAATATTTCCATCTAAATCATAAATGGGAGTAAAACTATAGTTGAAGTAAAACGGTTGCAGTTTACCATCTACTACCAGGTCTACACGTTGATTACGGGCATGAAATGAAGTACCATTCATATAAACATCATCAAGCTGCTGGTATATCTGCTGGTCTTTTAGTTCCGGTAATATTTCATGATACGTTTTACCGATCACATCATAACCTTTACCCCAAACATCCATGATTGTTTTATTGGCAAGGCTGATCCGCATTTCTCTGCCAACATACACACCAATTGGAAAAGGAGCACTCTCTACAATAGAGCGAAGTAAGTGCTCGGTTTCTTCGGCCTTTCTTTTTAAACCAATTCTGTCTGATACATCATGGCATAGTGCCATGATTCCGCTGATGGTACCATCTGCTTCACGATAAGGCTGATACACCACGTTTAGAAGACCTTCTATTTCTTTACCTTTTGTTGTTACCTTGTAGGGTGCATCATACATGATGAAGGGCTCACCTGTACTACGAACGTTGTTGAGTATTGGCTTGTATTCACTGGCATCGGGTATTACATCAAACAATGGTTGACCTTCCAATTCTTTTACAGATCTGCCAATCAATCTGCCGTAAGCTTCATTAACGATCTCTACTTTCATCTCTTCACCTTTCAACACCACAATTCCTACAGATGCTTCTCTCACCAAGTTTTGAAAGCGGCCTTCAGATTCAGATATTTTTTTTAGTAAGGCTACTTTAGGTGTGGTTTCAGTACAGGTAACAAAGCAACCATCAATCATTCCTTCATCTCCGTAAACCGGACTATAGCTGAAGGTCCAATAAATGTTTTCTGTTTGCCCGTTTCTATAAAAAGGCACTAACTGGTCTTCAAACCAAACAGGTTCACCGGTGGTCATTACCTGGTCAATTAAAGGACCAATAAAATCCCATATCTCCGGCCAGACCTCTTTAGCTAGCTTTCCAAGAGCAGGATGTTTTCCGTTGACGCCAAGGCTGGGTCTGAATGCATCATTATAAAAACAGATCAGCTCTTCTTTTTTCCAGAAAAGAAACATAGGAAATGCAGAATGTAGCATTATGCCTATTGTAGTTCGAAGGCTCAGTGGCCAATGATCCGGTGAACCCAAACTGGAACTTTGCCAGTTGTGGTTTCGCATTAGTTCACCCATTTCACCAGAATGCTGCAAGAATTGCAGACCTGGTTTTTCTTTATTTATTTCCATATCTAATTATTAACCAATTGGGGGCGGTATAATAAGACATGTGATAATTCAGTTCAGTTCTTTTTTCAGAATGTTTACCATATCCTGGTAGTTATCTGGCTTTGTTATAAATTCTTTCGCTCCATGTTCTTTTACCAATTCAATTGTTGGTTTGTGAGAAGAAGTAGAAAGAATATTTACAGGTATATTTTTAAGTTGCGGATGTTTTTTTATTGCTAACAGGAATTCCTGACCGGTCATACCCGGCATATTCAAATCAAGGAAAATTAGGTCAGGATGATTTTCAGTATTCTCAAGTGTTTCTAATGCTTCACGGGCATTATCTGCAAACACAACTTCAACATCAGGATTTGCTTCTAATAGCGCACTGGCAAAAATCTCGTGATCTTCTTCATCATCGTCAATATGCAGCACTTTTTTTATAGGCATGAAGGTAAAAATAAATGATATACTGCAAATTAGCAGCTTAATGATTAAAACAAATGTTTTAAAAGACTACAAATGAAAATAGTAGGAATATACCATTACATCCACCATTCTTTTGCGGGATAAGAATGATCCAACACAACTGCTTCCCCGATCATTGGAGTAGTGTAAGCAACACCCGCAGCTTTTGCAGCTTTTACAAAACGTTGTATAGGCTCATCCCAGCTATGCAATGCCAGTGCAAATTTTGCCCAGTGTACAGGCATAAGCATTTTGCTTTGCAGGTCTTTGCCAATAGAAATCAATTCTTCAGGCATTGTATGAATATATCGCCATGCTTCATTATACTGTCCACATTCAAGAATAGCAATGTCCATTGGTCCGTATTCTTTGCCTATTTCAGAAAAATGAGCATCATAACCGGAATCGCTGCCAATGAATATCCGGTATTCATCTATCATCAATACAAATGAGGCCCAGAGGCTGCCATTACGTTTTAATCCTCTTCCACTAAAATGCCTGGCAGGTGTGCAGGTAATTTGAATATTTGATGCGAAGTTGATAGTATCCCACCAGTCTAATTCTGTATAACGTTCTTTGAATGCAGTTATGTGTTGAAGGTGTTTACTTACACCCAGTGGCATGATAAACTGTTTGGTTTGCGGTGCTAATGCCTTGATCGTGTTGATATCAAGATGATCATAATGATTATGGGTAATGATCATGATATCTATTGCAGGCATATCATCTGGTTTATACACATCACTTCCTTCAAAAGCTTTAAGGTACCAGGAGAATGGTGAAGCATGACCACTGAAAACAGGATCAACCAATATATTGATGCCATTGCAATGAATAAGATAAGATGAATGACCAAACCAGAAGATGGACGGCGTTTGACTATGATAGTTTTTGAGATTAGTTTCTACTGTGGGTATTGGTTTAGGTGGAACAACGGTTTTAGGTCTTGTGAAAAAATCTTTCATCACTTTCAACATTGAGTAACCTTCTGTAAGTTGAGGTGTTAGGGAAAGATTCTGGAAGCCTTTTTTCGTGTGATGCGGTTTGCTCATTTGATAAAAATACAGGATGGCGTAATTTTCCTTAGTTAGATTATATCTATCGTATTCAAAAAGCCTTTACCTTTTTAGTTAGTAACTTAGTTATATGCGTATCCTAATTTTGTTGCTGGCAGCAATTTTTGCTGTTGATGTTCATGCACAGGTAGAAATGGTTGTACAGTCAGGCCATACCGGTAATATTACTTTCCAACTATTTCAAAAGAAAAAAAATGCCCTACTCACAGCTGGATCAGATGGTAGAATCTTAGAGTGGGAGTTGAAGAATGGCTGGCAAACAAGATCATTCCAAACAGAACAGGATGGCGTAACCTGCATGGCACTCTCAATTAATGAAGATTATTTATTATCGGGTGGTGGAGATAATTCTATCGTATTACTTGATATGAATAGTGGTAAAGTATTGAAGCGTTGGGTACCTTTTAAGTATGCAGCATCTTCTGTTGCTTTCAGTGCCGATGGAAAATATCTTCTGGCAACATCAAGAGATTTCTCACTCTGGAAATGCGAATGGCAAACAGGAAAAACAGAACAGGTATATGCTGCCGATGATCTGTTGGGATTAAATGTATCAGCCAATGGATCACTTTATTTTGGATGCAGAAATGGCTCAATATATACAACGGATCTTAATAATATTAGTAAACAATATTGGAAACTGATAGCGGATTTTGATGATGAGATAACAGAACTTCAACTTTCACCAGATGGAAAATATCTTGCTGCAGGTACTGCAAGTCATTATGTGAACGATCAACCACAGCCTGGTATTTTCGCAGTTTTTGATGTTGCATCTGCAAGACATGTAATGAAGGTCCCAGACTTCGATATGTCTATCACACCACACCAGCAAAGTATTCAGTGGGTAGATGATAAAACGATTGTGTATTCAAATCAGTCTGATACCCTCACACGGGTTTTGTTAACTGACATGCAACCGGTAAAATTGAATTATAAAGCTTACCGGTTCCAATACAATTCTACAGCGAAACTTCTTGCCATACCTAGCGATAATATGGTGAATATTTATAAAGCCGGTAATGTTGAGCCTCGTTTTTCACTAGAAGGCAAAGTGGCTATTCCTAAAAAAATGTGGCTCTCGGGTGATAGCTCATTAATGGTGGAATATGATAATGGCTTCAAGAACTGGAATTTGAGAGTAGGCAGAGCTAAGTCAGTAGAAGATAAGTTTTACAACAACGAAAAGGAATCAGGGTTCACCATTAGTCATAACGGCAGATATACTGTTCGTAACGAAAGAGATTTACTGCAGATATATGATAACAAGTATCCAGATAATGAAGGTTTTATTCCTGGTAGTATGATGATGATCTCTAATGCTAGTATGTTTAGTAATAACGACAGGTATCTTGCTGTAATATCTGAGAACAAGGGATTTTATGTTTTTGATGCAGATGAGAGTTTTAATATTGTGATTGAAACGCAGCTGCATTTGGGTAAAAACAGACAATATGAAATACCCAAAATGGTATTCTCTCCAGATAATAAATATGTAGCTGTGCTTGGTACAGATATTTGGCTGTTTGATCTGAACAAAAAAGCAGTAGCCACACTTGATGCACAAAGAAGAGCATTGTTTACTAATCTGGATGCTGTGTTCAGTAATGATGGCAATCATCTCATCTCTGCATCACATCATGTGTATTCATTGCCCGAACTTCCGGCCGATACCAATAACAAAGAGATCATTCATGTTCCAGCTTCTGCAATGGGCGAAGCATTTTATCTTATCAATGAACCTGGTGTATTGAAACAATGGTCAGTTAATAATGCAGCGCAAACCGCAAATTATTTTGTTCAGCCGCATGGAAATAAAATTGGTGATGCTACTGCTCTTTTATTTGCTGATGATGAAAATATTTTCGTAGGTACATCCGATGCAAGAGTGTTGAAGATGAACATTAAAACAGGGAAAGTGACCACCACTGTAAAAGATCACAATGATTATGTTTTTGAAATGATACACCTGCATGATAAACATTTATTGATCACAGCATCTTACGATGGAACTATCAAGCTAAGACATGATGAAACACTTAAACCGATTGCAACATTAATGGTGCTGAAGAATCACGGATATATCATTACAGATTCTGCCGGCTTTTATAAACGATCAAAAGCCGGAGCAGCAGGAATTATTTTGAAGAATAAAGAACAGGTGTTGCAGCCGGAACAATATGATCTTTACCTGAACCAACCTCAACAAGTGTTGCAGAAGATAGGTATGTCTAGCAAAGAGTTGATTGAATTATTTACAGAGTTACACGGTAAGAAAATGAAGGGACTGGTAAAATCAGCAACATTTGATCTCTCAAAGAAAATTGAAGTATCTATTGAAAACGAAGATGAACTTCCCACGCTAACCAGTGAAAAAACTATAAGGTTGAATGTAAATGTTTCTGCTATAAATACTACAGGACGAATGTTGTTTGTAACAGTAAATGGTGTACCGGTAAATGGAAGTAAAGGCTTTTCAATCGAGGTAAAGAATGGTCAAATAGAAAAACAAGATGTGGATGTTACTTTGTCGAGAGGTATTAATAATATAGCGGTAAAAGTTTATGGTGAAGAGGGTGTAGCATCTGCAGAACATACTGTCAGGATAAGTCATAAACCTGCGGTAACTAAAAGACCAGATATGTATGTTATTGTAATATCTGTTTCGAGTTACCTTGATTCTTCTATGAACCTTAAACTTGCTGTAAAAGATGGTAAAGATTTTTTGAACATTTGGAAGAAAGATGGTAAAAAAACACTTGGCTTTCCTTCCCAGTTTGCAAATGTGTACGACTATGTGTTATTTGATGAAGCTGTAACAAGGGAAAATATTTTATCATTGAAAGATTCACTGGTAAGGGCAAAGGAAGAAGATATGGTGATGGTTTACCTCTCAGGCCATGGCATGTTAGATAATAACTACACTTTCTGGTATGGTACTCATCCTGTTGATTTTTCAAATCCTTCTGTCGGAGGTATTTCATATGCTGAATTGGAAGGATTGCTTGATAACATCAAACCTTTACGTAAAGTAATGTTCATGGATGCTTGTCATAGTGGAGAAGTTGATAAAACTTTAGTGAAAGATATCTCTACAGGCAATGTAGTAGCAGGTGCAAGAAGCACTATTAAAGTGAACCAAACTGGTGGAAGAAAAGTAAAAGAATCAAAAGACCTGGGAAGTACATTTGAGCAGATGCAGGAAATGTTTAATAGTTTTAGTAAAAATTCAGGGGCAATTGTTATCTCTGCGGCAGCAGGAACAGGATATGCTTATGAAGATGAGAAATGGAATAATGGTGTTTTCACTTATGCATTAGTTAATGGTTTGAAAAATAAAGCTGCCGATTTGAATAAAGATGGAGATATTACAATTGATGAATTGAGCAGTTATGTTGCAAAGCAGGTAGAAACCTTAACCAATGGTATGCAAAAGCCAAATGAACGGCAGGAGAACACAAAAAACATTTTCAGAATATGGTAAATTTAAAATAACTAAAACCTACTCAATGAAACTACTATTAATTGCATGTGTGATTGGTACTCTTACAGCATTCATGCCTTCTACCCGTTATTCTGACCTGGAAGAGATCAAAGTGAATAGTCAGCTGGCTTATAACGTTGATTTCAGGGGACAGAAATACCAGTTCGTAGTGGATGTACAGAAAAAAAGTCCAGACCTGGTATTTAAGTATAACCTCACTATGGGTGGTGGAATGGAAGCTACAGTAACTGTTACAGAAGAAGCGATGAAAACAGCCATTAATCAACAGAATTATTTTAATGGAGCCGACAGAACCTTGAATACTGAAACAACTGTATGGGTAAGTAAAAAAGTGTTTAATGAGATAAAGAACAGCGGTAAAACTATAATTGGTAATGCACAAGGTATGGGTGCATTCAAAGCAGATGAATATACATTAACAGGTACAGTAGATTTTAATGCAATGGTGAATGGTGAAGAAGTAAAGTTGAAAGCACTTCATATTAAAGCTGCCAATGATTATCAATATTGGATATGGGATAATGCAAAAGATCCACTTATTTTAAAGATGGATCTTGGTTGGGGCATTTCTCTGAAAGAGATAAACGCAGAATAGTATCTAAAATACAAAATTGCAAAGCCCGACTAAATGTCGGGCTTTTATGTTAACTATTTCAAGCGAAATTCTTGAAAGCAGTTAATTGGAATGTACGTTCATTATTAATTTCATTTCTTAATATAAATTTTTACTTGTACAAAATAATTTCTTCCTGCTGCAACATTATAATATCTGCCACCTGCAGCATTAATATCATTTCCGTTACTGTATGTTTGGTTTAAGAGATTATCACCACCTAAGTAAAGGTGTATAGTTGATCTTCTATGGTTGAATGAATATCCGAATTTCAATCGCAGAAGATGATAGGAGTTAGCAATGTTATTATTAGCGTCATTCAAAAAAATACGATCGCTATAGTACCAGTTAGCATTTGCAGAAAATCCTTTTTGCAGTAAAAGATCAAATCCTGCTGATGCAATATGTGGTGCATTACCTGGTAACTGATTTCCTGAGTAATCATTATTCAGTTGTTTAAAATTCCGATAATGAAATGAATGCCATGTATGATTGATCCACAACATTGCCTGGTTTACTTTTGTTGACTTTGTAAATAATCTCCAGTTAATGGAAGTTTCTAAACCATTTTGCGTTGTTGCTCCTCCGTTAATAAAATAATTACCACCAGCTGCATCACGTCGTTGAACGATGGTGTTATTTAATGAAAAGAAGAAGAGATTCATATCAACATAAACATTCTGTAGTATTAAACCTCTGATACCAACTTGTTTGTTCCATCCTGCTTCTGCTCTCAGCGAAAGATTTAAAGGACTTCCACTCGGTAGTAATTCTGATGCCGAAGGTGGTGAAAAGCCTTTCTCGAGTGCTGCATAAATTGATATACGATTAAATCTTCTCAGCAATGATATTCTTGGTGCAAAACCATTGCTAAATGAAGCTGTCTGATGAATTGTGCTGGCAGGATATACAGGTTTAAATTGCACCTGCATGTGGTTTAAACTGGCTGCTGCTGTTGCAATCCATTTTCTGAAAGCTAACTGTGCTTGTATGAAAGCAAGGTATTGTTGTGTATGCACTTTATCATCTGTTTGCAATACTCCAGATTCGCCATTATTATTGTTGAATACTTTTATACGATTAAGGTTCTGTTGAAGCTCTGCACCTGCATCAATCTTATATTCCAACTCATTCTTTCTCTGTGAAAAAGTAAAATGACTTCTTCCTCCAAAATGTGGTTCAGTGTTTTTGCCATAATTACGAATCGCTGGATTTTCCAGTGTGTTATAGGCAAAATAGATGACGGATGTTTGTGAAATTGATTTGCTAACTATTGAGTGATAATCTAATCCTGTAAGTAAATTATTTTGATAAATGGCAGCTTTTGCCTGTTGTGCAGAAGGAAATATTCCTGATGCTGGTCTTGATCTTCGTGGGTCTAAAAGAAATTCAGATTGAGTTAATCCACCTGGTGTTTGATAAAACAGATCAGTAAAAAGTGCTGTTAATCTAAGCTGGTGTTTTCCATTCTTTATAAAAGATCCGTTGTAAGTGATGATACTTTTCTTTGAAGATGTATGTTCACGGAATCCATCACTTTGCAAGTGTTGAACAGATAAAGAATGTCTGGATGTGTTTAACGAAGCATGGAAAGAATGAAGATCATAACTTCCATAACTGTAACCTAAAGAAGCAAGATGAGCACTTGTATCTGATCCCTCAACCAACATTACACCACCTGTTCCTGCACCATACATACTACTGCCTGGTCCCTTAATTATTTCTATTGATTGAAAATTATGAACACCCAATGCATTTAGGTAAGTGTTTCCACCAGGTTCTGTAAAAGGAATATTGTTATAGTAAACTTTTACATTACGTACCCCGAAAGGAGATCTTAAAGAACTGCCCCTGATATTTAATCGATAACTGCCGGGAGATCGTTCTTCCATTACCACTCCAGGGAATGAGTTGATAGCATTTACTATTGATACATCTGGGTACCGATCCATTGCAGAACGATTGATGACATTAATAGCTGCTGCTGTAGTCTGTTTTTTATTTAACCCGTAAGCTTTTACAATTACATCTTCTAATACTGTTGTTGATGTATCCTGGGCTATGCAATAAAAGCAGAGTAAAAGGAAAACAATGGTGTTTACTAATTTCATCAGCAGTTTGTGAGATGATTATTTGCTGCGAATTCCAGGCCAATACATGAAATTATTTTAAGTGGTGCCATGTATTGTTTGCATCAATAGTGTTTTCTTCATCTACCCTTTAGGGAAACTCAGAGTGCAACATCCAAAGTGTAATTAATTCTTTCTCCCGGGATACTCCTTCAATGCTACTTCTAAACAATCCATTGCAGCATTGATAGCAGTAGTATTGAGTACATAAGCCAAACGAACTTCCTGTTTACCCAAACCTGCTGTTCCATAAAAACCTGTTGCAGGTGCAAGCATTACAGTTTGTTTATTATGATCGAAAGATTCTAATAACCACTGACAAAAATTATCAGCATCATCTATCGGAAGTTTCGCCATTGCATAAAATGCACCACCAGGGTTCGGACAAAAAACACCTTCCATAGCATTCAATCTTTGTACAATAAGATCTCTTCTTTGTTTGTATTCAGCTTTGGTAGTATCAAAATAATCTGCAGGAAGATCAATAGCCGCCTCACCTGCAATTTGAGCAAAACTTGGTGGGCTTAATCTTGCCTGTGCAAATTTCATTGCAGCATCCAGTACCGTTTTATTTTTTGTTACAAATGCACCGATCCTTCCACCACAGGCACTATATCTTTTACTGATCGTATCCATTATAATAACGTTATCATCCACACCTGTTAAATGCATGGCACTAACCTGTTTCCCTTCATAGCAAAATTCACGATAAGCTTCATCAGAAAATAAATACAGATTATGTTTTAAGATGATCTCCTTCAACTGCTCCATCTCTTCTTTGCTATACAAATAACCAGTCGGATTATTAGGATTGCAAATGACGATCGCTTTTGTTTTTGCAGTGATCTTCTTTTCAATTTCTTCTATTGGCGGTAATGCAAATCCATTTTCAATATGCGATGTTACAGGAACAACTTTCACATCTGCAGCTACTGCAAATCCATTGTAGTTTGCATAAAAAGGTTCGGGAATAATTACTTCATCACCGGCATCCATGCATGTCATGAAGCCAAATAGAATCGCTTCACTGCCACCTGTTGTTATGATGATCTCGTTATGATTAACATTAATACCAACACTTTCATAATACTTAACCAGTTTTTTCCGGTAAGTTTCATTACCTGCACTATGACTATACTCCAACACTTTAAAATCTGAGTTACGTACTGCATCCAAAACCATCTTTGGTGTTTCAATATCTGGTTGGCCGATATTCAAATGATACACTTGTACACCTTTCTTTTTTGCTGCTTCTGCATACGGAACCAACTTCCTGATTGGAGAAGCTGGCATTAACTGTCCACGTTGGCTTATTTGTAACATGCGGCAAAGATAAAAGACGAAGTTGAACTGGTATATGATTTTGTTGGCAGGGTTCCGGCAACTCCGATTCAGCTTTACTTGCGTCGCACTCTTGTACTGAAGATTGTCTGTTCACCAAAGTTCTGAACGTTGAAGTGGGTGACACAACATAAGCTTTATAGTAGTTCAATCGCTAAGTATATGAAAACAAAAAGTCCTGCCGTAAAGCAGGACTATAATGTGTAAGAAGAATTTTCTCTTGATTTGATTTATTTGGTCGCAGCCACAACGTCACCGGTAATTGTTAAAATAACCGGTTCGGCGATATTTGCAAACCTCACAGTAACCTTCTTCGAAAAAGTGCCTGGAGTTGCAGCGTTATATGTTACTTTGATATTGCTTGATTTTCCTTTACCGATTGGTGCTTTCGAGTACTCCGGTTTTGTACATCCACATTCAGCCGTAGCATCTTCAACGATCAAAGGTCTTGAAGCGGTAGCATTTGTAAAACTAAACGTATAAGTTACGGGCACATTTTGTTTGATCTTTCCAAAATTATGAGACATTGCTTTAAACTTAATGTCGTTTTTAGTCTGACCAAATGCAACTGCATTGATACATAAAAATGCAAGAACAAATAATTGTTTCATATTTCTAAAACTAAATAAGATTAATTACCAGGTTTCAATTTGCCTACGCCTTCATTTTTTGGTGCTGCATCTTGTGGAGCAGTAAATACTTCACCTTTGAAGGTTACCACTTTAGTTAATCCACCAGAAAAGTAAACGGTAACAGTTTTATTAAAAGGACCTGCAGCAGCTGCATTAAATCCTAAACCTATTTTAAATGTTTCACCGGCTTTATAAGGACCAGCCTGCCATTTTGGAGTAGTGCAACCACAACTAACCTGTACGTTCTCAATTTTCACTTCTTCACCACTAATATTTTTTACTTCAAGTTCAAACTCAACTGGTTTTCCCTGAGGGATCTTACCGAAGTCGTAGTTGTCGTTTTTGAACGTAAGCGTCTTTGTAATGTCTTTAACTTCTTGCTGTTCTTTAACTTCTGGCTTTGCAGGAGCTTGTGCATTGATAGCTGCAAAGAAGAAAAGGCTTGCAGCCAATAGAGTAAACTTCTTCATTTGTACTGTGGTTTTTAGTCTGGTAAAGTTAGAAAAATATTATTACCATCAAATTCTGGTGACTGCTAATGTAGTGTTTTAAGAAGATATTAAATATTAGATTCATCAAATCCGAATGAAATCGTGATGTATTGCATTTTGGCTTTGAAGCGGTAATGGTTATTTTTGCTCCATGGAACAAACCCAGGCAACTTCTGCCATGAATGAGGATATGCTCAGCTACGATGCTTTCAGAACTGCTGTCATCGAAGACTACAAAACGGCCATCATTAGCCGGGAAACCAGTTTATTAGGAAGGAAAGAAGTGCTTACTGGTAAGGCTAAGTTTGGAATTTTTGGTGATGGAAAGGAAGTGGCACAGGTAGCTATGGCTAAATTTTTTCAGCCGGGAGATTTTCGTTCGGGCTATTATCGAGACCAAACTTTCATGTTTGCCAGCGGTTTAGGTACTGTTGAACAATTTTTTGCCCAGTTATATGCAGATCCGGACGTGAACAATGATGTTTTTAGTGGTGGCAGACAAATGAATGCACATTTTGCTACAAAACTGGTTGACGAAGATGGTAACTGGCTTGATCTGGCCAATAAAAAGAATGTTTCCTCGGATATTGCTCCAACAGCAGGCCAGATGGCAAGAGGTTTAGGTTTGGCTTTCGCTTCAAAGTGTTTTAGAAATATTGAACAATTACATCAATTCGATAATCTTTCCCGAAAAGGAAATGAAATATGTTTCTGTACAATTGGTGATGCTAGTACCAGTGAAGGACATTTCTGGGAAACCATCAATGCTGCAGGAGTATTGCAAGTGCCTTTGGCTGTTTTTGTCTGGGATGATGGATATGGTATATCAGTTCCTAAAAAATATCAAACAACCAAAGCCTCAATCTCATCTGCGTTAAAAGGAATGCAGAAGCAGGATGATACAAATGGATTGAATATTTATAAAGTAAAAGCCTGGGATTATGCAGGAATGTGTGAAGTGTTTGAAGAAGCTTTACAGAAAGTGAGAGAAACTCATGTGCCCGCAATATTTCATGTGGAAGAAGTAACACAGCCTCAAGGCCATTCTACTTCTGGTAGCCATGAAAGATATAAGACACCTGAAAGACTGGAGTGGGAAAAAGAATGGGATTGTATTAAAAAGATGAGAGAATGGATCGTAGGTAACGGAATTGGTTCAGAAGAAGAATTGGAAGCAATAGAAACTGATGCGAAAGAATTTGTAAAGAACAGTAAGAACAATGCCTGGAGTAAATATCTAACGCCTATCAAAGATCAGGTTGCAAAAGCATTGGACCTGTTAGAACCTTTCGGTTCATCTAATGAAGTGTTGCAGAATCTTACCAATGAATTAAGAGCTGCCAAAGAACCAATGAGAAGAGATGTGATGAGAGCCATCGGTATTACGCTTGAATTAAATGGTGATGCACCTCATGCACAGGAGTTAAAAGACTTTTATAATTATCTGAAAAAAGAAAATCAGTCTTTATATAATACTTATCTGTATAACGAAGGTTCGAAAGGTGCATTAAAGGTAGAGCAGGTTAAGCCAATGATATCTTTTGATGCGGTAACGGTTAATGGTTATGAAGTGTTGAATAAATACTTCGACCAGTTATTCAGTACTAATCCAAAAGTATTGGCATTTGGAGAAGATGTTGGCTTTATTGGCGATGTAAACCAGGGTTTTGCCGGGTTGCAGGAAAAGCATGGTGAGCATAGAATATCAGATACCGGCATTCGTGAATTGACAATTGTTGGACAGGCAATCGGTTTGGCTTTAAGAGGTCTCAGACCGATAGCAGAAATACAATACTTAGATTATTTATTGTATGGCTTACAACCTTTGAGTGATGATGTATCAACCCTTCATTACAGAACAAAGGGTCAGCAAAGTTGTCCGTTAATCATTCGTACACGTGGTCACAGACTTGAAGGTATCTGGCATAGCGGATCGCCAATGGGTGTTGTGATAAATGCACTTCGTGGAATGTATGTTTGCGTACCAAGAAATATGGTGCAGGCCGTTGGTATGTACAACACACTATTAAGAAGCAATGATCCCGGAATTGTAGTGGAATGTTTGAATGGATATCGATTGAAGGAAAAGATGCCTTCTAATCTCTTAGATTATATTGTTCCTTTCGGTGTACCGGAAGTGATCAAAGAAGGAAACGATATTACCATCGTTTCTTATGGTTCTACTTTACGAATTGTGCAGGAAGCTGCCACAAGATTGGAAAACCTGGGTGTTAGCTGTGAGATAGTAGATGTGCAGACGTTAGTTCCTTTTGATCTTAATCACATGATCGTTGAATCGGTAAAGAAAACAAATCGTGTTGTATTTATCGATGAAGATGTGCCAGGTGGAGCTGCAGCCTATATGTTCAATAAAGTGATGGAAGAACAATCTGCTTATCGCTGGATCGATTGCAAACCAAGAACGATCACCGGTAAAGCACATCGTCCGGCTTATGGAAGTGATGGTGATTACTTCAGCAAACCAAATGCTGAAGAAATCATTGAGGTGATTAAAGAAATGATGGCTGAGTAGACTAAGAGATAAAGAGAAATGAAGGAGAAAGGGTTGCAATAAGCTTAAGATATGAGTATTGAGATTTTTGATACGTTAGGAATTATTTCTTTTTGCTGTGTACTACTTACTCCAGCATTAACCATCCCATTAGCCTTGAAGTATGTAAAAGGTGGTGATGCAAAGAAATCTTTTGTTGCATTATCTTCTGCTTTTGTATTATCAGCATTCTTTATGTGGATCTGTTTTAGCATTTATGAAATGATCCCTCGAGACGGAGTATAAAATCATTGCGTCTTAGTGACATAGCGGTTACAGAAAAAAGACCTCAAACGAGGTCTTTTCTTTTTTACTTATTCTTTGAATTATTACCACTTGGTAATGTTCTGGTTTCTTTTTTATTATGTGTTACGTCACTTCCTTTAAACTGCTGTTCGAGATTTTTCCTGCTGTCAAGATTATCTCTTACCTCAGGTCTTTTTTTGTTGTAATCCATTCCTTGTTTGCTCTGTTGATTAATGGTTCCTCTTGTATCTTTCATAACTATCAATTTGTGAGAAATACTTCCAGAAGCATACCATAAGAGGCAAAAGAAATGTTAAGCAGGCTGGTAATTGCCGCTTTGTAAAATCTCTTCAGGAAAACGTTTTGTACGTTCTTTTAAGATGTTAATTGCTTCTTCTTCAGAACTGAACTCACCTTTTATATTCACAAGGTGATCTGCCAGTTTTTGATAATTCTTCGTCATCAAACACAAAAACACACCACCGAAATCGAGCTTGTCAAATACGATTGCTTTGTGCTTTGCATATTCATCTATATTCTCCATAAATGAATGTGGATGTTCGGTCCAGTGTAAAGCAGGTCTAGCATGATGGCTGGTATGATAACCATCATTCCAGCATCTTTTGTTGTAATGAACATTGAGGGTGGTGATGCAGTTCTTATAAGGATGATCAGGCTCTGCAGGATCAATGAAAGAATGTTGTGTCCAATTACCCACCATCATTATCATCCTTGAGATGAAAAATGTAACAACGAACACGGCCATCGTTCCGGCAAAATTTACGAAGCACATGGCTATACAAAAAGCGAAGAATGTAAATTCTCCAGCCATAGCACGATGAGCCAGTTTCTTTTTATTTCTTGAAAAAAGATATTGCAGCAATCCTTTAAAACCTAACAGAATAAAATGACCGAGGTATTTTAAGAATGATCTTAAAGAATCTCTTTGGTACATCATGGTGCTGCTGTCATCTTCAGGCATATTATTTTCAGCATGGTGCATACCCATGTGGTGCGAAAAATATGTTTCAGGTGTATGACCCATAAAAGGACACATGATCCAGATGATGTAGCGATAAAATACTTTGAACTTCTTTTTAAAGAAATGCCTGTGGCTGATGCAATGCATCATTAATCCAAAAGGTGCACGGAAATAAAAATTAACTGCCTGGTAAAACACTGCTACTAACCACCAGGCCCAATTAGGTAACAAAGATGTGTAGAGTAAAAAGGCTATTGGAAAAACGATAAAGGTGATTTTTAAAATAAGGTAGATGAATGGAAGATCACGTTTGTCGTTAATCAGTTTAAGAAATTGCCTGTCTACCCAGGAGTATTCTCTTTCAACATAAACAGGATCGGTAATAACAGGTAAAGCCCTCATTCAGTGTAATTTACTTGCTGTAAGCTATCAAAAATTCGTCCAAAAGCGGCTATTGCAGAAATAAACTTCTTACTTCAGGTGTGGGTATCATGCAACTCTCTTTTTTGCCAAACCAGCGATATCGATTATTGGCAATGATATTATAAGCCACATCTCTAACAGGTGATGGCAATATTCTGAAAATACCTGTCAGCTTCCATGCACCACCAAGTATTTGCGCAACATATAAAGCCGCCGAAGTTTTTTTGTAAGTATTCCCTTTATAAACGAGAACGAACGAATCCAGATCGGTTGTAGAAAGATCGTGTTGTTTCAATAATTGCTGACCAGCTTCCGATTGTAAAGCAGCATAACGAAACACTCTTTTCTTGTCTCTCTTGATGATAAAATTGATCGCTCCATTGCAGAAATTACAAACACCATCAAACAGTATGATCGGATGATCTGTCATGGTGTAAAGATAGCCATAAGCTGTAAGCTACAAGCTGCAAGCAAACGGCTCGAAGCATAACCTCGAGCCGTTCGATCGTACTTCGTATTTCGTATTTCGTAAATCGTACCTCGTACTTCTTTCTTTATCCCATATTATGGAAAACCTTACTCACATCATCATCCTGTTCTAAACGTTCAATCAGTTTAGAAATATCTTCTGCCTGTTCATCTGTTACTGGAACTGTTACAGTAGGTATCCATTCTAATTCTGCACTGATTGGTGTAATGCCTTTTTCTTCCAGTGCATGTTGCATATTACCAAAATCGGTAAAGCCACAACGAACAACAAGAATATTTTCTCCATTCTCACCTGAGCCTTCACCTAATTCCTCCAACCCAAAATCAATTAATTCCAGTTCTAATTCTTCTGCACTTAATCCTTCAGGATTCAATTTAAACACACCCATTTTCTTGAACTGGAAACTCACACTTCCGCTATTACCCAAAGTACCACCACCTTTATTGAATGCAGCTTTTACATTGGCAACCGTTCTTACATGGTTGTCTGTTGCTGTCTCTACAAGTAAAGCCACACCATGTGGACCGTAACCTTCGTATAAGATCTCTTCAAAATTCTCTGTGTCTTTACCCTGTGCTCTTTTAATAGCAGCTTCCACACGATCCTTAGGCATATTCACAGCCTTCGCATTCTGAAAACAGCGACGTAAAGCCGGATTTGTTGCAGGATCAGGTCCACCAGCTTTTACAGCAATGGCTATTTCTCTACCAATACGGGTGAATTGTTTTGCCATTCTATCCCACCTGGCAAACATGGTGGCTTTTCTAACTTCAAATATTCTTCCCATGAATCAAATTTCAGCTTTGATGTTATATAATTTATTGCACCGGCTTTTGTACTTCAGGCATCGTCTGTTGTGTCACTCACTTCATCGTTCAGAACTTTATTGAGCTTGATAGGAACACGGATGACACGGATCGGATTGATTTTCACAGATCGGCGTTAATCCATTTAATCTGTGTCATCCGTGTGCTATCACAGGTCGCAAATTTAGCAGTAACAGCCTATAACAAAAAATCCCGCTGTAATTAGCGGGATTTTCTTTTTATTATTTTCTTGCCTGGAAATCATCGGCAGTTGGTAATATATCTGCCGGGGTTGATCTTAGTTTACTGTGTTTACGACTATAAAGGAAGTAAACAATCAAACCGATGATCATCCAGATGGCTGCAAACTGTAATGTTCTGCTGTCGATGGCTACGATCATACCGCTACAGATCACAACACCAAGTATAGATACCAGTTTATAAGCCGGAGTTTTAAATGGTCTTTCCATGTTTGGTGCTTTTTTACGCATGATCCACACACCTGCACTCACTAAAACAAAGGCGAATAAGGTTCCGAAGCTGGTAAGATCGCCAGCCACATGACCTGGAACAAAAGCAGCGAATAATCCAACAAAAACAAATAATATCCAGTTGGCTTTGTATGGAGTTTTGTATTTAGGATGGATAGCACCAAAAGCTTTTGGTATCAATCCATCATTACTCATGGTATAGAAGATACGGCTCTGGCCCATTAGCATCACAAGAATTACTGATGAGAAACCTGCAAGAATC
Organism: Bacteroidota bacterium; assembly: GCA_023386555.1. GTDB lineage: Bacteria > Bacteroidota > Bacteroidia > Chitinophagales > Chitinophagaceae > JAEZDC01. The sequence goes on along the minus strand of JAEWJK010000014.1, from coordinate 165,222 downwards.
GCAACAGTAACAGCAGTAGATAACCATTCATAACCTGTCATGTAAGTTGAGATGGCGTAGGCAACAGAAGCTTCCTGTCCTTTCGTAGGATCAACAAAATCTGTCCACGGAGCTACACCAGTTAATACATGTCCAAATAGAATATAAAGGATGGTACACACGACTAAAGAACCAAGAATTCCGATTGGCATATCTCTTTTAGGATTCTTTGCTTCCTGTGCAGCAGTTGATACGGCATCAAAACCAATGAAGGCAAAGAATACAATGGCAGCACCACCAAGTACACCACCCCAGCCCCATTCAAAAATACCGTCGTAAGTGGTTAGCACTTTTCCGGCAGCATCAGTAACAGGTGGAGTTCCTTCCGGAATCATGTAAGGAGTATGATTATCAGGATTGATGAATTGCCATCCGATGGCAATAAATAATATTACAATCGCAACTTTAATAACAACGATTATCGCATTTACCCAGGCACTTTCCTGTGTCCCTTTGATCAATAATAATGTCAATAATAATAAAATAATGAGGGCAGGAGCATTCATGATACCTTGATGAGTAATTCCTGACGCATCGGTGAAACTCTCAAAAGGAGAGTGACACCATTCATACGGAATGCCGCTTCCAAAGACCTCCTCCATCAGCTTGTTTAAGTATTCACTCCATGCAATAGAAACAGTAGCAGCACCCAGTGCATATTCCATAATTAAAGCCCATCCAATTACCCATGCTATCATTTCACCCATGGTTACATAAGAATAAGCATAAGCACTTCCTGCAATTGGGATCATTGAAGCAAATTCTGCATAACAAAGACCGGCAAAAGCACAACCGATGGCAGCGATGATAAATGAAATAGTAACTGCTGGTCCTGCAGCTTGTCCGGCAGCAGCAGCTGTTCTTACAAATAATCCTGCACCGATAATGGCTCCGATACCTAAAGCCACAAGATTGGTGGCACCAAGGGTACGTTTAAGACCCTTCTCGTTATCGGCAGCTTGTGCCAATATCTGGTCAAGGGGTTTTCTTGCGAATAAACTCATAACAGTTTTATTGTTTGGTTTGGTTAGTTACAGTTTTTGATTTCGAGACCGCAATATAATAAATAGGAATTCCTATCAGCGTTATTGCAAGTCCCGGCCACGTAAATTTTGTTTTATACATTATGAGAAGAATACAAAATGCAAGTCCCATAATGATGTATAAGATTGGTAATACAGGATATCCAAAAGCTTTGTATGGCCTGTCGGCATCCGGCCTTTTTTTCCTGAGAATAAAAATGCCAGCGATGGTGAGCATGTAAAATCCAACCACTACGAAGGAGATCATATCTAAAAGATCACCATATCTACCACTGATTGCCCAAAGGCAGCAAACAATAGCCTGTACCCATAACGCATATCCTGGAACTGAATTTTTATTCAGTGTTCCTGTGCTCTTGAAAAAAAGACCATCTTTAGCCATGGTATAATATACTCTTGCACCGGCTAAGATCAATCCGTTGTTACAACCAAACGTTGATACCATGATCAATGCTGCAATAATGCCTGCACCGATCGTTCCACCAAAAACAGCTTGTGATACTGCAGTAGCCACACGATCTCTCGGTGCTGTGGCAATATCTTCCATTGGTAACACATAAGTGTACATCAGGTTGGCTGTAACATAAATGAGTGTAACGATGAGTGTCCCGAGAAATAAACTCAGACCAATATTTCTTTTCGGATTTTTGATTTCACCTGCAATGAAGGTTACATTGTTCCAGGCATCGCTGCTGAAAATGGAACCTACCATCGATGCTGCAATAGCACTTAATACACCCAGGCCAACAACTTCTGAAACGGTTACGCCTGAGCCATCCGTGGGCAACAAGTTTTTCATCGTCCACCCATCAGCCCAGTTTGCATTCCAGCCTTCACCAGATGCTAATAAAAAACCGAAGATGATCAAACCAAATAAAGCAGAAAGTTTAGCTATAGTGAAAGTCGTTTGAATAAGCTTTCCTTCTTTAACACCTCTTGTATTTACATAAGTGAGTAACAAGATCAATGCAATTGATAAGAGATGTGCATATTGAAAACTAAAAAAGCCTGCATTGAAGATAATATTTGGATGACCAGGTTCTTTGGTTGCATCAATGAGATCAAATACTGGAAAGAAATGACCTGTGAATTTAGAAAACGCAACTGCTACGGCAGCGATTGTGGCTGTTTGTATCACAGCAAAAAAACTCCAGCCGTATAAAAAACCAATTAGTGGATTGTACGCTTCTTTCAGGTAAACATATTGTCCGCCGGCTTTTGGAAACATGCCACTCAACTCACCGTAACTTAATGCTGCTGTTAAGGTCATGAAACCTGTAATGAGCCATACAACAATCAGCCAGTCTGGACTTCCAACATTTCGGGCAATATCTGCACTAACAATAAAAATCCCAGAGCCGATCATTGATCCGGCAACGATCATAGTAGCATCTAACAGTCCTAAAGATTGTTTGAAAGAGGATTGTTGTTCAGTCATGCAGGCAGTTTGGCTTTCAGTTGAGAATAATCAGCTTGAAAAATACAGTTTTATACGAAAGAGAGCGAAAAGTTTTACCACCGGTTGTTCACGACTGATCTGTTGTTCATTATTAAAACTTTGCATAAGAGATTTTTTTAACCGATTTTCGACCACTATTCTTGCTTATGAAAGGAAACAAGCTCACTCTTTTTATCATTGTTGCAATGATACTTGGTGTTTTGGTTGGATATATCATTCATACCGAAACCAATGAAACCACTATCAAAAGTTTTTCAACAAACATTAAACTGCTCAGCACCATTTTTATTCGTTTAGTGCAGATGATCATTGCACCGTTAGTATTTACCACGCTTGTTGTTGGTATTGCCAAACTGGGTGATCTAAAAACTGTAGGACGAGTTGGTGGAAAAGCAATACTCTGGTTCATTACAGCATCACTAATTTCTTTACTGTTGGGTATGGTGCTCGTAAATTATTTTGAGCCGGGTAAATACATAGATCTTGCCATGCAGGATACAGAAGGACTGAAAGATATATCCAATAAAACAAGTTCATTCTCCCTGCAGAATTTTGTTGAGCACATCATTCCGAAAAGTTTTATAGAGGCAATGGCTACTAATGAAATTCTTCAATTGGTAGTATTTTCTATATTCTTTGGTGTGGCAGCAGCCTCTATTGGTGATTATGCAAAACCACTGATCAAAGCTTTGGAAGTAGCTTCGCATATCATTTTAAAGATGGTGAATTATGTGATGAATTTTGCTCCGCTTGGTGTATTTGGCGCTATCGCTGCTGTTGTTGCGGCAAAAGGCTTAGGCATCTTTGAATTTTATCTTCGATATTTCTCTTACTTCTTAATAGGCATCGGATTGTTATGGATGATCTTATTACTGGCAGGATTTATTATTCTGCGTGGAAGAATGAAAGAATTAATGCGAAGGATCAGTGGTCCTTTATTAATTGCTTTCAGCACCACAAGCAGTGAAGCTGTTTTCCCAAAACTTACAGAAGAATTGGAAAGGTTTGGTTGCAGAGACAGGATCGTAGCATTCGTATTACCATTAGGCTACTCATTTAATCTTGATGGCAGTATGATGTACATGACCTTTGCCAGTCTTGCTATTGCACAAGCCTATGGAATTGATCTTGATATAACCACTCAGCTTACCATGTTACTGGTATTAATGCTGACCAGTAAAGGAATAGCAGGTGTGCCAAGAGCTTCATTGGTCGTGGTGTTAGCAACTTGTGCCATGTTTGACATTCCACCGGTAGGTGTGGCTTTAATCTTACCAATTGATCATTTCTGCGATATGTTCAGAACAGCCACGAACGTAGTGGGCAATGCACTTGCCACATCTGTTGTGAGTAAGTGGGAAGGCGAATTAGGAGATTAACAGTGTAATAACGAGTATATCATTCAGAAGCCGGATTAGCGTTTATATTTGCCGCAATTTTCAGGCTTTCAATTTGTAGAGAGATTTTTCAAACCAGGCTTCATGAAACAATTTGTATCGGTATTTATTTTTTTATTGATTGGATATTCATCAATTGCTCAGCAAACCATTATTCTGCAAAATCAATATGATGAGCCGCTTAAACAAAAAGAAGTATCGATCAATGGGGTACAATACACCACAGATGAAGCCGGCTCTGTAAGTATAAATACAACAGGAAGCGATAGTTTGGTTATTACTGCTGATGGTCATGATGAAAAACACCAGGCTGTAAAAGATATTTCTTCAGAAGGAAAAGTAACCATTGAGAGAGATTGGGAATGGAAGGATCTTCTCAACCCCATGTTCTACATTTTGAATGGTGGATTGTGGTTGATCTTATTCATAGTATTTGCTGAAACCGGATTATTTGTCGGCTTTTTTTTACCAGGTGATTCTTTATTGTTTGTTGCAGGTATTTATAGCAATGAACTAGTGAACACTATTTATCCTGTCGGTAACGAATACCTGAATCTGCTCATTCTTATTTTGTTGATCTCTTTTGCAGGTATCATCGGAAACACTGTTGGCTATTGGTTCGGAAGAAAAGTAGGCCCTTCTATGTACACCTGGAAAGATAGGATGTTATTCAAACAAAAATACCTGCACCAGGCACATGAATTTTATGAGAAACATGGTGGTATTGCGATTATTGGTGCAAGATTTTTACCAATGGTGAGAACATTTGCTCCGATCATTGCAGGTATTGTTGGAATGGATAAAAAGAAATTTGCTTACTATAATATTCTTGGTAGTTTTTTATGGGTGGGCAGCCTGATTTTAGCAGGTCACTTCCTGCAAAAGTGGATGTTTGATTGGTTTGGTTTCGATCTGAAATCAAAACTGGAATACATCATCATTGTTATTGTTTTGGTTACTACAGCTCCTGTAGTTTATAAAATGTTCTTCAGTAAAAAGAAATCTCCAACACTTGAGATTGGTAAAGAAGTGGTGGAAGAAACATTCGATAAGATCGAAGATGCTATTGAAGATAAGTTTGAGAAAAAAGGCGATTAAGCTTCTGTTTTTACTATCATTGTAGTACAACTTTGATTGCTACTACTGCTTATGAACCAGAAACAATATGGTATTCTTTCTGTGCCTGTTATTGTAGGTGCTTTGGGGTATTTTGTAGACATTTATGACCTCCTTCTTTTTACGATTGTAAGAGAGCCAAGTCTTGCAGGCATTGGTGTTGATCTTTCTAATAAAGATGCTGTTATCGTTGCTAGTACAAAGATCATCAACTGGCAAATGATCGGCCTGCTGATTGGTGGAATTCTTTGGGGTATTATGGGTGATAAAAAAGGAAGATTGAGTGTGCTTTTCGGCTCCATTCTCATTTATTCTGTTGCCAACTTCATTACGGGTTATGTACAAACAGTTGATCAGTATGCCTGGGCAAGATTTGCTGCAGGAATTGGTCTTGCCGGAGAACTTGGTGCCGGAATTACTTTAGTGAGTGAGTTGCTTCCAAAAAATAAACGTGGACTTGGAACTTCAATGGTAGCAGGCATTGGTTTATTTGGTGCCGTAGCTGCATATTTTGTTTACGACTTTACGCAAGACTGGAGACTGTGTTATAAGATTGGTGGTGCATTAGGAATTGGTCTATTGATTTTACGAATTGGTGTTGCTGAAAGTGGCATGTTCAAAGAAGTCAAACACAGCAATGTTTCAAGAGGAAATATTCTCATGTTCTTCAATAATGCTTCGAGATTTAAAAAGTACATGCTTGCTATTCTAATTGGATTGCCAACCTGGTATGTCATAGGTGTGTTAGTGAATCTCAGCAATCGTTTTGCTACTGAATTTTATGGTGAGAACAGTATCATCTCAGGTAAAGCAATTATGTATGCGTATGCTGCAATTGCCATTGGCGATATTTTAATTGGCTTTATTAGCCAGAAATTTAAAAGCAGAAAGAAAGCCTTATATCTCTATTATGGTCTTTGCATTATTGCAGGAATTCTATTCTTCTCTCCATTGAATAACAGCGATACTAGGATGTATTTTATCTGTGCATTGCTTGGATTCAGCACAGGCTTCTGGGCAATATTTGTAACGATGGGGGCAGAACAGTTTGGAACAAACCTGAGAGCTACTGCAGCCACCACTATTCCAAACATGGTCCGTGGTGCTTTGCCTTTGATCAATTTATTATTCGTAGATGTATTTCAGAAAAGCTGGGGTTGGGGATTGGTGCAAAGTGGAATTGTAGTAGGAATTATTGTTATGACTGTTACATTGATCGCAGCTTACTTCACTGAAGAAACTTTTCATAAAGACCTGAACTATGTAGAAGTGGAAGAGGCAATGCCGTAGTGTAAAAGTTCAAACACCTTCGCTATAATTTAATTCGAATAATTCGTATTAATTAGTGTAATTCGTGTTTCTTAATTCGTGTTACATATTAGTGCAATGAAGTTTCTCATCATCCGTTTTTCCTCTATTGGAGATATCGTCCTTACCACACCTGTCATTCGTTGTTTAAAACAGCAGGTGCCGGATGCTGAAGTTCATTTTCTTACTAAGCAAAACTTCAGATCCATTGTTGAACACAATCCGTACGTAGATAAAGTAATGCTGCTGGAACACAGCTTCGAACTGATGATCCACGAATTGCAGCAGGAGAATTACGATTATGTCATAGATCTTCATCATAACCTTAGAACACTCAGGATAAAAAGAGCATTGAAAGTAAAAAGCTATTCATTCAATAAGCTGAATATGCACAAATGGCTGAGGACGGCTTTACGCATCAACATACTTCCGAGAGTGCATATTGTTGATCGTTATTTAGTTACTGTAAAATCATTTGGTGTGAAGAATGATGGAGAAGGTTTGGATTATTTTATTCCTGCAAAAGATGAAGTAAAGACAGAGGATATTCCAACCTCTCATCAGTTCGGATATATTGGTGTGGTGATCGGTGCTGCACACAATACCAAGAAACTTCCGATACACAAGTTGAAAGAGTTGTGCAGTAAAGTCAATCATCCGATCATATTATTAGGTGGACCGGAAGACAAAACAGCAGGAGATGAAATTGCTGCGGTTGATGATATAAAAATTTACAATGCCTGTGGTAAGTTCAATCTCAACGAGAGTGCAGATCTTGTACGAAAGGCAAAAGTGATCGTTACACATGATACAGGGCTGATGCATATTGCCGCAGCATTTAAAAAGCCGATTGTTTCTGTTTGGGGTAATACCGTTCCTTCCTTTGGAATGACCCCTTATTACGGAGATTATCATGACAAGGAAACAAGATTTGAGATTGAAAAGCTTTGGTGCAGGCCATGTAGCAAAATTGGTTATAATAAATGTCCGTTGGGGCATTTTAAATGCATGGAGCAACAGGACGTAGAGAGAATGGCAAGATTGGCTGTGAACAGTATTGAATATTAATAACCAAAAAGGTTTGAAAAATCTAATCTCGCATTAACATAAACTCCAGCTATGCCATTGAACGAATAAAGTAAACCTGAACTTAATTCAGTTCGATGCTTAAAAACATAAGTGTAATCAGCACTAATCATGAACTTACCGATTCCAGTACCAATAAATCCGGTAAACCGGCTTCGGTGAACGATTTTTGTAATCCCTATTTGGGCAGCTAGAAATGCTTTGGTATCCTTTTTTCCTGGTATTATGGCATCTACTTTTATATTAAGATATAAGTTTTCTTTTAGTCTTTGCTGTATAAGACCTGCAAAGCCACCTCTAATAACATTGTTTGCAAGTAATTCATTGGATTTTGTAGGAGTTAAATAAAATAATGAACCTCCGAATGAAACAGTCATTCTGGTAGAGTCTTGTGCTTTACCCACAAAACAAAATGAAATTAATAAAACAATGATGAATAATCTCATTCAATAAAGATATGCAGTACAAGAGTGCGACGCAACGAATGATTCCATGAAATTCTTTAGGTGGCTACATAAAAAAGTGGCTCACTTTAAAAGTGAACCACTTCATTCGTGTAATTCGATTCAATTCGTGTTATAAGGTTTTCAACACCTCATTCATACTTCTCACTGCATCTGCACTCTTATTAAACAACTCCTGCTCTTCAGCATTCAGTTTGTAGTCAACGATCTTTTCCCATCCATTCTTACCAATCACAACAGGAACACCTAAGCAAATATCTTTTTGCCCGTACTCACCTTCCAGTAATACGCAACAAGGCATTAATCTTTTCTCATCTCTGACAATTGCTTCTACCAATGCAGCACCTGCAGCACCTGGTGCATACCATGCAGAAGTACCCAATAGTTTGGTAAGTGTAGCACCACCAACCATTGTATCGTTCACGATTTGTTTTTGTTTGTCAGCATCAAGCAAAGAAGCTACCGGAGTACTGTTCCATGTTGCATAACGGATCAAAGGGATCATTGTAGTATCACCATGTCCTCCAATTACAGTTGCATTCAGGTCAGCAGGATTACAACCCAGTTGCTGGCTGATCTGGTATTTAAATCTTGAGCTATCTAAAATACCACCCATACCAATAATGCGGTTCTTTGGTAAGCCGCTACTGGTAAGTGCTAAATAAGTCATTGTATCCATCGGATTAGAGATCACAATGATGATAGCATTTGGAGAATGTTTCAAAATGTTTTCAGTAACACCTTTTACAATGTTTGCATTGGTGCCGATCAGTTCTTCTCTCGTCATTCCAGGCTTACGTGGAATACCTGAAGTGATCACCACTACATCACTGCCTGCAGTTTTGCTGTAGTCGTTGGTGCTTCCGGTTATTCTTGTATCAAAGCCAAGTAATGCAGCAGTCTGCATCATGTCTTGAGCCTTACCTTCAGCAAGACCTTCTTTAATGTCGAGCAAAACCAATTCGGTGCAAAGTTCTTTCCTGGCAATATTATCAGCACAAGTTGCACCTACTGCACCTGCACCTACAACAGTTACTTTCATCTGAAATAAATATTTATGGTGTTATAAACTATAATTCGCAGCAAAAGTACAGGCTGAGAGCGAAAGATAGAGATGATTTTTGTGAGCAGGGGGTGGTGCTGCTATTGAGCTTTACTTGCGTCGCACTCTTGTACTTTTAGAACTTAGCGGAGCTTTTCACGCAAAGCAGACAAGAAGCAAAGACGCAAAGATCAAAACCTTTGCACCTTTGCGTGAAAACTAGTTTAATATCCTGGTCGTTTGCACATTTGATTCACCCATCACTTTCACCATCAATATTCCTTTTGGTAAACTGGAGGAAAGTATACTCATCATTCCTGATGCATTTACTGTTTGCCTGTATAAAATTCTTCCGGTAACATCTGTAATGATCACCTGTTTGATCTGTTCAATACTTTCAATAACAATATTGCCAGTGCTACGAATAATTTTTATCTCGTTATTTCCTTCAGTATTCATGTAAATGATAGAAGAAAAAGTTATCGTTCCATTTGCATTAACCGTTTTTAGCCTGTAGTAAGATGGTTGTGCAGTTGCCGGAATAGAAACCGAATATTTTTTATAACTGTTATCAGCATTAGATAATTGTCTTGCAACTTCAGTAAAAGATATTTGATTTCCTGTACTTCTTTCAACTATGTATTGATCACCATTTTTGTCGGATTGTACTTCCCAACTTAATTCATGAGTATTGTTGTTTCTTCTTCCTGTAAAACTCAATAATCTTAATGGCAGGGGACCAGAAGCTGTTAGTTTATACAAAGTTCCATTACCTTTTGCTGCATATAAACTGCCATCATTCATTTCACCAAATGTGGTAATCTGAGTTGGCCAGCCTGTTTGTGCACTAACATTCCATCCACCACTTCCATTTGATTTAATGAGCCAGCCATTGCCTGTAGCATAATCAACCATGGTGTAATAACCTTGCAAAGCAGGATATTCAGTTCCCCTGTACACATAACCACCGGTAACAACAAATCCTCCTGTTGAATTATGTGGATATTGATAAATAGGAAATACATTATTAGCCGGAGGTCCACCACAAGATGCAACTGCCGGGTTTACTGCATTTCCTTCATAACATCTCCAGCCATAATTCGTTTTGGAGGATATATCTGCTGCAGCTCTGAAATTTAATTCCTCCCAGGCATTTTGTCCTACATCAGCTATCCACATATCCCCTGTTGTTTTATCAAAACTCCATCTCCAGGGATTTCTTAAGCCTAATGCAATAATCTCATCTGCTACTGTTGCATCTGTATTGTATGGATTTGTGGAAGGAATGTCATAGAATGGTGCAGATGTGGCAAAACTGTTCACATCAAGTCTAAGCATTTTGCCTAGTAATGATGTTCCGGTTTGAGCATAATTGTTAGGATCATTTCCACTTCCACCATCACCAGTACCGATGTATAAATAACCATCTGGTCCGAAGTTCAGTTTGCCTCCATTGTGATTGGAGAATGGTTTCGGAATAGTTAATAATACTACTCCTGAAGAAGGGTCAGCAATATCAGCATTGGTAGCATCTCTTCTATATCTTGCTAATGTAACAGCACCACTTGTATTGGTATACCAGATAAAAAAATACCTGTTTGTTGCATATTGCGGATGAAAAGCAAGGCTTAATAAACCTCTTTCACCACCTGAATTATAACTGATAATTGAACTAACATTCAGGAATGCCGTTGAAAGAGTGGAACTTCCATTCCATATTTTAATGGTACCTGGCTGTTCTACAACAAATATTCTTGTTGATGAAGGTTCTGCAACTATATCTACCGGTACATTAAATCCTGTTGCAACTTGTTGAAAACTGATAGTAGGCTGTGCTGATAAGTTAGTAAGCAGAAAACACAGCAAAATCAGAGTGTAGCATTTCTTCATAATAATGGCTTTGGTGAATAGATACATTATTGCCGCAGAATGCTTGCCAAAGTGTTGTTGTGGATGATGTTCTGTCTTCTACAAGCTGAATAAAGTTATTGTTGTACAAGAGTGCGATGTAACAGAAGATTCACAAGGAACCTACTGACGACCTTATAAAATTAATTCAACTGCGGATCGATCGGATAATTTGTCATCTGTGAATATTCACCACCAAGATCCTGTAATGATTCTTTCCAGATCATGTCAGCCTCTTTGTGAAACACCAAATCTTTTGTTGCTTCTCTTGTTATCCAGCTTTTTTCTTTTAATTCATTTTCTAATTGCCCAAGACCCCAACCGCTATAGCCAATATAAAAACGGATATCGCTGGCTTTAAGTTTTTTGTCTTGAATCAGTGTAACGACTTCTTCAAAATCGCCACCCCAGAAAATTCCATCAATCACTTCAAAACCTCCTTCAATAAGATCGGGTCTTGTATGTAAAAAATGAACAGTATCTAATTGAACAGGTCCACCATAGTAAACAGGTATAGTAGTTCCTTCAAGATCAGAGATAAGTTCACCCAAAGGTTGATCGTAAGGACGATTGAGTACAAAACCAAGACTACCTTCTTCATGATGTTCGCATAGCAAAATAACCGTTCTCATGAAGTTTGGATCTTTGAGAAATGGATCGGAAATAAGTAGAAGACCGGGAATTATTTCATTCATATTATGGCTTCAAAATAACACAATTCATTACAATGAAAATAAAAAATCATCCCGTTAAAAAGATGGTAAACAGCTATTTGTTTTTGTAATTCAATCGTTGGTACTGCTATATTTGCCCACGTTCATAATGTTTGCTCACGATCAAACCGGCCGATGAAAAAAATTTTCCCTGTAATTGTTGTCTTAATAACGCTGAGTTTGTTTGGCATTATTGCATTACAGGTATCGTGGTTTAAGAATTTGTTGATTGTTCAGGAAGAGAGATTGTTGTTTAGAGTTGATCAGGCCAGTAGGATGGTTGCAGATGATCTGGCTAGGTATTCTAATTCAAAAGTATTTAAGACACCTTTTAAAGACGATTATACAGGTAATGTTGTAACAGGACAGTTTACGTTATCTCAATTATTCACTACACAGGAAATTCATGACAAACTGCTTAAAGCTTTTGACTCAAAAGGGTTAAAGAAAGTAGGTTTTGAATTTGCACTTGTTGCAAATAATACTGCAGAAATGCAATCAAGACATTTCTATGAAGAAATGTTCGATACACAGAATAATATTCGTAGAAGCATTCCAATATTAACAGGGTCTGATATGGATTTTACGGTTCCTACAGAAAGCCTGGAAATACTGATTATAGATTTTGAAAAAGAATTGTACCAATCATTAACCGGACCGATTGCTGGTTCTGTAATATTTACATTGATCATTCTTGCAGCATTTTTTCTTACAGTCAGAACGCTTTTTACACAAAAGAAACTTAGTGAGATCAAAAGTGATTTCATTAATAATATGACGCATGAGTTTAAAACTCCACTTGCAACTATTTCTCTGGCTGTTGATGCTTTGAAGAATGAAAAAGTGCAGAATGATAAGGAGAAGATGCAATACTTCAGCGGTATCATCAAGGAGGAAAATAAAAGAATGAACAAGCATGTAGAAACCATTCTGCAAGCTGCATTAATGGATAAGCAGGAACTGAAGCTGAACTTTAAACCGCTTCATGCACATGAGATTATCAGCAGGGTAGTAGATAATTTCAGGCTACAGTTAGAAGAAAGACAGGGTAAAATCGAATTAACACTTAATGCTAAAGAAGATACGGTAAATGCAGATGAGGTTCATTTCACTAATCTGATCTCTAATCTTATTGACAATGCAATAAAGTACTCAAAAGAAGAATTGCATATAAGAGTGTATACTCACTGTACAAACAAACATTTCATTTTCCGTGTGGAGGATAATGGAATTGGAATGAGTAAAGAATCAGTAAGAAGAATATTTGAAAAATTCTATAGAGCTCACACCGGAAACATTCACAACGTAAAAGGTTTTGGGCTTGGAATGAGCTATGTAAAAACTGTTGTTGATGCTCATAGAGGTAAGATAAGAGTTGATAGTACCTTAGGAAAAGGAAGTGTATTTACAGTTGAATTACCAATAAGTAAATAGCTATTTCTTCCAGAGTAACGAGCCATCTCCAAAACTAAGAAAACGGAAATTATTCTTCATAGCAAACTGATAGATGTTTTTCCAATCATCTCCTACAATTGCAGCAACCAACAATAATAAAGTTGATTGAGGTTGATGAAAATTTGTAATTAATCCCTTTGCGATTTTCAGATTATAACCCGGAGCAATAATGATCTGTGTTTTGGTGATAAGACGTTGCATGTTATTTTGCTTCATCCATATAATAATTGCCTCTAGAGATTCTTTTACAGAAACGTTAGGCTCTGTTTCATAAGCATCCCACTGATTTACGACTATTTCCTCATTTCTTATTTCTAATTTCTTATTTCTTATTTTTAATCCAATCCAATACAGGCTTTCTATCGTTCTTAGCGAAGTAGTTCCTACTACTATAATAGGTTTATCAATATTCTGAATAAGGTTTTCAATAAAGCTCAATTCTACATCAATAAATTCTGCATGCATCTTATGGTCTTGCATCTTTTCTGCTTTCACAGGTTTGAAAGTTCCTGCACCAACATGAAGTGTAACAAAGGAGGAAGAGATATTTTTCTTTTGAAGTTTATTAAAGATTCTTTCAGTAAAATGTAATCCGGCTGTTGGTGCTGCTACTGATCCGTGTTCTTTAGCATAAATTGTCTGGTATCTTTCTTTGTCACCTTCTTCCACAGCTCTGTTTAGATAAGGTGGTAATGGAATTGCACCTGTTTTATGTAACACTTCTGCAAAGCTGAATTCATTATTCCATGATAACTCAATAGTGAATGTTTCCGTATTTCTATCAATAATGGAAGCTTCAAGTGTAATATCATCAACTTGCTTTGTCAGGATCATTCCATGTTTCCATTTGCTGGCTCCTCCAATCAAACACTTCCACCAAACCTTTTGCTTCTGCAACATTGCTGTGGTAATATCGGCATATTGTTCATGCGGTTCCAGGCAGAAAATTTCAATAACGCCACCCGTAGATTTTGTAAAAAGCAATCTCGCTTCAACTACTTTGGTTTTATTAAAAACAAGAAGAGAATCAGACGGTAAATGTTCGTCAAGATTAAGGTAAACATCGTTTTTAATTACTCCATCCTTATAGATCAGCAGTTTACTTTGATCTCTTTGTTCCAGCGGATACTTCGCTATTCGATCATCAGGAAGATAGTATGTATAGTCAAGAATGGAAAGCTCTTTTGGATGCATGCTGCAAATATATTAGTCACCCCTCAACAGCCATTTCAAAAAGTAAATGGGCCGGATTTCACTTATGATTACCTTCCATTCACATCAAAATCAAGCTATTAAACAGCTTATCCACAGCAATTCACATTCATTTCACGAAAACAGTTCATCTATTATCCCCAAAATCAAGCTGCCACTGCATTTCAGCCACTTTTTCATAGGTGGAAAACTTAAACCACGCTAAAATGACTTCAAAAGTGGTAAAAAGTGTTATTTTGTGTCAATAAATGAAAATTTAGGTCAGATAATGATTGTTTTTAACGGTGAATATGAAGCAACGATCGATTCCAAAGGTCGATTTCTCCTTCCGGGAGGCTTGAAAAAGCAAATGCCGGAAGGTGACAACCGCTTTATGATCAGCCGTGGGTTAGAAAGATGCCTTAACCTGTATCCAATAAAAACCTGGGAATTAGTCATTGAAGAAATTCTTAAGAAAAATCAGTTCGACCCGAAAGTACGTGAATTTCAACGCAAGTTTTTAGGTGGAGCTACACTTGTAGAAATTGACAGTGCAGGAAGATTATTGATGCCGCCAAGTTTGAGAGAACATGCTGAGCTGGGTAAAGACATTATACTGGCAGCTATAGGAGACAAAATAGAAATATGGGATTCCGGTAAGTATAAAAAGTTCTTTGAAGAATTTTCAGCAGAAGATTTCAGTAAGCTGGCTGAAGAAGTTATGACGGGTAAAAGCAATGGAGTTAGTGATTAGGAATTTGTAATTGGTAAAACATGAATGAGCAAACACCAAATTCCCAATCCCCAATTCCTAATAACTACCACGTTCCGGTTTTATACAAAGAATCGCTTGATGCTTTGAATATAAAACCAGACGGTATTTATGTGGATTGCACTTTTGGTGGTGGTGGTCACAGCAAAGGCATTTTGGAAAAGTTGAATGCAAAAGGAAAGTTGGTTGCTTTCGACCAGGATGCAGATGCTCAGCAGAATTTGCCAAAAGATGATCGGATCATTTTTGTACCACAAAATTTCCGTCACCTTCAACGCTTCTTGCGTTTACACAATGTTTATCCCATTGATGGAGTGTTGGCAGATCTTGGTGTAAGTTCTCATCAGTTCGATGAAGGTACACGTGGTTTCTCAACAAGATTCGATGGTCCGTTGGATATGAGAATGGATCAGCGGCAAACTAAAACAGCAAGAGATATCCTGCTTACTTACACGGAACAACAACTACACAAATTGTTTGAGCAGTATGGCGAGGTAACCAATTCAAAGACTCTTGCAAAACACATTTTGCAAAACCGCCAGAACAATGCACTGCAAACAATTGATGCATTGAAAACAATGTTGCAACCGGTTGTAAAAGGAAATCCAAATAAATATCTAGCACAGGTGTTCCAGGCTTTGCGGATTGAAGTGAATGATGAAATGGGTGCACTGAAAGAGATGCTGCAACAATTACCCGACGTGCTGATGCCACAGGGAAGAGTTGCTATTATCACTTTTCATTCAATTGAAGACAGGATAGTGAAGAATTTCTTTAAGAATGAAACTTTTGAAGAACTCGTAGATGAAAATCCATTTGTGAATACAGTAAGGGAGAAGATTTTAAAAGTTATAACAAAGAAACCAATTGAAGCTTCTGCAGAAGAAACAAAAAAGAATAAAAGAAGCCGGAGTGCAAAGTTGAGAGTAGCAGAGAGATTGTGAACCAGGGATAAAACTTTTGTTGCGTCGCACTCTTGTACTGAAGTTCTTTATTCAACAAGATCACAAAAGTTCAGAACGATGCAGTGAGTGACACAATCCCGTACGTACGGGAATGAACAGAGAACAGAACCTTGACCTAATAAATAATGGATAAACAGCAGGACATACAACAAAAATCAGATTGGAAAAAATACCTCGGTTATCGCTGGATACCGAATAACATTCCGTTCTTTTTGTTTTTAGCGATGCTCGCTGTAATGTATATCGCTAACGGTCACATGGCAGATAAAACCATCAGGAAGATCAGCGATACTGAAAAGGAAATAAAAAAATTACAGTTCGAATATAAAACAGCAAAGAGCGAAGTGATGGCAAGCAGTCGTGAACCGGAGATCGTAAAAGCTGCTACACCACTTGGTTTGAAGTTAGATACTGTGCCACCAATGCGAATAAAAGTTGAGAATTGATGGATGTAAAAAAAGACATACTGTGGAGAGTGTACCTGTGTTTTGTAGTAATGGTATTGGTATGTGCTGTGATTTTCGGAAAAGCTTTTTACATACAACAGGTGCAGGGAAAACATTGGAGAGGATTGGGAGATACACTTCAATTGAAATGGGTTGAGGTGGAAGCAGAGAGAGGAACAATTTTCAGTGAAGATGGACAAATGTTGAGTACGAGTATTCCTCAGTTCGATGTCTACATTGATTTCATGGCTGATGGCTTAAGAGAAAAGAGTGGAAAAAGGTTCAGGACAAATGTTGATTCATTGAGTGTTGGATTGGCAGCATTGTTTAAAGACAAAGATCATAACCAGTATAAAAAATTACTTGAGAAAGGGTATAAGAACAAGCTCAGGTATTTTCTGCTGAAGAAAAATATTTCATACAGAGAATACCAGAAGCTGTTAACGCTTCCATTGGTGAGAGAAGGAAGAAATAAAAGTGGATTTATTGCAGATGTAAGAAGTATAAGATTGAATCCATATCAAATGTTGGCTTACAGAACAATTGGTTTGGAAAGACAAAATGCACAGAAGATTGGCCTGGAACAGACATATGATTCAGTCTTGAAAGGAACTAGTGGACAGCAAATGGTGCGATATGTAGGAGCTGGTGTTTCAATGCCTTTAGAAGACGATGCGAATACAATAGAACCGAAGAACGGTAAAGATATCATCACAACATTAGACATGCACATTCAGGAGATAACAGAAAATGCTTTAATGAAGATGATGGTTGGCAATGAAGCTGAGCATGGATGTGCTATTGTAATGGAAGTAAAAACAGGAAAGGTAAAAGCGATTGCAAATCTCGGAAGAACACCCGGTGGAAATTATTTCGAGAACTATAATTATGCATTAACACCATCAGAGCCGGGATCAACATTTAAACTCGCTACACTTATTTCTGTGTTAGAAGATAAAAAGGTAAACATCAATTCACCTGTTAATCTCGAAGGAGGTGCATGGCAAATTGCAGGAAGAACTGTTTATGATAGTGAACAGCATGGACAATACCAGGTAGATATTAAGAGAGCATTCGAAGTAAGTTCTAATGTAGGAATGGCGAAACTCGTAGTAAATAGTTATAGTAATTCTCCCTCTCAATTTATTAATCATCTTAAAAAATTGAACATGGATGTTACCACTGGTGTTGATCTTTTAGGAGAAAGAAAACCGGTTATCTATAAACCTGGAACAAAATACTGGAGCAATACAACATTACCGTGGATGAGCTTCGGATACAACCTGATGGTAACACCATTACATACAGCCATGTTATATAATGCTGTTGCGAATAACGGTAAGATGATGAAACCATTCCTGGTAAGTTCAATCACTGAGAATGGAAAAGTGGTAAAGATGGTTGAGCCAACAATACTGAATGAAAAAATATGTAGCGATGAAACATTGAAACAATTGAATGCATGTTTAACTGGTGTAACAACTGTTCCTGGTGGTACCGGCTTTCACTTGTTTAAAAATTCGCCTTATACTGTTGCGGGTAAAACAGGAACCTCTTTGGTTGCTAATGGCAATAAAGGTTATGCGGATAAAATTTATCACTCATCTTTTGCCGGATTTTTTCCTGCAGAAAATCCACAATATACAATAGTAGTAGTGATCAAGAATAAACCACATGCTGCTAAGTTTTATGGAGCATCGGTAGCAGGTCCGGTTTTTAAAGAGATATCTGACAGGCTCTATACATTATACGTGAAACAAAATGATCAGTTGAATCTGATTGCAAAAAAAGATAGCAGCTGGTTTCAATATGCTGGTTATTCAACAGAAGTTAAGCAAGTGTTTGATAAACTAAAACTAAAGTACACTAGCACCAATAGTGAAAGTGATTTTATTACCGTAACAAATCAAACAGGTAAAGCTGCTGTGTACAATTTCAAAATATCGGAGAAGCAAATGCCTTCTTTAAAAGGATTGGCTTTGAAAGATGCCGTCGCTGTGTGTGAGAACATTGGTCTGAAAGTAGCAGTGAGAGGAAAAGGAAAAGTGGCATCGCAATCTGTTGAACCGGGTAATACAATCGCTAAAGGACAAACAATAAATATTGAATTAAGATAGTGGCAAGGTTACAGGACATATTATATAAAGTGCGTTTGCTTGCTGTTGAAGGTGATATGCAGGTTAATGTGAACAGCATTCAGATAGATTCCCGAAAAGTTTCTAAAGGTGATGTGTTTGTAGCAATTAGGGGAGTGCAGGCTGATGGACATCATTTCATCAACAAAGCAATAGAGCTTGGAGCTACTGCTGTTGTATACGATACTTTTCCTGATGAACGATTAGAAGGTATAACATATATACAAGTTGATAATACTAATGAAGCACTGGCATATTTATCACACAACTTTTATGGAGAACCTTCTTCAAAGTTGAAATTAGTTGGTGTTACCGGAACGAATGGGAAAACAACAATTGCTACGCTGTTATTTAAACTGTTCACCCAATTAGGTCATAAATGTGGATTGATCAGCACGGTACAAAATCATATTGGTGAAGAGATCATTCCCGCCACACATACCACACCTGATGCTGTTAGTTTGAATGCGTTGCTTAAACAAATGTTAGACGCTGGCTGTGAATATGTATTCATGGAAGTAAGCTCACATGCTGTGCATCAACATAGAACAACAGGCTTGCATTTTACTGGTGGTTTGTTTAGTAACATCACACATGATCATCTTGATTATCATAAAACTTTCGATGAGTATATACGTGTAAAGAAAAGTTTCTTCGATAATCTTACTTCATCGGCTTTCGCTATTTCAAATGCAGATGATAAAAGAGGAAATGTGATGCTGCAGAATACACCTGCAAAAAAATATTTCTACAGCCTGAAGACGATAGCAGATTTCAAAGGAAAGATCCTTGAGAATTCGCTCACTGGTTTGCAGATGATCGTTAATGAAAAAGAAGTTCATTTTTTATTGATCGGTGAATTCAATGCTTACAATCTGCTTGCAGTATTTGGTGCTGCTGTTTGTCTTGGTAAACAGAGAGACGAAGTATTAACGGCTTTGAGTATACTGTCAGGTGCTGAAGGAAGGTTTGATTATGTCGTTAGCAATACTGGCATTGTGGGAATTGTTGATTATGCACATACTCCCGATGCTTTAGAAAATGTGCTATCTACTATAAAGAAACTAAGAAAAGGAAATGAACAGGTGATCACCGTTGTTGGTTGTGGTGGTGATAGAGATAAAACCAAACGACCAATCATGGCCCACGCTGCATGTGATCTGAGTGATAAAGCAATCTTCACCAGCGATAATCCAAGAACTGAAGATCCGCAACAGATACTTAGAGACATGGAAGAAGGATTGAACAGTGCTGCAAAAAGAAAATACATCACAATCAGCGATAGAAAGGAAGCAATTAAGACAGCTGTCAGCCTTGCGAATAATGATGATATCATTTTAATTGCCGGAAAAGGACATGAAAAATACCAGGATATAAATGGAGTAAAGAATCATTTTGACGACAAGGAGGTTTTAAAAGAAATGTTTGAATTATTAGGAAAGTAGATGGAGTTGCAATTTTCAACTATCATCTGTCAACTATCAACTAACTAAAATGCTATACCATTTTTTCACATGGCTACGAGAAGAGTTTAACGTAACAGGTACAGGCTTGTTTCAGTTCCTCACATTCCGTGCTGCAATGGCAATTGTATTGTCTTTGTTGATAGCCACCATATTTGGTAAACGCATCATTAAATATTTACAAAGAAAACAAATTGGAGAAAGTGTAAGAGAATTGGGCCTTGCCGGTGAGGCAACTAAGAAAGGCACACCAACAATGGGTGGTTTGATTATTCTGTTGGCTATTATTATTCCAACACTGCTTTTTGCCGATCTGACAAAAGTATATGTCAGGTTGATGTTACTATCAACCATCTGGTTAGGTATCATCGGTTTTCTTGATGATTTCTTTAAGATCAAAGCAAGAAAGACTGCACAGGAAAGAGGAGAGAAATACAAGAAGAAAGACAGTGATGGATTAGCAGGTATATCAAAAATAATCGGACAGGTTGGATTAGGAATTATTGTTGGCCTTACACTTTATTTCAATGATAGCGTTGTTGTGGAAAGAGAGTATTTCGGCAATGCTACTCAAACAGTAAATGGTCCTGTGATAGTAAGAGAAATAGCCGGTGAAGAAAGAAAGTTTGTAAGAGCAAAAACACCGATCACCACCATTCCATTTGTTAAAGATCATGAGTTTAACTACAGTAGATTAATTACATGGATGGGAGATGGTGCAGAAGATTATACATGGATCGTTTATGTGTTAGTAGTAACATTTATTATCACGGCTGTTTCGAATGGAGCCAATATCACAGATGGTTTAGATGGACTTGCAGGAGGTGTCAGTGCCATCATCGGTGCTTGTCTTGGAATATTTGTCTATGCAAGTGGTAACTACATGTTGGCAGATTATCTCAACATCATGTACATACCTAACCTTGGTGAGCTTACCATTTTTGTTGCAGCATTCATCGGTGGATGTATCGGTTTCCTCTGGTACAATGCATTTCCTGCACAGGTGTTTATGGGTGATACCGGTAGTCTTGCATTAGGCGGAATCATTGCATCATTAGCAATCATCGTTCGTAAAGAATTATTGATTCCGATTTTCTGTGGTGTGTTCCTGGTGGAGAATTTAAGTGTGATGATGCAGGTTGCATATTTCAAATACACAAAGAAGAAGTATGGTGAAGGCAAAAGGATTTTCTTAATGAGTCCGCTCCATCATCATTATCAGAAGAAGGGTTATCACGAAAGCAAGATAGCAGTCAGGTTCTGGATCATCACTGTACTGTTGGTAGTGATGTCTATAGTGACTTTGAAAATTAGGTAGCAGAGTGCAGAATATGAATTGTGCTGTTGTTGCGTCGCACCCTTGTACTGATAGTTCTTTATTGATCAGTACAGTGGCGGCACATGATGAGTAAAGATCTGAACATAGAAGTGAGTGACACAACAGACGGTGAGTAAAGATTTAAAGTTGGCTAAATAAAAATGAAACATCGGTTAGTAATACTGGGAGCAGGTGAAAGTGGTATTGGTGCTGCCATACTTGGTAAGCAGAAAGGCTATGATGTTTTTGTAAGTGATGGCAGATCAATAAAAGATAAGTACAAAAAAGAGCTCTTTGATAACGAAATAGAATTTGAAGAAGGCACACATACCGATGAAAAAATCCTGAATGCAGATGAAGTGATGAAAAGTCCTGGTATTTCGGAGAAGAATGAAATGGTGAAAAAGATCAGGGCTAAAAGTATTGAAGTGATCAGTGAGTTTGAACTGGCTTATCGGTTTAAAGGTGATAGCAAAATTGTTGGCATCACCGGAAGTAACGGAAAAAGCACATGTACATCACTGATCTATCACATCTGCAAAAAAGCAGGACTTGATGTTGCATTGGTAGGAAACATCGGCTATTCCATCACTAAGCAAATAGCAGAAGATCCGAAACAATTGTATGTAGCTGAGATCAGTTCTTTTCAACTCGATGATATAAAAACTTTTCGTCCGGATGTAGCTGTGCTTTTGAACATAACCGAAGATCATCTTGATCGTTATGATTACAAGTTCGAAAACTACATCAACAGCAAGTTTAAGATCATCGAAAACCAGACGAACGAAGATTACTTCATTTACAATTTGGACGATGAAGTCATCACACAAAAATTAGCGTTACTAAAACCAAATACTAACCCATTACCATTTGCTATGAAACAGGAAACAAAGAAAGGCGGATACATTAAAGGAGACCAGATGATGTTGCGAATTCATGAAGAAAGAGTGAGTATGAGTATTTACGATTTCGCATTGAAAGGCAAACATAATAACTACAACACCATGGCAGCAGGTATTGCAGCAGCTACACTTGGCATCAGGAAAGAAAAGATCCGTGAAGCAGTGAAAGATTTTCAAAGCCTGGAACATAGAATGGAACATGTGGCTACTGTTCGTGGTGTAGAATTCATTAACGACAGTAAAGCAACAAATGTAAACAGCACGTGGTATGCATTGGAAAGTATGAGTAAGCCTACGATTTTGGTTTTAGGTGGTACAGATAAAGGAAACGATTATACACTCATCGAAGACCTGGTAAAAGAAAAGGTAAAGGCTATTGTGTGTATGGGTTTGGATAACAAAAAGATCATTGCAGCATTTAAAGATAAAGTGCCCATGATCGTTGAAACAGCCAGTGCCAAAGATGCAGTTGATAGCTCGTTTCAACTGGCAGCGAAAGGTGATGTGGTATTGTTAAGCCCCGCTTGTGCCAGTTTCGACCTCTTCAAAAATTATGAAGACAGGGGAACACAATTTAAAGACGCTGTAAAAGAACTGTAAACAACGAGAAACGAAATAACGATAAACAAGAAACGAGAAACTTTTGTCTGAACCAATCAACATACGAGACATATCCTTCGCTTCGCTGAATAAACAGCAACTGCTGCGTAATACACGAGGTGATAAATATATCTGGGGTATTGTAATCCTGCTGGCATTAACTTCTTTGTTGGTAGTGTACAGTGCAACCGGTTCATTGGCTTACAAGATGTACAAAGGAAATACTGAAGTGTATCTCTTTAAGCAACTTTCATTTATTACACTTGGAATGTTGCTGATCTATTTCCTTCACAGGATCAACTATACTATCTATTCCAGGGTTGCTACAGTGCTGTATCTCATTTCAATTCCGCTCTTAATATATACATGGTTGTTCGGTGCAGAAATAAATGAAGGTAGCCGTTGGATCAAATTGCCGGTGATCAATCTCACCATGCAAACTTCTGATCTTGCCAAGCTTGCTTTGTTTATGTACATATCAAAAATGCTGAGTAAGAAACAAGAGGTGATCAAAGAATTCAAAAAAGGATTTCTTCCAATCATCACTCCAGTTATAATCATTTGTGGATTGATCGCTCCTGCAAACTTGTCAACTGCATTACTTACAGGTGCAACATCATTGATGCTTATGTTCATTGGCAGGATTAGTATGAAACATATTGCCCTTGCAATAATCGTTGCACTTATTCCTGTTGCAATGTTAGTTGGTGTTGCTACCATGACCTACAACAAAGAAGAAGGTAAAAGCACCATCACCAAAGCAGCAAATGTTGGTCGTGTAGGTACGTGGATCAAACGTGTACAGGATTTTATCTATGCAAAAGATGAAGCTGTTCCTTACCAGGTGCAGCAGGCAAAAATTGCAATTGCCAATGGCGGATTATTTATGGGTAAAGGCCCAGGCAATAGCACACAAAGAAATTTTTTACCACATCCTTATTCCGATTTCATTTATGCAATTATCATAGAAGAGTACGGTTTGGCTGGTGGGGCATTTATCATATTCATTTACCTGCTGTTCTTGTTCCGATGCATTAACATTTTCAAAAGATGTCCGTATGCATTTGGTGCATTCTTAGCCTTGGCCTTAAGCTTTACATTGGTAATCCAGGCTATTGCAAACATGGCAGTAAATGTAAACCTAACACCGGTAACAGGTGTAACACTACCGTTGATCAGTATGGGTGGAACGTCTTTCCTTTTCACCTGTGCAGCCATCGGTATCATATTAAGTGTGGCAAGAAACGTAGAGCAGTTAGAAGGAAAGGAACCTGTGTCACAACCTGAAGTAAATAATAATGTAGTCAGCTAATTGCATCTATTAAGCTTCGTTGTGTCACTCACTTGTACGGTTAGTTCTTTATTGAGCTAAGAAACCGTACACAAGAAATTTAAATGAACAAAAGGATCATCATAGCAGGAGGAGGAACAGGAGGACACATCTTCCCGGCAATTGCAATTGCAAATGCAATAAAACAATTGCAACCAGATGCTGATATTCTTTTTGTTGGCGCCAAAGGCAAGATGGAAATGGAAAAAGTGCCACAGGCAGGATATGAGATTAAAGGTTTGGATATAGCAGGATTCAACAGAAGTTCTTTGATAAAAAATATTGGTCTGCCTTATAAGCTCATCAAAAGTTTTTTCCAGGTGAGAGGTATCATCAACAATTTCAAACCAGATGCTGTGATTGGTGTTGGTGGATATTCTTCTTTTCCAGTATTAAGAGTAGCACAGGCGAAAGCAATTCCAACATTCATTCATGAAAGCAACTCATTTGCAGGCAAAGCAAATATGATGCTTGGAAAAAAAGCTGCAAAGGTTTTTGTTGTAGGTGATGGAATGGAAAAATTTTTCCCGGCAGAAAAGATCATGGTTACAGGAAATCCCGTTCGTAGATCAATTGCATCTGTGAATATTTTAAAAAGTGATGCAGTTAAATTTTTCGGACTGGATGAAAGCAAGACCACCATCCTTGCAGTCGGTGGAAGCCTTGGTGCAAGAAGTATCAATGAAGCAATTGCTACTCATATTGAAGAATTTGAAAGAAATAATCTTCAATTGATCTGGCAGACAGGTAAGACCACTGCTGCAGAATATATCGGAAAAGGAAAAGATAGAAAGAATATTTGGGTTAACGATTTTATCAGAGAAATGGAAATGGCTTATGCAGCAGCAGATATAGTCATCAGTAGAGCAGGAGCAATGGCTGTAGCAGAATTATGTGTGGCAAAAAAACCGGTTGTGTTTGTTCCTTTTCCGCATGCAACAGAAGATCATCAGACTGTGAATGCACAACACCTGGTGAGTAAACAAGCTGCATTACTGGTAAAAGATAGTGAAGCAAAAGAAAAATTGATCGCAACTGTAATGGCTTTAGCAATTAATGAACAGTTACAAACAGAATTACGGATAAACATCTCATCACTTGCAATAACAAATGCAGATGAGATCATCGCAAAAGAAATATTAAGAACAATAGTTTGAGTACACTAAACAAAATAAAGAACATTTACTTCATCGGTATCGGAGGTATTGGCATGAGTGCTCTTGCCAGGTATTTTCATTCGAAAGGTGCTATGGTGAGTGGTTACGACAGAACGAGAACCGATCTTACGATTGAGTTGGAGTTGTTAGGTATCGCTATTCATTATAAAGAAGATTTGAATTTAATCGCCAAAGAAGCTGACGTGGTTGTGTATACTCCAGCCGTGCCTTTAGGACATAAAGAACTCACATACTACAGGGCTAATAGTTATAATATAGTAAAGAGAAGTGATGTGTTGCAATGGATAACTGAAAGTTCTATGAATGTATGTGTTGGTGGAACTCATGGTAAAACAACAACTACCACTATGGTCGGACATATTCTTCGTCATAGTGGTTACGGATGCAATGCCTTTCTAGGGGGAATTGCAGCCAATTACAACACCAATTTTTGGAGCAGCGACAATAATGTTTCTGTTGTTGAAGCAGATGAATATGATAGAAGCTTTTTAAAATTAAGTCCGGATGTGGCTGTGATCACTGCAATGGATCCTGATCATCTTGATATCTATGGCACAGCAGAAGAGGTAGAAAATGCTTTTGTACAATTTGCCAACAGGGTAAAACCTGGTGGGTGCATTATTTCAAAACATGGTTTGTCAAGAACGAAAGATCTGAAAGCAACACATCATTACACTTATAGCTTCGATGATACCAATGCTGATGTACATGCAACTAATGTAAAAGTGATCAAAGCTTCATATCATTTCAACATTATTGGGAAAGGTTGGAAACTCGAAGATGTTATTTTAAACATGGGTGGATTGCACAATATTGAAAATGCAATTGCTGCCATTACAGTAGCAAAGCATCTGAAGATTGATGATAAAAAGATAAAAGCTGCCTTAGAAGATTTTAAAGGCGTAAAAAGAAGGTTTGAGTATATCATTAAGAATGATAACCATGTTTTGATAGATGATTATGCACATCATCCCAAAGAACTTGAGGCATTGATCAAAGGTGTTAGAAGTATTTACAGTGATAAACTCACGATAATATTTCAGCCACATCTCTATAGCAGAACAAATGATCTCGCTGATGGCTTTGCAGAAAGTCTCGACCTGGCAGATGAAGTTATTTTATTGCCGATCTATCCTGCAAGAGAACTTCCAATGGAAGGTGTAGAAAGTGAAATGATATTAGAAAAAATGAAACTGGCGAATAAAAAAGTATTGAGTAAGGAAGAAATGCAGGAGTGGGTGAAAGATAACAAGCCTAAATTATTAGTAATGGCAGGTGCCGGAGATATTGATGTGTTAGTAGAACCTGTTAGTAAGTTGATAGGTTAATAAAGTTGATAAGTAAAGAATAATGATCAAGCAACGAATCATACAAGCACTTTGGATACTGGCTGGTACAGGTACACTGGTGTTATTGGTTGCTGCTATGCAAAAGAAGTCAGAGAAATTGTGTGAAGATGTGCAGATAGAGATCAGCGGTGCTACTGAACATGTTTTTGTTGATGAAAAAGACATAAAAGAAATATTGAAAGGGAAAGCAAGCTTCACTGGTGTTTCAATGACCAGAGTTGATCTGCGAAACATTGAAGAGGAATTGGAAAAGGATCCATGGATCAACAATGCTGAATTGTTCTTTGATAATAAGCAAGTGCTCCAGGTTAGAATAACTGAAAGAGAACCTATCGCAAGAATTTTTACTGTAATGGGTAATTCATTTTATCTCGACAGTAGGGGTAAAACTTTGCCACTAAGTGAAAAACTTACTGCAAGGGTTCCTGTTTTTACCGGTTTTCCTTTTGGAAAAAAATTATCGAAGCCTGATAGTGCATTACTGAAAGATGTGATCAGCTTAAGTAATTACATCTATGCTGATAGTTTCTGGAATGCACAAATAGCACAGATAGATATTACAGGTAATGAATTTGAAATGGTTCCTGTTATCGGTAATCACATAATCAAATTCGGCGATGTAAGTGATATAGAAAAGAAATTTAAAAAGCTGTTCACGTTTTATAAGAATGTGAGTACAAGAGTAGGATTTGATAAATATGAAATAATCAACTTAATGTACGATGGACAAATTGTAGCAACTAGAAGAGGTGCTGCAGTTCCGATGACAGATTCAGTTAGTGCGATGCAACAAATGCAGAACTCATTGGAAAGTTCACAGACAGCAATGAAAGATACTGTTCAGGTTAAACCGATAGCAGAAAAAAGTTCAGGAATCAAACCTGGTCATCAAAATCAACCGAAAGCTGTAATGAAGAGAGGGAAGTAATTCGATCTGCTGCAAAATGTTGCATAAAGATCTGAACGTACAAGTGAGTGACACAACGGAAGATGAATAAAGAGATGAAGCTGGTATAAAATTAAAACAACTATGGCCTATCATCAATAGTCCGTGGTTTAAAAACGTAACAACTAAAACACACATATCTATGAACACAAATACAGCAAACAATGAAAATGCTGTAGCAATGCGTGAAGCTCCAATTATCGTGGGGCTTGACATTGGAACAACCAAGATTGCTGCTATCGCAGGAAGAAAAAATGAGTATGGCAAACTGGAGATCCTCGGATTTGGAAGAGCCAACTCAAACGGTGTTCAGCATGGTCAGGTGCTGAATATTGATCAAACCATCAAAGCCATACAGGAAGCTATGAACAATTGCATTCAAAGCAATCCTGATCTCGAAATTTCTGAAGTGTATGTTGGTATCGCTGGTCATCACATCAAGAGTTTACAAACTCGTGGTGATATGGTTCGCAATGATCCTGATACAGAAATTCAAAGATGGGAAGTTGAACAGTTGATCGAGAATCAGCGTAAAACATTTATTCCTGCCGGTGACCAAATTATTGATGTTATTCCGCAGGAATTTCATGTAGATAATTTTCAAAACATCAAAGATCCGGTGGGATACAATGGTGTAAAGGTTGGTGCAAACTTTCACATCATCACCGGTGATCGTAATGCAATCAGAAATATCAATCGATCTGTTGAAAGAAGCGGATTAAACACAAAAGATCTTGTGTTGCAGCCTCTGGCATCTGCATCTGCTGTTATGAGTGATATGGATGTTGAAGCTGGTGTTGCCATTCTTGATATTGGTGGTGGTACTTCTGACCTTGCAGTTTTCTATGAAGGAATTTTGAAACACACTGCAGTAATTCCTTTTGGCGGTGAGAACATCACTAACGACATCAAAATGGGATTGGGTGTATTGAAACAACAAGCCGAAGCAATGAAGAAGCAGTTTGGTTCTGCTTTGAGTGATGAAACCAAATCAAACGCATTTATTACTATTCCTGGTTTAAGAGGAATGCCGGCTAAAGAGATCAGTGTAAAGAATCTTGCTAATATCATCCAGGCAAGAATGAGTGAGATACTCGATTTTGTTTCTTATCATCTGAAACAGGTTGGTTTAGATCAAAGAGCATTGAATGGTGGGGTAATATTAACAGGTGGTGGAGCACAATTAAAACATCTGATCCAGTTAACAGAATATGTTACAGGATTGAATGCAAGAATCGGTTATCCGAATGAACATCTTGCAGCCAATCATATCGAAGATCTGAAGAACCCGATGTATTCAACTTGTATCGGTTTAATTCTGAAAGGTTATAACGATTATGAACATAAGCGTAAAGAGTTTTTGAACAAGTTCAGAAAAGTAGAAGTGCCGGATAGTTTGAAAACGAGTGCTGTTGCTCCTCCTCCAACAGAATTAGCGAAAGAAGAAGTGAACATGAGGGGAAGAAAAAATATCTCCGGTGGATTCTGGGATAAGTTCAAGAATAATTTGATTGAATTGTTCAAGGAAGAAGAAGATAAGAAAATATAGCTGTAAGCGAAAAGCTTGAAGCTTCTAAAATATCAGGACCAAATACTTACTAACCACAAATTCTAAATTCCGTATTATGATACACTTTGATCTGCCAAAACAAAAATCATCCATCATCAAAGTTCTTGGTGTTGGTGGTGGTGGAAGCAATGCTGTTAACTTCATGTATTCTCACGACATTGAAGGAGTTGACTTCATTATCTGCAACACAGATTCCAAAGCTTTAGAGCAAAGTAAAATTCCAAATAAAATTCAACTGGGGCCACACCTTACACAAGGTTTAGGAGCAGGTGCTAATCCTGAAGTTGGTAAAATGGCTACAGAAGAGTCATTAGAAGAAATCAAACGTATTCTTGAAGTCAATACCAAAATGGCATTTGTTTGTGCCGGTATGGGTGGTGGAACAGGAACAGGAGGTGCTCCGATCATTGCAAAAATTTGCCGTGAATTAGGAATACTTACCGTTGGAATTGTTACTACACCTTTTGGTTTTGAAGGACCAAGAAGAATGAAACAAGCCGAAGAGGGTATTAAAGAACTAAAACCTTATGTTGATACATTACTTGTTATCAGTAACGATAAGTTAAGAATGCAGTATGGCAATCTTAAAATGAAAGAAGCTTTCAATAAAGCTGATGATGTGCTTGCAACTGCTGCAAAATGTATCACAGATATCATCAATAGTAAAGGTCATATCATTGTTGACTTTGCTGATGTATGCACAGTAATGAAAAATGGTGGTGTGGCAATACTTGGTAGTGCAGCAGCAGAAGGAGAAGACCGTGCACAAAAAGCAATTGAAGAAGCTCTGAACAGTCCACTGTTGAATGACAGCGATATCAGAGGAGCAAAATGGTTATTGCTGAACATCAATTCACCTGAAGGTGAACATGAGTGTACAATGGATGAAGTAGAAGTCATCAACACATATTTAAGAATGCAAGCCGGAGAATCTACTGATGTTATCATGGGGATGGGTTATGATAACACTATCGGTAATAACATCAGTATTACTTTAATCGCAACAGGTTTTGAACACAAAGATCCTTTTGCTGATAAGTTTAATATTCCCGCTGTAAATGTGAAGCCGGAACCTAAGCCAGAGAAGATTGTTATGACTTTAGGTTTGGAAGGTGAAGAAAAGAAAATGTACCAGCAGCAATCTTTGCCTTTACAGGATAAGGATCCTTTTGCACCAACACTTACTGATAGTTTACAACTTTCAGTAAACAGTGAAGATGCATTGCAGCCTTCATGGATTGATAACAGGGAGTCATTGGAGTTGATGGAACTTCATATTCCTGAAACAAATCAATCAGGAGATATTAGACATCAATCTTCGGAAGAGCCAGTTATTCATTTTGAATTAACGCCTGAGATCACAGGTCCAGTTCAACCAATAGAACAACCGAAGATCAACGAAGTTCCTGAAGAGTTAAACTTTAAACTCAGTGAACAACCAAACTCAAAACTAGAAACTCAAAACTCTAATACTTTCTTAGCTAAGCCATCCAATATTTATGCACAGATTCCTGATCAGAAGCCTGCTGCAACAAACTATGAACAACCAAAACCGGTAGAACAAAAGCCTCTTGAGGTAACTCCTGCTGCAAAGCACATCGAAGAAGAACCGGAATTCGAGATGAAGCTGGTAGAAAAGGAGGAAGATCCACAAACGGCGGACAAAGCTCGGTTACAAACCAGGATGGAACAACAGCCCTCAATTCCTGCAGAGGATCCGGCTCCGCTGGACGATGCAGAAGATCAAAAACGCAGGGCTGCAGAAAGAATTCAGAAGCTTAGGAATTTGTCCTTCAACATGAATTCTGCAGATCCAAACAATGAGTTTGATTCGGTACCAGCCTATGTCCGCCGTAACATGGAACTTTTCGGCAACACACTTACTTCAGTAGAAAATTTTTACAGTAAGTACACGGTAAATAAAGATGAGAATACCCAACAGGGAAATATCTCTTCTATCAATACATTTTTAGATGGTAAGAAACCAGATTAATCGCTGTTTATAGAAAAACCACGGTGTTTTTTAGTTGTAGCTCCCTCGATTTTTTCGGGGGAGTTTTTTCGTCATTGTGAGTAAAACGAAGCAAGCTACTTAAGGCAGGAAGCAGTTTTCCAACTGAATTACTACTATGTGGCTTCGTTGTGTCACTCACTTGTACGTTCAATTCTTTACAGAGCAGCTCACATTAAACTGGCATTAGAATTAAACCTGATTACAGTTAGGATTAGGTTTGACACACATCATCAATGTTGCCCAATTGATCTTCTACTTTTATTCTGGTACAGGGATTGATTTTATATCATTGAACTTTAAACAAAAACCTTATGCAAATCAATATTACATCACGAAATGAGCAGTTTCTGTTCTACCTCGTAACAATATTGCTTTTTATTGCAATAATGTTTATTTAGTTTTTACATAGCAAAATAACTTCATGTAAGGGATTTAGTTCCCTTATGCTTTATCCTAGCCGGATATTATTGAGTATTATCTGCCTCAAATCAATCTCTCTCTTACTTTTGCAGCTCAAATTCGTTGATCATGAAAATAATGAAGTTCGGCGGTACCAGTGTAGGTAAGCCAGAACGTATGCACCAGGTAGCAGAACTGATTCAAAGAGATGAAGAGCCAAAAATTGTTGTGCTTTCTGCTTTAAGCGGAACCACTAATGCATTAGTTGATATCAGTAATAATCTCTCGGTTTTTGATAAACAATCCGCCAAACATAATATCGATAAACTTGAAGCGCATTACAGAGACTTTATTACTGGTCTTGTACAAACTGCTAATGCGAGAACTGCAGCATATAAAATTATTGATGAACATTTTGATTTTTTGAACATCATCCTCAAAATATCTTTCAGCGAAGCATTGAATAAGGATATTCTTGCACAAGGTGAATTGATGAGCACTAAACTTTTCTCTGTATATCTCACTGAGAAAGGAATAAAGCATGCCTTAGTTCCTGCACTTGATTTTATGAGCATTGATGCTTATGATGAACCGCAGGTAAAAGATATCAGTCTTAAATTAACTCAGTTATTGAAGCAACATAAAGATGTGCCGATATTTATCACACAAGGTTATATCTGCAGAAATGCAAGAGGTGAAGTTGATAATTTAAAAAGAGGTGGTAGTGATTACAGTGCTTCGTTAATTGCCGCAGCAATCAATGCCAGTGTATGTGAGATATGGACAGACATCAGCGGTATGCATAATAATGACCCAAGGATAGTTGATAAAACAAAAGCTATTGAACGATTAAGCTTTGAAGAAGCTGCTGAGTTGGCTTATTTCGGAGCAAAAATTTTGCATCCGGCTTCTATATGGCCTGCACAGATGTATAAAGTTCCGGTGAAGCTACTGAATACCATGCAACCGGAAGATAAAGGAACAACGATTGAAGAAAGTGCAGGAAGTGTTGGTGTGAAAGCCGTGGCTGCCAAAGATGGTATTATTGCCATCAACATTAAGAGTAGCCGAATGTTATTGGCTTATGGTTTTTTGAGGAAAGTGTTTGAAGTCTTTGAGAAGTACAGAACATCTATCGATATGATCACAACATCTGAAGTTGCTGTTTCTGTTACGATAGATAATGATGCTCATTTAAAAGATATCTTGCAAGAGTTAGAGTCTTTTGGAATCGTTGAAGTAGATACCGACCAAACAATTGTTTCTATAGTAGGTAATGAAATAGCAGAAACAAAAGAGATACTGGCTGCATTATTTGAATCAATAAAAAATGTACCTGTAAGAATGGTGAGTTATGGTGGAAGCAGGCATAATATTTCTTTACTGGTTCCCGGCATTGCTAAAAAACAAACATTACAACTTTTAAATAAAGGATTGTTTAACTTATAATATGGCAAAGATCATCATCAATCCCAAACCATCGTTTCAACAACGTTTTAGAAGACTTTCTATTTATATTGATGGGACAAATGTAGGAGAGGCTGTGAAAGGAAATCCTGAAGAGTTTATTGTTCCTGCAGGAGTGCACACAGTACAATGTAAGATGAACTGGTATAGCAGTAATACATACGAGGTTGTTTTGAATGAAAATGATATTAAGTTCTTACAGGTAGAAAGTAATATGCCTTACTTTTGGTTATTCTATGCATCTTTTCTTTTATCGTTACTTTCTCCTATGGCACTTAAATGGTTGGGAGTAGAAAAGCCTGCAAATTTCGAGATGATAAGGGCTGTGGTATTAGTGATAGTGGTTTTATATTTTCTTTTCTTCAACTTTATAAAACGGAAGTCCTATTTACGAGTATCGGAAGACAGTAAAAACATCTTCAACACTTAATCCAACGGTACAGGTAATTCATACTGCCTGCTTCCATCTTTAGCACTGGCTTCAAAGAGTATAAGATGCAGCGTTGAGTTTTCTCTTTGCTTTTTTATATTCACAACAAAACTGAAGTTGCCAAATTCAGGTGCTCCGGCATCTGTCATTCCATGTCCTGATAATAATTCATTATGCCCATCTTCTATTACCCAGCTAAAAGAAGCTTCAAAAACCTGGGCTTTACCATTTATCCTGAATGAAGTGTCGTTGATCTTTTCGACATATACATTTTTAAACCTTGCATTTGAATAAACATCAACCGTATCTTTTCCATGCACATGTATTTCATCAATTGAAGGATCTTTCGTGAATGTATCAATTGGTTTAACTACTGTAGTATCATTAGCATTTCTATCTTCCTGTTGTGAACATGAAACCAGTAAAATCAAGCTCATGATGCTTATCCAATATCTCATAGAATGATTTTTTTATTTTGTAAAAGCCGAAGCAAATTCTGCTGTACAAGAGTGCGACGCAACTATGCTAAATAGTAAACAGAACCCTGGTTACAACATAATTCCCTGCAAAAACAAATAAGCAAAGCTAAAATAGATGATCAAGCCTGTTACATCAACTAACGTTGCAACGAATGGTGCAGATGATACAGCAGGATCAGCTCCTAACTTTTTTAATATTAACGGAAGCATCGAACCTGTTAAAGTACCCCAAAGCACAACTCCAAGCAATGAAAATCCTACAGTAAAGCCAACTTCCATCCATGCATCAGCATAAAGTTCTGGCATAAATGAATGCCAGATAGCGATTCGGAAATAGCCAATAACACCTAACACCGTTCCTAATAATAATCCACTGATGATCTCTCTTCTCATTACTCTCCACCAGTCTGCAATTGTTATTTCACCAACAGCCATTGCCTGTATAATAAGTGTTGATGCCTGTGAACCACTGTTGCCACCACTTGAAATGATTAGCGGGATAAACAAAGCCAACACTACAGCTCTGGCAATTTCATCTTCAAAATATTTCATTACGGAGGCAGTCAACAATTCACCTAAAAATAGAATAATGAGCCAACCTACACGTTTCTTAAACAGTTTAAGAATAGGTATATCAAGATAAGGCTCTTCAAAGGCTTGCGTACCACCGATCATCTGTATGTCTTCACTGAACTCTTCATTGGCTACCCATAACATATCATCAATGGTAACAATGCCAAGCAGAATATTATTATCATCAACTACAGGTAAAGCCACACGGTTATTCATCTTGAACACCTGACTGGCATGTTCCTGGTCATCGTTTACATTTAACGTGATGACTCTCCCATCGATCAATTCATCCACTCTTTTGTCCGGTGCAGCAAGAATAATATCTCTTATTCTTATATCATCTATCAACTCACCATTTTCATTGATGATATATAACACATCTATGGTTTCACTATTCCGTGCAAATCTTCTAACAGTTGTCAATACTTCTGCAACAGTGTTATGTGCATATACATACACATAGTCTGGTGTCATCAATCTACCAACAGAATCTTCAGGGTAACCCAGCATTGCAAGTGTTACTTTTCTCTCTTCCGGGTCTAATAGTTTAATAAGATCCCTGATGGCATTTTGGTTGAGCTCTTCTAAAAAATCTGTTCTGTCATCTGCAGGTAATTCATTCAGCAGTTCTGCTGTTTTGCTGGAGGGAAGTTGTTTAATGATCTTCTTCTGTGTGGTTACGTCCAAAATCTTAAACACCATTGCAGCACGATGTATAGCCATGTTGGCAATGATCTGGCTGTCGTAATCTTCATGCTCATAAATAAGCTCAGCCACATCACTGATGTTCTGGTCATTCAGAAAATCACGGATCTGCAGTTTGTCCTCTGTTTTTATCAGTTCTTCAAACTGCTCCAGAAATGTTGGTTGTACTTCCTCCAAACTCATACTGCAAATTAAATTAATTAAACTGCATGGTATGACTATTGTGCTATTTTCGCAGCCCAAAGTTTACCATGATTCTACCTTATCTCTTCGTTGCACCTTCCGGACATAAAGGAAGAGGTGTTTATACTTCAAAGAATATACCTGCTAATACTATTATCGAGATTTCCCCTGTAATCGTCTTAACGCCTAAAGAGCGAAAAACGATTGAAGGCACAAGATTGTTTGATTATATATTCGAATGGGGAATATCAAACAAACAAGGGGCACTTGGTCTTGGTTACGTTTCATTGTATAATCATAGTTATGATGCCAATTGTAACTACGATATGGATTACGATAGTTTATTGATGACTATTACCACTGTTAAACCAATAAAAAAAGGATCAGAGTTATGCATTAACTATAATGCTGTACCAGATGATAAAACGGTAGTGTGGTTTGATAAGAAGTAACATAATTATTTAGCCAGCTTTGTATCTCTATTGAGCTTCGTTGTGTCACTCACTTGTACTTTTTTTACATTATTCAGCAGCGAACATTCTCATCATAAGCTCCTTTTATTGACCATTGACCATTGACCATTGACCATTGACCATTGACCATTGACCATTGACCATTGACCATTGACCATTTAACTCAATATTTCCTTACAATTCTTATTGATCGTCTCATATAATCTTTCCATTGGAAGATCATTCGTGTCCTTACCAAAGGGCTCTTCAATCTCCTGTGCAATGATCTCCAAACTAGCTAACACATAAAAAATAAATGCGACTACCGGTATGGTTATCATCCCTAAACTGGCTACAAGACCTATTGGCAGCGTTATGATATAAAAGAAGATGAATTTCTTTATAAATCCACTGTACGAATAAGGAATAGGCGTGTTCTTTATACGTTCACATGCACCACAGATATCAAGAAAAGATTTCAGTTCGTTGTTTAATATGATCATCTGGTCACCGCTAATAATTTTATCCCTGTACAACAGATTAACACGGGTCATCATCAAGCCTGCAATCTGGTTTGGAACATGTTTGTTATGATCAAAGTTTGGAATTTCCGGATGTGGTTGTTCATCTAGTTCTAATCTCGTTATCTCAGATCTTAAATGCAATTTCATTGCCCTTGCAAATCGTGGTATGATCTGCTGAAAAAAAGCCCGGTTCTTTGCATCATCCTGGTCAAGAAAACTATTCATTTTTACTGCGAGATTCCTGCTGTTGTTCACCAGCTGTCCCCAGAGCTTTCTTCCTTCCCACCAACGGTCATAAGCTGTATTGGTTCTAAAGACAAGCAACATAGATATTGCAAAACCCAGAAGGTTATGTAACATAGTTACATTCTTTGCATAATTAAGATCTGATACCTTAAAATAATTTTGTTCAAGATAAACAACCAGCCAGGCATATAAACACATGACAACAATAAGCGGAAAGAGTTTTCTTACTGTATCTGCTTTATGAAAACGAAAGACGAATATGAGCCAATCTTTGGGGTTGTAACTGATCATGCTGCAAATTTACTCAACTAAATTTTTTTAATGTAGTTCTTACTGATTGATAATAATGGCCACCGAACAAATTCAAATGCACTAAGAGAGGATATAGTTGTGTGAGGTCAATTCTGCTTTTCCAATGTTGTTCCATCGGCCAGGCTTCATTGTAAAAGGAGTAGAAGCTTTTATCAAATCCACCAAATAATAAACTCATACCAATGTCCATCTCTCTATGTCCATAATAAACTGCAGGATCATAAATTACAGGCAATCCATTTTTGTTGATCATAAAATTTCCACTCCAAAGATCACCATGTAATAATGAGGGCTGCTCAGGTGGAAATAGATCATCTAGTTTACTACAAAGCCTGTCTGCCATTCTTATATCTGAGCTATCACATTTTTTATCATCAAATGCTTTTTTGATAAAATGAAGTATTCTTTGTTCAGCATAAAACTCACTCCAGCTATTCGATTTTTTATTCGGTTGAACTAAAAAGCCGATATAGTTATCGAGATCAAGCCCAAATTTTTCATTCGTCGATCTGTGAAGTGAGGCTAATTGCTGTGCGAAAGTTTGCCAGAAATTTTTAGTTGCAATTCCTTTATCTATACACTCCATTAATAGGTAGATATGTGTATTCCGTTTTTCTGTGAGTAATGGTTGAGGAACAGCAATTGAATTAGTAGTTCGTAACAGTTCAAGACCATTGAATTCTTTCTCAAACATATCTTCCTTGTCTGCAGTATTTAGTTTCAGAAAGAATTTTGTATCTGCACTTTGGAGTATGAATGTTTCATTTATATCACCACCGAAAACCTTTTCCGTTTTGGTTATGGCAAGCTGAAGCTGAGATTCTATTTCTTCCAGTAAGTCCTTCATACATTATAAATATAGACCAATAAAAAACCCTCCATGAGAGGAGGGTTTGTATTCAACAAAAGATATTATTGTTGAGAGAACTTCATTCGAATAATATTCAAAGCACCACCTGCTTTAAACCATTCGATCTGCTGATCATTATAAGTATGCTGCACTTCAAACTCTTCTTTACTTCCATCTGCATGATTCAAAACAACAGATAAATTCTTGCCCGGAGCAAACTGACTTAATCCTTTGATGTCAATTGTATCGTCTTCCAACACTTTCTCGTAATCTTCTTTGTTTACGAAAGTCAATGCAAGCATTCCTTGTTTCTTCAGATTCGTTTCATGAATTCTTGCGAAGCTCTTCACAAGAATAGCTCTTACACCAAGATGTCTTGGTTCCATAGCAGCATGTTCTCTTGATGAACCTTCACCATAATTCTCATCACCTACAACAATACTTCCGATAGCTGCAGCTTTATAAGCTCTTTGTGTAGCAGGTACAGGACCATATTCACCTGTAAGCTGATTCTTTACCGAATCTGTTTTATCGTTGAAATAGTTTACTGCGCCGATCAATAAGTTGTTAGAGATATTATCTAGGTGACCACGATATTTTAACCATGGACCAGCCATAGAAATATGATCGGTTGTACACTTACCCTTTGCTTTGATCAATAAGCGTAATCCGTAAAGATCAGTTCCTTCCCAGGAAGCAAATGGAGCTAACAATTGCAAACGTTGCGATTCAGGGCTAACAGCAACTTCAACATTGCTTCCATCTTCTGCAGGAGCCTGGTAACCTGCATCTTCAACTGCAAATCCTCTTGCAGGAAGTTCATGACCAGTCGGCTCTGCTAATAAAACTTCTTCACCATTATCGTTAGTCAACTTATCTTTTAATGGATTAAAAGTAAGATCACCAGCTATTGCAAATGCTGTAACGATCTCAGGAGATGCCACGAAAGCATGCGTTCCTGAGTGACCATCATTTCTCTTTGCAAAGTTTCTATTGAAAGATGTGATGATAGAATTCTTTCTGTTAGGGTCATCAATATGACGACTCCACTGGCCAATACATGGTCCACATGCATTTGCTAAAACAACTCCACCAATTTTATCGAATATGTTCAACAAACCATCTCTCGCAATGGTATAACGAACCTGTTCTGATCCTGGTGTTACCGTAAATTCAGCTTTTGCTTTCAGGTTTTTATCAATAGCTTGTTGAGCAATAGAAGCAGAACGTGTAATATCCTCATAAGAAGAGTTTGTACAAGAACCGATCAATGCTACTTCAAGTTTCTCAGGCCAGTTGTTTGCTTTTACCGCTTCAGCAAAACGACTAATCGGCCATGCAAGATCCGGAGTGAAAGGACCATTTACATGTGGTTCCAGTTCATCAAGATTTATTTCAATAACCTGGTCATAATATTTTTCAGGCTCATTGTAAACTTCTGCATCAGGTCTTAAATGTTCTTTGATTGTATCTGCTAGTTCAGCAACATCTTGTCTTACTGTTCCTTTCAGGTAAGCTGCCATCTTCTCGTCATAAGCAAACAAAGAACATGTAGCACCTATTTCAGCACCCATGTTACAAATCGTTGCTTTACCAGTTGCACTGATGCTATCGGCTCCTTCACCAAAATATTCAACAATAGCACCGGTACCACCTTTTACAGTAAGAATGCCGGCAACTTTTAAGATCACATCTTTTGCACTTGTCCAGCCATTCATTCTACCGGTGAGTTTAATGCCGATAAGCTTAGGCCATTTTAGTTCCCATGCAAGGCCGGCCATCACATCACAAGCATCTGCACCACCAACACCAATAGCGATCATCCCTAAACCACCAGCATTTGGTGTATGAGAATCGGTTCCGATCATCATACCACCAGGGAAAGCATAATTTTCCAATACCACCTGGTGAATGATACCAGCACCGGCTTTCCAGAAACCAATTCCGTATTTATTAGAAACAGAAGCAAGGAAGTCGTACACTTCTTTGTTATTGTTGAGGGCTATTTCAAGATCTTTGTTTGCTCCTTCTTTTGCCTGAATAAGGTGATCACAATGCACTGTTGAAGGAACAGCCACTTTTGGTCTTCCGGCCTGCATAAACTGCAATAAAGCCATTTGTGCAGTTGCATCCTGCATAGCAACACGATCAGGAGCAAAGTCTACATAATTTACTCCACGGTCAAAGTTTTGAAGCTTTTGATCGTTATGTAAATGAGAAAAGAGTATTTTTTCAGATAATGTCAGTGGTCTCCCGAGAGTATTTCTTGCTGCTTCAATTTTAGCTGGCATCCCGGCATAAACCTTTCTAATCATTTCAATATCAAAAGCCATGAGTATAAAAAAGTTTGGTTATAAATATTGAATTCGAGGTGCAAATGTACGGTAACAAACGATGGCAGAAAACTTGATTTCAATCATGTACTCATTTTAATTAATTTGCGTATATGAACAGACTAAAGCAGTACATTGAGTGGCAGCTTTTTGGCGTTTGTACAGCCATTGGAGAAAAACTAGGTATAGCAACCTCAAAAATTCGTATGTGGTTCATCTATATCTCGTTTCTTACAATGGGTTCACCGCTGATCGTTTATATGATCATGGCTTTCTGGATGAACATCAAAAGATATATTCTGTTTGCAAAACGAAACCCTTTGAGATACCTGTAAGCTTGTGCTTAAACTGGAATACAACCATACTGACTACGACGAACTCTTAAAATTCTACTCCAAATCTTTCAAATCTAAACTGAAGGATAATGTTTTGTCTATAGATTCATCTATTGGCGAAGGCTATATGAAGCTTGTAAAATTCTCTAATGGATTGCAATGCCTCATCAGCGATTATTCCTTCAAAGAAGACATACTTTTTCAACGTAAAAAAAGTGATCTTGATTTTTATACGCTTCGCTTTGATGAAGTGATTAACAAAGTTCCGGGCACACCTGAAGTAACAAGTAAGTCTGCCGTATTCCTGGCCAGCACAAAATTTGACTGGCTTTTTTTATATACCAACGGCACCGTTGTAAAAAATGTGAACATTCATTTCAGCAAAGAATGGCTGGAAGGCTTTTTAGGTGTTGAAGAAGTGGGAGAGGTGATCAAAAAATATCTTTCGCTTAAGATGAGTGCATTCAATTATGAGCCGATGGATGCTGAATACAAAAGGATCTTAAGCGAATTAATGGCTGCAAGTGAAAGCAAGAGCTTCGAGAACCTGATCATCCAGAACCGGACAATGCTTTTAATTGAAAGATTCTTTACAAGGATCTATAAAAAAATGAACGACCAGCATTTTGATATGAAGGTCTCCAGTGATGATATACTTCGTTTACAGAAGGTGGAACAGGAACTTTTGAAAGATTTTTCCGGTGCTCCTCCAGGAATTTCAAAATTAGCTAAGATGGCTGCCATGAGTCCTTCCAAGCTAAAAAACACGTTCAAAGAAATATACGGACTTCCTATATATCAATATTTTCAAAAGCATAGAATGAACAAAGCCAAAGCTATGCTTCTCTCTAACAAGTATAATGTAAAGGAAGTTGGGATGGAAGTTGGCTACTCTAACCTGAGCAACTTTGCCAAGGCCTTCAAAAAAAGTTTCGATCAATTGCCTTCTGACATCATAAGTAGCAGATAAAATTCGTTATAGATTTCCTAAATTAGCTGTAACGCCTGCCTATGATGGAAATTTACTACGACTCGGTAAGTTATAATGACCTCTTGCTTACCTTCTCACGGAGCTTCAAATCAAAAATTGTTGATGGTATTATGCCTATCCCTTCACATATTGGAATGGGATACATGAAAGCTATAACACTTCCCAATGGTATATCAATTCTTATATCTGATTGCAGGTTTAGAGAAGACCTGATGTTACATAGGGGAAGCATCAACAGCCAATATTATATCCTTCAGTTTAATGAAGCTGTGGAAGCACCAACCATGTATTCAACACCAAGAGATGATTCTTTTAATATGTTGAAGCAAATGGTATTGCTTACTCATACAGAAGTTGCCAGCAAATATTTTATTCCGGCAAATGCAAGATTGCTTTCTTATAGAATTTTGTTCAGGCGAAATCACTTGCAGCAGTATTTAGACGACCAGGTGATTGATGAACTACTCACGAAATATTTTTCTGATTTCGTTCAGTCTGGAGCTGTAGATCCTTTAGGTGTTGAATATAGGGCTATATTAAAGGAGTTGATGAAGGAAACGATCACTCATCCATTAGCTGTGAATTTCATGCAGAACAGGACGATGATGCTGATTGAAAAGTTTCTTACCAAGCTGATGGCACAGGAAAAAACGGAATCGGATAAACTTCGTTTTACCGATAATGAGATCGTCCGATTGATGAAAATAGAATCAATGCTGGTGAATGATTTTTCTGTAACACCACCTAATATAAATTACCTGTCCAGGCTATGTGCGATGAGTCCGACGAAGTTGAAAACTGATTTCAAGAAATTGTACGGCATGCCTATTTATGAATACTACCAGAAGAACAGGATGCAAAGAGCAAAAGCTTTATTGCTCGAAGGAAAACATTCAATTAAAGAAGTGGGAATCAAAGTAGGATATTCTAATCTCAGTCATTTTGCAGGAAGTTTTAAAAAGCAGTTTGGATTATTGCCAAGTGAGTTGATTGCAAAGGATGGGGCTTTGGCGATATAAAATCTCACGCAAAGACGCAAAGCTTTTAAGACGCAAAGGTTTAAACAGAAAAGCAAAGCCTCTGCGGCTTTGCTTGTTAGCGTCTTTGCGTGAAAAACATCAATCAACCAAAGCCAATTCCAATACCTGGTTCATCGTTTTCACATAATGAAAATTCATTCCTTTAATAAAGTTGCTGTCTACCTCCTGCACATCTTTCTCATTCTGCCAG
Organism: Bacteroidota bacterium; assembly: GCA_023386555.1. Classification (GTDB taxonomy): domain Bacteria; phylum Bacteroidota; class Bacteroidia; order Chitinophagales; family Chitinophagaceae; genus JAEZDC01. The sequence goes on along the minus strand of JAEWJK010000014.1, from coordinate 122,504 downwards.
CACATAATGATATCTTTTAACCCTGCTCTTTTTGCAGCAAGGATTTTTTCTTTGATTCCACCAACAGGCAAAACCTGTCCACGAAGAGTGATCTCTCCGGTCATCGCTAAATAAGGCTTTACTTTTCTGCCCGTAAATGCAGAAGTAAGTGAAGTAAGCATCGTAATACCTGCACTCGGACCATCTTTTGGGGTGGCTCCTTCAGGTACATGCACATGCACACTTCTTTTTTCAAACATTGAAGGATCGATATCGTATTTCTTAGCATTGGCCTGTAAATAGGTAAGTGCAGTGGTAGCACTTTCTTTCATTACCTGGCCAAGATTTCCGGTGAGTTTTAATTCACCTTTGCCTTCACTTAAAACTGATTCTATAAAAAGAATATCACCACCAACATAAGTCCATGCAAGACCAACAGCTACACCTGGCATATTTGCTGTTTTATAAATCTCGTTGCTGTAACGTGGTGAGCCAAGTATCTTTTGCAGTTCAACATTGGTAAGAGAAGGTTTTATCTTTCCCTTCATGGCAAATTCTTTTGCTTCGTATCTCATAACCGAAGCAAGCTGACGATCCAATTCTCTCACACCACTTTCTCTTGTATAACTTTCGATCATCTTCTGCAATACAGTATCGCTGATCTTAAAGTTTACTTTCTTCAATCCATGTGCTTCTTTCTGTTTCGGAACAAGATGTCGTTTGGCAATTTCAACTTTCTCTTCAACTGCATAACCACTCAGATCAATGATCTCTAACCTGTCTCTTAATGCAGGTTGAATTTGCCCAAGATTATTGGCTGTAGCAATGAATAATACTTTGCTGAGATCATATTCTAACTCAAGATAATTATCGTAGAATGTATGATTCTGTTCAGGATCCAACACCTCCAATAATGCAGAAGATGGATCTCCACGAAAATCACTTCCGAGCTTATCAATCTCATCTAAGATCATTACAGGATTAGAAGTTTTCACCTTCCTGATGTTCTGTAAAATTCTTCCCGGCATTGCACCGATATATGTTTTACGGTGACCTCTTATCTCGCTTTCATCATGCAATCCACCCAAACTCAATCTCACATATTTTCTTCCGATAGCATGTGCAATACTTCTACCTAAAGATGTTTTTCCAATCCCTGGAGGACCAACAAAACAAAGTATCGGGCTTTTCATATCGCCTTTCAACTTCAGTACGGCAAGATATTCTAATATCCTGCTTTTGATCTTCTCCATTCCATAATGATCATTATCCAATATCTTCTTCGCAAACTTCAGATCATAATTGTCTTTGGTGTATTCTTCCCAGGGCAGATCAAGTAGAAGATCAAGATGATTATATACAACTGAATAATCAGGTGTTGAAGGATGCATTCTTTCCAGCTTCTCTATACCACTTTTGAACATGGCTTTGGCAGCATCGGTCCATTTCTTTGTCTCACCTTTTTTTCGCATCTCAGCAATCTCTCTTTCATTGGTATCTCCACCCAATTCTTCTTTGATGCTCTTGAGTTGCTGCTGTAAGAAATATTCTTTTTGTTGTTTATCGATCTCCGTTTTCGTTTTTGCAGTCACCTTATTTTTCAGCTCTGCAAACTGTAGGTCTTTATGTAAAAGATTAATAAGTTTCTCTGCTCTTTTTTGCAGATCATCTATTTCTAACAAGTCTTGTTTCTCTCCCAACTCGCTATTCATATTACTGCTAACGAAGTTGATAAGAAACGAAGGGTTTTCTATATTCTTAAGAATGATAGAAGCCTCCGTAGGCATATTCGGAGAAAGTGTGATGATCTGCGTGGCCAGATCTTTTATACTGCTGATGGTAGCTTCAAAATCCTGGTCTGTTGGAATCTCATCATCAGCCATTAATTTGACTTTCGCTTTAAAATATGGATCATCAGAAACAAGCTTCAACACTTTAAAGCGTTTCTTTCCCTGTATGATGATTGTTGTACCGCCATCCGGCATTTTTATCAGCTTAACGATCTTCGCCACCGTTCCTATCTCCACAAGATCAGTAAAAACAGGATCTTCCTGATTGGGATCTTTTTGTGCAAGTACGCCTATAAGCTTATCGGTTTTGTAAGCATCATTCACGGCTTTAATGCTTTTGTCTCTGCCAACCGTGATCGGAATTACTACACCAGGAAACAAAACGGTATTTCGAAGTGGAAGCAATGGCATCACATCAGGAATTACCAGGTTCTTGTCTTCTCCATCTTCATTTATCGGGATGATCGGTATAAAATCGTTGTCCTCTTCAGGTTTAAAAAAGAATTGTTCGGTAGTCATGCTCAAGGTCAATTTGTCATTAGCCTTTCTAAAAATCAAGTTTCAGAAGGAATGCTGTAATGGTCAATATCGGTGCCAAAGGAATGAAACTATTCTCATCCATCCATATTGGCAGTAAATATAAAAAGTCCCGCTTTTGGCGGGACAATTATGTTGAAAATATTTGATATGTGCTTATAAACGAAGACCTAAGCCCAATTGAAGCTGTTGATTTTTCCATTTATCTTTTTCATCAATATCGTTGATATTAGTGAGGCCAATATTATATCTGCCGTATACTCTCAGCATTTTCAGGTTCAGCGTTAAACCACCTGCCATTGCAAAATCACCGTTTTTAAATGCTTCTTCACCATTCTGTAGTAATGTTTTGTCGTTGCTTGTTAAGATGCTGAATTGCGGTCCTAATTGAAGCGTAACCATCTTGCCAACATTGTAACGAAGTAAAATTGGAATAGAAAGATAATTCAACTTAATATCGGTATTGGCATTTGGGTTTGCAGTATAGATAGAAGCAAAACCGCTGGAACGTGTTGTAGTAGCCTGGTTGAAATAAACTTCTGGCTGAATACCGAATTTTTTGCTGAAATCTATTTCGAGAAAGCCACCAACATGGTAGCCGAGATCAAATTCTTCGTTGAATGATTTACCCGTAACCTTGTTGAGATTTGCTCCCAGTTTTGCACCTAATCTTACACCCTGTGCCTGAGAAGTAATGCCTATAAAACTGAAAGCCATTACTGCAAGAATAATTCTTTTCATATTGTTTGGTTTATTGTTGTGCTGCAAGAGCAATTTTAATGCCGCTGCAAATGTAAAGCCTGGGAATACAGTCACAATTAAAACTTAAAGTAGGACAGTGATTATTTGGAAACTCTCCAAGATATATTTTGTCGCATTCTATATTTTACGTTCTTGCCATTTTTTGACGCTGGAATCCATTTCCCGGATTTAGAAACTACTCTTATTGCCTCTGCAGCCAGTACAGGATGAATATCTCTTGAATTCTCAACGCCGACTTTAGAAATGTTCCCATATTCATCAATGGTAAATGAAACGATGGCTGTTTGAACTGCGGTTTTCTGTCCATTACGTAGGTTGATATATTTTTCAGCTAATGATCCATCTAAGTTTCTTTCAAGATATCTTTTCCAAGCAGAAAGACCACCAGGAAATGTGGCTTCAATTCCCGAAGCTGTGTCTTCATGAATATCATTATTTGAATACGCTATTGAATCAATGGGATTTGTTGAATACTCCTGTGTGTTTTGATCAGCTTGTGCCCATAAGAAAGGTAACGTACAAGGATTTGATTTCAATCCTAATATAATTCCAAAATTTTTAGCTTCATTTCCAGATCGTAAATGAACATTTGCCAAGTCTATTGGGGAGTTATATATTTCTCCGTTATTAAATTTTCCAACAAAAACAACTTCGTAAAAATCATCGGTTCCTGAAAACCGAGAGTATGTTTTTGATAGTTGAATTTTTTTCATTGGCTCATTAGCACAGCAGCCACACCATATAATGGCCTCGTTTATATTATTATCTTTTAAAAATGCCACTGCTTTTTCAGCTTGGGATTTAGTTAACAAGGTTAATTGATTAGCATAGCATTCTGAAATGCTAAAAACAAGTAACGCTAAGGATAAAAGAAATTTCATAGTTCTTTTTGTAAGATTTGAGGGTAGAATTTATTTACTCATGCAATTTAGGAATTTGTTTACTTACACCAATTCAATCACCGTCACCTCAGGTAAAAATCCAACTCTTCCCGGATAACCAATAAAACCATACCCTGTATTCACATACAGTTTCTGCTTGCCATCTTCATATAAACCAGCCCATTGTTTATATACCCATTGTACCGGACTCCATTTGAAATATGGATTTTCAATTCCAAACTGCATTCCATGTGTATGACCTGATAGCATGAGGTCAATATCGTTATACTTTGGTTTCACCTCAGCATCCCAATGGCTCGGATCATGGCTCAATAATATTTTGAAAGGATAGGCTTCACTTCCTATGTAAGCTTTATCCAGCTTTCCATATTTGGCAAATCCTCTTGCACCCCAGTTTTCTACTCCTAATACAGCAATCTTTTCTCCGTTTCTTTCAATAGGTACATGTTCATTCAGCAACAATCGCCAACCCATTTCAGCATGAATGGCTTTTAGTCTTTCAATATTAGCTGTTTGTAAAGCTGAGTGGACTTTTTTATCACCTTGTTTTTGTGCTTCAGTTCTATCCGGCCATTGGTAATAATCACCATAGTCATGATTACCTAAAACACTGTACACACCCAAAGGTGCATTCAGTTTGGCAAATACATCTTTGTAAGGTTCTAATTCAGATGCAAGATCATTTACAATATCACCGGTAAAGAATATAATGTCAGGCTTCTGATCCATTGCGAGCTGCACACCTTTTTCAACCGCTTTTTTATCATTAAAACTGCCTGCATGTATATCGCTGATCTGAACAATTTTCAAACCTTTGAATGAAGCCGGAAGATTGTCAAACGATGCTGAAACTTTTTTTACATTGTAATTATACCTGTTAGTAAATCCATATAAGAATGTTCCCAAAAATCCACCACCAACAGCCACACCTATCCAACTGATGAAAGTTGATCTTGAAATACCCTGTCCATCTTCACCTAAATATTTGGCACCTGTTCCGGAAAAAGCTTTGCTCATTAACCACATGGCAGCTCTTCTGATATCATCTATCAAAAAGAAGACTGCAGCAAATAATTTGGCGAAGAAAATACCAACAATAATTGCCAAAGCATAATTTCTTAGAATTCGATTTTCCTGCAAGGCCGAAATATTCGGAAATAATAAAACCGCCAACAGTACCAAAATGGAAATGATCCAGTAAATGGAATAAACAGTTATTCTTGCTTTATCGCTGCTGCCCTGCATTAAAAATTTAACTCCCTGGAAAACATAAATATCAATGGCTATTATGATCAAAGCCATGAGCCCAAAACCTGTAAAACGCCTCATTTAGATTGTTTAGAGCCGTAAAGATGTGTAAAAATCATATCTGAAACCTCGTGGAAAACTTGCTTTTACATAACAATAGCAATTGGGTAATATTGTTTGGATTAAGTGGGCCTGAAAGACTAAATTTGTCGCCCTTCAAAAGCATATTTGTTTCATGAAACTGACTTTTTTCGGACATGCCTCTTTTAGTATTGAAGTAATGGGTAAAACGTTATTGTTCGATCCCTTTATTTCGCCAAACCCGGCTGCAGAAAAAATTGATATTAACAGCCTGAAAGCTGATTATATTTTTTTAAGTCATGGTCATGGAGATCATATTGCCGATGCTGTGACAATTGCAAAGAATACAGGAGCAAAATGTATTGGTGCAGCTGAAGTAGAAGGCTGGCTGAATAAGAATGGCATAACCAATACTCACGGTATGAACCATGGCGGTTTCATCAATTTTGATTTTGGAAGAGTGAAAGGCGTAAATGCTATTCATTCCTCTTCTTTTCCTGATGGAAGTTATGCCGGCAATCCTCTTGGATTTGTTTTCAATATTGCGGAAGCTGATTTTTATTACAGTGGTGATACAGCTTTGACGATGGATATGCAATTGATTCCGATGTGGGCTAACCTGAAATTTGCAGTGTTACCTATCGGCGGAAATTTCACCATGGATGTACAGGATGCAGTAAAAGCTGCAGAGTTTATAAAGTGTGATAAGATCGTTGGTGTGCATTACGATACTTTTCCGCCGATAAAAATCGATACGGAAGCTGCGGTAAAGGTTTTTGAGAAAGCAGGAAAAAAATTGTTGCTGCCAAGAATAGGAGATAGTCTGGAGTTTTGAGTGTAAAGTTTAGCGTTAGTGAACAAGAAACGATTAACGACAAACCAGAAACGATAAACTGCTAAATAGAGAACAGAAAGTACAAGAGTGCGACGCAACGATGTTGAATAATGAACAGAAAGTTGACTAAATAAAAATAACCCCAAACGAATGGCGAGAATTATTGGTGTGGCAAATCAGAAAGGTGGAGTTGGAAAAACCACAACTGCTATTAACCTGGCTGCAAGTTTTGCTGTGCTGGAATTTAGAACATTACTGGTGGATGCAGATCCACAGGCAAACAGTACCACCGGTGTTGGTTTTGACTTGCACAATATCACCAGTAGTTTGTACGACTGCATGGTGAATAGTGCTGCTGCACAGGATGTGATCTTGAAAAGTGATATTCCTAACCTGGATGTTATTCCTTCTCATATTGATCTTGTTGGTGCTGAGATAGAAATGATCAATTATCCCAACAGGGAAACGGTGATGAAGAATATTCTGGATGCAGTAAAAGATCGATATGATTTTATTGTGATCGATTGCTCTCCTTCACTTGGCTTGATAACAGTGAATTCATTGGTTGCTGCAGATAGTGTGATTGTTCCTGTTCAGTGCGAATTTTTTGCATTAGAAGGGTTAGGTAAGCTTTTGAATACGATTAAAATTGTTCAAAGCAGGTTAAATCCTGAACTGCAGATCGAAGGTATATTAATGACGATGTATGATGGTCGTCTTCGTCTTTGTAACCAGGTGGTGAGTGAAGTAAGAAGGCATTTTGATGATATGGTTTTCTCAACAATCGTACATAGAAATACCAGATTGAGTGAAGCACCAAGTGTTGGGAAACCGGTGATATTATATGATGCAGACAGTAAAGGTGCTATCAACTACCTGAACCTTGCAAAAGAAGTACTGCAGAAGAATGATATGACGAAGATGACAAATGAAGAGAGAATACTTGAATAGTTTTTAGTTGGTGGTTTAGAGTTTCGGGTTGAGGCTCTAACATTCAAAAAGCTAACTAAAAACTCAAAACTAAAAACTCAAAACTTACATGACCGCTCCTAAAGGAAATAAAGAATTACTTGGTAAAGGCATTCGTTCTTTGCTTCAGAATATTGATGCCGATCTTAAAACAACATCCGGTACTTTAAAGCCCAATGTTGTTGAACAGGTAACACATACCGAAAGAATTTCGCTCGAAAATATCCAGGTAAACCCTAAGAATCCACGTAAAGATTTTGATGAACAAGCATTGAATGAACTGGCTGCCTCGATCAAAATTCATGATATCATTCAACCGCTTACTGTTTCCAAACTTCCGAACGGAAAGTACCAATTGGTGGCCGGTGAAAGAAGATTCAGGGCGTCGAAAATTGCAGGATTAAAAGATGTTCCGGCTTATGTTCGTCAGGTTAACGACCAGGAATTATTAGAACTTGCCTTACTCGAAAACTTACAACGTGAAGATCTTAACGCCATAGAAGTTTCATTGAGCTATAAGCGAATGATGGAAGAGCTCAACTACACCCAGGAGCAGGTAGCTGAGAGAATGGGAAAGGAGAGAAGCACTGTCACCAATTACATTCGTTTGCTTAAACTTCCACCGGATATTCAGTTAGCTGTTCGTAACGGAGCATTGAGTATGGGCCATGCCAGAGCTTTGATCAATATTGATACGATCGATAAACAGCTTTTTGTTTTCAAAGAAATTAAGGATAAAGGTCTTAGCGTAAGAGCAACGGAAGAGTTGGTTCGTAAAATGTATAAAGCAGAAAAGCCGGGTGTTAATTCTTCTGCAAAACCTTCAATGCCACCGGCCTATAAAAAAATTGAAGATAACTTAGCCTCTCATTTTGGAACCAAAGTAAAACTGGCACACAGTAAGCAGGGAAATGGCAGCATTACTATTGAGTATTATTCTTTGCAGGAATTGAATAAACTGCTCGATATGATGAATGTGTCAGTTAGTTAAGTTAAATGAAGGCATTAAGAACTTTCATATTGTCTCTTCTCTGCATTTGCAGTGTTCACATTAATGCACAAGACAGTGCAAGTGTAAATACCACTACAAGGCTTCTTGCTGATACCAATGTCATAACAATTGATACCAACAGGATCAAAAAGCACAGCCCACGAATTGCTACTAAACGATCTTTGATGTTACCTGGTTGGGGACAAGCTTACAACCGTGAATACTGGAAAATTCCAATCGTCTGGGGTGCATTAGGTACAGCTGCAGGTTTCTGGATTTATAACAATACCTGGTATAAAAGAACTCGTTTTGCATTTACTATTGTAGCAGACACTTCAATAGCAGCAAGATTACGTTACCCTGAGATCGATAAGCGGTTAATGTATAATGATACCACACCACTCAGTGCACAGTCATTGCTGTTTTACAGAAATTCATTCAGAAGAGATCGGGATTATTCACTTTTATATTTTCTTGCCATATGGGCATTGAATGTTGCCGATGCAACAGTCTTTGCTCACTTGAAAGAGTTTGATGTAAGTGATGATCTTTCGTTGAAAGTGGTTCCTGCTTTTGATCCGTTAAGAAAATCAACCGGCTTCTCTCTTTCATTAAATGTAAAAAAGCCGGAAAAGAAGAAGAATTATTTTGATACAAGGTGAGGTAACTCCGGTTAAGCTTCGTTGTGTCACTCACTTGTACGTCCTGTACTATCTTCATCAGATCAGCATTCCGCTATTGAAAACAATCTGCTGTTTTTACTTTTGAATTTTTACTTTTGAATTATTATGAAAATAGCACTCATCGGTTACGGTAAAATGGGTAAAGCCATAGAAGAAATTGCAATCGCAAAAGGGCATGAAATAGTGTTGAAGATTGATATGGATAACCAGCATGAATTCACTGGTGAGAATCTTTCCCAAGCCGATGTGGCAATCGAATTCACCGGTCCGCATTCAGCAGTAGACAACTTAAAAAAACTCTTTGATGCAGGTATTCCTGTGGTTTCAGGTTCAACAGGCTGGCTTGAAAGATGGGAAGAGGTAAAAGCTTATTGCGAGAAAAAAAATGTTGGATTCATCTATGCAAGCAATTTCAGTATCGGAGTAAATCTTTTCTTTGAGTTGAATACTTACCTGGCAAAACTGATGAGCAACCATACTTATTATAATGTTTCATTAGAAGAGATCCATCATACACAGAAGAAAGATGCACCAAGTGGAACTGCTATTACTTTAGCTGAACAGGTATTACAGCATATCACGGCTAAAAAACAATGGTTAAATGAAGAAAGTAGTAATGCTGATGACCTCATCATCACCAGCAAAAGAATTGATCCGGCACCAGGCACTCACTCAATAAAATATCATTCGGAGATTGATGATATTGAGATCATCCATACAGCACATAGCAGAAAAGGTTTTGCCGGTGGAGCTGTTGCCGCAGCAGAATTCATTGCAGGCAAAAAAGGAATTTATACGATGAAAGATGTGTTAGGACTTTGATAACACAAATATTAAAAGTCAATTATACGAATTACACGAATTTGCATTTTACTGATTTCCTATTCGTGTAGTTCGATAAAATTCGTGTTATAACCCTATTGTAAATCCAGCTTTCACACTCAACCATGAGCCGTAATCACCTACATGTGTATAATCGCCTATCACTTCAAAACCCGTGAATTTGAAACCAGCTCCTGCAGTATAAGTGAACTTTGAATCTCCATCACTGGCTTTTGAATATTTCATGTTGGCCAAACCTGCATCCGCTTTTAAAAAGAGATTCTTCCTGAAGATATATCTTCTGATTCCCACTTTTACAGGTGTATAACGTAGTGTTGAAAATGTAAATAAATCAGGACGGTCATCAACTGCTCTTAGCCATGTTGATCCTATTGTGCCAACAAAAAAAGTTTTATTCATGCCAATTCCAACACCGGCTTCTACACCTAAACCATTATCATTAAACTTTTTTAGATCACCTGTTACAGATGCATACTCAGCATGACCAAAAAGAAAAAATAATCTTTGCGCTTTTACTTCATTAAGGCAGGTTATTGCGAAAATTAGTAAGAGGATCTTTGGTAGTTTCATGCTGATTGTTTTGATGTGGTTAAAAATACTACTAAAATGATACTGGTAAAAGTCTGAAAATATGTTTATTTTGTTGCAAACTTAATCTGTATGAGAAAATTAGTACCCCTATTCCTGCTTCTCGTGCCTGTATTTGCTATGGCACAAAAGAATGCAGTGAAACTAAACCTGAGTTCTTTAACTATTCGTAACTATCATGTTCAGTACGAAAGAAAAATCCTTCCAAAGATGACGCTGAATTTAGGTTTAAGAATAATGCCTAAAGGAGGATTACCGATGGAAGAATCTTTTAAAAATTTACTTCCAGAGTTATTTGAAGATCCGGATTTTAAAATAGGTGATTTTGAAATTGGAAATACCGCTATTACATTAGAGCCAAGATTTTATCTAAGCAAAAAAGCAATGAAAGGTTTTTATATTGCTCCTTACGCAAGATATGCCAGCTTTGATCTTGGACTTCCATTCTCATATTCTTACGATCAGGATCCGACTGCAGGAGTTAGTGTAGTTACTAAAACCGCTAAGTTCAATGGAAAGATCAATTCTTTTAGCGGTGGATTAATGTTTGGTACACAATTCAACATTGCAAAAAGATTAGTATTGGATATTTGGTGGATCGGTGGGCACTATGGAAGCAGTTCTGGAGACTTGAATTTAAATGTTGCATTACCAACACAGGAAGAAAGAGATGCTTTGAAAAACACACTAGATGGATTCGATCCAAGTCCGTTTAAATTTGAAAGTTCCGTTAATGCAAATGGAGCTGTTATTAAATCTGATGGTCCATGGGCAGGAATCAGAGGTTTAGGTATTAACCTTGGTTTCAAATTCTAATCCTTTAAACTTATAATTGAAAAGGCTGATACTTGTATCAGCCTTTTTTATTCGTGTAATTCGCTTTCATTCGTGTTATTACTCCTTCAAATTCTTCAACATGTCTTCAGTCATTCTAGCCAAATCATATTCATGCTTCCAACCCCAATCTTTTCTTGCAACGGAATCATCAATGCTTTGTGGCCAGCTATCTGCAATGGCTTGCCTGTAATCTGGCGTATAATCTAATTCAAAAGAAGGAATGTGTTTTTTTATTTCAGCACCTATTTCTTTTGGCGAAAAACTCATTGATGAAAGATTATAAGAGGTTCTCACTTTAATGTTTTCTGCAGGTGCTTCCATTAATTCTATGGTTGCACGAATGGCATCCGGCATATACATCATTGGTAAGTATGTGTCTTCATTTAAAAATGAAGTATAACGTTGTCTTTCTAAAGCTTCATGATATATCTCTACAGCATAATCAGTAGTTCCACCACCGGGTGCAGATTTATAACTGATCAATCCCGGGTAACGTAAACTTCTTACATCAACCCCAAATCGTTGATAATAATAGTTACACCAGAACTCACCTGCATACTTGCTGATGCCATAAACAGTTGTTGGTTCTATGATTGTTTGCTGCGGACAATTTTGTTTCGGCGATGTTGGTCCAAATACAGCAATACTGCTTGGCCAATATACTTTCTCAAGCTTTTGTTCTTTCGCTATATCAAGGATGTTCAACAAGCCCTGCATGTTCAGATTCCAGGCAAGATTCGGATTTTTTTCTCCTGTTGCAGAAAGAATAGCAGCAAGTAAATATATCTGGGTGATGTTCTGACGAGATACCTGCATGTGCAGCATCTCTTTATTCATCACATCCATAGTAACATAAGGGCCAGAACCTTTTAATAATTCATTTTCTTCTCTCAGGTCCGAAGCAATTACGTTGGCGTTTCCGTAAATCTCACGAAGAGCAAGTGTAAGTTCAACACCAATTTGTCCTGAAGCACCGATAACGAGTATTTTTCCTTTGGCCATATCGTTAGTCATTTAGTCATTGGTCATTTAGTCATTGCATCGTGTTATAATTGACTTGATGACTCAATGACTGTTGACTGGGTTTTTCCCGACAAAGAAACAAACTTTGGTGTAAGTTCGCACCACAATTATTAAGTATGATACCAGCTTTTCTGAACGATCTTTTTAAAGGACAATCTTTCGATCCAAATAATTTCTTCCTCATCAGCGGACCTTGTGTTGTGGAGAATGAAGAAATGCTGATGGAAGTGGCTGATAAGGTTTCATCTGTCTGTAAAAGATTGGAAATACCTTATGTTTTCAAAGCCAGTTATAGGAAAGCAAATCGTACCAGTGCAAGTTCATTTACAGGAATAGGAGATACGGAAGCATTGCAATTATTGAAGAAAGTTGGTCAGCATTATAATCTACCGCTTACTTCAGATATTCATACTGCCGAAGAAGCGACCATAGCAGCAGACTATATTGATATTTTGCAGATACCTGCTTTTTTATGTCGCCAGACAGATATTCTTTTAGCTGCAGCAGCAACAGGAAAGATCGTGAATGTAAAGAAAGGCCAGTTTGTAAGTGGTGAGGCAATGAAGTTTGCAGTAGATAAGATTCGCAAAGCTGGAAACGATAATGTTATTCTTACTGAAAGAGGAACCACTTTCGGTTACCAGGACCTGGTAGTTGATTATAGAAATATTCCACACATGCAGGCTCATGGTGTTCCTATTGTGATGGATGTTACGCATAGTTTACAAACACCGAATCTCACATCAGGAGTCACTGGTGGAAATCCACAAATGATAAGCACCATTGCCAAAGCTGCTATTGCTGCTGGAGCTGATGGGATTTTTATTGAAACACATCCAAACCCATCTGTTGCAAAAAGTGATGGAGCGAATATGCTGAAGCTGGATGGAATGGAAAAGCTTTTAGAAGACCTGGTTAGATTGAGAAAAGCAGTGATTTAGTTTCACGCAAAGACGCAAAGTTATTAAGTCGCTAAGCTTTGCATCTTTGCTCCTTGGCGTCTTTGCGTGAAATTCTCAGCTAAGTAAAGTACAGAACGTACAAGTGAGTGACACAACGAAGCTTAATAGTAGTACTGGCTTCTGTTACATGATTTCCCTCAGTTTTCTTATTCTTCAAACCCCTACTTTTGCTGGCACTAAAACATAGTCAATGGCAACCAAAATAAAAGTGGCCAATCCTGTGGTTGAACTGGATGGCGATGAAATGACAAGAATTATCTGGAAGTTCATTAAAGACAAACTGATTCTTCCTTACCTCGATCTTGATATTAAATACTACGATCTTGGAATGGAATACCGTGATGAAACGAACGACCAAGTAACAATTGATGCTGCCAATGCCATTAAACAGTATGGTGTGGGCATTAAATGTGCTACGATTACGCCTGATGAAGAACGTGTAAAGGAGTTCAACCTGAAACAAATGTGGAAGAGTCCTAACGGTACTATTCGTAACATTTTAGATGGTACTGTTTTCAGAGAGCCGATCGTTTGTAATAATGTTCCTCGTTTAGTGCCTAACTGGACTGCACCAATTTGTATTGGTCGTCATGCTTTTGGTGATCAGTATCGTGCAACAGATTTTGTAACAAAGGGAAAAGGGAAACTCACCGTAAAGTTTGAAGGTGAAGATGGACAGGTGATTGAACATGAAGTGTACAATTTTAAAGGTGATGGTGTTGCATTAACCATGTACAACACTGATGAAAGCATCACCGGTTTTGCAAGAAGTTGTTTTAATACTGCTTTGCAGAAAGGATGGCCTTTATACTTATCAACCAAGAATACGATCCTGAAAAAATATGATGGTCGTTTCAAAGATATTTTTGAGAACATCTATCAAACTGAATTCAAAGCGAAGTTTGACGCTGCAGGCATTACTTATGAGCATCGTTTGATCGATGACATGGTAGCTTCTGCTTTAAAATGGAATGGCAACTTCGTTTGGGCTTGTAAGAATTATGATGGTGATGTACAAAGTGATACTGTTGCACAAGGTTTTGGTTCGTTAGGTTTGATGACATCAACACTCGTTACACCTGATGGGAAAGTAATGGAAGCTGAAGCTGCTCATGGAACAGTTACTCGTCATTACCGTGAGCATCAGAAAGGAAGACCTACCTCAACCAATCCGATTGCATCCATTTTTGCATGGACAAGAGGACTTGAGTTTCGTGGTAAGTTGGATAACAACCAGGAGTTGATCAACTTCTGTCATACACTGGAGCAGGTTTGTATTGAAACTGTTGAGAGTGGTAAGATGACAAAAGATCTTGCGATCACCATCAAACCAAAAGTGGAGCATGGAACAGATTACCTATATACCCAGGAGTTTTTGGATGTGTTGGATGAGAATTTGAAGAAGAAGTTAGGCTAAGGGATAGATGAGTTTGGTAAAGAGAAAGTCCTGTAAAATCAGGACTTCTTTATTGAACTAATATTATATTCGAGTATTATAAAATACTATGGCTTTAATTTATAAGTCTCATAAGATTAGAGTTTATCATCCTGATGATCTTTCCGGAGCTTATAATGAATCTCCGTCAAATAATGAGTTTAGAGTTTCTTTTACTCCTGATGATTTTGGATTTTTGCTAATTGATCTTACCGCAAAAACGTATAGGACAATTGAAAATCTAGCCATTACTGATAAGCAAGAAAATTCTTTGAAAGGAGAAAATGGTGAGTACAAAGTACAAGTTGATTTTTCTCTTGATGGAACTGAAATCAAGAAAATCACAATAACAGAATTGGAATTTTACATGAGACTGGAGTATATTGGTGAAGTTGAGTTATCAAGAGATATTCTTGGCAAAATTCGTAATCAATACGTTATAGGAGCGAAGAAGATAAATGGTCAAATACAAGCGTATATTAAAGATGGCTATTATGCTCCAATAGAAGTAAGCATGGCTTACGATAAAGTAAGACAAAAATTAGATGAAATACAGTTTATCGAGTTTATGACAAATGAATCAGGAGAAATGGAAATTACAGTTTCATTTTTTGAAGATGCTAGTAGTAAGATTCAAGTTGATATAAAAAATAATGGGTTTGATATAAAAACGCTTCGTAAAATCGTAGAGGGATTGTATGAAAGTCAAAATAAAGATTAACAAAAACCTCCTCATTGCTGAGAAGGTTTCAATTTTATTCAAACAAAAAACTTTAAACCAGAAACTCCATTATCTATTCTCTGCCATATCAGGTATCGCCTCAACTTTATAAGCACCGGCATCCAGTTTTGCTTTTGTTTCACTGAATGCTTTCAATGTTAATTCAATATCCTCATCTGTATGTGCAGCTGTTGGTATCAAACGGTAAATGATATGTCCTTTCGGAATTACCGGATACACTACGATAGAACAGAAGATGCCATAATTCTCTCTCAGATCCATCACCATCGCTGTAGCTTCTTCCACACCACCTTTCATATAGATCGGTGTAACTGGTGAATCTGTTTTACCTATATCAAATCCTCTTTCTTTTAAACCGCTCTGGAGCTTTCTTGCATTCTCCCACAATTTTTCTTTGTGTTGAGGTTGTGTTTTCAATAATTCTAATCTTTTCAGATTACCTAATACGATAGGCATTGGTAAACTCTTAGCAAATATCTGCGAACGAATATTGTAACGTATATAATCAATGATCACTCTTGGTCCGGCTAAGAATGCACCAATACTTGCCATTGATTTTGCAAACGTTGAAAAGTAAAGATCGATCTCATCCTGGCAACCCTGCTCTTCACCAGCACCGGCACCTGTTTTACCAAGTGTTCCAAAACCATGAGCATCATCTACCAATAAACGGAAATCATATTTCTTTTTCAGATCACATATCTCTTTCAGCTTACCCTGGTCACCAGCCATTCCAAACACACCCTCAGTGATCACCAAAATACCACCGGTCTTTTGTTTTTCGATAAGCTGTGTTGCTCTCTGCATTTGCTTATCAAAATCTTCAATGTCGTTATGTTTGAAAACATATCTATGCCCTGGATGTAAACGCAAACCATCGATGATACATGCATGACTTTCTGCATCGTAAACGATCACATCATGCCTGCCACAAATTGCATCGATAGCACTCATGATACCTTGGTAACCGAAGTTCATCAGTATCGCATCTTCTTTACTTTCAAACTCAGCCAACTCAGCTTCCAGTTGTTCGTGGTAATTAGAATTTCCACTCATCATTCTTGCACCCATTGGTAAAGCCAAACCGTATTGAACAGAAGCTTCAGCATCTACCTTTCTTATTTCAGGATGATTCGCCAAACCCAAATAATTATTCAGGCTCCACACGATCATTTCTTTACCACGAAATTTCATCCTGCTTCCAATTTCACCTTCCAACTTAGGGAAAGCAAAATAGCCATGTGCTCTTTCACGATGTTGTCCGATAGGACCGTAGTTCTTCACCAACTTCTCAAAAATATCTGCCATACTAATTATGATTTTAGAGGTACGATATAGATTTATTCTTAAATAAACAATCCCAGTTCGTTATTCTTATGATGCCAGCTTTAGCGTTTCATGGCATCGTCTGTTGTGTCACTCACTTGTACTTTCAGAACAGTGATGAGCAAGGTCCTGAAAATTGCCGCAAAGTTAAATGATTTGGAGTGATGATGTTATTTCAATTTAAACAGTAATCTTCCTCCAATAGCAATGTAGGGTTGGATACCATCTTTTTGCATGTTGAACTTTGGTTCAAAATCTGCCTGGGTTAACTTGCCATCAGCATTTTTGTAAGTAATATCGCTGTAAATAAATCCTAAACCTCCAAAAAACTCTATATTCCATTTGTTTTCTTGCTCAAGAAATTTCCATACATATTTACCTGCAATGCTTTGCGAAGTAATGGATTCTCTAAAATATTGATATTGCAAATATGGGTATAAACCTGATGCATCCGGTGTACCCATTGAAAACCATCCACTGTTGTTAATTCCAGCGTTAAGGAAATGTGCTTCAACACCCAAAAAAGAAGTTCCTGATCTTTTAGAGCTAATTTTTTTTCGGATTTCGAGTTTACCTTCAAAACCGGATATTCGATTATTATTTCTGTTCTCTTTCTCTTTACTTCCGGTATTATTTATAAAAATGTAACCGTATTCGGTTATCACATAATATTTTTTTCTTTTATCTAAATTGGTTTCAATACCAACATGTACACCACCAACAGGTTCAAAAAAAGATGAAGGATTTAATCGGAAGTGCCATTCGGATAAAGCTCCACCTGTACTATCGTTTTTCTGAGCATAAAGCACTTGACTAAGAAAAATAGCACACAGCAGAGAAATAAATTGTTTGATCATTGAGTTATCCTGCTTAAAAATGAAGGTGCCAGGGCATTACTGATGTCATAAAATGCAGCTCCCTTTTTAAGCTGAACTATCATAGTGTTATTGTTGGGTATAACATCAGACGCTGTTGGTTCTGCAATATCAGATACAAATACAGGATTATCCTGTTGTGTTATATTGAAAGATTTTATGCCAGCTGGATTTGTTACATATAAAGCATTGCCTGCAATGCCTAAACCATAAGGAGCGTTTACATTAATAGTTTTAATCAGTGAGGGATTATTGATGTTTGCAATATTGTAAACATTTAAGACATTAGAACCACCACAAGCGGTTCCTCCTCTAAGTGTAACGTAAGCATACTGACCCTGAACTACAACAGGGTCACAAGCTCTCACATGGGTAACTACACTTATAAATTTGGGCAAACCAGGCTCTGCTAATGAATAGGAATACATACCTGTGGTTGAGCCAATAAAAAGTTTATCTTCATAAGGATATATTGTTTCGATATCAAAAGCTACTTTCACTCTGTTTCTTAGAATGGGGCTATTAGAATTCGAAATATCATAACATACTATTTCATTTCCATCCAATGCATAAAGATGATTGTTTACAATAGCAAATCTTGCTAAAGAACCAGCTTTGCCAGTACCAGAAGCTGAGGGAAATGAGGATGTTGAAATGCCAGAATCTTTTCCACATCCAAAACCACTAACAAGAGTTGCAAGTATAATGGTGAATATTATAGTTGATACTGAACGCATAATTTATTATTTAACGATAACACTTGGGATAATCTCTTTTTTCTCTTTTCCAACCAACCACCACACCCTTTGAAGGATCTGGACATTCAAAAAAGCCTGTTCCATTTGGATATTCACCTGAGGGCCATTCAAACGTATGCGGTATACGTGTAACCTCAAAAGGACTAGTTATGTTCGAGATATTTAATACAACCAGGTCATCGAGATTGTTGATATACAGATTTTGACCTTTTATGGCCATTTCTGAACAGAAGAGGCTTTTGATAAAACCGATTTTTTGAGGTAATGTTCTGTCAGAGTAATCAATAACATGAATACCACTATCTTTTTCTATTTGTAATAAATAGTTTCCAAGTGTATAAATTTTTCCGGACGATACAATTGGTTGTGGTGGCAAAAAAGAAATTTTTCGGGCTTCCTGAACAGGTACATAAACAGGTATCCATGTATCTGTATTCGGTGCTGGTTTTGGTAATTGAGATGGTTGCGAATACAACAAACTCACAAATGCCAGGAGAAGTAAAAATCGCATAGTGTGTTTTTTAGGCTTAATAAATATAGCACTATTTGCTATATTTTACCCTTAATTGAAAAGGACAATCACAGTGTCAATGTTTGCAATAATAAAGTCCATTTTCTGCCAATCCTTCTCCATATCCTCAGGTAATTTCCTTTTTTATCTTTTTCATTGGCATAACCATACACATATCCAATATCACCATCTTTACTCACTCCACTACCTATAGCCTGGAACTGGATTGCACCAGACATATTCACCAAAGCTGCATCAATGTTGCTTCGTCCACTTACCGGAAGCTGATCTGGATTTACAAAATAGACATCGTTATCAACAACAGCAGTATAAGTTTCCTTTCCACCAGATGAATAACTGTTGATGAAATTTTGTTCCGCCATCAACATATATCTTCCGGCATCGTAAGTTGTTTTTTCAATGTGGTTCAGTTCGATAGAAGCAACATCGGTAAACGAAGGTGTTTTTAAATTATGATCTACACCCATATCAATGATCCACTTCCATTCATTGTTTTTAAAAGCCCAGACTGTGGTAAAAACACCTGTAGCTACTACAGAATCATTAGCAGAAGGCTTAAACTGCCACGGTCCTGTTGTAACTCCAAGATCACCTGCTGTAGAAATAACAGCAAAGGCAGGTTCCCATATAAGTTTTGCAGGATTTGGCTGTTTGGCTTCCCAAACCTGCCATGCTTTTTGAATTTCGCCTTTATCAAACACGATAGCATTACTATCCATGAACTTCAGAAAAGCATCTCTGGTATTATGTTCTATAGCATACCGGGCAAAAGATTTTTCAGCTTCAATAAGATCAATTGTTTTTTGTTGCGAAAAGGCATTTGAAAAATAAAACAGCAGTAGTATGGAAATTGTAAGTTTCATGGAGGTGTTTTCGCTGCTAAAGTACGAATAACAATAAATTCATAATGCTGTGGTTATATCACTCTTAAGCCTTAGTATCTTCACTGCAAATAATGCGTAATGAGGATCGTTTCTGTTGTTGTCCTGCTGCTGATGATGGTTATCACAGCTTCTTCTCAAACAAAATCAATTAACAATAAGATAGAAAGGCCAAAACTTGTTGTTGGTATTGTAATCGACCAGATGCGTTGGGATTTTTTATATCGTTACTACGACAGATATAGTGCAGGAGGATTTAAACGATTGATGAATGAAGGCTTCAGCAATGAAAATGCAATGATACCTTATACGCCAACTTATACAGCTGCAGGACATGCTTGTGTGTATACAGGTTCTGTTCCTGCAGTGAATGGCATCATGGGAAATTATTGGTATAGTAAAGTATTAGGTAGAAATGTATATTGTACAGAAGATAGTACTGTACAATCTGTTGGTACTACATCAACAGCTGGAAAAATGTCGCCTGTTAATATGTGGACGACTACCATTACTGATGAATTAAGATTAGCTACTAATTTTAAATCGAAAGTAATTGGTATTGCATTTAAAGATCGTGGTTCCATTTTACCTGCAGGTCATTCTGCAAATGCAGCTTATTGGTTTGACGATCTTAGCGGTGGATTTATATCAAGCACTTATTACATGAACGATCTTCCCCAGTGGGTGAAGGATTTTAATGGCAAAAAGTTACCGGATCAATATCTGCAACAAAACTGGAACACATTATATCCGATCAGTACTTATAAACAAAGCACAGCTGATACAATGAAATATGAATCAGCTGTTCCTGGTGAAGACAACAATTTTCCGCATAACACATCTTCAATAACAAAGAATAAGTATAACAGTTTTAGATATACACCTTTTGCAAATACTTTCACTTTTGAGATGGCAAAAGCTGCTATCCAGTCTGAGAAGTTAGGAGCATCAGGTAATACCGATTTTCTTGCACTTAGTTTCTCAACAACAGATTACATTGGTCATGAATTTGGCCCTAACAGCATTGAAGTGGAAGACACATACTTAAGATTGGATGCAGATATGGCTGCATTTCTGCAATATCTCGATAAAACAATTGGCAAAGATCAGTACACAGTATTTCTTACCGCAGATCATGGAGTAGCTCATGTGCCTGGATTTTTAAAGGATAATAAAATACCTGCCGGCACTTTTGATGATGCTGAAATAGGAAAGCAATTAAATATTCATCTCGAAAAAGTATTCAGTATAAAAAATGCAATAAGTAAGATTATCAATTACCAGGTGTACTTTAATGGTTCTGTTGTAACAGAACAAAATAGAAATGCAATAACAGCTGAAACGATTGATCAACTGCTCAAGTTTCCATTTATTGCCAATGCGTTTGAATTAAAGAATGTAATGAGTGTACCGGTTCCTGAAAAACTACGAGACATGATGGCTAATGGCTATAATCAAAAGTTGAGTGGAGATATACAATTTAATTACAAACCGCAATGGTTTGACGGATGGAATAAAGGAACATCACATGGTGTATGGTATGCTTATGATGCACATATTCCTTTGTTGTGGTATGGATGGGGTATTAAGAAAGGCAAAAGCAACAAAGAAGTTTATATGACCGATATAGCACCAACTATTGCAGCGATGCTTAAAATTCAAATGCCGAGTGGGTGCATTGGAAAGGTGATTGAAGAGGTGATGAAATAGATCCTAATTGATCTGTTGCACAAGTGTGCGACGCAAGGAACGATGCCATGAAAAGATAATGCTTGCTTCATATTCATTAATTGATTTCTATTTTTAATACATGGCAAGAAATTTTCCGATTACATCCTGGACAAAAGGTGCTAATATTTACGAAGTGAACATTCGTCAGTATACAGCTGAAGGAACATTTGCAGCTTTTCAAAATCATTTACCTCGCTTACAGGAAATGGGAGTGGAGATATTATGGTTGATGCCAATCACACCGATCAGCGTTAAGAAACGTCAAGGTACATTGGGAAGTTATTATGCATGCTCATCTTACACTGAAATTAATCCTGAGTTTGGAACATTGGATGATTTCAAAGCTTTGATAAACGATGTTCATGCAAGAGGAATGAAGATTATCATTGACTGGGTAGCAAATCATACAGGTGCTGATCATCATTGGACGAAACAGCATCCTGAATGGTATTATAAAAATGAACATGACGAATTCTATGATAAGAATGGCTGGGCTGATGTAATTGATCTTGATTATTCGCAAAATGAAATGCGGGAGGAAATGATCGGCTCAATGCAATACTGGATCAAAGAATGTGATATTGATGGTTTCAGGTGTGATATGGCTCATCTTGTTCCGCTGGATTTTTGGAATGATGCAAGAAGATCATGTGATATGTTGAAGCCATTATTCTGGCTTGCAGAAACTGATGACGAAAAATATCATGATGTTTTTGATGCAACGTATGCCTGGAGTTGGATGCACAAGAGTGAACAGTATTTCAAAGGTCATTGTCCGTTTCATGAATTCGACCATGAGTTGTCGAGGATCAATCAACTTTCTGATGATTGTTACAAACTTATGTTTACATCAAACCATGATGAGAATAGCTGGAACGGAACTGAGTATGAAAAATATGGTGATGCAGCTAAAGCCTTAGCGGTGTTATGTTGTACTTACAATGCAATGCCTTTAATATATAGTGGACAGGAATTGCCAAACATAAAGCGATTGAAGTTTTTTGATAAGGATGAGATCGGATGGAAAGTTGAGCCTTTATTACATACATTTTACCAGGCATTATTGCAGCTTAGAAAAAAATCAGGTGCCATGAGGTTTGGTGCTGTTGAATTCCTTGGCAACGATTCACCCAATGCACTTGCTTTTATAAGGAAACATGAAGATGATGTTCTTTTAGTGCTGATCAATTTAACTGGTGACGATAAGGTTCATATCCATTTATCAAATGAACAGCTTCACGGAGGTTTTACCAGTCTCTTTTCAGGATTGAATTATAAGTTTACAAATGAAATGTCCTTCGAATTGAATGCATGGGATTATTTAGTCTATCATAAAACGAAATAAAAAACCCCGAATATTTCGGGGTTTTATTATGAAGATGATTTGTATTACTTCAAATGCTTGTTTACAATTTTAGCAAGCTCAAACATAGAAATTTGATCTTTACCAAATAAAGGTTTTAGCTTACCATCTGCATTAATGTTTCTTCTGTTCTTCTTATCCTGAAGATTGTTCTTCTTGATATAATCCCAGATCTTCTTAACCACTTCAGTTCTTGGCACTGCTTTGCTACCAATTACTTCTGCAAGAGTAGCACTTGGTGTTAAAGGAGCCATGAATGCAGCATTAGGTTTTCTTGCTGATTTCTTTTTTGGAGCAGCTTTCTTAGCTGCTTTTTTTGGTGCAGCTTTTTTAGCAGCTTTCTTAGGAGCTGCTTTTTTTGGAGCAGCTTTCTTAGGAGCAGCTTTTTTTGCGGCTTTTTTTGCAGCTTTTTTTGCTGTTGCCATAACGTTTAAAATTTAAGAGTTAATAAATAAACTACTGTTTTTCCCTCTGTAGAGGTGCTTACAGGGCATTAAGGTACACATCCTCTTCATATTTGAATAAAATTTGAAAAATATTTATTTACAGATGTGAATAGAATGTAGATAGCTAAAGCATTTCGCATACATTTTATGCAGTTTTGGTATGAAGATCTCTTGTTGAGAAAATCCCATTTTCCCTGAAGGATTGGGAGTATTTCTTGGCTTTATCTCCGTCATAAAAGAGATAAATTAATCGCTGCAATCCAAGCCTGGTGCAGCATTCATTTGTTTTCCAGGAAAATATAGTCAATAGAAAAGTGGCCGGTTCCTAATATGATTACAGCTTGCAGATCGTGGATTTTTCCCAGGTATAAGCCTCTTTCTACATTGGGATTTTACAGCAAAAGGGTGGCAGCCAAATTAGGCATTGCCAGAGGAGAATTTGTCTAAATGATTAGAAATCTGATCAGATCTTTCTTTTAAAAATCAATCTGTCAACGGAAAATCTTCCGCTTCCTAAGACAAATACAGGAAGACATAACATCATATAAACAAAAGCACTTTGTTTCACCATGAATGAATCATTGGCATATGCTACAAAATATGCAACAACCATTGTGATAAAAGTAGGTATCACAAATATTCTTGTGAGAAATCCAATGGCGATAAAAATTCCGCAAAAGAATTCTCCAAATATTACAAGGATCAAAGAAAGTTTAGAACCAATACCAATAGGATCTCCCATCATACCAAGCATTGTATCGTAATTGGAAAGTTTTCCGTATCCGAAGTAAATGAACATGCCACCGAAGATCAAACGCAACAATAATGTTCCAATATCCGTATTCAGCGAAGGATAATTTAAGGTTCTATTTTTCATATTGTTTGTTCGGGGGTATTTAAGTGTATCTCTAATTTATCAAGGCTTTGTTTCCAGCCTTCATACATTGTTTCAAGAAAGCAATATACTTCAGGAATGGCTTTCATTACTGTGGCCTCAACGGTTAGTTTAGTCTTATCGTTTACTTCTGTTAATATAACAGCCGTGAGTATTTCCAGTTGTTCTTTAAAAGCCGTTGTTGTAAAAATGAATTGTTCGGGTTCAATCACGTCATGAAAGAAACCTTTTAAAGGAAATGACATTCCATCAGGTGAGATCATTTCAAGATAAATGCTTCCTTTTTGTTTTGCGTTCCATTTGCAAACAGGATTTGTAAAACCATGAGGTCCCCACCAGATTGCAACTTCTTTTTCTCTCGTCCATGCCCTAAATACGTCTCTTCTTTTTGACGAGAGCATTCTTGTAAATACTGCATTGGTCCACGGACGGTTTTCTGACATGGGTATTCTTAGTTATTGTTGAGAAATACCTGCTGGATCCATCCAGAATATCTCCCAAACATGCCCATCAAGATCATTAAAACTTCTTGCGAACATAAATCCATGATCTTCTGGTGGCCTTGCTTCAGTGGCTCCTGCAATGATAGCAGTATTGACTATCTCATGTACTTTTTCTTTACTGTCGCAGGAAAGTGCAAGTAATACTTCAGTGCTTTTAGTAGCATCAGACATTGCTTTACCAGCAGGCAGAAAACCTTTGAATTTTGCCTCTGTAAGTAACATGGCATATATCGATTCGGAGATCACCAAACATGCTGCAGTATCATCAGTAAACTGTTCATTGAATGTATAACCTAACTTTTTGAAAAATGCTATTGATTTATCGAGCTCTTTTACTGGTAAATTCACAAAAATTTGTGTTGCCATAGTTTAGAAGTTATTGCTTTTCGAGATTTGATTTAAGATTAGTCAAGCCTGCTTCAAGATCTTTTCCGAGCATATCTTCAATGCTCATAAAGATTCTCATCACATTAAATGGGTAAGGCATACTGCTATTCATGCTCCATTTTACTTTTGTTTGATTAGCAGAAATAACATCAGTTGAGATGTATGCATTTGCTGTAGCTTCCATCGGTTCTTTAAAACGTAATGCCATATCTATTCTTTTGCCTTCCTCAATCTTACTGATCTCTTGTTCACCTTTACCAACATCACTGTTTCCTTCCCAGGCATAAATAAATCCAACTGCTGCATCGGTGCCTTTGTAGGTTTTCTTCATTGAGGGATCAGCCATATTCCATTTGCTGAAATAGTCCTGGTTCTTTATCTGTTTTACATAATCAAATACTTCAGGTGTAGGTCTATTGATAACGATTTCTCTTTCTACGGCATAATCCTTATCTACAAAAAGGGCCGTGATCAAAACGATGGCTATAAAAGCCACCACTCCGATTAAAATTCTTTTTACAATTTTCATTTTTATTGGTTTTAACTGGTTAATATTTCACATTCAAATCCATGTGTGTTCAACAGGTTCCTGATATCGTCAACTATATAATCAGAACCATCTATTCTTAATATTTTGTCGCAATCATACAAGTCAAAATTGATCTTGTTGCCAGGAAAACGTAAAGCTAACAGATCAAGCAGCAATTTTGCCTGTTCTGTATCGGATACATTTGTCTTAAACACTTCTATCATAATTGCAGGCACAAATGTCGTATGACTACTGTGATTTATTGGGGTGCAAAAACGGCATATTCAGGTGTTGATTACGACAATAACTCTTGCTATATTCGATATATGAAAAGTATATCTATCATTGTTCCTTTCGGGCATTGCAGTGTTACCAATATTGAAGGAACACACCAGATCTTCAATGAAGCTAATAGCATTTGTGTTGCTATGGGAAAATCACCTTTATTTAAAGTGCAATTGGTAGGTGCTTCTGATGAGATCAGTCAACGTGATGGCTTATTTAAGATAAAGCCGGATGTACTTATTGATGATGTGAAGAAAACAGATCTCATCATTATTCCTGCAATGATGGGAGATCAGCAAAAAGCAATTGAACTCAACCAGGCTTTTGCTTCGTGGCTTGTAGAACAATTTGCAAATGGTGCTGAAATAGCCAGCTTTTGTATAGGAACTTTTTTTCTTGCTTCTACCGGATTATTGAAAGGAAAAAGATGTGCAACTCATTGGAGATTTGCCAATGAATTCAGAAATATGTTTCCTGATTCAAATCTTGTAGATGATAAGATCATTACAGAGGAAGGTGGAATCTATACCAGTGGTGGTGCATATTCATATACAAATCTCGTGGTTTACTTAGTAGAGAAATATGCAGGACGTGATGTTGCTATTTTGATCGCAAAAGCTTTTATGATCGATATTGACAGGCATAGCCAATCACCATTCATCATCTTCCAGGGACAAAAAGCACATGAAGATGAACCGGTGAAAAAAGCACAAGAGTTTATCGAGCAAAATTTTTGTGAGAAGATAACAGTAGATCAATTGGCAAGTATGTTTGCAGTTGGAAGAAGAAACTTAGAAAGAAGATTCAAAAAAGCTACATCAAACACCATTGTTGAATATATACAACGTGTGAAGATAGAAGCAGCGAAAAAAAGTTTAGAATCATCAAGGGAGAATGTGAATGAAGTGATGTATAAGGTTGGTTATTCTGATATCAAAGCTTTCAGAACAACATTTAAGAAGATCACAGGAATTTCTCCAATGGAATACAAGAATAAGTACAATAAAAAGATTGCTTTATACAATGAAGTTTAGAGAGGCAATGATTTCCGATATTCCTCAGCTGGAAATCATCCGAAATAGCGTTAAAGAAAATGTGCTTTTCGATCCTTCTTTAGTAACAACAGAAGATTACGAAGATTATCTCACCAAAAGAGGAAAAGGTTGGGTTTGTGAGATAGATAATAATGTCATTGGATTTGCAATTGCTGACCTTGTTGATAATAATATCTGGGCTTTATTTATTCATCCTGATCATGAGAAAAAAGGAATAGGCCATCAACTTCATCGTTTGATGTTGAACTGGTATTTCAGCAATGGAAAAGAAACTGTTTGGTTAAGTACTGCTCCAAACTCAAGAGCAGAAATGTTCTATAAAAAATCAGGATGGAGATCAACAGCAATAACAAAATCAGGAGAGATCAAATTCGAAATGAGCGCCGCTGATTGGAAATAAGCACCAAAAATATCTTCGGCATAAGTTTTTGTGCTAAGTAATTACTTATGCAAGCACCGTCGATAATTCCAGAAAATAATAATGGAGCAAGTTCCGACAACGTCCATGATGTCACTACTTCCAGCATACCCGATGCTATTGCACTTTTTAAAGCCGCTAAACAGAAATTATTAGATGTAAATAACTGGCACCAGCTCTGTGGAAATTCAAGTGCTGTATTTCAACTGACCGATGAGAAAGGAAATCCGGTTCATCGTTCAGCACGGTTAGGAGATCATTTTCAAATTGATATTCCTGGTCCTGGTAATGCAACAGGTGAAGGCAAAGATTGGGTTCAGATTGAAGCCATAGAACATTCAAGTGAAGGTGATAAAGAAGTTATTGCGATTAGGGTAAGGCCAACTGATAATCCGTTGAATGCTAAAAAGGATGTTGCACATTTTTTTACCGATGAAGCCAGTAGTACATTTTCCGTAACAAGAGAAGGCAATAAAATAATTGCAGCAGTAAATGGTAGAAATGAAAAGCCAAATACTAAAGCAGATAAACTAATAGACAAAGTTAGAAACACTGTAGTTGCAGCAGGTGCAATTATAGGCTTCAACAAACCTCAATGGAAAAGCCTCGTGAAGGGTTTGCTGGAAGAATGATTCCAATTGTTCACTTTCATTCTCTTGTGTAAGTTATTCCTCATGTCTTTAATACACGTAGCAGTGGTATGATGTTTTCTTGATCTTTTGTAAATCAATCACAGTATGCAAAAGGCAAACCCGAAGAAAGCATTGCGGAAAGAACAAACTCAAAAAAGGCCAGGCAAGGAAACAGCAATGACTCCACAACCTGCATCAGATCCAATAAATGATGAACAGGGTAAGTTAAGAGGTAAAACTGCTTTGATCACTGGTGGTGACAGTGGTATTGGTAAAGCAGTAGCTATTCTTTTTGCAAAAGAAGGTGCTGATGTAGCTATTGGATATTTAAACGAAGAAGAAGATGCTCAGCTTACCAAACAGGAAGTGGAATCTTTCGGAAGAAAATGTTATCTATTTCCTGGAGATCTTGGTAAAGAAAATAATTGCAAAAAGATCGTTACGAATGCTGCAAAGAAGTTAGGTAAGATCGACATCCTTGTTAATAATGCTGCCTTGCATTGGGAGCAAAAATCAATTGAGGATATTTCTACAGAGCAATTACTAAAGACTTTCAACTCAAATTTCTTTTCATATTTCTGGGTTACAAAATATGCTATGCAGTACCTGAAGAAAGGTGCTGTTATCATTAATACGGCTTCTGTTACAGCTTACCGGGGTAGTGGGTCTTTGATCGATTATGCATCAACCAAAGGAGCGATCGTTTCTTTTACAAGAAGTCTTGCAGGTAACCTTATTGAAAAAGGAATCAGGGTGAATGGTGTTGCACCAGGACCAATATGGACTCCATTGATCGCATCAACATTTGATAAGAAAAAGGTGGCATCGTTTGGTAGTGATGTACCAATGAAAAGAGCCGGAGAAC
This sequence comes from Bacteroidota bacterium, assembly GCA_023386555.1. GTDB lineage: Bacteria > Bacteroidota > Bacteroidia > Chitinophagales > Chitinophagaceae > JAEZDC01. The sequence goes on along the minus strand of JAEWJK010000014.1, from coordinate 93,816 downwards.
CAAATGAAGTGGCTCCATGTTTTCTTTTTCTGGCAAGTGATGATTCAAGTTACATGACAGGGCAAGTATTACATCCGAATGGCGGAGAAATCGTAAACGGATAAATAAATTTTTAGTATAAAACTGCACATTAAAAAACCATTCGATTGAATGGTTTTTGTTTTTAATTCGTTCTAAAAATTAATACTCATCTTCATTGAACATAAAATCTTCCTGGCTTGGATAATCAGGCCAGATGTCTTCGATGCTTTCATATACTTCACCTTCATCATCTAATTCCTGAAGGTTTTCTACAACTTCCAAAGGAGCACCACTTCTAATAGAATAATCTATCAGCTCATCTTTTGTTGCAGGCCAAGGTGCTTCTTCCAGGTAACTCGCTAATTCCAATGTCCAGAACATATGCTGCCTTTTTTGTTTTTATCTAAGAATACAGCAAAACAAATAACCTGCCGTACCCCTAATTTTTCGCAAATGTAATTTTTACCACGATATAGCCAAATCTATGTTTTATGTCATTGTGAATAAAACTGTAAAAAAATTGCATTACAGCCTCTAAATAGATAGGTTTGTGTGGGAAATAATCTTAATAATACTACCAATGCTACGAGCAGAGAATATTCAAAAACGTTACGGACAGTTACAGGTTTTGAAAGGTGTAGATGTAGAGATCAATAAAGGAGAAATTGTTTCGATCGTTGGTTCTTCCGGTGCTGGTAAAAGTACTTTGCTGCATATATTGGGAACTTTAGACAGTCCTGACACAGGTAAAATATTTTTAAATAATGAACCGCTGCATAATTTAAAAGGAAAAAAATTGGCTGCTTTTCGGAATAAACACATTGGATTTGTTTTTCAGTTTCATCATTTACTACCTGAATTTACTGCACTGGAAAATGTTTGCATTCCTGGATGGATTGCTGATAGAAATAAAAAGCAGGTAGAAGCTGAAGCTGAACAATTACTTAAATTATTAGGCCTTGCCCATCGTTTAGAAAATAAACCACAGGCTTTGAGTGGTGGGGAACAGCAAAGAGTGGCTGTGGCCAGAGCTTTGATTAATAAACCACAAATTGTTTTTGCGGATGAGCCAACAGGTAACCTTGATAGTAAAAATGCAAAAGAACTACACGAGTTGTTTGTAAGATTGAGAGATGAAATGCAGCAAACTTTCCTGATCGTAACACATAATGAAGAATTAGCTGCTATGAGTGACAGGGAACTGCACATGAAAGATGGAAAGATTGATATGATATCGGCATAACATCTCTGGTCATCGTTCCTTGCGTCGCACTCTTGTACAAAATATTATTTGGCAACTCTTGCCTTCCACGCTATCTCTTCAGCATTCAATAAATGACCGATATATCTGGCCAAAACAAAAAGATAATCACTTAACCTGTTGAGGTATTTTAAAACAAGTGCATCAATAAAATCTCCATTTTCCTGCATAGCCACGCAAATTCTTTCTGCTCTTCTGCAAACACACCTGGCAACATGAGCAGTAGAAACAGCTAAATGACCGCCAGGTAAAATAAAATTCTTCATGGGTGGAAGAATTTCATTCATCTTATCGATCTCTCTTTCAAGGAAAGCAATATCATCTTCTTTCAGATCGGGTATTTTCATTAATGGTTCTTTCTCAGGATCACAGGCAAGTGAAGAACCAATTGTGAACAACCTATCCTGTATCTCTTTTAAAACTTCTTTTAAATGTTGATCATTCAACTGATCACTCACCATACCAATAAATGAATTCAACTCATCAACCGTTCCATAACTATCAATTCGAATATGACTCTTGGCAACTTTTGTTCCACCGATCAATGAAGTTTTGCCGGCATCTCCCGTTTTAGTATATATCTTAATAGCCATTAGTGCACAATTGCATTACTCTCTTTAACAATATCAGTTTCTATTAATCCATCTCTCAATCTTACTACTCGTTTAGCATAAGCAGCAATGTCTTCCTCATGCGTTACGAGAATAACAGTATTACCTGCAGCCTGGATATTTCCGAATATCTCCATCACTTCAGTAGATGTTTTTGAATCCAGGTTTCCGGTAGGTTCATCTGCCAACAATATAGATGGGTCATTCACTAAAGCTCTGGCTATCGCCACACGTTGAATCTGCCCTCCACTCATTTCATTCGATTTATGATGGCTTCTATCTGCCAAACCAACTTTTGCTAGAGCTTCCAATGCCTTTTCCATTCTCAATTTCTTATTTACGCCGGCATATATTAATGGTAAGGCCACATTTTCTGCTGCAGTAAGTCTTGGTAAAAGATTGAACTGCTGAAAAACAAATCCAATCTCTTTATTTCGTACACCTGCTAATTCATCATCTGTCATTTTGCTTACATCCTTATTATTAAGAATATATTTTCCGCCTGTAGGAGTATCCAAACAACCTAAAATATTCATTAACGTACTCTTTCCACTACCCGAAGGACCCATCAAAGCAACATATTCGTTTCTATGAATATCCAGGGTAATGCCTTTCAATACTTCAAGTGAATGGCTACCCATATAGTAGCTTTTTCTTATTTCTTCTAAATGTATTACAGCACTCATCTTTAATGGGGATTATACTAAGATTCTCGTATTCCTAACAAAGTAAAACAATTGAAGTCACACGAGGAAATGAGTTAAAGATGTTGATTTTATCCCTTTTTTGGAAAAAATCCCATTTTGATGCATGGATTTATACTTTTTTGAATAAGAATTACGTTTAATAGGTGAAACCAATATCTACATGAAAGACTGCTACCCATTCAAAATATTTATAGTAGAAGACGATATCTGGTATAGTTCCATGCTGGAATATCATATCTCCATGAATCCAGACTACCAGGTTCAGAAGTTTGCTTCGGCCCAGGCTTTCCTGGATGCTATCCATCAAAAACCAGATATTGTTACACTCGATTATTCATTACCGGATATGAATGGTGATGAGGTATTGAAAGAGATCAGGGAAATATCGCCTGAAACAAAAACTATTATCATTTCTGCACAGGAAAATATTAAAGTAGCACTTGATCTTCTAAAGAAAGGGGCTTACGATTATATTGTAAAAGATGAAGATGCTAAGGACAAAATCTGGCATACGCTTCAGCATTTAAAAGAAAATCTGGAATTGAAAAAAGAACTGGAAGATCTGAAAGAGGAAGTTGCAAGAAAATATGATTTCAGCAACGTAATCATCGGAAACAGTTACAACTTGAATAAGGTTTTTGGATTAATGGAGAAAGCAGCAAAAGCAAACATCACCGTTTCTATAACAGGTGAAACAGGTACAGGTAAAGAGCTTGTAGCAAAATCCATTCATTATAATTCCCCGAGAAAGAACAAACCTTTCGTTGCAGTGAATGTTGCAGCCATTCCAAAGGATCTTTTAGAGAGTGAATTGTTTGGGCATGAGAAAGGATCGTTTACAGGTTCGGTGGCAAGAAGAATTGGAAAATTCGAAGAAGCCAATAAAGGAACATTATTCCTGGATGAGATAGGTGAAATGGATATGAGTATGCAGGCAAAACTTTTACGAGTACTGCAGGAAAAAGAAATAACAAGAGTTGGCAGCAATGAAATTGTAAAGATTGATATAAGGATAATAGTTGCTACACACCGAAACCTGCAAGACGAAGTGAAGAAAGGAAACTTTAGAGAAGATCTTTACTATCGTTTATTAGGATTACCGATACATCTGCCACCACTTAGAGAAAGGGAAAACGATGTACTATTAATTGCTAAGCACTTTATTAATGATTTTTGTAAAGAAAATAAGTTCAATAAAAAGGAACTTTCACCTGAAGCCAGTAAAAAATTACTTGGCCATGCATTTCCTGGAAATGTTCGTGAATTGAAATCTGTTATCGAATTAGCCTGTGTTATGTCTGATAGAGATGAGATTCTTCCTGAGCATTTGAATGTAATGTCATCAAATTTTATTGAGAATTTTTCGCTCAAGGACACTACATTAAAAGAATTTAATATTAAACTAATTCAACATTATCTTGATAAGTTTAATTACGATGTAATGAGAGTTGCTAAACAGCTTGACGTTGGTAAATCAACTATTTACAGAATGATTCAGAACAAAGAATTGTATGTAAACAAAAGTTATACTTACCATGAAAGCTTTCTGAATTAAGATGCTAAATGTATTTTTGTTTTCATTTAGTACCTTGTAGTGAATCTAGTGTGTTATTGATTGTATGAGCATCCCCATTACTGTAAATACCAATGTTAGCCAGGTTCCAGGTTTACTGAAAGATAACTGGCTATCGGCAGTTGTGGCAAACATACCACAAGCCATCTTGTTGGAAAATGATGAGCACACCATACAAATAGCAAATCAGCAATTTTGCGATCTCTTTCAATTGCAACAAACACCTGAGGAGCTGGTTGGCAAAAAATCCTCAGAACTCTTTATCGATCTCAGCCATCAGTTTGAAAATCCAACACATTACAGTGAAAGGATAAAAATTATTATCAAACAAAAAGAAGTAACCAATAAAGAGGTTGTAAAACTTAAAGACGGAAGACTTCTTTTTAGAGATTATATTCCTTTGAGCCAGGATAATATCATCACAGGTCATATGTGGATGTTTAAAGAAGAAACAGCAAGAATAAAAGCTGATATTCTTTTAAAGGAACAACAAAAATTTTATGAAGATATTCTGAGCAATGTTCCTTCCGATATCGCTGTGTTTTCTCCTGAACATAAATATTTATACATAAATCCGGTTGGATTAAAAGATCCCGAATTAAGAAAATGGCTTATAGGCAAAACAGATTTTGATTATTGTGCCAAGAGGGGAAAAGACATTTCTTTTGCTCAACAGAGAAGAGATATTTTTATTGAGATCATTGAAACAGGTAAAGAAAAAGAATGGGAAGAGCGGATCGTAAATAAAAAAGGTGAAGTGGAATACCATCTCAGAAAGATGAGTCCATTATACGATGAAAACAAACGCCTGGTGTGGGTTATCGGTTATAGTATGAATATAACTGAGCGGAAAAAATTTGAAGAGAAGATCTTTCTAAGTGAAAAGCGTTATCGAGACCTGTTTAATTATAGCCAGGCTATTATATGTACACACGATCTACAAGGAAATTTTTTATCTGCAAATCCATCGTTGTTGGAAGTGTTAGGATATGAAGAGGAAGAGATCATTGGAAAAAATTTAAAAGATTTCTTGCTGCCTGAAGATAAAGATGGATTTGAAGAACTATACCTTAATACCATTCAAGAAAGTAATAATAAGATTAAAGGATTATTCAGGATACTCCATAAATCAGGAAAAAAAGTTTACCTACTGTATCAGAACTTTAAAGTAGCAGAATCTGAAGATGCTCAATCGTATATTATTGCTTTTGCACAAGATGTAACTGATCGTATAAAAGCAGAAAAAGAACTAAGAGAGGCAAAAAAACTTACTGAAGAAACAGCAAGGAATAAAGAAAGATTTCTTGCTAACATGAGTCATGAGATAAGAACTGCTATGAATGGCATTCTTGGAATAACATCTTTCTTGCAAAAGACAGATTTGAATGAAGAACAGAAGAATTATCTTGGAATCATACAGGAATCAGCTAACGACCTCTTAACTATCATCAACGATATTCTTGATCTTGAAAAAGTTGGTACAGGTAACATTCAACTTGAAAAAATTCCATTTGATATTGTTGCTAAAACAAATACAATAATCAAGTTGTTTGAACTGATTGCAAAAAACAAAGGAACAAATCTCGTTTTCGAAAACGAGATCGGCAGCAGCTTATGTATTGTGGGAGATCCTACCAGATTTAACCAGGTGCTGAAAAATCTTATCAGTAATGCAGTAAAATTTACTCATGAGGGTAATATCACTATACAGGCTTCGAAACAGGAGGAAACCATAGACACTATTACCCTAACGTTCTCAGTAAAAGATACAGGTATTGGAATTGATCCTAATAACATTGAAAAAATATTCCAACCCTTTACACAGGCTTATCCCGAAACAACAAGAAAATATGGCGGTACAGGGTTAGGTCTTGCCATAACTAAAAATTTGCTTGAAATACAGGAAGGAAAAATCTGGGTAGATAGTCTTCCTAAAAAAGGAAGTTCATTTAATTTTTCCATTACTTATGATAAATGTAAAGAGGGACAAACACTAACCGATAAAAAAGCTTTTATACTTAATAACCTGGGTGAGCTGAAGATTTTATTAGCTGAAGATAATGAAGTGAATCAATTACTCACCAAAGGCATGTTACAATTTTTAGGATTTAAAAGTAAAATAGCATGTTCTGGTATTGAAGTAATGGAGCTGATTGAAAAAGAAAATTTCGATCTCGTATTGATGGATATTCAAATGCCGGGAAAGAATGGATTCGATACAACAAAAGAGATCAGGAATTTACCCGATATCCATAAAAGAAATACACCTATTATCGCTTTAACAGCAAATGCATTACAAGGAGAAGAATCGAAATATTTTGCAGCAGGAATGAATGGCTTTCTAACTAAACCATTTACAGAAGCTGAATTATATGAAGTGATCTCTCAAACACTAAACATTGAGAATTCATTCTCAAACATCAAAACCCTTCAAAACACAATAATGCAATCAACCGAGAAACTTTATGATCTTACTCTTGTAAATGATCTGGCCAGAGGAAATGAGGAATTTATTCTTAATCTTTCTAAGATTTTTATCGATACTGTTCCTCCAACATCGAAAGAAATGGTTGAGGCTTGTGAAAAGAAAAATTGGGAACAGGTAGGAAAATTAGCTCACAAGCTAAAATCAACTATCGATACAATGTGCATCAATTCTTTAAAAGATGATATTCGCTTGATAGAAAAATATGGTAAAGACAAAAGCAATATAGAAACTATCCCAACTTTGGTTGAAAAGGCTAACAAAATAATCAACCAGGTAACAGACCAATTAAAAGCTGAATTCAGATTATAAATAAAGGCCTCAATCGAGGCCTTTATCTTTTATGATTCTCTTCCTTCAGCACCTTCAGTAGGTATTTGTCTTAAAAAATCATCATAGCCATCATCATCATGATTACTATAAGCACCGTAGGCATCTATACTATAACCTACCAAACCGTCATTCGCTTCAATAACATATAAAGCACACATCTCTGATGGACTTGAATCTCCTTCGAAGCGATATGTTTTTATGATCTTCAGTTCTTCGGGCTGATAACTTTTTCCTTTACCTGCGGAAAAACCTTCCGGCGTCATTTTAAACTCATTATCTTTTTTATTCACCCTGAGTATTTCTAGTACTTCAGATAACGTAGTCATTTTTTGAGTGCTGTCCATATATCCTGTTTGTAATACCAATTCAAAAGCTATGCCCGAACATTAATGCATAAGTTCATAGTGTTTCAACTTATTGTACAATGTTTTTCTATCAATGTTCAATAACTCTGCAGCCTTTGATTTATTGAAGTTCACTTTTTGTAATGCACTTAATATTATCTGATATTCTGCCATGAATGCAGCTGATCGTAGATTTCCTTTCAACTCTTTTGGTTGTCTTGACTCAACATTGATCTGCATTTTGTTAGGATAAGCTGATCTTAATTCTGTAGGGATAGATTTTGTATTAATGCTACTAGTGGTACATAACAAGGCTGCTTTGCGAATCACATTTCTTATCTCTCGCAAATTGCCTGGCCAAGGATATTGCATAAAAATATCCATCACCTCTTCATCAAAACCGGTAATATTCTTCCCAAGTTCTGCATTACAATATTGAAGAAAATGGTTAGCGAATAATGGAAGATCTTCTTTCCTTTCTCTTAGTGGAGGAATGATAATAGAAAACTCATTAAACCTGTGATAAAGGTCTTCCCTGAATTTACCATTTAAATAAGCTGTTTGCAGATTTTCATTTGATGCTACAATAATTCTTACATCTGTAGGGATTTCTTTATCTCCTCCTACTCTCCTGATCTTCTTTTCCTGAATGGCCCTTAACAAAGTTGCTTGTATATCGTAAGAAAGATTGGCAACCTCATCTAAAAATAATGTTCCGCCATTGGCAATTTCAAAATTCCCTTCTTTGTCTGTAGCTGCACCTGTGAATGACCCTTTTACATAACCAAATAACTCACTTGATGCCAGTTCTTTTGACAAAGTACCACAATCAACAGCAACGAAAGGTTTGTCTTTCCTATTACTCAATTCATGAATTGTTCTTGCCATCACTTCTTTGCCTGTTCCGCTTTCTCCATATAATACAACACTGTAATCGGTAGGTGCCACCAGTTCTATTTGCCGATACATTTCTTTTGTACAATCACCTATGCCTCTTAGAAAAGTTTGCTGGGTTGTATTTGATGAGAATTTGTAATTAGTAGCTGATGTTGAAGCATTATCATTAAAAGCTTTATTAATCACTTTCAGAACATCTTCCTGTTTCAAAGGCTTGATAAGAAAATCACAGGCACCAAGCCTCATTACATTTACGGCAGTTTTTATATCCTCATAGCCGGTAAATATGATGACCTTAGCCTGATCATTTATCTTACGTATCTCCTGCAATACTTTTGCACCTTCGGTATCACCAAGACGGTAATCACACATCACCAGGTCAAAAACAGTTTCCTTGTATTTTTTCAGACCTTTAGAACCGGAATGAGCAAAATCTGTAGTGTAACCTTCTTTGGTTAGAAGATTTACCAAGAGAGAACACATATCTGTGTCATCTTCAATAATGAGAATCCTTTTCATAACAGCATAGGTTTAAATTGCAAAGCCTTTGGCATGAGGCAATTAACCAGCACAAAAACCGTTCCCTGAAATTTTAATTAAAACATGCCGTTTATCCACATTTATCAGGGTCATACCAGATATTGGCTGATAAATTGTTGCTTTAGGAATCAAAATACTCCTCATGCATTCTGCCGATGCCACTAAAATTTTGATTATAGACGACGAAGTTGATATATGCTTCCTGCTTAGCAATTTACTAAAGAAAAAGAATTATCAAACCCAGTCTGCTTTCGATATTCAGCAGGCCAAGATGGCTTTGGTTCATTACACTCCATCCATAGTTTTCCTTGACAATCACCTTACAGATGGCCTTGGAATGAATTTCATTCCTTATATAAAAGAACATTTTCCGCAAACGAAGATCATCATGATCACCGCTTATGATGATAAAGAGAGTAAAATGGAAGCCTACGATAAAGGGGTGGATGAATTTGTTTCTAAACCATTACGCTGGGATATTTTAAACTCTGCTATTGATAAAGTACTCAACAAATCCACATTAGTTGAAGGATGATGTAGAATTTGCTCTACAAGACTTGCTTTATTTAAAAGTTATCAATCATCTTATTCTTAATTTCAGCTTAAAGAGATTCTTCTTTTCTGCACAATTTCTGGTTGATCAATTATTATCCTGGAAGAAAATCAAACTTCTCCTTTTTAAACAAAGCACAATCAGGCAGGATGTTGCGTTTTTGTTTTTTGAATAAATCAAAAAAATAAAATTCAATTTTTCATCAAAAGATGTTGAATCAATCCTTTAGCTATTACATAATGATGTGACATTGAAAAAACTTATTGCTGCTTTTAGAGTAGAAGAAACTTGTGAAAGAAAATATCGAAAGTAATTATATCTATTGTCGGTTTAATCTAAAAAACTATTCATTATCAGGTGGTACACAAATTGCATCTGTTAAACCCTAAACGATTGAATATGCAAACAACAATATCCCCTGGCCAAAGCATCAGGCAACGCTATGTAGCTCAAAAGTTAAACTCTTTACTCGATGTAATGCATGAAAGTAAAAGAGGTTATGAGCTAATTGCATCGCAATCGAGTGACAGGAATTTTCAGAGAGCACTTGGCGGTTTAGCTATCGAATGTGGCCAGTATATTAATGAACTGACAAACCAGATATCAAGCTTAGGGGCTAAGCCAATCGTAAACAAGACAAAAGATAAGTACATCTGGAACCAGATAAGTACTAATGTAAAACAGCAGGAAGACATTTTAAATGCCTGCTATGGAAGTGAAAGAATTATCTTAAAGGCTTATAGAGAAGTATTAAATGATCCTTCTGTTCTACATCCTTTAAGACAAATGATCACTTACCAACTTAATGGAATGAAATACGCTTTTGTTAAAGTGAAGTTGCTGAACACAGCTATTCACGCATAAGCTCACCATCTACCTAAATTATGAAAGCTTCGGAGTTGATCTTCGAAGCTTTTTTGTTATCAGTGTTTGCTGAGTAAGGTTATAAACTTTGAAGAGTGCGACGCAAGTAAAGCTCAATAGTAGTACTGGCTTCTGGCTAATAAAAATGTGATGGCACAACATTAGTCTTTTAAAAATAAATAACCCATTATGGCAAAGTATAGTAAAAAAACACAGGAGCATGTTGAAAAAACAATGCACCGAAAGAAAAAAGGAACACTGAAAAGTGGTAGTGGTAAAAAAGTAAAAAGCAGTAAGCAGGCCATTGCCATAGCTTTATCAGAAGCAAGAGACAAAGGCTATAAAGCACCGAAGAAAGCAGCAAAAAAATCTGCTGCTAAAAAAACAGCAAAGAAGTCCAGTACAAAAAAAGCAGCACCAAAAAAAGCAGCAAAGAAAAACAGTTCAACACGTTCAAAAGCTGCGAAGAAAGGAGCAAAGAAGTCAGCCAGGAAAAGGAGTTCAACAAAAAAGAAATCTACATCTGAATAGCAAAAAAAATCCCGCAATAGCGGGATTTTTTATTGTACATTTTTCTTTTAGCCTTTTACTTTATCCCTTGTTGTTTTAGACATCTCAAGATGGTGTTGCAACTTAGGCAAACCCTCAGTAGCTAATGCTTTTATTTCAGGATCTTTTGCATTCTTAGAAGCTTTTTCAAAATCCTCTACTGCATCTTCATGGTCATCTACCATTTCAGCAGCATACCAACGGTCGAAATCTTTACCTGTTTTCTTAGTATTCCTGATCTCGTCCATGTCTTCTGTTGAAAGGCTGTCCTTCAAAGTAATATTCTTGCTTGTTGCCAATGCTTTGAGCTTTTCCCCCATTGCAGTATGGTCTTTCACCATCATGGCTGCGAGATCTTTTACTTCTTTTGACTGTCCTTTTTGCTGGGCAAGTTTACCTGCTTCTATTTCTTTCATGCCATCGTAGTAAGCCTCGGCAATAAATTCAGCATCATCATTATCAACATTATTATTGTTGGTTTGTCCTGCACCTAATGAATCTGCATTACCCGGATTATCATTATCTGTTGTATTATTTCCATCATCACTATTACATGATATCATAATCATGCTAGATGAGATTGCCAATAACATTAGTTTAAAAAAATGTTTCATTGTATTTTTTTTTGAATTAATTGAATGATTAAAGATTATTCTTCGTCTTCCTCCTCTTCTTCACCATTCATTTCATTCAAAGCTTCTTCATTAATATGTCCTTCTGCAATTTGTGTTAACAGTTGATCTGTTTCTTTTTCTTCATCAAGCGTTTCCTGCAAAAGATCTGCAGCTTCGGTATGGCCCATAGCTCTAGCCAATGTTACCAGGCTACCATAAGCTGCAATTTCGTAATGCTCTGCTTTTTGTGCACTCACTATCAAAGCACAATCTCTTGTGTAAGTGTCGTCTTCTGTTTCATCAATGGTTTCAACAGATTCTTCGAGTAAACCTTGCATTGCAGGACATTTTTTTGCTTGTGCTTTTTTACCCATCATTTCAAAAACCTGCTCCAGACGTTCAATCTGAACCTGTGTAACTTCACGATGATCTTCGAAAGCAGTTCTAAGATCTTCTGAAGTAGTATTTTTAGCCATCTTCTGTAATCCTTTAACCAAAGCTTTTTCTGCCCAATAGATATCTTTCAATGCATCCATAAAAAATTCATGAAGCATTGAACCAGGCATTACTTCTTTAGAAGCACCACGGCTTCTTGATGTTGGTGAAGCCGATACACTGCTTCTTGAACCTGATCTTGAAGTAGCACCAGATCTTGACGAAGAAGATCTTGAAGAACCATTACTGCGTGAAGTTGATTTTGAAGAGCTGGATTTAGAGGAAGAACTACTCTTCTTTGCTGCTGTTCTTGGCATAATGTATTTTATTTTAAATGAGTTATAAAATGGCTTGATGAATTGCGAAAAGACTATGCCAATGTCTAGAACATAACAGCAACAATGCATTTTGTTTAATTAAACAATCACCTTATTTTTTGGTGTGGAATGAAATGCACAAGCGAAGCATGAGATGGGAATCAATTGTTCCATCAGTTTACATTCCAAGATTCTTCAAACACTTCAGTATATCTATTCCTTTACCTAAAACGGGTTTGAAAATATCTCCCATCTTTTCTACTCGCTGCGGTAAATTATGAATATGAAATTGTGATGGATGCAGTCCACTTTTAACTTCTTTCCAATGTAAAGGTGCTGAAGCAGTAGCTCCAGGTTTTGGCCGAAGACTGTAGGCAGAAGCTAATGTTTGTCCTTGCCTGTTCTGTAGAAAATCCAAATACATTTTAGTATCTGCTCTTTTCTTTAACGATCTTTCAAGTGTTGTATTGTCCGGCATCATTTCCTGTACCATCATAACAATGATCTTACAAAAATCTCTCACCTCTTCGTAATTATATTGGGCACCCATTGGTACATAAATATGTAAGCCGGTAGAGCCAGATGTTTTGCAGTAAGCTTTTGCACCGGCTTTATCTAATACTTCTTTTGTTGCTAATGCAGCATCAATTACTTCTTCAAAAGTGTTTTTGTCAGAAGGATCAAGATCGATTACCATATAATCAGGATATTCCAAAGAGCCTAGTCTTGAGTTCCAGGGATTGATCTCAATACAGCCGAGATTATTCAAATACAGTAACGTTGCTTTATCGTTACAGATAATGTAATCAATATCTTTCTCTGCAGATTCAGAATATAGCTTTACTGATTTCACCCAATCAGGAGCCTGTCCACCTGCATCTTTTTGATAAAAACCTTTATTGGTGATGCCGTTTGGAGTACGATTTAAAGATTCCGGTCGATCTTTCAAATAAGGGATAATGTATTTATACATGGTGTTATAATAGTTGATCATATCACCTTTTGTAAAATCCTCTTCCGGCCAGTAGATCTTATTCTGATTGGTGAGTTTTATTTCATTCCCATTTAAACGAATGATTCTGGTACCAGTATCTTCATCACTTTTATCCGATGCATTTTTCTTTGCTTTTGATGAAGTTTTCTTCGCAGATTTTTTTGCAGAAGATTTTACTGTTGCAGGCATAGGTTCGGCTTTTACTTCCGTAGCTTTTTTATCAACTCGTAATCCCTGGAAAACAGGATGACGAAATATCTTTTCAGTTGTTAGCTCAGTGAATTTAATATTACAAACCAGCATCGGCTTAACCCAGGTTACCGGCATATTTGTCTTTGGCTTCTCTTTAAATGGTGATTTTTCCTGAACTAAAGGTTTCAATTTATTTGAAAGATCCTTCAGCGAAGCATCATCAAAACCGGTTCCTGTATGACCGGCATATTTCAATTCTTTTCCTTCATACCTCCCTAATACCAAAGCACCAAAATGTTTTCGTCCACCTCTTGGCTCAGTAAAACCTGCTATTACTACTTCTTCGGTATTATGGTGTTTTATCTTCAGCCAGTCGTTTGATCTCTTGCCGATATGATAAGTACTTTCTTTTCTTTTGGCGATCATTCCTTCCATATTCTTAGCAACGATCTGTTCAAAAAAAGCTTCACCTTCATCTTCTACATGATCACAGTAACGAATGATATCATTCTTCGGAAGTACTTTTTGCAATAATGCTTTTCGTTCTAATAAAGGCAGATCCGTAACATCTTTTCCTTTGTAACCGATAATATCAAATACGTAATAAACGATCGGAAGATGTGTGTTCTCAGAGTATAATTGCAATTTTTGAAAATTGGGCTTACCGTCATCAAAGACTACAATTTCGCCATCAAGGATCATTTCATCTTTTATGGTCTGCAAGGCTTCATAAACTGTTTCATATTTGTTTGCAAACGACAAGCCGTTTCGTGAATAGAAGTTCACCTGCTTACCTACTTCTGCAACAGCTCTATAGCCATCCCACTTCAACTCAAAGATCCAATCTACACTATCAAATGGCTTGGCTCCAGGTTTTGCAAACATCGGAGTGATAAAATGCCTTAATTTTTTATTGGTAGTATCTGCTTTGAAGTTTTTTTTTACCGCAGATTTTTTTGCTGGCTTAGATTCGGTTTCTTCGATAATCGCTTTTTTCTTTGCAGCTTTTTTTGCTGCTTTTGCTTTTACGGCCTCTGTAACTTTTGATTTGGGATCAGCTAATTTCTCAGCATCAAAAACTTTGTTTACAGCATACTCGTCTCTGTGTTTAATCAATAACCAGGAGTTATCACTGTTCTTAATCTTAACTAAAGCAAATTCTCCTTTCAGTTTTTCGCCATGGAGTACAAATTTCAACGAACCTTTATGTAAATCTGATAATAATTTCTTCTCTCCTGTTCTTCGATTATCATCTTCAATATGTTCATATGTTCCTTCATCCCAGATCTCCACTACTCCTGCTCCATAATTTCCTTCGGGAATCACTCCTTCAAATGTTCTGTAGCTGAATGGATGATCTTCCACCATCATAGCCAGGCGTTTGTCCTTCGGATTTAATGATGGTCCTTTAGGTACTGCCCAGCTTTTTAAAACACCTTCCATCTCCAAACGAAAATCATAATGAAGCCTTGTAGCAGCATGTCTTTGAATAACAAACTTCAATTGTCCTTTACCTGCTGCTTTTTTGCCCTCAGGTTCTGGCGTTTCAGAAAATTTTCGTTTTTGCTTATACTTGGTTAAACTCATTATCAGGATGCTTTTTTGCGTTTCATGCTGATGCTTTGCTTTAACTGTGCAACGATATCATCGGAAGTACTGTGTACCACCTTCATTTTCGGTGCAGTAACTTTTTTACCTTTTGCTTTTGCCTCAATCACTTTCATTAATTCATCAGTATATGTATCCCTATACTCATCAATTTTGAAATCATCTGATAATTGTTTGATGAGTTCTTCAGCCATTTTTATCTCGGCAGGCTTTAGATGAACTTGTTTAGCAGAAGGAAGATTGAGATCTGAATATTCTCTTATCTCCTGTGCAAAACGAATCTTGTTCAGTACTACAACATCGTCATGAGGTTTGATAATTCCTAATAACTGTTTACTGCGTAAAACAAATGTTCCTAAACCTACCATACCTGTTTTTTTCAACGCTTCTCTTAATAACGCATAAGCTTTTTCCCCAGACTTTTGCGGTTCGAGATAATACGGTGAATCATAGTACATACTATCTACATCTTCTTCTTTTACGAACTGGGCTATCTCAAGAATCTTAGATTTTTCAGGACTGGCTTTCTTAAAATCATCATCACTTAACACAACATATTTTCCTTCATAATCGTAAGCCTTTACAATATTCTCCCATTGAACTTCTTTGCCTGTAGTTTCATTTACACGTTTAAAACGAATTTTTGCATGATCTTTTTTATCAAGCATATCCAGGTCAATTCCGCTTGATTCTGTTGCACTATAAATCTTCACCGGAATATTTACCAGGCCGAAGCCAATTGCACCTGTCCATATTGCTCTCATATCATCTGTTTTAAGCTTTCTCCTTTTCAAGAAGCGTTAATACTATTTCTTCGCAAGCCGTGATCTCTTCACCTTCAGCGGCTTTATTCTCTAAATCTTTCAAATACCTTTCCAGTTTGTTATTCTCGTAACTGGTAAGCACTAGAGGATGTATGTAATGCTTCTTACAAACCATTCGGGTATTACCAAGACATTCAGCCACAGCATCAATGGCGGTAACAATATTCTTTTTCATTTCTTTTTCAGAACTAAATACACCAGCATTTTTAAGCGACAATAAGCATTGAACGGTGCCTGTCCATGTTCTAAAATCTTTGCTGGTAAAATCGCCACAGGAAATTTCTTTAATATAATCGTTTACCTCACCGGAATCTATTGATTGGTTTTTTCCATCAGCATCATAATATTGAAACAATTCTTTTCCCGGAATTTCCCTGCATTGCTTTACAATGTTTGCCAGTTTCCTGCTTTTAAAAGAGATATCATGGTAAACCCCTTTCTTACCTTTGAAACTAAACCTGACTGTACCTCCTTCGATCTTCACATGTTTATCTTTCATGGTGCTTAAGCCAAAAGAACCATAGAGTTTTTCATAAAATGAATTACCAATACGAATACTGGTTTTATCCATGATGCTTACAATTGCTGCAAGCACTTTTTCTTTTGGCAGTCCTTGTTTTGAGAGATCTTTTGTCAACCGTTCTCTTATTATTGGAAGACATTTTCCAAACTCTAGTAAACGATAAAATTTAGTTTCATTTCTTAAAGCATTCCAGAGGGGATGATACTTGTATTGTTTCCTTCCTCTAACATCAATACCGGTTACTTGTATATGTCCGTTATCAAATCGGCAGATCCAAACCTTCTCCCAGGCTGGAGGAATAACAAGTTTTTTAATTCGATCTAAGGTTTCAGCATCAGTTACTTTTTTCTCATCATAATAAAAATGAAACTTATCACCTTTCTTAATCCTGGTAATGCCTTTATCTGTGTCGCTCACATATCTAAGCTTTACAGCTTTGGCACTAGCCTTATGATCACTGATCAGCTCAGCAATTTTCTTTGCCGGAATTTTTATTGATGTATCTGCGTGTACTATTTCCATTTTATGGTTCTATACACACATCTGCTTAAAAAACATGCCATTAGTTTTTAAACTCCTGGCTCACCATTAGTCCTCTTAATCCTCCATCCAGAATTCCAATGCCAACTCTGCCATAGGATTTGTGCAGAATGTTTGCTCTGTGACCGGGAGAATTCATTAAACCTGTATGACAAATTTGAAGTGTTGGACCTAATGCAAGGTTCTCTCCTGTAATAAGATATTGTATTCCTGCTGCTCTTACTCTTTCAGCAGGTGTAGTTCCATCTGGTGAGATATGAGCAAAATAACCTCTTGCAAACATGTCTTGCGAGTGCATTCTAGCAACTCTTGTTAACGCAGTATCTGCAACCAATGCATTCAATCCTTCTTTAGCTCTCTCTTCATTTACTAAAGCCAGCATTTTCGCTTCCAGGTCAGGACGAGGTTTAGCATTGGTTACCGTAAAATTCAGCTTGACTGTCTCATTCGATTCGATTGTCATTCTCGTCATCGACTTTCGAACCGCTTCATCAAAAACAGGAGCGATCTTTTCATCTAGCCAGGCTACCTGGTTGCCAAATTCATTGGCCATTTTACTTTCCCTTGCTGTTGCTGAAAGTCCATCAGATAAAGGCAACACCAGCAATAATGCTGATATGATGATTGCATAAATAATTCCGTTGATGGCTCCTGGTAAAAGACCTAATGCCTTATTTGCTGTTGTATGGTGAGCATTACGATGTGTATTTCTTAGAATGAGATTTACTATTGAGGCAAATATGATCCTAAGTATGATCAAGACGATTAGAAAAGCCAGTGGCATCGTCCATACACCTAATACCGGGAGTATTTTCTGAAGTAATACTGCAAGGTATTGGTACAAAAAAAATGCTGCAGCCAAACTACCGATCCAGCTTAATAATTCCAGCGAACCAAGAATAAAACCTCTTCTATATCCACTCCATGTAGCAATAATAATAATGAGAATTAATACAATGTCAATCCAATTCATGCGGAATGTTTAGCAAATAATGTGCAGTAGTTCAATATAGAACCGGACGTACAAGAGAGTGACACAACAAAAGCCTAATAGTAGCAATGCCGCTTAGTAAATAAATCTACAATGCGGAAAACTTTCCCTCATGTTGCTGTTTTATTAGAAACATGTAAATGTTTATCAGACTTTAAGATATGAGCATATCTTTTGTTGAGGTTGATGAAAACATACAATATGGCAGATATCAATCGTAATCAATGGAATGATCGTTCCTATTTAGATTGGGAAGATCGAAATGATCGTAACAATCGATCTGATCGTAGCAGAGACGATTATAGCAGCAATTATGGAAACAGCCAAAATTCCAGGTATGGCGGCGAAGATTATAGATCGGAAACTCCTTACAGAAGTAGTTATACCGACAATTCTTCCAGGAGAAATGAAAGACGTGATGATTATTCAAGTCTTGACCGAAACAGAGATCGTTCTACCAATATGGGAAGTGGATATGATCCATACAACTATGGCCAGACTGTAGGAAGTTTTAACCAGGGTAAAGAAGGTAGTTATAGTTCAAGATTTGATCATGAAGCTAATAGAAGTAATGACCAATCTTATAACACCAGTGGTTACGATAGTGAATATAATCGTAGCTATGGCAGAAGGAATTTAGATAACTATGGTTCTGGTAATACTTACCGTGATCGTTATGAAAACAGGTATGATCCACCAAGAAGTTGGAATAACGATGGATACGGCAACAAAAATCAAAGCCGTGACTGGTGGGATAGAACCACAGATGAAGTAGCATCATGGTTTGGTGATGATGATGCACAAAGAAGAAGAGAGATCGATAAAAGAACTGGTCCACACAGAGGCAAAGGACCTAAAGGCTACAAACGTTCTGATGAAAGAATAAAAGATGATGTGAACGATCGTTTAAGTGATGATTCTTTCATTGATGCTTCTGAAATTGATGTTACCTGTGAAGATTGCGAAATAGTATTGACCGGTACTGTTGATAGTAAAGAGGAGAAAAGAAGGGCAGAAGATATTGCCGAAAGAGTATCTGGTGTTAAGAATGTAGAAAACAGGTTGAAAGTGAGAAGCAGGGAAAACACAAGTGGTGCCACTATTTATCGTGATCGGGATTAAGGTTGTATATCAAATGAAAAAGCGTCCAATTCAGGACGCTTTTTTTATTCTTGTTTTTTATTCTCACTTTGATCCTTTTCTTCATCGTTTTCGTTTTCATCTTGCTGCTTCTCAACCAATGTTCCGTCTTCGTTGATGATAAATTCTGATTGATCTTCTGCAACATTCTCTTCTATTTCTTCAGGTGATTGATTTTCCATGTGTGGTTCAGGAAATTCATTTGAACTATCGTTCTGCAATAATTCTGTTGTTTCAGATTCCTGGTGACGAACTAATGTCGGCTCTACCAATTGATCAGCAAAAACTTCTTTGATCTTAGGAAGATCTTCGGCTGAGTTGATGCCAAAATAATCCATAAAGGTTTTAGAAGTAGCATACACCAGAGGATGACCCGGTAACTTTTCATTTCTTCCTGAAATAACGATCAATTCTTTTTCGAGTAATTTCTGAACACTGTAATCACTGTTCACCCCACGAATCGCTTCAATTTCTCCTTTGGTGATCGGTTGTTTGTAAGCAATGATTGCTAATGTTTCCAAAGCTGCATTAGAAAGTCTTTTTAAGAACTTTTCGCCATTCAGCTGTGCTATCGTCTTATGAAAATCTTTCTTAGTTAAAAATTGCCATCCACCACCACTTTCTCTTACTTCAAAAGGATAAAATTCAGAGTTATATTTTTCCCTGATACCTTCCATTGCACTTTCAACCTGGTCAAGTGTAATACGTTCTTCCATAAAGCCAAAAGCATTATTGATCAGCTCAACAACATCCAAAGGTGTTAAAGGCTTTTCACTGGCAAAGATTAAAGCTTCTATGTGGGGTATGATTTCCGACAATTCCATAGTCAATCAGTCATTGGTCATTAAGTCATTTGGCCTTCGCTTCTTCGAGATGCTTACCAATAGATTTAATGTAAGGGTTAATCAGTTTAAAATAAAAAGTGAGTTTCGATTGAAGCAAGATAAACTCTTCTTCTGAAAGTAAGTTTCTTGCTTTCGCTTTATTAATTGCTGTAATTGTTTCAAAAGCAGAACCTCTGCTGTAATAGCAGAAATTTCTATTTTCTGCATAATGGAATCTACCATAACCTTCACTTATATTAAAAGCAATGGAATCCGCTGCTCTTGTAAATTGCTTACCTAACGTATCTTTTTGATAAAAGTTCCATTTTTCAACAATGGTCCATACTAATTCACCAATTTCCATTGCCACTTTATAAACCTCAAGTTCTTCGAGTTTTATCATGGTGTTCGGGTTTGATGACTAAATGACCATTGACTCAATGACTACCAATTATCCTTGTAATGCAGCAGCACCACTCACAATTTCAGTTAACTCAGTTGTGATCGCTGCTTGTCTTGCACGGTTATAAGAGATCTTCAACGTTTTCAGCAATTCGTTGGCATTTTCACTAGCTTTATCCATTGCTGTCATCCTTGCTCCATGTTCACTGGCATTAGCATCAAGCACCGCTTTGTATAATTGAGTGTTGAGGATCTTCGGCATCAGTTCAGCAATCAGCTGATCCTTTGCAGGCTCGTAAATAAAATCGGCTTTTTTGGCACCAGCCTGCTTCTGTACTTTCGGAATTGGCAGAAACTGCTCAACAACAAAAGCCTGTGTGGCTGCATTTTTAAACTGGCTATATACTAATTCAATCTTGTCAAATTCTTTTGCTTCAAAAGCTTTAACTGCAGCCTGAGCAGCGGTTTGAACATTCTCAAACGTCAGGTTCAGGAAAATATCTTTATAAGTAGCATCGGTTTTGTAACCTGCTCTCATCATTGCTTCATAGCCTTTTTTACCAATACCCCAGACGGTGATATTCTTTTTGCTGTTTTGTATCTCGTAACGCTCAGCTACAGCTTGTTTTGCAGCTTTTACAATATTTGCATTATAAGCACCGGCCAATCCTCTGTCAGATGTAATAATGATCAACAATACTTTCTCCACTGGTCTTTCAACAGCCAAAGCCATATTGGTATCGCCTTCAGAATTGCTAACGATATTGCTGAGCATTTCCTGCAACTTCTGAGCATAAGGTCTCATTTGAGTAATAGCATCCTGAGCTCTTCTTAATTTGGCAGCACTCACCATTTTCATGGCCTTAGTGATCTGCTGAGTACTTTGAACGCTTTTTATCCTGTTACGAACCTCTTTTAATTGACCTGCCATATTCTCTGTTTAAATCGGCCGCAAAAGTAGCAGAATCAGCCTGAATTTCCTCGTTTGACTTAGATTTCTTTATGATACCAGCTTTTCGGTTATATGGCATCGTCTGTTGCGTCGCATTTCGTTCATCGTTCAGATCATTGATCATCTATTTAGCTGTCTTTCAATAATAAATCTGCTGATGAGCCTCACTTCAAATTAATTACCTTTGCCACCCTCAAAACACCTGTCATTTTGGCTATAGCAAGTCAATAGCAGGATTTTTGACAACTTATTTATTCATTTTCCGGAATAGTTGAGCTTAAGCGGTATAGATTGTTGCATAAAGTTCAGAACGTACAAGTGAGTGACACAACAGGTGATGCCACAAAGTACTGAAGCCGGTATCATAATATTAATTGCTTATATGTTAGGTTTTTTTGGAAAGTTATTCGGTGGCAGCAAATCTGAGAAAGATGTAAAACTCATCAGGCCAATCGTTGAACAGGTAAACAATTTTTTTCAGCAATATCAATCACTCACCAATGATGAGCTTCGTGGTAAAACACAGGAGTTCAAGCAGCGTATTCAGGATCATCTGAAAGATATTGATGCAGAAATCAACGAAAGAAAACAAGCTGCTGAAGCTTTGGATGCAACAGACATTCAAACGAAAGATGCCATTTACCAGGAAGTGGATAAGCTGAAAAAAGACAGGGACGAAAAGATCGAAGAGGCTTTAAAAAACATCATGCCTGAAGCTTTTGCTGTGGTGAAAGAAACTGCAAGACGTTTTAAAGAAAATACCGAGATCGTTTCAACTGCTACTGAACTTGACAGAGATTTTAGCGTTAGAAAGGAGTATATAAGAATCGAAGGCGATAAGTCTATTTATAAGAACACATGGACTGCAGCTGGTGGACAGGTTACCTGGAACATGGTGCATTACGATGTTCAGTTAATTGGTGGTGCTGTTTTACATAGTGGAAAGATCTCTGAAATGGCAACAGGTGAGGGTAAAACATTAGTTTCAACTTTACCTGCTTATTTAAATGCATTGGCCGGAGAAGGTGTTCATATTGTAACAGTGAATGATTACCTGGCTAAAAGAGACTCTGAATGGAATGGAACTATTTTCGAATGGTTGGGTTTAACGGTTGATTGTATTGATAAACACCAGCCAAATTCCGAAGCAAGAAGAAAAGCTTACTTAGCTGACATCACTTATGGAACAAACAATGAATTCGGTTTCGATTACCTGAGAGATAACATGGTCCATTCACCGGAAGAAATGGTGCAGCGTAAACATCATTTTGCAATGGTGGATGAGGTGGATTCTGTTTTGATCGATGATGCGAGAACACCTTTGATCATTTCCGGTCCGATTGGAAGAGATACCAGCACCGAGCAATTTTTTGAACTGAAGCCACGTATCGAAAGAATTGTTGAAGCTCAAAAGAAAGCCGTCAATCAATTCTTACTCGAAGCAAAGAAGAAAATTGCTGAGGGTAATGATGATCCGAAAGATGGTGGCTTGGCTTTGTTCAGGGCACATCGTGGTTTGCCAAAGAATAGTGCCACTATTAAGTTTTTGAGTGAGCCTGGCATGAGGGTAAAACTTCAAAAAGCAGAGAATCATTATCTCGCCGACCAGCAGAGAGAAATGCATAAAGCAGATGCTGAATTGTATTTCTATATTGATGAAAAAAATAACTCAGTTGAGTTAACAGATAAAGGTATACAGATGATCACCAGGGCTGGAGAAGATCCAAACTTCTTCATTCTTCCTGATATCAGTGTATCCCTTGCTGCCATAGATAATGATGCTGCACTTTCAGCAGATGAAAAACTGCAACGCAAAGAAGCGATCATTAATGAATATTCAGTTAAGGCCGATCGTATTCATACTGTCCAACAATTATTGAAGGCGTATACTTTATTTGATAAAGACGTTGAGTATGTAGTAATAGAAGGCCAGGTTAAGATCGTTGATGAGCAGACTGGCCGTATCATGGAAGGCCGTCGTTATTCTGATGGATTGCACCAGGCTCTTGAAGCAAAAGAGAATGTAAAAATCGAAGCTGCTACACAAACGTATGCAACGGTAACATTGCAGAATTATTTCCGTATGTATCACAAACTGGCTGGTATGACTGGTACAGCCGAAACAGAAGCAGCGGAATTATGGAGTATCTATAAACTTGATGTTGTTACTATTCCTACCAATGTAACTGCCATAAGAAAAGACGAACAGGATCTTGTTTATAAAACAAAGAGAGAAAAATACAAAGCTGTAATTGACGAAATAGAAAAACAGCGTAATGCAGGAAGACCAATTCTTGTTGGTACTACTTCAGTTGAGATAAGTGAATTGATCAGCAGGATGCTCCGTCAGAAACAAATACCGCATAACGTTCTCAATGCAAAACAGCATCAGCGTGAAGCACAGGTTGTAGCTGAAGCAGGTTTTGCCGGTGCTGTAACGATTGCAACCAATATGGCTGGTCGTGGTACAGATATTAAACTTGGCCCTGGTGTAAAAGAAGCTGGTGGGTTGGCAATTCTTGGTACGGAAAGACATGAATCTCGTCGTGTCGATCGTCAGTTAAGAGGTCGTGCCGGTCGTCAGGGTGATCCGGGTTCATCTCAGTTCTTCGTTTCATTGGAAGATGATCTGATGAGAATGTTCGGCTCTGAAAGAATTGCCAAGGTGATGGACTTTGCCGGTTATAAAGAAGGTGAAGTGATTCAACATAGCATGATCACTAAATCAATTGAAAGAGCACAGAAAAAAGTAGAAGAGAACAACTTCGGTATTCGTAAGAGATTATTGGAGTACGATGATGTAATGAACAAGCAACGTACCGTGATTTATGCAAGAAGAAATCATGCTTTGTTTGGAGAAAGATTAGCACTTGATCTTGATTCAGCTTTTTATGATGTTGCAGATTCTTTGGTTGCAGGAAATAAAGAACAAAACGATTATGAAGGCTTCAAATTCGGAGCGATCATGAACTTCGGAATTGAAACTGCAATTACAGCTGATGAATTTGCTAAGCAAAATCAACAGGTGTTATCTGAAAGATTATACCTCGAAGCTTCGGAGCATTATAACAGAAGGAAGAAAGAAATGGGGCAACAGGCAATTCCTGTTTTCAAAAATATCCGAACAACACAAGGCTCTCATATTGAAAATGTGATCGTTCCTTTCACTGATGGAAAGAAAGGGTTGCAAGCGTTAGCTAATCTAAATAAAACAATAGAAACAGAAGGTGTTGAGTTAGTAAATTCTCTGGAACGTTCTGTTACACTTGGATTGATTGATGATGCCTGGAAGGAACACCTGAGAGCAATGGATGATCTGAAGCAAAGTGTACAAACAGCAACTTACGAACAGAAAGATCCTTTGGTTATTTATAAGGTAGAAGCTTTTAACCTGTTCAGCCAGATGAATGGTGAGGTGAATAAGAACATCGTTTCATTCCTTTCACATGCAAACATTGCGGTAGAACAACAAGGTCCTGTAAGAGAAGGAAAACAGGAGAAAACTGATTTGAGTAATCTTCGTGCTAATAAAGAAGAGATTGATAATGCCGGACAGGATTATGCAGCCAACGAAAATGATTACTATGATCCAACACCGGTAAAACAAGAGCCGATTAAAGTTGGACCTAAGATTGGAAGAAATGATCCTTGTCCTTGTGGAAGTGGCAAGAAGTTCAAGAATTGTCATGGAAAAGATGCATAATGTGATTTATCTATAAAAATGAGCAAGAGCCACTGTTATGTGGCTCTTTTCTTTAGAAAAATTGTTACTTTGATGTTCATTCTACTAATATGAGTTCTGTTTTAGACAATACAATACCAGATTTCAGAATTTCCCCACGTATAGACCAGGTTGGTATAGAAGAAAGAGCAAAGAAATTTACAACCAGGAGCATCAAGAAAGAAACGAAAGTGCAGGGTTTGAAGATGGTGCTCAATATGATTGATCTTACCACTCTTGAAGGAAAAGACTCTGAAGGAAAAGTGAAGCAGATGTGTTACAAGGCAAGACATCTGCATGATGCGTATCCAGGTTTGCCAACTGTGGCTGCTGTTTGTGTGTATCCTTCAATGGTGAAACTTGCGAAGCAAAGTGTGGGAGATAGTGGTGTGAAAGTAGCTTCTGTATCTACAGCTTTTCCAAGTGGACAGGCACCTATGAATGTAAAGATCGATGATACAAAATTTGCAGTCGATAGTGGAGCAGATGAAATTGATATGGTTATCTCCAGAGGAAAATTTTTATCAGGAGATTACAATTTTGTCTTTGATGAAATTGCTGCAATCAAAGAAGCATGTGGAAATGCAAGATTAAAAGTGATATTAGAAACTGGTGAGTTGGTTACTTACGATAAAGTGAGAAGAGCAAGCGATATTGCCATGTATGCGGGAGCCGATTTTATTAAGACATCCACAGGTAAAATTCAACCTGCTGCAACAATGCCTGTTACATTGGTGATGTTGGAAGCGATCAAAGATTTCTATTATAAGACGGGCAAGATGATTGGAATGAAACCTGCCGGTGGAATTTCTAAATCTAAGCTTGCTTTGCATTATTTGGTGATGCTGAATGAAACGCTTGGTGCAGATTGGATGACGAACCAATGGTTTCGTTTTGGAGCAAGCAGTTTAGCGAATGATGTGTTGATGCAATTGGTGAAAGAGAGAAGTGGAGTTTATCAAAGTGCAGATTATTTTTCAGTTGATTAAGACGAACCACAAAGACACAACGGCACAGAGGTGCACAACGTTGTGAATCGTCGAGTCGTTCAGTCGTAGTGGTTTCAAAAGCTCAATAGAGACCAGGAAGTACAAGAGTGCGACGCAACAGAAGCCAATAGAGTTCCTGTTGCTGGTTAAATAAAATAATTTATGAGTAAATCAAATAAAGAAGTTCCTAAGTTGAAGCTGAACCAGGGTTGGGGTTATGCTCCAGCTCCAGAAAGTGCAAGTCATGTGAAGTTGAAAGACAAGTATGATCTGTTTATCGGTGGACAATTTGTAAAACCAACTTCAGGAAAATACTTTGATACCATCAATCCTGCTAACGAAGAAAAAATTTCTAAAGTTGCAGAAGCCAATAGTGCTGATGTTGACAAAGCAGTGAAAGCTGCAAGAACAGCTTACGATAAAGTTTGGAAAAAAATGCCTGCGAAAGAACGAGGCAAATACATTTATCGTATTGCAAGGATGATACAGGAAAGAGCCAGAGAACTTGCTGTGATTGAAACAATGGATGGTGGTAAGCCGATAAAAGAATCTCGTGATGTTGATATCCCACTTGTAGCAAATCATTTCTTTTATTATGCAGGCTGGGCTGATAAATTGCAGTATGCATTTCCAAATAGAATTCCTCAGCCACTTGGTGTTGCAGGACAAATCATTCCATGGAATTTTCCTTTGTTAATGGCTGCCTGGAAAATTGCTCCTGCATTGGCTTGTGGAAACACAGTTGTATTGAAACCGGCAGAAACAACTCCATTAACAGCATTAAAGCTTGCAGAAATCATTCAGGAAAGTGGATTGCCGGCTGGTGTGGTGAATATCATTACCGGCTTTGGCGAAACAGGTGCTGCCATTGTGAATCATCCCGGCATTGATAAAATTGCTTTCACCGGCTCAACAGATGTTGGAAAGATCATTCAGAAAGCTGTTGCAGGAACAAACAAAAAAGTAACACTTGAATTAGGTGGTAAAGCAGCCAACATCATTTTCGATGATGCACCAATTGACCAGGCTGTTGAAGGAATTATCAACGGAATTTATTTTAACCAGGGACACGTTTGTTGTGCAGGTTCTCGTTTGTTTGTACAGGAAAGTGTGTATGATGAAGTGTTGCAAAAACTGAAAGATCGTTTAGAAACATTGATCGTTGGTGATCCGATGGATAAGAATACAGATGTGGGTGCAATCAACTCAAGACAACAATTAGAAAATATCAGCAAGTATTTAAAGATCGGTGCTGATGAAGGGGCAGAAATGTATCAAAGTGGATGTGCTTTACCAGGTAAAGGTTTTTTCTGTAAGCCAACCATTTTCACCAATGTTGCACAAAGTAGTCGTATTGCTCAGGAAGAGATTTTCGGTCCGGTGTTAACGGTGCAAACTTTCAGAACAGATGATGAGGTGATTGAAAAAGCCAACAATACTCCATTTGGATTGAGTGCAGGTGTATGGACAGATAAGGGATCGAAAATTTTCAATCTCACCACAAAGATGAGAGCTGGTGTGGTTTGGGCAAACACTTATAATAAGTTCGATCCAACGGCTCCGTTTGGTGGTTATAAAGAAAGTGGTTTCGGCAGAGAGGGTGGATTACATGGATTAGGTGCTTATTTGAAAGTGTAGAATAATTATGAAACCAGCGATGGTGCTACTATTGAACATCGTTGTGTCACTCACTTGTACTGATAGCATATAACTGAACAATACAAAGACAATGGCAACTCCAACAATAAAAAAGAAAACAGCAGCAAAAGCTCTAAAGGTGGAAGAAGTACAAAGCAATGGTGCAACATCTCAACGTTTGGAAGTGTTGAAAACATATAAGCTGTATATCGGTGGACAGTTTCCAAGAACTGAATCAGGCAGGTATTATGTTGCAACAAATAGAAAAGGTGAGCAGCTTGCAAATGTTTGCTTAGGCTCAAGAAAAGATTTTCGTGATGCTGTTGGTGCAGCAAGAGGAGCACAAAAAGGCTGGGCTGCAAAAGCTGCAAACAATCGTGGACAAATTTTATATCGTATTGCTGAAATGCTGGAAGGCAGAAGAGCACAGTTCATTGGTGAGTTGATCAAGCAAGACAGCACGAAAGCACAGGCTGAAACTGAAGTTAATCTGTCTATCGATAGATTGATTTATTATGCAGGATGGTGTGATAAGTACCAGCAATTGTTTTCATCTGTGAATCCTGTTGCATCATCTCATTTCAACTTTTCTGTTCCTGAACCAACTGGTGTAGTTGCAGCTATTGCTCCGCAGAATGATTCATTACTTGGCTTGGTTTCTATTATTGCTCCTGCCATTGCCGGAGGAAATACAGTTATCATTCTTGCATCTGAGAACAAGCCATTGTGCTCCATCACATTTGCTGAAGTGATCAATTCATCTGATGTGCCTGGTGGAGTTGTAAATATCCTTACCGGTAAACCTTCAGAATTGGCAACACAATTTGCAGCACACATGGATGTGAACGCTGTTATTTTCTGTGAAGCTGATGAATTACTGCAGAAAGATATCCAGGAAAAAGCTTCACTAAATGTTAAGAGAGTTTTGGTTTACAAAGATGTTCAATGGCAGTCAGAAGAAGGTGAATCTCCTTATTTTATTCTTGACATTCAGGAGATAAAAACAACCTGGCATCCGATTGAAAATATTGGAAGTGGAGGTGGAAAGTACTAGTTAACAATACATTTAAAGTAGTTCCTATATCTTGAAATAAAATAACCTGTAATGTACAAGCTTTTTACTTTTCTTATTGCAAGTTTCATTGTATTTGCTGCATCAGCACAGGATAGTATCATTATAAAAAAAGATCCAAGACTGGATATTCTTACCTCAAAGCAAGCTGCGATCAATAAAAGAAATGCATTGCTCACAAGCAGCGGTCAGTATAAAGGTTACAGGGTACAGGTGATCAGCACAAGAGATCGAAATAAAGCCTTACAAATAAAATCTGATCTTCTCACTCGCTTTCCTGAAGAAAAATCTTATACGGTTTTTCAATCTCCTTATTTCAGAGTACGGATCGGCAATTTTATAGATAAAAAAGAGGCCGATGAATTTCGCAAACAACTTTCCAGATATTACAAGGAAGGAATGTACGTTGTAGCCGATGTTATCGATTACACTCCACCGGAAGATGAAGAGCTATTCATAGATTAGTTAACTTTCCCAAATGTTACAGGAAAGGATTAAGCAATTATCGAAAGAATATGCATCAGAGTTTATAGAAGTAAGGCGTCACCTTCATGCCAATCCCGAATTAAGTTACCAGGAATTTGAAACAAGCAAATTCATCCAGTCAAAACTCTCTGACTGGAACATTTCATTTGAAGTAAAAGCTAACACAGGTGTGGTTGCATTGATCAAAGGAAAAAATCCTGAGAGTCGTTGTATTGCTTTACGTGGAGATATGGATGCACTTCCAATAAAGGAAGAAAATAATATTCCATACAAATCATTGAATGAAGGTGTAATGCATGCTTGTGGTCATGATGTCCACACGACTTGCTTGCTGGGTGCTGCAAAAATTTTAAATGAATTAAAACATGAGTTTGAAGGAACGGTTAAACTGATCTTTCAACCAGGTGAAGAACGAAACCCTGGAGGTGCCAGTTTGATGATAAAAGAAGGTGTATTGGAGAATCCGAAACCTCAAGGCATTATCGGACTTCATGTTAATCCATCATTGCAGGTAGGTAAACTCAGCTTTAGAAAAGGAAGAGTAATGGCCAGTGCAGATGAGATTTATCTTACAATAAAAGGCAAAGGTGGTCATGCAGCTGCACCACATCTTACACAAGACACTGTTTTAATTGCATCGCATCTTATTGTAAGTCTTCAACAGATTATCTCTAGAAATAATAACCCATTATCACCTTCAGTGTTATCTATCTGTTCTGTTCAGGGAGGAAATACAACGAATGTTATTCCATCAGAAGTAAAGTTGATGGGCACTTTCAGAGCAATGGACGAGACATGGAGAAGAAAGGCTCATCAGCTTATTACCAAACATGCAACTGAATTAGTGCATTCAATGGGTGCTGAAATTGATCTGCATATTGATGTGGGTTATCCCTGTGTTGATAATGATGATAAGCTCACAGAACAATGCTGGAGATCAGCTGAAGAGTACATCAGCAAAAACAATGTAGAAGAGACAGAAGTGAGAATGGGTGCAGAAGATTTTGGATATTATACTCAATTAATACCCGGATGTTTTTATCGGCTTGGCGTTCGTAACGAACCAGCGGGTATCATTCATAATGTTCATACACCGTTATTTAATGTAGATGAAAACGCAATTGAAGTTGGAATGGGAATGATGGCCTGGCTGGGTGCTTCTATTAAAATTTAATCTTTATAATGAAAGAAATACTGCTTAAAGGAATAACCACTGTAATGATACATTCCCTTGTATAATTTTATACTGCCATCAGTATTGTATTCAAGTTCTGCTGTAAATTTTTTGGATTTATAATAATAATCATAAGAAATAGTTTTTATCAATTGCCCTTTGCTATTGTAAACAATTTTTTCAATAAGTCTTTTATATCCACCGAACATCTCATAAATTTTCACTATTCTGCCTCCTTTGTTATTATGATGTTCATATAAATTATCAAAGCTGGTTCGGCTACCTGTTGTTTGTATAACTCTTTCAGGAAGTAATTGTCTGTTGTATTCGTAATTAGTTACCTGTACTTGTTTACCGGTACTATCATAAACGGTATAATGTAACAATTGCAGGAGAGGATTGAAAACTAATACTTTTAAAGCCTCCTGTTTACCATAATAATTAATGTCTTTGATCTTCAATGTATCGTTAATGTATTCAGATATTGATGCGAAGCTTTGCCTGCCTCGTTTTATTCCTTTTCTTTTTACCACGCGGTTTAATTCATCATAGCTAAATTCAATTGTTAGCGTATCTGTTTTGTGGTGCTTGTATAAAGTATAACGTGTTCTTCCCAAAGCATCATAAAAGAAAGTGCTATGTTGTAAAGTATCTTTTTCTTTACTTCGAATTGTAAAACTTTCTGTTCTTGTATAACCTTGAGATCTGACAACATTGGAAGAAACAGGACTTATGTTGTATGTAAGACTATCAAGAAAAATAAAGCGTGGAGCTTGTCCAAAGGATTGGAAGTAAAAAAACATTAACCCGGCAATGATGGATAAGGGTTTCATATAGAGTGGTTGATTATCTAAATTAATTTATTGCGGCGAGAATTGCAATACCCAACGACTGAGCATAGATCGTATATACTTTTTTTCTAATTTTTTGAACCTAATAGAGAGTTATTTTACCTTTAGTCCTAAAACCGGAAGATGTTAACATACATCACCGGTTACCTTTATAACACATGAAGAATAGAGCATCGGCATATTGGTGGTGCCAGCTGGGAGGCTGGAGTGCATAT
This sequence comes from Bacteroidota bacterium, assembly GCA_023386555.1. GTDB lineage: Bacteria > Bacteroidota > Bacteroidia > Chitinophagales > Chitinophagaceae > JAEZDC01. Next base: position 62,576 of record JAEWJK010000014.1, on the reverse strand, counting down.
ATTATAGTGTACACATTTTTCTATCTTACCATTCGTACAAAAGCTTTTGAATATTTCTACCACGTTCTATTCTTAGATGCAGTGGTTGGTTTTATGGTTACGCATGCCATGCGTATGGTATTTAAGAAAACAAGATTGCTAAGTTTGCCTATCAAGCAACAGATCTTGTATGTTGTTTTTTCTACGCTGTTTTTTGCATTTTCATGGGCTTTTATTGTTGTGTTTGCAGAAAGCCAGCTTGGATGGGAAATGCAGCAAATGCAAGAATATTCTATCATCAATAAAACGATCAGAACATCTTTAGGATGTTTTCTTTTCCTGGCAATTTGGAATCTTATTTATTTCGCCTACCATTTTGTTTTGAAAAGCAGGCAGGAACAATTAGATAAGATTCGATTGGAAAGCATGGTGAAAGAGCTTGAATTGAAAACGATCAAAGCTCATATTAATCCCCACTTTATTTTCAATGCATTAAATAGCATCAGGGCTTTGGTAGATGAAAATCCAGGCAGAGCAAGAACAGCTATCACTGAGCTAAGCAATATTTTGCGAAGCAGTATGCAAGCAGAGAAAGCAGAAACTACTCCACTCGAAAGGGAATTAAATATTGTAAAAGATTATTTAGCACTGGAACATATTCGTTTTGAAGACAGGTTAAAGGTAGAATACCAGATAGATGACGATACTCTTGATCAGCCTGTACCTCCGATGATGTTGCAAACTTTGGTAGAGAATGCCATTAAGCATGGGATAAGTAAACAGGTTGATGGTGGATCAATTAAGATCATTTCAGATTTCCGAAACGACCAGCATGAGTTAATAGTACAAAACACTGGAAAACTTAACGGCTCTTATAATCATGATGGCTTTGGCTTAGCAAGTACACAAAACAGGCTAAAATTGTTGTATGGATCGAAAGCCAGTTTCCAGATTAGTGATAAGAATGGAAATCTTGTAGAAGCTAAAGTATTAATGCCAGTAGAACATATATAATTTATCTTATAATAATTTTCTATGCCAATTAAGACCCTCATTATTGATGACGAACGTTTAGCAAGGAATGAACTTCGGAAGTTATTATCAGAATTCCCCGACATTGAAGTGATTGATGAAGCTACTAATGTAGATGAAGGTGTTGAGAAGATCGATATGTTAAGTCCTGACCTTATCTTTTTGGATATTCAAATGCCGGGAAAAACAGGATTTGATCTTTTACAGGAAGTTGAGAAAGCTCCTCGTGTTATTTTCACTACTGCATATGATGAATATGCATTAAAAGCTTTCGAAGTAAATGCATTCGATTATCTATTAAAGCCTGTAGAGCCAAAGAGATTAAGCGATACCATTCAGAAATTAAATTATGAGATCAGCCGTGAAAGGTCTAGTGAGAATGGCGTTTTTAACAGAGGCCCTTTAACAGAGAACGACCAGGTGTTTGTGAAAGATGGTGAAAGATGCTGGTTTGTGAAACTTAGTGAAATAAGACTTTTTGAAAGCGTTGGCAATTATGCGAAAGTTTTCTTCAGCACTAATAAGCCTTTGATATTAAAATCACTCAATGCACTAGAAGAAAGACTGGACGAAAAAATGTTCTTTCGTGCAAATAGGAAACACATCATTAATCTAAGATGGATTGAAAGAATTGAGCCTTACTTTAATGGAGGTTTATTAGTTGAATTGAAGGGAGGAGAGAAGATAGAAGTAAGTCGCAGACAAACCGTAAAGTTTAAAGAAATGATGAGTCTCTAACAGGATTTGGTATAAGTTTATAAGTTCAGCACAACAACTATTATGAGAAAGATTATCCTGCCGGTTTTAGTAACCGCAATTGTAATTTCTTGCACAAGACCAGGTTCGAAAAGTACAACAAAGGGAATAGATGCTATTATCAATGCAGCTGAGGTTGAAAGAATCGAAAGAGTATTATCCGCTGACGATATGCAGGGAAGAAAAGCAGGAACACCTGGCATTGATAAAGCGGCAGATTTCATAGAACTTGAATTCAGGTCGATAGGTTTAGAAACATTTAATGGTTTGAAAACTTATAGGCAAGAGTTTGCCATGCTGCATCCAAAGCATTTGTCAACAACTGCTACAATAAATGGTGCTTCAGCTGATCTTAATAATGTAATTACAGTATCCCAGAAAGAGAACTTATCTGTTACAGAAACTTCAGGTTTTGATAAAGTATATATAAAAGCAGGGCAACAACTTTTCCAGGAAGCAAGAAAATATGTTACTGCTAATAAAAACGCAATAATAATAGTTGATACATCGCATCGTAAAAATTTTGCCAGGCTTGTGGGTTATAGAAGACCTGCGTACGCTACTGAAGCATCCCAGGTTTTCATTTTATCTGAAACAGATCCAATCAGTTATTCTATCAATACAAAACATACCATCACACAAGTAAAACTTGCAAATGTGGTAGGAATGTTACCAGGTAAATCAAGGAAAGATGAGTATGTTATTTTCTCTGCTCATTACGATCATCTTGGTATTGGTAAGCCTACTGCTGAGGGAGATTCAATCTATAATGGTGCAAATGATGATGCCGCAGGTACCACAGCTGTAATGATGCTTGCCAGGTATTTTAAAGCAATCAAAGAAAATGAAAGAACATTGTTGTTTGTTGCTTTTACCGCAGAAGAATCAGGTGGTTTTGGCTCACAATATTTTTCAAAACAATTAGCTCCTGAAAAGGTGATGGCAATGTTTAATATTGAAATGATAGGAACTGAAAGTAATTGGGGTAAGAATTCTGCCTACATAACTGGCTTCGATAAAACAGATATGGGTACCATCTTACAAAACAATTTACAAGGAACTGGCTTCACTTTTCATCCTGATCCATATCCTGATCAAAATCTTTTTTATCGTTCTGATAATGCAACACTAGCTCAGTTAGGTGTTCCTGCACATACTATTTCCACTGCAAAAATGGATAAAGAGAAATATTATCATTCTGCAGATGATGAGATAGAAACGCTTGATATGAATAACATGGCAGCAATCATCAGGGCTATTGCACTAAGCTCGAAAGGAATTGTTAGTGGAAAAGAAACGCCTGCAAGAGTAAAGAACTAAAAAGAGCCCCTTGTAAAAACAAGAGGCGAATGTACACCTAAGTGCACATGAGAAAATATTTAAAGTTTTTTACTTGTCTGCGTTATGTACAAAAGAAAAGATAAAAGTCTTTTAAGCTTTATTTCTCATCATTGATATTTACCATTTATCAAATGTTGAATTTTTCAGTTTTTGAACTTTCAGTTCATTAAAAAGAAACGACTTCCCAAAACGCTTTTTTAGGTTGTAGTGCCTCATCAAAAAGAAGCGGATAATCTTTCCGTTTTTTTACCGGAAAATTATCCAGCCAGCTTTTTTTGTCAGATACATTCCAGAATGTTACACCACTTATTAATTTTTTATACTTTCTGAATACATGAAATATCATTTTATACTGCTGTAACTGTTTATTTTCTTTTTCTGCAGTAAAATTAATATCTGGTAGTTTTTCTTTTTTCCCGTGCTGTATTGTTTGTTCAAGGCTGTACACCGAAACATCAAGCTCAGTTATTTGTAAGGGTAAATGCAATAGCGAAAAGTCTTTCAGCGTTTTCTCCAGTTGCTCTTTCGAAGGTTCTTGCAAAGTCCAATGTGCCTGTAATCCAACGGCATGTATAGGAACGCCTGAAGCTTTAAGTTTCTTTATTACTGAAATGATCTTAGCTCTTTTAACAGGATTGATCTCATTATAGTCATTATAAAAAAGCATAGCATTCGGGTTAGCAGCATGTGCCCATTCAAAAGCTTTGGCAATATATTCTTCACCACATATTTGGTAGAACTTTGAGTTTCTATAAAGTGTATCCTTTGCATCTGCTATGGCTTCGTTCACAACATCCCAGGCATATATGTCATCTTTATACCTCGTAACTACAGTTGTAATATGATCTTTTATTCGCTTTAATAAGATTCCTTTTGTTACCTGCTTTCCGTTTTCATCAGTAAAAAACCAATCCGGTGTTTGTTGATGCCATACTAAGGTGTGGCCCCTTATCTTCATGTTGTTTCGCTTCGCAAAAGCAACAATAGAATCGGCATCTTTCCAGTAATATTCATTTTCCTTTGGCTGCAACAAGCCCATCTTCATTGCATTAACTGCAGTAATACTATTAAATTGGTTAACGATTAGTTTTACTTCTTCACCTATTAATTCCTGTGGAGAAACTGATACCCCAATTGGAAAGTAATCAGCATAATAATCTTTCAAACCTTTCGCAGAGTCGATCTCCGTTGATTGTGCTTTATTGTTATTACACGAAAACAGCATAATAAAACAAAGCATTAATGATATATTTTTTAGCATGTAACTTATTTTATTCAGTCAACTGTAGATCAATGCTCATCGTTCCTTGCGTCGCACTCTTGTACAAAAGAATATGGTGGGAGCTTTTCTTTAGGCAATAAATACAATAAAAGGTGATTGTGCCTTCAACTATAATAATCAAAACAAACTACTGATCGCTGTCCATGCCAGCCATATTCCACCTACCATTATTAGTAACAAAATGATAATGATCGGAACAATCACTTTCCAGGCACCACCACGATGACGTCCTTCTACAAAATGTTCCTGCATTAATCGCATATTTCTGGTATTTGCTTTAAAGGCAAAGTCAAACAAATCTCCAATAAAGGGAATTGAGCCGACTATTGCATCAATCAGTACATTTAATACCATTCGTGCCATCACATATCCACTGGCACCATTTTTTGCCATAAGTGTTAACAGATAGCATGATACAGCGAAAGTAGATATATCACCTATTCCTGGTATTAAACCAAGAATACCATCTAATCCAAAACGAAAATTAGTACCAGGAATGCTGAACTGCTTATCCATTAGCTTAGAAAGTCTTGCTACCTGTTCCATAGTAGCATTATAATTAGTTGCCTTACTCATAATAAATTGAATACAAAAGCACTGCCGTTTTAGCAATGGCATTATTTGGTTATGTCAAAGCCGGTATGTAAAAAACGGTCAAAAGCAAATCCTTTCATCAATTTAATCAAAAAGTACAAATGCCTTAGAGGTAACTTGAATAACTTTTTTACCATCAAATAAAAACATTATGAAAAAAACATTATTCACTGCAATTGTGATGTGTGCATCAGTATTTGCAGTTTCTGCACAAGATCAAAAAACAACTGCTACAGCAAATGCTCCTGTGGTAGCAAAAGAGGCCGACCAAAAAGCCATGCAGGCAAAAAAAGCACAGGAATGGAATGAACTTTTAAGAACAGAATTAAAATTAACGGATGAGCAGGTAACAAAAATTGCTGATCTTAATAAGGCCTTTGGTGAAAGAAGGCAAGCAATACACAACAATGCCACACTTACCGAAGAAGTTAAAAGCGAAAAGAAAATGGCCTTGAAAAAAGCATGGGATGCCCAATTCCTCAATATATTAACACCCGAGCAACAGGTTAGATATAAAGAACTTTTGGAAGCTAAGAAATAGGCAGCTGTTTCCTTAACTAAGTTATCGTTACAAACTAAAGCCGGCCCTAGTGCCGGCTTTTAAATTCATAAAGAATGAGAATTGATTTTCTAATTAATTTATCTAAGTAGCAGGTTTACTAATTCTTATATTTGAAAATGAGATTTAGGTTAGTTTGTGTAACTTTTTTTGCTTACAGCTTTGGTTTTTCGCAAACAGCAGCAGATGCGATAAATGCTAATGAAGCTTACCGTATTATTACCTATCTGGCGTCTGATAGTTTGAAGGGAAGAGGCAATTTTTCATTGGGCTTAGAGAAGGCTGCAACTTTTATTGCAGATGAGTTCAGAGAGAATAATTTGTTATCCGTAAATGATTATTGGGAGTATTATCAGCCTTTTATTGTTAGTGATAAAAAATATAATTCTTTTGAAGAGGTTTACTTGAATAATCGCTTGTTACCTGCTAATGAATATTTATTTCTTTCTGCTGTAACTTTCCCACCAGAATTGCAAAAACAAGATTTTGAAGTTAAGGAGCTGATCAGTTCTGATTTTAAAACAATCGTTGATTCTGTTTCATTACCTCATTCAACTTCACCACGAATTTATCTTATTCCTGACTCGCTTCATTCATTATTAAAGGAACTTCAGGAACACCGAAAAAAAATTCCACTTACAAAAAATATTATTCTATTTGTAAAAAAGCCTCAGGCTTTTAATGAATTATTGTTGAGAGTTAAACCCGAAGTTCGAAAGTCAACATTATTTAATGTCATTGGAATGCTGCCGGGAAAAGAGAAGGCAAATGAATTAATTATAATTTCTGCTCATTACGATCATGTTGGTATTGGAAAACCTGTAGCAGGAGATTCAATTTATAATGGTGCTAATGATAATGCAAGTGGTACTGCAGCTATGTTAATGCTGGCAAACTATTTTGCCGCAAAGAATAAAAATGACAGAACTATTCTATTTGTTGCATTTGCCGGAGAAGAGATTGGTTTGATAGGATCAAAACAATTATCCGAAGCACTAAATACAAAATCAATAGTGGCAATGCTGAATTTCGAAATGCTTGGTAAGCCAAACAATAACGGGTTAGAAAATGAATGTATAATTACCGGAAGCAAGTTGAAAAGCTTACCAAAATTCTTCAAACGTATTGCAAAGCAAAATGGTATTACCTTAAAAGAAGATCATTATTATGAGGAACGGCTATATGAAAGATCAGATCATTACCCATTTTCTAAAAAAGGAGTACCAGCTTATATGATGATAAATTTTTCCAGGAATGATAATACTTATCATCAGCCTTCGGATGAAACTTCAACATTGGATTTAGACAATATGTGTGCTATATTAAAAGGCATTCTTCCAGCAATTGAAGAGTTGGTAAGTGCAGAATTTACACCAAAGCGATAAAAGGTTATTATTTTTTCCTCTTGGAATCCTTTCCCAATTGAATATATTTTTTATGAAACACTTTGATTGATTTCTGCAATCTCTTATTTTATTAGCAGTGATTTAGTATATCTGTTAGTATTAGCAATTAACTCAATTTGATATATTCCTGGCTTAAGATCAGAAGTATTCACAGTAACAAAATGTTCTCCTCTCGATAGTATGTTATTCAGAACCGATCTCACAAACTGACCTGAGGCAGAATAGATCAGCAACTGCACTTTTGCATCTTCTGTCAATACAAATTTCGCATTTGTACTTCTATTTGAAGGATTAGGGTATAACATGAACTGTTGTTTCGTTTCTTCAAATCGAACGCTAATTATTTTGCTGTACCTGGCACTTCCATCTTTATCTATTTGCTTAAGCCTGTAAAGAATAACTGAACTCTGTTCTCTTTTATCATTGTATATGTAAGAAGAAGTAATACTGCTATTTTCTTTGCCGGCTACAAAAGCGATTTTTTGCCATGCTGTCCCTGGAATTGACCTTTCAATTTCCCATCCGGTATTATTAATTTCCGTTGCAGTTTTCCAGCTCAGCTCAACAAGAGTATTTTTAATTGTGGCTCCAAAAAAAATTAATTCAACCGGTAAAGGATAATTACTTTCCATGTATCCAAGATCAGGAGCTGAACCATTGTAAGGCAGGCCAACATTTGTTCCACCATCGATCAAATCACTGCCTTGAGCAAGTTTCATAAAGCTGATGTTTGGTAAACCTCCATCAGCATTTCTTGGGGCACGAAGTGAAGCAGTATCGAGGCTTACAAAATCAGCATTGGTCACTACAAAAGGAGCTTGCCAGCTATTGTTTGTTCTTACTGCAACAGCTTTGAACTGGTCACTGTTAATTCCCTGATATGATATCGAATTTTTGATCGTCATTTCTTTTCCTGTCGCAGGATCGAAATTTGCCATTCCAAAATTTCTTCCGTTTTTGTAGCCAGTACAATTGTACAATATCATTGAACCGGTATTATTGTTTTGATCAAAACCTTTTGATCGATTATATACAGCAAGGCAGTTTCTTAAAACCACATCATGTAATTCCTGGTTACCACCCATTTTTAAACCATTGCCATTTCCTGATGAGGCAGTCATATCTTTTCTGTAACCATTCAGAAATGCCCAGCAACTATCATAAGTAGTACTGGGGTTTTGTCCAAAGCCAGCAGTTAGTAATCCATCCCAACCATCATCAGAATTTTGCCAAGCACGACATCCTTTAAAACTATTATTACTACCAACATTCAGTTTTACAGCAAATCCATCTGCATTTCCCTCAGCAGGATCTATGTTATAATACGAATCACAATTGATTATCTGATTGTTTGATGCTCCATTATCAAACTGCAAACCTGTATCTGCATTTTCATAAAATGCACAAAACTCGATAATGTTAAAAGATCCACTCACATGCATTCCATTATCTCCGGCTTTATAAATATCAAATCCTTTAAACACCCAATAATTACCTGACAGATCAATACCTCTGTTAGATGAATTGATAGCCATCGCTGAAAAATTCAATATTGGCCTGTTTGCATCACCTGGATATGCTAGCAGATGAAGTTTATTGGTAGCTGTTCCGCTTTTAGAAATATTGATCCTTGAATTATAGAAATGTTCTTCTCCTCTTAAGTAGATAATATCACCTGCAACCGAAACAGAGATGGCTTTGGTAATTGTTTTGAAAGGAGTTGCTAAGCTTGTTCCATTGTAGGTATCAAGGCCGGTTGAATAAGATACATAATAAGTTGCTGCAAATGACTGGATACAACAACCAAAAAATAAAACGAATAATGGAAGAATTGCTTTTTTCATAACGCCCAATTTCTGCATAATTCCATCTATAAAACGTTAATGAACGAACTTCTTTTATGCAATCGTTTGCATTTTATATCAGAACCACTATACAGTTCTGGCTTAATTTTAAACTCAATCATTATCCGATGAAAGTTTGTATTGCACTTTGTTTATTATTTTCTTCAGTAAATGTTATTGCCCAGCAAAAAGATGAAACTGAGTTGATTGGTTTAACTCGTGAATTAAGTGCCACAGTTTTTGGCTCTAAAGACAGCATATTACTTGATAAATTATTTGCAAAGCAAGTGACCTATGGACATTCTAAAGGCAAAGTTGAAAATCGAAGTGAAGCACTTAGAGGCATTATCAATAATAAGTCAACATATACTGATACCGCATTAACAAATATCCAGGTAATCATTACCAATAAAACTGCTGTAGTTCGTCATTTATTTAAAGCAAAAGAGATAAAAGCTGATGGAACAACCGGCCAACTAAATTTTACAATGATGCTGGTTTGGATAAAACAAAATAAACATTGGCGTTTAATGGCAAGACAAGCTGTTGCCTTACCATGATCATCTTCTTTTTCCTGATTCCATTACAATAAATTCGGGGCTTAAAATTCTCTTTTCAAATTCTGTAACAGGTCTTTTACTTTCAATCAGCTGAAGCAATAATTCTGTCGCAGCTTTTCCCATTTCAAGAGCAGGCTGACGAACAACAGTTAAAGGAGGATCTGTTAACTCTGTAAGATCAGAATTGGAGAATCCGACAAGAGCAATATCATTTGGGATTTTTAAACCTCTTCTTTTAATTGTTTTTAGCGAACCAATGGTGAGCTTATCGCTTAAGGTGATAATTGCTTCAGGAGGATCTTTGAGTGTGAGCAATTGATTGATGGCTTCTTCAACTTCAGAAAAAACCATTCCACCATAAAAGCAGTGCTTTATATAATCGTTATTAATCTTTATTCCGTTTCCATTTAAAGCTTCTTTATACCCTGCAAGTCTTTCGGCACTTATTGATAAGAATTCTGAATTACTGATCGCTGCAATTTTTGAATAGCCATTATTGATCAGGTGTTCAGTTGCTTCGTAACTGCCTTTAAAATTATCAACGATGATAGTATGTGTATCAATACCTGGTGCAATCCTGTCGAACAATACAATCGGAAGTCCTTTTTGGTGAAGGTTTCGTATGTGTTCGTAGTCCGATGTTTCAGTAGAAACTGAAATTAAAATTCCGTCAACACCTCGTGAAGATAAATACTGTAAATCGAGTATCTCTCTTTCATAAGATTCATGGCTTTGCGAAATGATAACATTGTAACCTCTGTCGTAAGCCAAAGATTCAATACCATTGATTATCTGTGAAAAAAAACTATTCGCAATTTCGCATACAATCACACCGATTGATCTTGTTTTTCTTTCTTTTAAACTAAGTGCAATTGGGTTAGGCCTGTAGTTCAATTTCTCTGCACATTCAAGCACCAGCTTTTTAGTTTCGGGGCTGATCTCATAACTATCTCGCAAAGCTCTTGACACTGTTGATGTAGATAAGCCAAGTGCTTTTGCAATATCTTTTATAGTAACTGCTTCAAATTTCATTCTGGCAAACTTCCCTTTAGGCAATCAAATTAGAAAAAATAATCTATACATATCCATCTGTCTATAAAAGAATGTGTTATCTGCCTTAATTGACGAGCATCAGTTATTGGAATGATTTACGTAAAATGGTAACGTTTGCGTAAAAAAAAGGTTCGTTTCACAACTTCAGCATGCTTTACTTCTGTAGTTTGCTAGTGATTTCAACATTGAGATCGAATTAATTGCTTGTTGTATGAAAAGACTGACCTGCTTGTTGCTGTCAATTGCAATGTTCTCTGTTGGTGCTATAGCACAAACTATCCAAGTAAAAGGATATGTTGGAGACTCTTCCGGAGCTTTACAAGGTGTGAGTGTTTTGGTAAAAGACACTAAAAAAGGAACACAAACCGATTCTAAAGGAAATTTCTCGCTTACTGTAAATGCACCTTCCGGAAAAGTAAATCTGGTATTTAGTTATACCGGTTACAGATCACAAACTATCTCTGCCAGTGATGGATCTTCCTTAAATGTTATTCTTGAAAGAGATGTAGCACAGATGGAAGATGTGGTTGTTATCGGTTATCAAACAGTAAGAAGAAAAGACCTGCTTGCTTCTGTTTCTTCTGTTGGTGCAAAAGAACTAAAAGACATTCCGATCAATTCAGCTGCAGAAGCATTGAACGGACGATTAGCAGGTGTAACTGCAACAACTTCGGAAGGTTCGCCTGATGCTGAAGTGAGAGTTAGAGTAAGAGGAGGTATGTCAATAACCGGTGATAATTCTCCTTTATATATCGTAGATGGAGTACAGGTAGAAAATGCATTAACTGTAATCTCTCCACAGGATATTCAAACGATAGATGTATTAAAAGATGCCGCTGCAACTGCGATCTATGGAGCAAGAGGAGCAAACGGAGTAATTGTAATTACCACCAAAAGTGGAAAACCAGGAAAACTGAGAGTGAGCTATAACGGTTTTGTAGGAATAAAAAAATTACCTAAGACTTTAGATGTTTTAAGTCCGTATGATTTTATTATCTATCAATCGGAAAGATCAAGAGGCAGTAATACAGACAGCACAAACTTCACTGAAGACTACGGCACAACTTGGGATACTTTATCAAACTACAAAAATGTTCCAGGCATCAACTGGCAGGATGAGGTTTTAGGCAGAACAGGAATCACCCAAACACATAATCTTACAGCAACAGGTGGTACTAACAAACTCACTTACAACTTTGGATATACATACAATGACGATAAAGCTATCGTTATCAACTCAAGTTATAAACGTCACCTTCTAAATTTGAAAGGTGATTATAAGCTAACGAAGAAATTAAAAGTTGGAGCAGGAGTGAGGTACACACTGCAAAATGTATATGGTGCCGGTGTTTCTGATGATAAAGGTTCTGCGTATAACAGGTTAAGAAATACTGTGAAGTACAGACCGTTTTTATCTAATGGGCAAGATATTGATGAACCAGATCCAAATGCAGATCCAAATGTTGGTAATGGACTATCATTGGTTAATCCACTTCAGTTAGCAGATAATGAGTATAGAAGAAAAACAACTGAAGCATTTAACATCACAGCGAATGCAAGTTATACCATCACTAAAAATCTTGTTTTCAAATCAACTTTTGGTTATGATGAACAAAAGTTGACTGATAGACAATTCAGTGATTCATTAACGCCTTACTCAACAATACAAGGTGCAAGAAAACCTATCGTAAGATTAGATACAACAGAGAGAAGAACGATCACCAATTCTAACGTACTAACCTATTCAATAAAAGGTTGGAAGAATAATCATGATTTCGATTTTCTTATTGGCCAGGAAACCTATGATCTTAGAACAACCAGCCAGGTAAGTTTGTACAGAGATTTTCCTAATAAGGTAAACTACACTGATGCTTTCAACAATACTTCATTAGGTGTTCCTTTTGCAGGATATCCTCGTCTTGGTAAAACAAGATATACCAATGTTTCTTTCTTCAACAGGATCAATTATGCTTACAAAGGCAAATACTATCTCTCTTTTAATATTCGTGCAGACGGAGCTTCAAAGTTTGCTGAAGGAAATAAATGGGGTTATTTTCCAGCAGGATCGATTGCATGGAGAGTAAAGAAAGAGAAGTTCATGGAAGATGTAAGTTTTATCAACGATCTTAAGTTCAGATTTGGCTTTGGAACCGTTGGTAATAACAGAATAGATGATTACCAGTTCCTCACTACTTTCAGAAATGATGGAACTTATTATTATGGTATCAATGGTTCTCCTGTAAATGCATATTTTTCTTCTGGTTTAGTGAATGAAAATTTGATATGGGAATCAACTGTGAGTAAGAATTTGGGAATGGACATCAGTTTATTCAGAGGGAGACTTGATTTGAGTATAGATATTTACGATAACCAGTCAAAAGATTTGTTGATCAATGTTCCAATTGCTCCAACATATGGATATTCTTCTCAGTTTCAAAATGTAGGTAAAACTTCCAACAAAGGAATAGAGGTGCAATTAAATGCAGCTATCATTAGAAATACTGCGAAGAATTTCACATGGACTGCAGGCTTCAACATTTCGTCAAATAAAAACAGAGTTGAGGGTTTAGGTGTAAATCAAAAAAGTTTCTTTCCTGCTGCAAGCTGGGGAGTTTCTGGTCAGCCAACAGATTACATAGTTAGAATAGGTGATCCTGTCGGATCTATGTGGGGATTAGTCACAGATGGTTTTTATGGTGTAAATGATTTTAACTATAACGCTGCTACCGGAGTATATACGTTGAAATCCGGAGTTGTTACCAACACTGCTATAATTGGTGTGGTACAACCTGGTTCAATCAAATTTAAAGATCTGAATAATGATGGTGTCGTTGATCTGAATAATGACAGAACCATTATAGGTGACCCTACACCTGATTTCACCGGTGGATTTAATCAGCAGTTCACCTACAAGCAATGGGATGCAAGTATTTTCCTAAACTTCTCTTATGGTGGTGATGTGTACAATGCAAACAGAATTGAGTTTACTAATGGCTATACTGCTAACTCAAACATGCTTTCAGAAATGGAAGGCCGTTGGAAAGTGGTAACACAAACAGGTGCTACAGCACAATGGGTGAATGGAACAACAGTATATGGTATTGCTCCTGATCAGTTAGCGGCATTAAATGCCAATGCAACTATCTGGCAACCCATCAGAGGTTCAGGTGCATTTTATCCTCACTCTTGGGCAATTGAAGATGGATCTTTCCTACGTATCAATAACGTAACAGTTGGTTATACACTTCCTGCAAAAAATCTTACAAGACTTGGTATGACACGGCTAAGATTTTATGCAACGGTAAATAATCTTGCTGTCTTCACTAACTATACTGGTTATGATCCTGAAGTGAGCGTTAGAAGAAGTGCATTGACCCCAAATCTTGATTACTCAGCATATCCAAAAAGCAGAAGTTTCATTTTTGGTGTAAATGTTAGTTTTTAATATTATCAAACTTGCAATATGAAAAATAGATTCAATAAAAGGATGAACATAAAGCTGGCAGCATTTTGTGTTGGCATCATGATCATCTTAGGTAGTTGTAAGAAATTTCTTGATCAGCAACCAATCACTGATGTAGGTCCTGAATTCGTTTTTAGTGATGTTCCCAGTACCTATAAGGCTATTGTTGGTGTGTACAGCAGGCTTACCGGAGATCAGGGTTATGGCATTCGTTTAAGCCTTTATTATCCGGTAGATAATGATGAGATGCAAGGACCAACAGGAACTTTGGATAATGATAGAAGAGATATGGCTCGTTACAGTCTCAGTTCAAGCAATGCACAATTAGAAAGGCCATTCAATCAAATATTTCAGGGAATAGAGTATGCAAATATTTGCATTGATAATATTCCAAAGATGGCATTATATACAAGCGGTACTGAGCAACAGAAAAAGCAATTACAGAGAATGTATGGTGAGGCTTTAACGTTACGAGCACAATTTTACTTTGAAGCAATCAGAAACTGGGGTGATCTTCCTGCACATTTTCAACCTGCATACGCACAAGCTTCTGCTGATGCATTTCCTAAAAGAACGGATAGAGATACTTTGTATAACAGAATCATAGCAGATCTTGCTATAGCTGCAGATCTTCTTCCATGGAAGAATGAAGTAACAGCTATCGGTGATGCTATTGATGAGAGAATTACTAAAGGCACTGCAAAAGGACTAAGAGCAAGAATTGCTTTATTCAGGGGTGGTTATTCGCTTCGTCAAAATGGATCAATGCAACGCTCAGCCGATTATCTAGATTTTTATAAGATTGCAAGAGACGAAACAAATGATATTATCACCTCCAATCAGCATAGCTTGAATCCAAGCTTCAGGGCTTTATGGAAAGACCAGGTAGGAGCAAGAGTTGTTACTGATCCGCAAGGAGAATTAATGTTCCAGGTGAGTGGAATTGGTGGTGGTTCTGCTGCTGATACAAAACTTGGTTATTACAATGGTCCAAGGATGAACAACTTTGGTAATAGCAGTATCAATCCTTTACCAACTTATTTTTATCTATTCGATTCAACTGACCTTAGAAGAGATGTTACTATAGCACCGTATAATGTGAATAATGATGGTGTAACAAAAACGGGTTTAGCTATCACCGCTTTGAATGATGGAAAATATAGAAGAGATTGGATGACCAATCCTACTTACGGACCAACTAATGCTGCACAATATTTTCAGTTAAAATGGCAAATACTTCGTTATGCCGATGTACTGTTAATGTTTGCTGAAGCAGAGAATGAACTGAATGGTCCTAATGCAGCATATACTGCTGTAAATATGATAAGAAGAAGAGGATTTGGAAAACCAATCAATACACCCGATGCAACTGTTGATCTTCCTGCAGGGTTAAGCAAAGCTGATTTTTTCAAAGCAATTGTTAGAGAACGAGCTTTAGAATTAGGTGGTGAAGGAATAAGAAAGTACGATTTGATGAGATGGAATTTGATGGCTATTTCATTTAACGAATCAAGGGCAAACATGGTAAGAATGAGTACTAATACTGCATTGATCGATCCAACTTATATGGCGGGTTATCCATCATATGTATTAACCAACACATTGCCTACATATATGTACTATAAGACAGGTAATTCTTCAGATGATAGTAATCTTTGGTACAACTCATTTTATGAGCCGCATCCCACTACAACTCCTGCAGGTACAACAAGAGTAAATTGGTTAACGGCGGCAATAAATACAACTGCAGCTGCAAGATTTGCCACTGCATTTACACCGGGAAAATCTGAGCTGTTTCCAATCCCTCAGCCTGCAAGAGATGCAAACTTTAATCTTACTCAAAATCCAGGGTATTGATGATAATCATTTTATGATATTAGGCTGCTTCATTTCGGGGCAGCCTTCTTTTTAAAAACAAGATGAAGAGAACACCTATACAATGCATTTTACTGCTCAGCTGTTTTTTTTATTACGGATGTACTTCGAAGTTGTCTCATTTAGTGATTAATGATACACCAACATCAGATCAGCCAATTGCATTTCCCGGTGCTGAAGGCTTCGGAAAATATGCAACAGGAGGACGAGGAGGAAAAGTGATGATCGTTACAAACCTTAATGATCATGGTGAAGGAAGTTTAAGAGCCGCATTAAATACAAAAAAACCAGTGATCGTTGTTTTTGCAATTTCAGGAACGATCCATTTAGAATCGCCATTAAATATTCCGGAGAACACAACTATCGCAGGCCATTCTGCTCCAGGCGATGGAATTTGTATAGCTGATCATCCTGTAGTATTAAAAGGTGATAATATCATTGTTAGATACATGCGCTTCAGGCTTGGAGATAGATATCAGAACAAAGGAAAAGTACATGGCTCAGGCAGTGATGATGCTTTTGGAGGTACCAGGAGAAAACACATCATCATTGATCATTGCACAATGAGCTGGAGCACAGATGAGGCATTAAGTGTATATGCAGGTGACAGCACAACATTGCAATGGAATCTGATTGCAGAACCTTTGAACTATTCCTATCATTTTGAGGAAGGTGGTAACGATTTTCAGAAACATGGTTATGGTGGAATTTTAGGTGGAAGACACATTTCTATTCATCACAATTTATACGCTCATTGCCAAAGCCGCACACCACGTTTTGAAGGCAACAGGAATATTCTGCCCGATATAGAGTTTGCTGATTTTAGAAACAATGTTATCTACAATTGGGGTGGCAACAATGTATATGGTGGAGAGGGAGGAAATTACAACATCGTTGGAAATTATTACAAGTTCGGTCCTGCAACGAGTAAGAAAGCAAAATTCCAGGTGGTGAACCCGTTTAAGAAAGATCCTGATATTCCCTATGGGAAATTTTTTGTTGATAAGAATTATGTTGATGGATCAGTTGAAACAACGTTAAACAATTGGTTAGGTGTGGTGATGGATGACGGAGCACATGCAGATGCGAAAAGATCAAAACAAAGTATGGCTTTCGTTGCCGAACCGGTAACAACTCAGCCAGCACTGGATGCATACGAATTGGTTCTGAAATTAGTTGGTGCAAGTTTTAAGAGAGATTCGGTTGATCAACGTATCATAAGCGATGTAAGAAATAGAACAGGAAAGATCATAGATGTACAGGGAGGTTTTCCTGCAGGTACAAGTTATGCTACCAGCAAAGTCGCATGGCCAAGATTAAGATCAATTCCAGCTGCTTCTGACATCGATAAAGATGGAATTCCCGATGAATGGGAAAACAAAAAAGGGCTAGACAGCAATAACGCATCCGATGCTTCAATGCTTATTCTGGATAAGCATTACACAAACATTGAAGTGTATCTGAATAGTATCCTCAAGTAAGTACGGAAACGATTGCGTAGATAAATCAATAAGGAAATCATCCTTTCTTAACGTTCGTGTTAACTTTAAGGCAAATAATGCCATTATGAAAAGAAAATTACACTACTTATTCGCTTTTGTATTAGGAATACTTTCCTTCAATTCTGCCACGTCTCAGGATGTATATTGGCGAGAAGGATTTGACGGTGGTACAATTCCAACTGCTCAACCTTCTGCTGGAAGCAATACAGGATACTACGGTCTTGGAGCGAATTCTGGCTTAACTGGAGACAAAGGAGATTCGTGGTATGTATTCGGGGCTTATAGAACTACTGGTTCAGCCTGTGGTAGTGGAGGCCATACCCCATATCATATAAGATTTCGAAATGGTGCTATCAGTCTTCCAGATTCACCTTACATCATTACACCAGTTGTAAATAATGGAGTACAAACTGTAAACATTTTTCGTGTGAGAGCAGACAGAAATATTACTGTCTACTGGACGGCAGATACTTCAGCAACTACTACAAACTGGAATTTAGTTGGTGTTTTTGACAGATGGCAAACCACTTGTTCTCAATCAAATTCCCTATCCGTTAATCAGGCAACAGCTAAAAGGATAAAATTAATGGGAAGACAAAGTACCGATTCAGATGAAGATAGTATATGGCTTACGAGTATGACACCTTTACCAGTTAAATTTTCAGGAATAAGTGCCGCTCTGAATAATGGTGTAATAAAAGTGAATTGGCAAACAGCTACAGAGATAAACATAAATAATTACTTTATTGAAAGATCTTATAATGGATCAGAATTTCAGGTAATAGGGAATGTGCCAGCAAAAGAAAATAGCACATCACTTGTCAACTATTCATGGATTGATAATTCCCCGTCGAGAGGCATTAATTATTATCGGGTGGGGGCCCTTGAAAAAGATGGAAAGAAAAATTATACATCAATAGTTAAGGTAAATGGGAGCAAATCAAATGTAGAGATTATAGTAGCTCCAAATCCGGTTAGAAATGGTGATTTAAATGTGCAGCTTTCAAGTCTTACAAAAGGAACCTACTCGTTGAAAGTATTCAACAATGTAGGACAAGTTATTTTCACTAATCAACTGTCAACAGAAGGCGGTTCGTTAACTAAATCATTTAGACTTCCTGTAACGGCTAAAGCAGGTATTTATATGCTTCAGGTTTCAGGTAACGATATAAATATTACAAAAAAGATATTGATAGAATAATTGATCTGATCTATTTCTGAAAAGAGGAACAATCGTTCCTCTTTTTTATTTTCTCTTGGTATCGTTTGCGTAAATAAACAAACAGTGATGATGTTTAGGGGTAATAATATTCAGTTACTTAGAAGCAACAAAACTTGCATATGAATAAGACTATTTTGTTTAAAACTTTTTTGAGTTTGCTGATTATTTTCTTTTTGAAAATAAATGCTGATGCTCAAACCTATGATGTTGTTGTAGCAAAAGATGGTTCTGGCAATTTTACAAGTTTGCAGGCTGCTATTGATGCTGCACCAGCAAACAATACAGTTCCCTACAAAATATTTATTAAGAACGGAAAGTATAAAGAGAAGATCACTGTGCCTTCCAATAAACCATTTATTCATCTGTTTGGTGAAAGTGTTGCCAAAGTAATTCTAACTTACGATGACTATGCTGGTAAGTTAACAGCATGTGCTGCAACAGTAGGAACACAGAACTCGGCTAGCTTTACGGTTAATGCAAATGATTTCGCAGCAACAAATATTACTTTCGAGAATAGTCATCCATTTGGTGTTCCAGATAATAATGGTCAGCAAGCCGTTGCACTTTTAGTAAATGCTGACAGGGCTGTGTTTAAAAATTGCCGCTTTCTTGGAAACCAGGATACATTGTATCTTAAGGGTAGCGGTATCCCAAGAAATTACTTCAAGAATTGCTACATCGATGGTACCGTGGATTTTATTTTCGGGAGTGCCATTGCACTATTTGATTCCTGTGTTGTCTATGCAAAATCAAGAACAGGAACTACCAGTTCTTACATTACTGCACCAAACACACCAACTGGTCAGAACTATGGATTCATATTCAGAGATGCAAGACTTCCACACAACACAGGGGCAACCGTTTATTATTTAAGTCGTCCTTGGCCAAGTCCTTCAGTGGCAGATACGAGACAAAAAACTGTTTTTATTAGTTCAAGATTATCAACCAATATTAATCCCCTTGGCTGGAGTACATGGGATGGTAGTACTGTAACAGCCAACCTCTATTATGGAGAATATAAGAGTAAATATTTTAATGGTGATCTTGTTGATATTACTGCAAGAGTTCCATGGTCTTTTCAATTGTCGCAGGCAGATTCATCAACCTACACATTCTCAAATGTATTTGGGTCATGGGATCCATGCACTGTATCAACAGGTATCTGCAACGCATCATCGACTGATATTGCCGTTTCAAATTTCAGAGGTGTAAAAGGTGCAACGAGTTCACAGTTCGATTGGAATATCAGCTGGCCAATCACAGGTATTCAATACACATTATTCCGTTCAGCAGATAATGTTTCATTTGCACCAATACATACAGTTACTGCTGCCAATGATACAGCAATAAATTTTACCTATACAGATGCAACACTACCTGCTGCAGGCTCATCATTTTACTATTATCTATCCGCAACTAAAGCAGGATTGGCATCTCATATAACTGATACTATTTCAATTTCAAATGCAGCCACTATAGCAGTAAATGCTTCTGATGCTTTATCGTTGTGCGGATTTTCACAGTCGATCGGTGCCCCTTCAGCAAGTCAGACTTACACCGTATCAGCTTCTAATCTTACAAACGATCTTGTTATTACACCTCCTGCAAACTTTGAAATTTCTTCAAATAATACTACATGGTTTGGTAATTCAACTCCACTGGTAATCTCACCATCAGCAGGAAGTATTAATACCACCACGATTTATATAAGATTGAATACAACGGTAGCCGGATCATTCTCTGGAAATATTATCAATGCCTCAACAGGAACAACATCAATAAACGTTGCAGTAACAGGAACGGCAATCAATCCACCAACAATAACATCCAATGTTTTACAGCATTGGCCATTGGTTGCAGATAACATTGATGATGCATCTGTAAGATCTGTAAATGTTACAGCTAGTGTTCCAACCTTCAACAAACTATATGTATCTAACGGAACTACTTTGCCAGCGGTGCCTGCATATTCTGTGGCAAGAGGCCAGGCTTTTGGAGCTACTGCAAATGGTGATGGAAGTTGGGGAACTGCAGCAGGTGGTCCGGGTGGAAATTTAAACAGAACATTCTACGAGCAATTTACTGTAACTGCCACTGGTGCTTCAGTAAGAATAGATTCGCTTATTTTAACTTCAGCTTTCTACAATACATCAAGCAATACAAAGCTTGGCGTTGTATATAGCAAAACAGGATTTACTACTGATGATTCTACAACCAATTCAATTAGTGGAGTTGATCAAACGTCAGCCGTAACCGGAACATTCGCTACACCGATTGCATTAGCAAATCAAACTGCCGGACCATCTTATACTTACAGGCTTTCAATTGGAGGAATAGGAGGTGATACCTTAGCCAGTGGAGAGACACTCACCATCAGGTTATACTTCAGTTGTGGAAGTACCAGTACCGGTCGTTATGCAATGTTGAAGAATGTAGTAGTAAAAGGTGAAGCATTAACTGCACTGCCTGTAAACCTGCTTTCTTTTGACGGAGTGTATAACGGTGAGAATATAAAACTCTCATGGAAAACCACCAATGAGATAGATATGGATAGATATGTTGTTGAGAAAAGTTATGATGGCCGTTCTTTCAGCAATATCGGAAATATCAATGCAGTCAATGCTTCTTCTTACGAATTAATTGATCAATATCCTTTTGCAGGTGCCAATTATTATAGGTTGAGAATGATTGAAAAAAATGGACAATTCAAATTCTCTAAGACTGTGCTGATCAATACAAAGCCTGCTGCAGGCATTTCAGTATATCCGAACCCTGCAAACGATCAGGTTACAGTATTACATCAGAAAGCAGATAAACCAGCTCAGATATTTGTTTATAATGCCAATGGAGCAAAAATGTTAACAGCTCCCGTTAAACAAACAGCTATTCAATCGGCTATTGATATTTCTGGTCTCTCCAATGGAATTTATTTAATAGTTTATTCTGATGGAAGCTTCAGAACAACCGCTACATTTATTAAGCAATAATTTTCTATGAGTAACCGGTCACTTTTATGTATAATGATTTTCTTCTTGCTGTCGTTTACAAATGGTGGCAAGAAGAAAATTACTGTCTGGCTTGCAGGCGATTCAACTATATCAATCAAAGAAACAAAAGCTTATCCCGAAACAGGATGGGGAATGCCTTTTGTTCATTTCTTTGACACAACAGTTTCTGTAAAGAATATTGCAAAGAATGGCAGAAGCACCAGGACATTTATTGCAGAAAAATTATGGGAATCCATCGAAAAGAATTTACAGGAAGGCGATTATGTATTCATTCAATTCGGTCATAATGATGAATCAAAAGAAAAAGTTGACCGTTATACTACTCCTGAAGAATACAAATCTAACTTGTTGAAATTTGTAAATGAAACAAGAACTAAGAAAGCAAATCCGGTTTTGCTCACGCCTGTATCACGACGAAAATTTAAAGACACACTTCAGATTCCCACACATGAAATTTATTCAGCACTGGTGAAGGAAATAGCAAAAGAGCATAATGTTCCTTTAATTGATCTGGATGCAAAAAGTATGTCGCTCTATCAACAGTTCGGATCAGAGAATTCAAAACTGCTTTTCCTGCAACTGAAACCGGGAGAGCATCCGAATTATCCTGACGGCAAAAACGATAATACACATTTCAATGAGTTGGGTGCAAGATTAATAGCTCAACTTGTTTTATCAGGTATCAGAGAACTTAAACTGGAACTTGCCGATAGAATAATCATTCCAAAAGCAAAATGATGAGAGCACTACTTGTTTTCCTGTTGTTTTTTTCAATGCAATCCTCTGCACAAACGAAAAAAATTATTGTTACACAGGATGGAACTGGTGAGTATAGAACTGTTCAGTCAGCTTTAGATGCCATTCCATCTAACAGTAAAGAAAAGTACACAATTCATATTAAGAAAGGTGTTTACAAAGAAGTGATAACGGTAGATGCAACTAAAAATTTCATCTCATTCATTGGTGAAGATGCAACTAACACCATTCTGACCTTTGATAATCATGCCGGCACTCGTTTGCCTAACGGAGATACACTCAACACCTGGACATGTGCCTCTACTTTCATCTACGGAAATGATTTTCATGCAGAGAATATCACCTTTCAAAACAATGCAGGGTTTACTGCAGGACAAGCTGTAGCGTTGAGGATTGAAGGTAACAGGGCTTCTTTCAAAAACTGCAGGATGATTGGTTTCCAGGACGTTTTATTCTTAAGTGGCTCTGGTGTGAAACATTATTTCCAGGATTGTTATATAGAAGGAACAACAGATTTTATTTTCGGTGCAGCAACAGCAGTTTTCCAAAATTGTCACATCCACAGCAAGAAGAATTCTCATGTTACTGCTGCATCCACTAACAGCATCATTCCTTATGGTTTTGTTTTCTTCAATTGTAAATTAACTGCAGATAGTAACATCAATAAAGTTTCATTAGGTCGCCCGTGGACTCCCACTGCAAGTGTTACTTACATCAATTGCTGGATGGATAAACACATCATTCCCGAAGGTTGGAACAACTGGAGAAATCCTGCTAACGAATCAACAGCTCGTTATGCAGAGTATAATAGTAGAGGTCCTGGAGCCAATGCTGCCAGAAGAGTTACATGGGCAAAGCAATTAACTGACGAGGAAGCAAAGAAGTTTACGATAAAAAACATTTTAGGTGACTGGAATCCGGAATGATCTTATTGTGATACTAGCTTCCGTAACTTTAATGGAACTTCTCTTGCGTCGCACTCTTGTACAATAACAATTCTATTCAGCTTGTTCTAATGAACATTTATCTAAAATATCAACTGAGTTTTCTTTTTTGTTTCTCGATAAACAATTTTGCATTTAGTCAAACGGAAAACTATGTTTCTAAAGTTTGGGTTGCAGACAATGGAAACGGTACTTATAAAAATCCAATCATTCATGCAGATTATTCCGATCCTGATGTAATCAGGGTTGATGAAGATTATTACATGATCTCTTCGAGCTTTTCTGATGTTCCGGGTATTCCAATCTTGCATTCAAAAGACCTGGTCAACTGGAAACTCATCGGTCATGCATTACAGAAAAATACACCCTCGGAACATTATGCTAAGCCTCAACATGGAAATGGTGTATGGGCTCCATCCATTCGTTACTACAAGAATGAATTTTATATCTATTATCCCGATCCTGATTTTGGTTTGTATCTCATCAAATCAAAAAGTATCAATGGTCCATGGAGTGAACCGATATTAGTGGAGGAAGGAAAAGGTTTAATTGATCCTTGTCCGTTATGGGATGAAGATGGAAAAGTTTACCTCGTTCATGCTTATGCAGGAAGCAGGGCAGGAATAAAAAGTCTGATCATTATTAAGCAGATGAACCCTGAAGGAACAAAGGTTATCGACGATGGTATTATAGTGTACGATGGTCATGATCTTGATCCAACAATCGAAGGCCCGAAGTTTTATAAAAGAAACGGTTACTATTACATCTTTGCCCCTGCAGGTGGAGTATCAACAGGATGGCAAACTGTTCTTCGTTCTAAAAATATTTACGGTCCGTACGAAAGAAAAGTAGTGATGGACCAGGGATCAACAACCATCAACGGTCCACATCAAGGTGCATGGATCAATACAACAACCGGTGAAGATTGGTTCATTCATTTCCAGGATAAAGATGCTTACGGTAGAATCGTTCACCTGCAACCAATGATATGGAAAAGTGATTGGCCTATTATCGGAATAGATAATAATGGTGATGGAAAAGGTGAGCCAGTATTAATTTATAAAAAGCCTGGTGTTGGAAACACAATTCCGATTGTTACTCCGGTTGAAAGCGATGAATTCAACGAGCATAAATCAGGACTGCAATGGCAATGGCATTCCAATCCAAAACCATATTGGAGCTTTTTAAATGGAAGTCATCTGCGGTTATTCTCTTACCAGGTAGATTCCGCTAAAAATTTATGGCATGTGCCAAACCTTCTCTTACAAAAATTTCCTGCAGAAGAATTCACAGTCACCACAAAAGCTTTTTTCAAACCAAGGCTTGTTGGGGAGAAGTTTGGTTTTGTAATAATGGGTGGCGATTATGCTTACATATCGCTCATTAAAAAAGCAGATGCAAATTATTTAACGTATAATACCTGCAAACAAGCTGAGAAAGGTTCTGCTGAAATTGAAAGGATCATTACTAAATTCAATGCAGAGATTTACTTGCAGGTGAAAGTTGTGAAAGGTGGTGTATGTGAATTTGGTTATAGCACTGATGGAATTTCTTTCATTTACATCCAGGAAAAATTTGTGGCCCAACCCGGTAAATGGATAGGTGCAAAAATTGGTGTCTTCTGCACACGAACTACTAAAACAAATGATTCAGGCTGGGCCGATATTGATTGGTTCAGGATTGAACCTTAAACATTTTATCACATGCATAGAAGAAAATTCATTGAAGCAACCTCTGCAACTGCGCTAGGCGCTTTACTGGTAAATCCATTATCAACATTTGCTGCTGCAGCTTCGAAAAAGAAACTGGCATTGGTCGGTACAGGAATTCGTGGTATGCGATTTTGGGGTTCAACTGTGAAGAATAATTATGGTGATCTGGTTGAGTTTGTTGGCTTATGTGATTTGAATGAAGGCAGAATGCAATATGCGAAAGAAAGAATGGAAGTTGGCTGCCCAACATTCACCAATTACGAGCAGATGTTGAGATCAGTTAAGCCGGATATCGTGATTGTAACCACAACTGATTCTGAACATGATAAACAAATCATCAAAGCTTTGGAAATGGGTTGTGATGTGATCACAGAAAAACCTATGACTACCGATGAAATTAAATGCAAGGCAATACTGGATGCTGAGAAACGAACCGGAAAGAAAGTGACTGTTGCATTCAATTATCGTCATGGTCCTCATCCAACCAAAGTAAAAGAACTGCTTTCACAGAATAGAATTGGTAAGGTAACCTCAGTTGATTTCAACTGGTATCTCAACGTATATCATGGTGCAGATTATTTCAGAAGATGGCATGGCCTCATGAATAAAAGTGGCTCGCTTTGGGTACACAAATCAACTCACCATTTCGACCTGTTGAACTGGTGGCTTGATTCAGATCCTGTTGAAGTAACAGCATACGGTAAGCTGGAACACTATGGAAAAAATAGTCCTTTCAGGGGTAAACGTTGTATGGGATGTGAACACAAAGACAAATGCAAATTTTATTGGGACATCACCAAAGATGAAACAATGATGAATTTATATGTGGCCAATGAGAAATACGATGGTTACATCAGGGATAATTGTGTTTTCAGGGAAGAGATCGACATCTACGATAAAATGAGTGCACAGATCGTATATGCTAACGGTGTTACAGTAAATTATTCTCTTACTACTTATTCACCTTATGAAGGCTGGCGTATCAGTTTTAATGGAATGGATGGTAAGATGGATACATGGCTCGACATTCCATATCAACCCACCAGTTTTGAAAATATTTCACAGGATGAAAGGCATAAGATAGAAATGAGCAGCGAGAAAGATGAAAAGCCGGTGGGTTATGCCGAAATAATTGTTGGCGATAATTTCAAAAAAGATGTTGAATCAATCAAGGTGCCTAAATACAAAGGTGGACATGGTGGTGGAGACGTTCGTATGCATGATAGAATGTTCCGCAATCCACAAGCACCTGATCCTTTTAAATTAATGGCAGGTACAAGAGATGGAGCCATGTCTCTATTGATCGGTGTTGCGGCAAGAAAAAGCATCGAAGAAAAAAGACCTGTTACAATAGCTGAATTGACCGATATCAAGCCAATGGAAACCAGGCCTTTTTCATAAGTAGTATTCTGCTAAAACCAATGAATTCGTAAGGAAAGATGACCACTTTAGTATGAAACAAAAATTGACATCGATTTCGGTAACGATTGCGTAAATAAAGAATTACAGCCTGCCAATCTACCCACAGATTATGAGTAAACTTGCTTAGGTTTTAAGGGGTTATAGCCTCGGTAAAATCTTTATAGAACTGACAGATCTGTACAGTCTAATCTAACAATTGCCATGATGAATATGATCAAGAGCGGAATGTGTGTTCTCGGAGTATTAGTCTTTAGTTTCTGTAGTGCCCAGAAGAAAATTCCTGTCGTTGTAAAGTCTCCTGTTTTTAAGAAAGATACTTTCAATATCATCAAATACGGTGCAAAACCTGATGGTGTGACACTCAATACCAAAGCAATCAATAATGCGATCGATGCATGTAGTAAAAAAGGTGGAGGTGTGGTATTGATCCCTGAAGGTTTTTGGTTAACAGGTCCTGTAGAGTTAAAGAGCAATGTGAACCTTCATCTTAAAAGAAATGCGGTGTTGCAAACTACAGATGACTTCAGCCAGTTTACATTGATAGAAGGAAATTGGGAAGGGTTACCTCAGATGAGAAATCAATCACCGATCTCTGCCACCAATGCAACAAATATTGCAATCACAGGTTTTGGTATCATTGATGGAAATGGTGATGCATGGAGAATGGTGAAGAAAGACAAACTCTCTGCAAGTAACTGGAAGAAGTTGATAGAATCCGGTGGTGTTTTAAGTGATGATAAAAAGATCTGGTATCCTACAGAGAAATCATTGAAAGGTTCAAGGTATAAAAATCCGGGTGCAATTTCTCCTGAGAAAACGGCTGCATTCTACGATTCAGTGAAAGATTTTCTTCGTCCCAACTTATTGGTGTTTACAAAGTGCAAAAAGATCTTACTGGAAGGCGTAACCTTTCAAAACTCACCGGCATGGAATGTTCATCCTTTGATGTGTGAAGATTTGACTGTAAGGAATATACAGGTTAAGAATCCATGGTATGCACAGAATGGAGATGGTATTGATATTGAAAGTTGTAAGAATGTTTTAATAGAGAACAGCACTTTCGATGTGGGAGATGATGGTCTTTGCATTAAAAGTGGAAGAGATGCAGAAGGAAGGAAAAGAGCCATGCCAACCGAGAATGTGGTTATTCGTAACTGTATCGTTTATGCCGCTCATGGTGGTTTTGTTGTAGGAAGTGAAATGAGTGGAGGTGCAAGAAACATTTGGGTTGATAACTGCACTTTTGTTGGAACAGACATCGGTATTCGTTTCAAAACAACAAGAGGCAGAGGTGGTGTTGTTGAGAATATTTTCATCAGCAATATTTCAATGAAAGATATTATTGGTGAAGCGATCTTGTTTGATATGTATTACGAAGCAAAAGATCCGATCCCTTTAGCAGGAGAAAAAGTGGCTCCGCCTGTAGTTGAAACCAAACCTATAACTGAAGAAACACCGGTATTCAAAAATGTATGGATTAACAATGTTGTTTGCAATGGGGCTGAGAAAGCCATTTTTGTAAGAGGTATTCCTGAAATGAATGTGCAGAACATCTACATGGAGAATATGACGCTTCAGGCAAAGCATGGTTTGGATATGACGGAAGGTTCCGGAATATCGTTAAAGAATGTTGCCTTATATACAAAAGATGTTAACCCTGTGATGAACATTCATAATAGCAGGAACATCATACTCGACAAGATCATCTATAACAATGCAGAATTATTGCTGAATGTAACCGGTGAAAAATCAAAGGATATCAATTTATCTAATACCGATGCTTCTAAAACAAAGAAAGTACATGAAGTAAATTTCGGTGCAACAGAAACATCGGTAAAGGTGAAATAAGATCAGAACGTACAAGTGAGTGACACAACGAACGATGAGTAAAGATGTAAAGCCGGCTAACGAACATGAAGAAATTAATTACCATAGGATTTTTAATTGTTGCAGTAAATGTGCAGGCACAGGACTGGAGTAAAAAACTTGCAGAAACTGCAATGACCATCTGGAAAGATTCTTTTATGCTGCCCAACGATAAAGCACCTAAATGGCGTTATGACCAGGGTGTGATTTTAAAAGGCATCGAAGGAATCTGGAATGCTTCCGGTGATGGAAAGTATTTCAATTATATCCAGAAGAGCATGGATTATTATGTAAAGGATGATGGAACGATTAAAGGATATAAACATGATGAGTTTAATATCGATCATGTGAATAATGGTAAGCTGCTGTTGTTACTTTATCGTGTAACAGGAAAAGATAAGTACAGGAAAGCTGCAAAGCTTTTAAGGAATCAATTAACAGATCATCCACGAACATCTGAAGGTGGTTTCTGGCATAAGAAGATATATCCGTCTCAAATGTGGTTAGATGGATTATACATGGGCCAACCATTCTATGCTGAATATGCGATGTTGTTTGATGAGGATAATGTTTTTGATGACGTTGCCAACCAGTTTATGTTAATGGAAAAATATGCAAGAGATGCAAAGACCGGTTTATTATATCATGGCTGGGATGAAAGTAAACAGCAGAAATGGGCTGATAAAACAACAGGTCTTTCACCAAACTTCTGGGGAAGAGCGTTAGGTTGGTATGGAATGGCTATGGTGGATGCATTGGATCATTTTCCAAAGGATCATGAAGGTCGTGATTCTATCATCGCTATCTTAAATCGTTTTGCAAAAGCGGTAACCAAAGTGCAGGATGCAAAGACAGGTTTGTGGTATGATGTAGTTGATAAACCAAATGAACCTAAGAATTATTTTGAAGCATCAGCTTCATCTATGTTGGTGTACACTTTGGCAAAAGGTGTTCGCAAAGGATATTTGTCATCTTCCTATTTATCCAACGCAACAAGAGGATATGATGGAATAGTAAAGCAATTCATCAAAGTAGAAAACGGTCAAACCAATCTGCATGGTACAGTGGCAGTTTCGGGTTTAGGTGGTAATCCCTACCGTGATGGCAGTTTTGAATATTATATGAGTGAGCCGGTGATTGTTAATGACCCGAAAGGTGTGGGTGCTTTTATAAAAGCTGCAGTTGAGGTAGAGATGATACCAAAACAGAAAATGGGTAAAGGAAAAACGGTTTTGCTTGACTATTATTTTAACGATGAATGGAAAACAGATGCCACAGGTACTGAGATAAGATGGCATTATACCTGGGAAGATAAAAGCAACGGTGGTTTTGCAATGCTGGGAGATATTTTCTCAATGCATGGAGTGCAAACAAAATCATTGGAATCAGCACCAACAGCTGAGTATTTAAAAGATGCAGATATATACTGGATCGTTGATCCAGACACTGAAAAAGAAACTGAAAAACCAAACTTCATAGATCAAAAGCACATCAAAGCAATTTCAGATTGGGTTAGAAAAGGTGGTGTTTTAGTATTGATGGGAAATGATGCAGGTAATGCAGAGTTTACTCACTTCAATAAGTTAACGGAAACTTTTGGTGTGCATTTGAATGAAGACAAGAAAAATCTTGTTGAAGGAAATCAATTTGAACAAGGTGCTGTGATGGTTCGAAACGATAATCCTGTTTTTGTAACCGCAAAGAAACTTTACATCAAAGAACTGGCTTCATTGAATGTTACAAAGCCGGCAAAAACAATACTCACCAATGGTGATGTAAAAGTTGCAGCCATAGCAAAGTATGGAAAGGGTACAGTGTTCGTTATTGGTGATCCATGGTTGTATAACGAATATGTAGATGGTAGAAAGTTGCCTGCTGATTTTGATAACTATAAAGCAGCAACGGATCTCGTTCAATGGTTGATCAAACAAGTACCGTCTAAAAAGTGAGTAAGAACATCATACATAGCATTTTTCTGTTAGTTCTTTTAATGATTGGATCGGATGTATTTGCTACTCAGCAAAAAAGAATTGTCGTTGCTAAAACAGGTAATGCAGATTTTAAAACAATACAGGGAGCGATTAATAGTCTTTCTGATTCAGCTGCTGAACCAAGAGTAATATTTATCAGGAATGGCATTTACAATGAGAAGCTGTACATCGAAAAGCACAATGTGATTTTGGAAGGGGAAAGCAGGTCTGGTGTTACAATTACAGAGTCCATTGCAAGAGATGAATGGAGATGCCTGCATAATGACGATTGGGGTGTTGCAACAATCAACATCGATGCAAATGACATCACATTTAAAAACCTTACTGTAATAAATAGTTTTGGTTTCGACTGGAAGAATGATGTGGTGATCAATTGCTCGCAAGACACAGTTGCAAGACAAAAGAAGTTAAAAAAAGACGGTCACCAGATGGCTTTAAGAACAATGAATGCAACACGTTTCAAAGCCATTAACTGTCATTTCAAAGCTTTTGGAGGAGATACTGTAAGTCCATGGAATGTGAGTGAGGGATTGTTCTACTTTAAAGATTGTGTGATGGAAGGTGGTGTTGATTTTTATTGTCCAAGAGGCTGGGCCTGGGCTGAGAATTGTACGTTCATTGCTCATTCAGGAACAGCTGCAATCTGGCATGATGGATCTAAAGTGGAAGACTCAAAAACAGGATTGAAAAATTGCACGTTCGAAGGTTTTGATGGATTTAAACTCGGTCGATATCACAGAGATGCACAGTTCTTTTTAATAGATTGTTCGTTTGCAGATAACATGGCAGATGCAGATATATATCTTGTTCCTACAACTAATAATATTCAATGGGGAAGAAGAGTGTATTACTATAATTGCCATAGAAGATCAGGAAACGATTTTGAATGGCATAAGAACAATATTAAAACAGCTCAACATATCACTGCATCGTGGTTATTTGGCAATAGATGGAACATTAAATAATTATTTCAGCCTGGCTGAATACATATAAGAAACGTGGAGAATGAACCTAACTAAACAACATCTGATTAATTCACAACTGGCAGATACAACTATTGTATCTACTCTAAACCTTTCTGAAAAAGTACTTCAGTTTGGAACCGGAGTTTTACTAAGAGGATTGCCAGACTTTTTCATAGATAAAGCCAATAAGCAAGGAATTTTCAATGGTAGAATAGTGGTTGTTAAGTCCACTTCTACCGGTGACGCCGATGCTTTCGCAAAACAGGATGGCTTATATACTATTTGTGTAAGGGGAATTGATGCAGGAAAAAAAGTAGAAGAGAATATTTTAAATACTTCTATCAGCAGAGTGCTAAGTGCCAAATCAGAATGGAATAAGGTATTGGAATGTGCAGCAAATCCTGAGATGCAGATCGTGATATCCAATACTACTGAAGTGGGAATTACATTATTGCCAACAGATGATATTAAGTCAGACCCACCTGAATCTTTCCCAGGAAAATTATTAGCATTTCTATATAAGAGATACCAGGTATTCAATGGTGATGTCACAAAGGGAATGGTCATCATTCCAACAGAATTGATTACTGATAATGGAAAGAAATTAGAGTCTATCATTGAAGAACTTGCTCATATTAATAAACTGGAATATGAGTTCATAGACTGGTTGGAAAATGCCAACTACTTCTGCAATTCACTGGTGGATAGAATTGTTCCTGGAAAACTTCCTGCTACCAAACAAGCTGAGGTTGAAAAGCAGCTTGGATATACTGATGAGCTAATGATCATGAGTGAAGTCTACAGGCTATGGGCAATTGAATCTGGTGATAAAAATGTGAAGGAAATTTTATCTTTTGCAAAAGCAGATGATGGAGTTGTCATCGCTGCAAATATTGATCGTTTCAGGGAATTGAAACTTCGTTTGCTGAATGGCTCTCATACTTTCAGTTGTGGACTTGCTCATTTGGCAGGTTTTCATACGGTGAAAGATGCAATGAATGATAATTCCTTTGCAACATATATCACTAATTTAATGATGCAGGAAATTTCACCTGCTATCATAAACGAAGAAATATCATTGCAGGATGCAAAGAACTTTGCCACAACCGTTTTAGATCGATATCGTAATCCTCACATCGATCATCAATGGCTCAGCATCACCATGCAATACTCATCTAAAATGCAGATGAGAAATATACCAACGCTACTCAGCTATTACGAGAAAGTTGGAACAGTACCTGAACACATGGCTTTAGGTTTTGCTGCTCATATTTTATTTATGCGTTCAGAAAAAGATGCATTGAATAAATTCTGGGGTGAAGTGAATGGAAGAAAGTATTTGATCAATGATGATAATGCTGCCTATTATGCCGAAGCCTGGAAGCAGTTTTCAATACATGAACTGGTCAGAAAATTACTGAGCAACACAGAACATTGGGGTACTGATCTTTCAGCTTTATCCGGCTTTGTTGAAGCTGTATCTAGAAACCTTGACGGATTGATTTCAGATGGTGCTGCCGCAATGCTAGCAAGAGCAAATGAAACGATGGTAGTAGCTTAATTTATCAGAATGAACATTGGAACGACAGAAAATATTGCTGCAAGAGTATTGAAAGTTCATCCACAGGATAATGTATTAGTGGCGTTGAAAGATCTGCAAAAAGGCGAAACCATTATTTATAATGATGAAGCTTACATACTCCAGGATAATATTCCGGCTAAACATAAATTCTTTACACAGGATTTGATAGCAGGTGATGAAGTAAAAATGTATGGCGTATTGGTTGGTAAAGCACAAACCAACATTCCCAAAGGTGGTTTGATGACGACAGAGAATATCAAACATGCTGCAGAGCCATATTACTACAGAGGTTCTAAATATCAATGGCAGCCACCTGATGTTTCTAAATTTAAGAACAGAACATTTAATGGCTATCACAGGAATGATGGCAGGGTTGGTACCGCTAATTATTGGCTGTTCATTCCAACAGTATTTTGTGAGAACAGGAATCTTGATGTAATACGTGAAGCTTTGCATAACGAACTTGGTTATGCAGTAACAGATAAATACAAACAATACAGTCATCGTTTACTGGAAGCTATTCAGAAAGGAGAGGATATAAACAATGTTGACCTTTCTCCATCATCAATTGATAATAGCAATCGTCCATTTAAAAATGTTGATGGGATAAAATTTCTGAATCACCAGGGAGGCTGTGGTGGAATTCGTCAGGATGCTGCTATCCTCAGTAAACTATTAGCGTCGTATGCCGATCATCCGAATGTGGGTGGTATAACAGTATTGAGTTTGGGTTGCCAGAATTTGCAAGTGCAACATTTTTTAGATGATCTGAAAGCACACAATCCCAATTTCAAAAAACCTTTGTACGTTTTCGAACAACAAACTGTCGGTACAGAAGAAGATTTAATTGCTCAGGCAATTAAAAAAACATTCGAAGGATTAATTGAAATAAATAAGATCGAAAGAAAACCTGCATCGCTTGATAAACTTGTGTTGGGCGTAAAGTGTGGTGGAAGTGATGGTTTCAGCGGTATCTCTGCCAATCCCTCTGTTGGTTATTGCAGCGATCTGCTGGTTGCTTTGGGTGGTAAAGTCTTGTTGGCTGAGTTTCCTGAATTATGTGGTGTTGAACAGGAATTGGTCGATCGTTGTGTAGATGAATCGAAAGCACAGAAGTTCATTCATCTCATGAAGAGTTACGAAGAAATTGTAATAAGAGTTGGTTCCGGTTTTCACATGAATCCTTCACCAGGCAATATCAAAGACGGATTGATCACTGATGCCATTAAAAGTGCAGGTGCTGCAAAAAAAGGTGGAACAGCACCGATCGTTGATGTGCTTGATTATACAGAACCTGCTACAAAACCAGGTCTCAACTTAGTATGTACACCTGGTAATGATGTAGAAGCTACTACCGGTAAAGCTGCATCAGGTGCTACGTTGATTTTGTTCACAACAGGTCTCGGTACACCAACAGGTAATCCGGTTTGCCCAACAATAAAAGTGGCTACCAATAATAAGTTGGCAACTAAAATGTCCGACATCATCGACATTAACACAGGTCCTGTTATCGATGGTGAAAAGACAATTGAGCAAATGGGTGAAGAGATTTTGGAGTATTGCATTAAAGCTGCCAGCGGAGAAATAATTCCAAAAGCAGTTCAGTTAAACCAGGATGATTTTATTCCATGGAAACGTGGAGTTAGCTTATAAAATATTTATGAGATCAGCTACAAAACTGGTCTCAACATCGTTGCGTCGCACTCTTGTACAATTGGTACTTTATTGAACATAAGCCGAACGCTAAAAAGCTCAACAATATTTTGAACGTATAAGTGAGTGACACAACGAAGCTTCATAGAATTTCTAAAGCAGACCCAATGAAAAAGTTTTTGGACGACAATTTTTTATTAGAAACTACAACAGCGCAGCATCTGTATCATACTTATGCCAAGCAAATGCCGATCATAGATTATCACTGCCATTTACCGCAACAACAGATTGCAGAAGATAAGCAGTTTGAAAACCTAACCCAGATTTGGTTGTATGGCGATCACTACAAATGGAGAGCCATGAGAACAAACGGTGTTGATGAAAAATACTGCACCGGTGATGCAAGTGATTTTGAGAAATTTCAGAAATGGGCAGAAACAGTTCCTTATACATTACGTAATCCTTTATACCACTGGACACATCTCGAACTGCAACGTTATTTTGGCATCGATAAAATATTAAACGGCGATACAGCTAAAGAAATCTATGATGAGTGTACTGCAAAGTTGCAAACACCTGAGTATTCCGTGAGAAATTTGCTGCGGAAGATGAATGTAAAAACTGTTTGTACAACGGATGATCCTGTGGATGATCTTGCATTTCATCAGCAGCTGAAGCATGAAAGATTTGAGATACCAATTCTTCCTGCATTTCGTCCTGATACAGCGATGAATGTTGATGACGCAGCATCATTCAATAATTATTTAACACGATTAGAAAAAGCATCAGATACTTCCATCAGCAGTTACAACGATTATATTGCTGCGTTAAAAAAGCGTCATGATTTTTTTGCAGCCAATGGATGCAATGTTTCAGATCATGGGCTTGAAGAGATATACGCAGAAGATTATACACCAGGTGAGATCATTGGATTGTTTGCAAAAATTCGTTCCGGGGGTCAGTTGACTGTAGAAGAAAGAAAGAAATTCAAATCGGCCATGCTGGTAACATTTGCTGAATGGGATTGGGAAAGAGGTTGGGTGCAGCAATATCATCTTGGTGCTATTCGTAACAACAATAGCCGGATGATGAGACAACTTGGTCCGGATACAGGATGGGATTCTATTGGTGATTTTTCACAGGCAAAGACCTTAGCGAAGTTTCTCAATAGGTTAGACAGCGATAATAAACTCACAAAAACAATTCTGTATAACCTCAATCCTTCGGATAATGAATTAATGGCAACCATGATTGGCAACTTCAATGATGGCTCTGCGGTAGGAAAAATACAATGGGGTTCTGCCTGGTGGTTTCTTGATCAGAAAGACGGTATGACTAAACAGATTAACGCACTTTCGAACATGGGATTGCTCAGCAGGTTTGTTGGGATGTTGACAGATTCACGTAGTTTTTTATCATATCCCCGTCATGAATATTTCCGTCGTTTGCTTTGCAATTTGTTTGGTGAAGAAATTGAAAAAGGAGAATTACCTGGCGATATAGAATGGATAGGAAAAGTAATACAGGATATTTGTTATAATAACGCAAGAGATTATTTTGGCTGGCAGCACATTGATCAACCGAAACAATCCGTAAAAACTCCGGCAACTACCTGATGAATACATTATTTGATCTTACAGGAAAAGCGGCTCTCGTTACAGGATGCAATAAAGGCATCGGCAGAGGAATGGCTTTGGGTTTAGCAGAAGCCGGAGCAGATATTATTGGAGTATCATCTTCTATACAACCCAACAGTGAAGTTGAAAATGAAGTGAAAGCATTAGGAAGAAAATTTACATCTTATCAATGTGATATGAATGATCGGGAAAGTATGTATGCCTTCATAAAAAATGTGCAGCATGAAAATCCTGTCATCGATATTCTCATCAATAATGCCGGAACTATTCTTCGTCAGCCAATAGCCGAACATTCAGATGAAAACTGGGATAGAGTGCTCAACATAAATCTTGACGCACCTTTTATTCTTGCAAGAGAGATCGGCAAACAGATGTTGCAGAAGGGTAGTGGTAAGATCATCTTCACTTGTTCTTTGCTTAGTTTCCAGGGTGGCATTCTTGTACCTGGTTATGCTGCAAGTAAAGGTGCTCTATCAAGTCTCATCAAAGCTTTTGCAAATGAATGGGCCTGTAAAGGTGTAAATGTAAATGGCATTGCACCTGGTTATATTGCAACTGATAATACCGAAGCTTTGCGTAATGATGAGGAAAGAAGTAAATCTATTCTCAGTCGTATTCCAGCAAACCGTTGGGGCCAGCCGGAAGATTTTAAAGGACCTGTAGTTTTTCTGGCTTCCGATGCATCCAATTATGTGCATGGGACAATATTAACGGTTGATGGTGGTTGGATGGGTAGATAGTTTTACTTTCTTATTTCTAATTATTTTATTTCTTATTTCTCATTTATATGGAAATCCGTTTTCAAAATAGCCCGAAAGAAACAAAAGGAATGACAACTGCGGAGTTGCGTTCAAATTTTCTTTGTGAAAACCTGATGAGGATAGACGATATTACTTATATCTATTCTCATTACGATAGAATGATCATTGGTGGTGTTAAACCGGTAAAGAAGGCTGTAGCACTTAAGAATAATGCTGAACTCCGTTCTGAGTTTTTTTTGGAAAGAAGAGAGATCGGTATCATTAATGTTGGTGGTAATGGCCTTGTTACAGTTGATGGAACTTCCTTTGAATTAAACA
Source organism: Bacteroidota bacterium (assembly GCA_023386555.1). Lineage (GTDB taxonomy): Bacteria > Bacteroidota > Bacteroidia > Chitinophagales > Chitinophagaceae > JAEZDC01. The sequence continues at coordinate 25,493 of JAEWJK010000014.1, read as the reverse complement.
AATTGGAATGTTTATATGCAGGAAAGGGTGTAAAAGATATTAGTTTCAAAACAGTCAATGAGAATGATCCTGCTGTTTTCTTTTTGCTTTCAGCTCCGGCACATCAATCATACCCCACAACTAAGTTCACAAAAGAACAGGCTTCCCCGGTAAGTCTAGGTTCCCCGGCAACGTCTAATGAAAGAACTATCTATAAATACATTCATGCAGATGGTATTCAGAGTTGCCAGTTGGTAATGGGCTTAACTGTTTTAAAAGAAGGCAGTGTATGGAATTCGGTTCCGCCACATACACATACCAGGAGAATGGAAGTATATTTTTATTTTGATGTACCTGCAGAGCAAAGAATATTTCACATGATGGGTGAGCCGGATGAAACGAGGCATGTGATCATGCAAAATCATGAAGCTGTTATTTCAGCTCCATGGAGTGTTCATTTTGGTTGCGGTACTTCCAATTATTCTTTTATCTGGGGAATGGCAGGAGAGAATAAACAGTTTACAGATATGGATCCTGCACCGATAACTGAGTTGAAATAGATGGATAATAACCACATAGTCACAGTAGGCACATAACTATGTTTCTATGTAACTATGTGTTAAATCAAATCTTCACTTTTATCACCAGTTTCTTTATTGGCCCTTCACCGATCATTGGTGCATGAACATCTTCCGGTAAGAAGATCACAAACTGCCCATCCGTTAAATTAAAGTACATATCTGGAGCATCGTTATAGAACACAACATCCTTATCAGCATTGTATGCTCCTTTCTGTTCTATGCAGTTTTCTCTTGGCTTCCAGCCGAAAGTTTCTTTGCCTTTGATGCAAAGCTGTATGTCAATATGTTTATCATGACATTCAAACTTTGCAATAGATTCTTCAGCAGTCATTCCATTTTTGTTCGAAACAATTGCTTTCAGGTTTTCGCCATCAATTTCATATTTACCATCTTGCAGGTTTATCAGATCACTACTGCTGATGTACTTAAAAGCTTTTTCAAATAACGGATGAACGCTGAAGTATTTCTCTGCATTTTTGATTGTATCCAGTATCATAGTTTCCAGAGTTATTATTATTTTATTCGTTCCAATTCGTGTAATTCGTGTTTCAAAAAAACCGTCACTGTAGAAACAGGACGGTTATCTAACGATTGCTTGCCATATAAAACATCTTTCTATCGCTGAACTCGTCCTGAAGCATCACCTTTCATCAAGCCTTTCACCTCGTCTAAAGTAGCATGGTTTAGATCTCCCGGTATCGTATGTTTCAAAGCAGAAGCTGCAACACCAAACTCTGCTGCATCATTCATTGGCATACCTGTTACAAGTCCATAAATAAAACCGCTTGCAAAAGAATCACCGCTACCTACACGATCTACAATTCTTACTTCATATTGTTTGGTATGGTAAAATTCTGTTCCATCATATACCAAAGCACTCCAGCCATTATCAGAAGCACTATGGCTTTCTCTTAATGTTGAAGCGATGTATTTAAAGCCGAACTTATCTTTCATCTGTTTGAAGATGCTTTTATAGCCATCAAGATTCAATTCACCTTTAGTGATATCTGTTCCTTCAGGTTTAAAACCCAATGTTGTTTCTGCATCTTCTTCGTTACCGATACAAACATCAACATACTGGCAAAGCCTGGTCATTATTTCTTTTGCCTTCTCTTTACTCCACAGTTTTTTTCTGTAGTTAAGATCTATACTTGTTGTAATGCCTTTTGCCTTTGCCGCTTTCAATGCAGCTTCAGTTAATGATGCAGCTTTATCACTTAAAGCAGGCGTGATACCTGTTGTATGAAACCATGAAGCACCTTCAAAAATCTTATCAAAATCAAATTCACTTTCATCCACATCTGCAATAGATGCTCCGGCTCTGTCATAGATCACTTGTGAAGCCCTCATTGAAGCTCCGGTTTCCAGGAAATAAATACCCAATCTTTTACCGCCTCTTGCGATAAACTGAGTGTTTACACCATAGCGACGAATATGGTTAATAGCAGATTGACCAATGGCATTATCGGGAACTTTCGTCACAAATGTTCCATTAAGTCCGTAGTTTGATATGGCAACAGCCACATTGGCTTCTCCACCACCATAGGTTACATCAAAGCTATCAGCTTGTACAAATCTTTTATAATCCGGGGTAGATAAACGGAGCATTATTTCTCCTAGCGTAACAACTTTTTTTGACATGAGCAGTCGTTATTTGAAATGATAAAATCTATTAATTGCATAAAGATAGAATGCATCATCTCTGTAAACGTTGTTTATGCTGAGTTTACAGGTAAAAATCTACGTACACGTTTGCGTAAATACTTAGGCATTATTTGTTGTTATCAGGTTTATGGTTCATAAGCCTTTGTATCTTTCCACCACTAACAAGCAAAGCCATTTTTATATTATGGAAAGAAAAGATGAGATACTGAAGTTAATACCCCAACAAGGTATATTGCCTTTGTATTTTTATAAAGATACCGAAGTGAGTATTGAAGTGCTGAAAGCACTGTATAATGCTGGTGTAAGAGCAGTTGAATATACCAACAGGGGAGAAGCTGCACTGAAGAATTTTACTGCAATGAAAGCAGTATGTGAAACGGAGTTGAAAGGAATGTATCTTGGTGTGGGTACTATAAAAAATGCAACCGCAGCACAACAATTCATTGATGCCGGTGCAGATTATCTCATCAGTCCAGGTTTGGTTGAAGATGCTATTGCTATAGCTGATAAGAATAATATTCTTTGGGTGCCTGGTTGTATGACACCTTCTGAAATCATCAAAGCAGAGCAATTAGGTGCTAAGATGATAAAATTGTTTCCCGGTAATATTCTTGGCCCTGGTTTTATGAGTGCTATCAAAGAATTATTTCCTGGTGTTCTTTTTATGCCAACTGGTGGTGTTGAAATGGATAAAGCAAATATTTCCGGTTGGTTTAAAGCAGGTGTTGCTGCAGTAGGAATGGGAAGTAAACTCATCACTAAATCATTACTGGAAAGTAAAGATTACAACGCTATCACCAATGCAACTAAAGAAGTGATGGCAATGGTGAGTGAGATCAAAGCAGGTAAATAATGATTGAGTCAACTGCAGAATAAGAATGAAACTTCGTTGTGTCAAATCGAGGAACGAGATTCACCGAAACAAAAACATAAAATAATATACTGAGGTACTCACTTGTACGTTCGGATATAATTGCAGCAGGAAAAAATATTTATGATCCGTGTAGATCAGTTTTATCCGTGTTATCTGTGTTCCAATTGTACAAGAGTGCGACGCAACAAACGATGCCATAAAAAACCAAAGCTGGTAAAATAAAATACTAACGATGACTGCTACCAAAATCGGAAACTATCGGTGGACGATCTGTTCACTGCTTTTCTTTGCTACAACAATCAATTATCTTGACAGGCAGGTACTTTCTTTAACATGGAAAGACTATCTCGTTCCGGAATTTCATTGGACAGACAGTGACTATGGCAGCATTACTGCAGCATTTTCTATTTTCTATGCCGTATCTATGTTATTTGCCGGAAGATTTGTTGACTGGATGGATACAAAGAAAGGTTTTTTGTGGGCTATTTTTATTTGGTCTATCGGTGCTTGTATTCATGCGTTTTGTGGTATTGCAACATCTGGCATAATAACAGGTGAATGGTTTGTTGGTTTTGAAGGAGCAAAAAATACCATTGAAACGATAGGTGATACTACCCTGGTTATTTCAACCAGTGTTACCTTATTCATCTTTGCCCGTTTTGTGTTAGCAGTAGGCGAAGCTGGTAATTTTCCTGCTGCGATTAAAGCAACAGCAGAATATTTTCCCAAGAAAGATCGGGCATTTGCAACAAGCATATTTAATGCGGGAGCAACTGTTGGTGCTTTGGCTGCACCAATGACTATTCCGTTTATTGCAGCAGCCTGGGGTTGGGAAATGGCTTTTATTGTTATTGGTGCTCTAGGTTTTGTATGGATGGGATTCTGGATATATGTATATCAAAAACCGGAAGTGCATCCGAAGGTGAGTAAAGCAGAATTAGAATATATACAACAGGATATCATTATTGAAAATCCGGTTACAGAACCAACGATTGCAGCAGAAAAGAAGATGTCTTTTGCCGATTGTTTTAAATACAAACAAACCTGGGCTTTTGCATTTGGAAAATTTATGACAGATGGTGTTTGGTGGTTTTATTTATTCTGGACACCGGCTTACCTGAAAGATATTTACAAAATGGATGCAACAGAAAGTGCTTTACCTCTGTTTGTTTTATACATGATAACATTACTTTCTATTATTGGGGGATGGTTACCTACGTATTTTGTTGATAAGAAGAAAATGAATCCTTACGAGGGAAGAATGAAAGCCATGTTGATCTTTGCTTTCATTCCTTTACTGGCTTTAGTTGCTCAGCCATTAGGATATATTTCTTATTGGATACCTGTGATCATTATTGGTATTGCCGGAGCTGCACATCAGTCATGGTCGGCAAATATTTTTTCTACCGTAGGAGATATGTTTCCCAAAAAAGCAATTGCAACAGTTACAGGTATAGGTGGAATGGCAGGTGGTATCGGTTCATTTCTTATCAATAAAGGATCAGGTGTTTTATTTACACGTGCAGGTGAAACACAGATGCAGTTCATGGGATTTGTTGGAAAGGAAGCAGGTTATTTCATCATCTTTTCTATTTGTGCTGTAGCTTATCTGATTGGGTGGGTGGTTATGAAATCTCTTGTACCCAAAATGAAGATCATTCAATTATGATATTATTCGTAACCAAGAAGATCACTGAACAATCAGCCTCTTTTTTATTTACTTGAACTAGTAGAAACCTATGCAATCGTTTTCGATAACGATTGCATAGATATATACTGCAGTATACTGCTTATAACAAGTTATTAAGCCTATTTTTTCGATACTATATTCTTGCTGTATGAAAAAAAAGGTTACTTCTGCCATAAAATCATTACTGGTTTTCGCTTCAGTTATTTGTTCTTTATCGCTCACTGCACAAGCAGTACTGATAGATCATAATTTTCAGGTTACAAACTTACCTTCTGGCGTAACAAGTAATGGAGCTGTTAGTCCAACCAAAGCTGCAGATGGGGTTTGCAGCCAGGGAATGATACAGGTAAATGCAGGACAGTATTTGCAGGTAGATATTTCGAGTTGCTCAATCTTCAGACTGCATATGAAATCAACTTCAAGTAGTGCAAGGCTTGTTACTGTAAAGTATAAATTAGATGGGCAGTCAACATACACTACTTTAACTACTAATCTTAGCGTGCAAACTGCGGCAATATTCAACCTGCACACTTTATTTCCTGTACTTGTTTCTTCAGTGCCTGTAAGTGTTAGAATTGAACCTGCAGGTAATATCCAGGTACATGACCTGTATGTAATGTCAAGTGGTTCACAGAGTGCTGATGCAGAGATTATTGCTTTTAAACTGAATGGACAAATTGGTAACGAGGTCATCAATCCTGCTACTGGTACAGTTGCAATCAATGTTCCGGTTGGTACGTCTCTTACATCAGTTGTTCCACAAACCGTAACCTTATCATCCCAGGCTACCATCAACCCACTTTCAACAACGGCTCAGAATTTTAATGTACCTGTTGTATATACTGTGACAGCCCAGAACGGAACAACAAAAACGTGGACTGTAAACGTTACACAAGTTGCATCATCTGCGAAAGAAATAACAGACTTTGTTTTATCTCCATCACAAATAGGGAATGCAGTTATTAATGCTGCCGCTGGAACAATAAGCATTACAATGCCTAATAATATAAACATTTCAAATCTTACCCCTTTATCAATCACTTGGTCAGCAAATGCAACAATTTCTCCATCTGCTGCAACACCACAAAACTTTAATTCTCCTGTAATTTATACGGTAACGGCACAGGATAATTCAACAAAAACGTGGACTGTTAATGTTACCTCTATTGATCCTTCTGCGGTATTCTTCGATTACGAGGCAGAAGAAGCAGTTTTTACTGGAGCCATTAATAATAATCATACTGGGTTTACAGGTACAGGATTTATTAATTTTTTACCTGGGGGAGAGAACGAAATTATTTTTACAGTGTGCCAGGTGCAGGGAGGAGTAAGAAATGTTAAGTTCAGGTATTCACTTGCCAATGATGAAGACAGGAAAGGGAAATTATTTGTAAATGACGTCTTTGTTCAAACACTTGCTTTTCCTCGTACTAACTTATTTACAGACTGGGCAGAAGAGATTGCAAGCGTTACTCTTCAAACAGGAGTTAACAACATTAAAATAACATGGGATACTACTGATGGGCCTAATCTTGATAAGATGATGCTCACAGGGCAATCATGTAATTCATATACTTTGTCAGCTTCTGCTACAAACGGTGGTACGGTTACATTAAGTCCTGCAAGAAATAGCAATAAGTATTTTGAAAATGAAGTAGTAACTGTTCTTGCTACAGGAACACCGTCTTTACAATTCACAAACTGGAGTGGAGATCTTACCGGTAATGCAAATCCTGCAACTATTACAATGACAACAAACAAAACGATTGCTGCAAATTTTGCAGTGGTTCCAACTTATCGTTTAAATGTTACGATAAATGGAATGGGGCAGGTTAATCTCAATCCTCCTGGTGGTGAGTATGCAGCTAACACAGTTGTTACATTAACACCTCAAACAATTCTTGGTTCATCTTTCAATAATTGGTCAGGTGACCTTGCCGGAAATGCATCTCCAGCTACTATTACAATGACAGGCATTAAGAATGTTACTGCCAATTTCACTTCTCCTTATACTTTCAACTTCGAGAATGTAAAAGGCTTTGCCGCAACTTTTGGTGATGGTTTTAATGGGCCGACAACAGGTGGCCAATGTGCTCCTGATACTGTGTTTATAAATGGTCCGGCTCAGTTTAATCAACTATGCGAGTCATTATATTATCGTCAGCAGGCTTATAAGAATAATGTTACTACAATGGGCATGAAGAAAGCACCATTGGTGATTATGCTAAAACCAGGTGTTTACGACGGTACGCAAACACTGAGTACTAACGGATCGAAAGTATTCGGCAATTATATGCTGGATATTCCTGAACAAGGTGACCTTAGTTTTGTTGGCGAATCTAATGTTGTATTTAAAATTGGCATCAATGTTAAAAGAGCCTGGAACATACTAATCCGTAATATTTCTTTTTACGATTACCAGGATGATGGAATAAATATTGGTTATCCGCAAACACATCATATATGGATTGACCATTGCACTTTTGGCCATCCTACAACAATGCCTTCAGATCAAAACCATCCTGATGGTGGATGTGATGTAAAAGATGGTGCAAGCTATGTAACTATTTCATGGTGCCTCTTCCGCAACAGCTGGAAAACAAGCCTGATCGGCCACTCTGATAATAATGGGGCAACAGATATTGGTCGGTTGAAAGTAACTATGATCAATAATTATTTCTACAACACCAACTCAAGAAACCCAAGAGTTCGATTTGGTGAAGTGCATGTGATAAATAACTTATCTGAACAGGTAAAACTATACGGCATTGCTGCAGCAAACAGTGCAAAGGTATTTGCGGAGAATAATTTTTATCTGAACACCGACTGGCCAATGTATGCTGATAGAGCAGTAGCTGATTTTAAACTCGTGTATGGAAACAACACTGATAATACATATACTTCAAAAACAGGAAACTATCCAGCTATCGGTTTAAAGCAGGTTGGCAATGAATACGACGATTCAGGGTTGCCTGTGATTACTGCACAGTTAAATGCTGCAATGAAAAATCCTGGTGGAAGGTCAGTAAAGTTTGATGAGTTAAATCCTTCTGCTGTGTTTGATCCGCATACTTATTATAATTATACACCTTTAACAGCACAGGAAGTAAAGGTGGTAGTTCCAATTTATGCAGGAGCTGATAAAGTAAATTTTAGTAATGCTAGTTGCAATACGATGCCTTTACAATTATTGTCATTTGATGCCGTACTAACCGATAGACCAGCAAAGCATGTAAAGCTAACATGGAGTACTGCAAATGAATTGAATACTGTCGGGTTTGATGTTGAGCGTAGCATTGATGGAAGAACATTTAAGAAGATAGGATATATGCAATCTAAAAATACCGCTGGTGAAAATCATTATGAATTCAATGACAATAACCCATTGGATAAGGTTTCATTTTATCGGTTGAAGCAGATGGATAAAGATGGCAGTTTTACATACAGCAAAACACAAACAATTAGAAATGGTATGACTTTTCCATTGTCAGTATATCCAAATCCTGCAGGAGAAACGATAAAAGTTCTTCATCCCAAAACAAATTCAGTTGCACAACTTAAAGTAGTAGATATATTAGGAAGAAATCTCATAAACTCGCAGGTTTTATCAGGGTCAGTCAATACCAATATTGATGTATCATTATTGAAAGCCGGCAGTTATTTCCTTATTTATGAAAATGAATCCGAAAGAATTATGTTGAAATTGGTTAAACTATAAATCTAAAAGACAAAATTAATAGGTACAACTTTTAGGTAAAGGTGTTGAATGATCAATATTTTCTGTTATTAAAAATCCATTCCTCGAAGGTGGAAGAAGTTTTTATACACAACAGGTAAAAGATGTATTAGCGGAGATTGACAGACTACTCGGAAAAAAATCTTTATTTTTTAGATGATCATATTATCTCTTAGGCAATTAAAGGTTTGCAATTGCTCTCTTTGAAGACATGATGAAATGGGGAATAACATCTCACAAAGTTTGGTAGCCCGTTATATCCATTAAAAAGTTAAACAAACTAACTTCGGTCGGTAGCATTAATTTTTTGCGTAGTCTGTACCTGCTGATCTCTACACCTCTTACTGAAATATTCATTAACTGTGCAATTTCTTTTGTACTTAAGTTCATTCTCAGGTAAGCACATAGTTTCAATTCATTTGCGCTAAGGTTGGGAAACTTATTCTTGATAGCAACCAGGAAATCACTGTGCACTTTATCAAAATGCATGGTGAATTGTTCCCACTGCTCATCAAGTTTATCCTCATCACTTATTGATCGAAGGATCTTCTTCACATCGTCAGAATCTTTTTGAGCATCTGTATTCTTTTTCAACTTCAACATCTGCTCTTTTATCTTACCCAGTAATTCTCCTTTTTGCACAAGATGCATAGCGGTAGATGCAAGCTCAGTATTTTTATGTTGAATTTCAGCTTCCAGTTTTTCATTACGAAGCTTAACTAATTCCTTTTCTGCTTTTTCAATCTCAAGTTGGTGCAGATACTGCAATCTTTTTTGTTCTTCTTCATGTTTTAATTGCTGACGAATAAATTTTTTCTTCTGGTGCTTATATAATTTCCATGCAGCAAAGCCAGATAGGATTATATATAAGATGATCGCAATGGTAGATTGATACCAGGGCGGCAACACAGTAAAACAATAACTACTGATAGTAGACTCGTTGCCAAGATTGTTTCTAGCCTTTACTTTAAAAGTATAAGTGCCTGCAGGTACATTCGTATATTCTTTTTCTGATCTTCTGGAATACTCAGACCATTTACTATCAAACCCTTCCAGCATGTAACTATATTCAATGGTGGATTGCTGAGCATACACTGGTGCTGCAAATTCAAACCTGAAGGAGTTGTTTTTGTACTCTACAGTTCCTCCAGTTTTTATTGTTTCATCCTTTTCATTAACCGTATTTACATAACCTCCAAACAAGAGGCTGTCTCCTTCACTACCTGATCTTACGGATGTAATATGAACCTGTAAGGGATATTTGATATTTTTATACTGGCTGTAATTAATATGATAAAATCCCTTTTCGCCTCCAATAAATACATTGTTTTTATTTACAGGATTTACATGTTCAAACCCCGCAACAAACTTATTAGTCAATTCTGGAAAGTAAATTATCTGTTGCGTTGCAGTGGTGTTATCAACCACACCTAATATCTTATCAAATACAAACCAGATATTCCCATCACCATCTTCTTTCAGGTATCTTACATCTTTATCGCCGAATAACTTGTTATAGTAAGCTGAAGGCTCAAAAAGATCTTTATTACTATTGTATTCATAGATGCCATTTTCTGTTGCAAGTACAATGCTGTTTTTTATTTTAAACACATAATTGCCATTAGTTGAGTGTACACCTTCTTTTTTTGTATATAATCTTATTTGAGGATTACCGTTTTTAAGATCTACTCTAAACAATCCTTTATAGGGATGAGCTATCCATATATGATCATTATCAATTACAACAAATCTTGCTGATTCAAATGGTGCTGAAACATTCTTATTAGTAAATGTGCCGTTCGAAAAATTATAGAAGTTGATACCATTGTATGTACCGGTGACCATAATTGACGATGGCAGTACATTTTGGTAGGGGAGGAATGTCCAGAAACCGGAGCTGTTATCGATTAAATTTGCCTGGTTGTTATCAATTACAAATCCACCTTCATGATGGCCCATCAATAACTTTCCATTTACTTCTGATAAATTCCACACCTGGCCCTTCGTATTTTTTACCAGTTCAAAACTTCCTTTTATATAACTCAGATCATTTGCATTATATAAAGGCACTTTATAAAGTCCATTGGAAGTGCCGATATACAGTTCATTGTTGTATATATAGGAAGCATAACCTGAACCTTCATTCTGGTATTCAGGATAAATATGCTTGATGGCATTATTGTAAGCAATAAAATCAATCCCGTTATCAAGGCCAAGCCAAAGGTTATTTTCCTTGTCAAGAAACACATCCAGTATATTGTTATTCTGCAAGCCAGCTTTGCGGGTAAAACTTCTAACGAGATTTCCTTTCTTATCAATGATATAACAACCATCTAAGTTGGTGCCGATAGCAATATGATGTTCGTTCACCATGGTAGAAGTTGAAATATTCTTCCCGGCAAGTTCATCCATGAAAGTCGTTCTTAACTTTATGATGCTTGTACCTGTAAGAATATATATTCCATGTTTAACGGTAGTGAGTATGGCACTGTCTTTCCCAATGGATGTTAACGACGAAGCAAAATATTCTGCCGGAAGTTCTGAGTGGGTTAGAAAAGGTGACCAGATGCCATTTTGAAATTGCAGCAATCCTTTTTTAGAATCCTGTGCTATCAATCTTTCGCCATAATTTGAAATGAATCGCCAATGCTGGCTTTTATAAATTGTTGCATTCTTTGCATTGAGTTGGAATATCTTTTCACTGGTTTGAAAGAATATCCAGCCCTGGTGGAAGTATATTTCCCAAACGTCTGTAAATGATCTTTCGTTGGTTGGAAGTAAATGCTTCATCGAATGAAACCGAAGCTCCCCATTTGGTTCCGGTGCGAAATATCCAAATTCATCTTGCCCACCAACATATAATTTATTATCAGGCCCAAACTTTAATGAGCGAACAATACTTTTATTGGGAAGAGGGTAGGTTTTCCAATTAATGCCATTATAAGTTAATACGCCTTCATTGTTGGCGAAATACATAATGCCTTTACGGTCCTGGCAAATTTGCCTGTTTTGAGCACCTTTAATTAATTGGAGTGGGAAGTTTACGATATCTGGCAAGCCTATGGTATTCTGGCCAAAGCTTCCGGTTAAGGATGTAAAAAGAAAGATGACAAGTAAGATCTTCTTCATCTCAGCAAGTTAGTATTGTGAAACTATTGAAAAATTGGCTGATGTAGTGATGAAGTGGCAAAAAAGCCTGTTTTAGAGCTATTTTTCTGTTGATGATGTAGTGTTGATGTAGTGCTGAAACAATATTTGAGCAGTTGTAGAGTTAATTTTATCTGTCTTTTCATCCGAAAAGTCTTAAATCAAAATCAGCTTGCATATGAAACAAAAAATTGTACTATTCTTATGTACCTATCTTTTGTTGCAGTCGTTTTCTGTGTTTGCACAGAGCTTGACGGTAACAGGTAGAGTTACTTCAAAATCAGCTAATGAGCCTCTCGAAGCTGCCACCATTACGGTAAAAGGTACTTCTACCTCTACCATTACAGATAAAAATGGTGTATTTACCATTACTGTACCTAAAGCAGGTTCAGTGCTGGTGATCTCTTATTTAGGGATGGCATCTGAAGAAGTTACTGTAAATCAACAAGGTGAGGTAAATGTTTCGCTTACTGAAACAGGTGGTAGCTTAAATGAAGTAGTGGTCATTGGTTATGGGCAGCAAAAGAAAAGCCTGGTAACTGGTGCTATCTCCTCTGTAAAGGCGGAACAGCTTGCAACAGTTTCTTCTACCAGGATAGAACAAGCCTTGCAGGGAAGAACTGCCGGTGTTCAGGTAATACCTGTTTCAGGTCAGCCTGGTGCCGGAATGAGTGTAAGAATTAGAGGAACAGGTTCTAACAGAAGTTCTGAGCCCTTATATATAATAGATGGAGTAAGAGCAGGTGGAATGGAATCGATTGATCCTTCCGAAATAGAGTCTATTGAAATATTAAAAGATGCTGCCTCTGCTGCTATTTACGGAGCTGAAGGTGCTAATGGTGTTGTGATCATCACCACTAAAACAGGTAAAAGAAATACTTCAGACATTACTTATAATGCACAGTTTGGTGTTCAATCTGTAAAAGATGATTTCGTACAAATGATGAATGCTCAGCAGTATCAACAATACCTGCAGGAAGCTGGTGTGGCAGGTGCTCCTGCAATGTCAGATGTTGCAGGTTTAGGTGAAGGAACAAACTGGATGAGGGAAGTATTGCAAACTGCACCTCAACAACATCACTCATTAAGTTTGAGTGGTGGATCTGACAGATCAACATATTTAATTAACGGAACACTTTTCACCCAGGAAGGAATTGTTGGTGGTGAAAAAGCAAGATTCAATCGTTACACTGTTCGTTTCAATGCAGATCATAAAATCAAGCCCTGGTTGAATTTTGGAAACAGGTTAATGTATTCTCATCATAGAAGAAAAGCAATATCAGAGAATAATGAATTTGGTTCTATTCTATCCAGTGCTTTGGTGATGGATCCTATAACTCCGGTAACTTATAGTTCAGGTTCAATATTACCGGCACATGTCCAGGCTGCAATAGCTGCAGGCCATCCTTTAAGAACAGATGCTAACGGTAATTTATATGGTATATCTAATTACCTCAAAGGTGAGTATGGAAATCCATTAGCCAGGATCGACATGGCCAGGGGTGAAAACATCCAGAACAAAATTGTAGGAAATGTTTTTGCAGAGATAGAACCATTCAAAGGTTTCAAATTCACTTCCCGTTTTGGTGTAGATGCTGCATTCCAGGTTGGTCATGGATGGACACCAACTTTTTGGTTCTCTTCCGAAAGCCAGAATACCATTGCCAATGGATATGATTATAGCAATAACTGGTTTACATGGCAGTTTGAGAATTTCGCCAACTATCAAAGAAGATTTGGCAATCACAATCTGAATTTACTTGCTGGTGTCTCTGCTCAGAAAACAAAAGAACAGCACATGGGTGGCAGTTATTCAGGATTATTTAAAGAAGAAGATAAATTCTCTTATGCAGATTTTGTTCCCGATGTATTAGACAGAATAGGAAGCATTGCTTTCAACAGAACACTTGCTTCTTTCTATGGTCGTATCAACTATGATTATAAAGGAAAATATTTATTATCTGCAACGTTAAGGAGAGACGGTTCTTCTCTATTCTCACCAGATTATCAGTGGGGTACATTCCCTTCTGTTTCTGCAGGATGGGTTTTCTCACAAGAGGATTTCTTTAATTCACGTTTCATGAATTATGGTAAGCTTCGTGCAAGCTGGGGCCAGAATGGTAGTTTGTCAAGTGTAGGTTTGGGTGAATGGTTAAATTCTATTGGTGCAGGTTTATTGTATCCTGATGGCAATGGTGGTTTAATGGTTGGTGCTGCTCCTACAAGCCTTGCTTATCCTGAATTAACCTGGGAAACAAGTGATCAATTTGATATTGGTGCTGATTTCGCTTTCCTCAAAAACAGGTTAACGCTTACTGTTGATTATTATAAGAAAACAACAAATGATCTGTTAACAGGTGGTAATGCACCTTTGTTTGCAGGTAATGTTTTAAGAACAGTAAACGCTGGTGAAGTTGTCAACAAGGGTGTTGAAGTAGAATTAGGTTATAGAAATCAACCAAGAGTAAATGGTTTAGGATATGAGTTCTTCCTGAACATGTCATCACTAAAAAATGAAGTTACTTTCCTTGATCCTAATTCACCAATCTTATTTGGTGCAGGTATCGGCACAGGATGGTCTGCAACAGCTATGCAGGTTGGTCAGCCTATATGGTATTTCAATGGATATAAAACAGATGGCATCTTCCAGTCACAGGCAGATGTTGATGCATACATTGCAAAAACAGGCATTACAGGCTATGCACCAAAAGCAGGTGAACCAATAGTGGTAGATGTGAATGGAGATAAACTCATCACTCCTGCAGATATGACCAACATTGGTAGTCCTCATCCAGACTTTATGTTGGGTGCAAGAATGAATCTTACTTTCAAAGGATTTGATCTTTTGGTATTTGTGCAGGGCCAATATGGCAATGAAAAATTAATGGGCTTCAACCGTACAGACCGTTCTACTGCAAACAAGCCTTATTTCTTCTATGCTAATCGTTGGACAGGACCAGGAAGTACTAACACATGGTTTGCTGCCAACACTTCTAATCCATACATATATAATGGTGATCTGATGGTGTTTGATGGTTCATATACAAGAGTTCGTCAATTGCAGTTAGGATATACTTTACCTCAGAGCCTCTTAAGAAAAATTAAATTCAAACATGCAAGAGTGTATGTATCGCTTGATGATTTCTTCACTTTCACAAAATACCCTGGTGTAGATCCTGAAGCAGGTAGCAACGGTGGAAACAGTATTGGAATTGATCGTGGCGGTTATCCTGTTCCAAGAAAAGCTGTAGCAGGTTTAACATTCACATTCTAACCATCATCAAAACTTAAATGAACATGAAAAATATATTTATAAAAACTACGATTGTTTGTTTATCCGCTTTGATGTTAGGCAGCGGATGTAAAAAATTCCTTGAGCAGGAAGTACCTGGTGCATTTCCTGAACAAGACTTCTATAAAACGGATGCCGATGCAACACAGGCAATGTTTGGTGTGTACGATATGATGCAGGCTCACTACAATAATAACTGGGCAAGCTTGTATATGATCAAAACATTATTATCTGATGAAAGTAATGCCGGTGGTAATGATGCTGGTGATCAGCCAGGTTATCAAACACTCGACAACTTCAACTTTGATGCGACGAATGATAAAGTAAGAGATGCATGGAGAATGTGTTACTTCACTATCTACCGTGCAAATAAAGTGATTAATAGGGTAGAACCAGGTTCTGCATTACGTTCAAGAATAGTTGCCGAAGCAAAAGTGTTGAGAGCTTACAACTATTTCGAGTTAGTATCGCTTTGGGGTGATGTGCCTTTGGTGTTGAATGATGTATCGCCTTCATCATATACATCAACCGGAAGAAAAGCAAAAGCAGAGGTATATGCACAGATCGAAAAAGATCTGCAGGAAGCTATTGCTGTACTGCCACAAAAAAGTGCTTATGCAGGTAATGATAAATTCCGTGTATCGAAAGGAACAGCTCAGGCTTTATTAGGTAAGGCATTATTATACCAACAAAAATGGAGTGATGCTGCCACACAATTAGAGGCTGTAATTACATCAAATCAATATGCTTTATCATCTTCTATTGGTACAGCATTTTCCAAGAATCATGAATTCGGCCAGGAATCAGTTTTTGAAATTTCTTACACTGCCGAAAGAGCTTACGATTGGGGTAATTTCCCTTGGGGTGGTGCTCCTGAAAGTAATATTCATATTCAATTGATGGGTCCGAGAGCAGACTTTTATACAAAAGCTCCTGCTGATTCATTAATTGCAGGATGGGGATTTAATCTTCCAAAACAAAAATTGTGGGATGCTTATGTTGCTGCAGGTGATGTGAACAGGAGAAGACAAACAGTTATGTCAATGACTGAATTAATTACAGCAGGTGGTAACTGGAGTAATCCTGCAGCATACGATTTTGAAGGATTCTTCCAACGAAAATATGGTGCATTTCAAACACAAACTGGAGGTCCGATCGGTGAATTAAACTATGGCACTAACTGGAGACATATTCGTTATGCTGATGTATTGTTGATGGCTGCAGAAGCTTTTCATAAAGCAGGAAATGATGCCAAAGCAAGAGGTTATGTTAATGATGTAAGAGCAAGATCAGGACTCACACCAATTGCAACTACCGGTGGTGCATTGTTCAATGATATTGTTCGTGAAAGACAATTAGAACTTGCTTTCGAAGCGGTTCGTTTTACTGATCTTGTACGTTGGGGTTTAGCTTCAACTGAACTGGGCTCACTTGGTTTTGTGGCAGCGAAACATAGCTTATTACCAATTCCTGATTACGATGTTAAGACAGGTGGCTTATCTCAAAATTCAGGGTATTAATTTACTACATCACTAAAAAGTAAACAATGAAACATTTTATAAACAGACAAACCTGCCTCGTGGCAATATTGTCGGCCACAATATTTTCAGCATGTAAATACGATGTAGCCGACCTCATGCCAAAGCCTGATGCATCTTTTACAGTAACACCTATTTCAGGACAGGTAAATAAATACTTACTCACCAGTACATCTTCTAACAGTTATCGTTACGATTGGGATAAAGCAACCGGTGCTTATGTACAAGGTAAGCAGGTAGATACCGTTTATTTTCCTGATAAAGGAACTTATGTAGTCAAGTTGTTGGCTTATGGGCAAAGTGGATTAGATACTGCATCTCAAACAGTGAATGTGGCTATTGATGATCCGGCAGCGATCACTCCATTTAAAATCCTTACCAATAACAGTACAAGAACCTGGAAACTTGCACCTGAAGCAGGAGCACTTTGGATTGGTCCGCCAGATTATAGCGCAACATGGTGGGCAAATAATCTTGCAGATGTTACCTCGAGATCATGTTTGTTTAATGACGAATATACTTTCACGAAGATCGGGAATGTGTTTGCCTATAATAATAAAGGAGATTTTTATGTTGATGAAGAAGCAGGAAACCCACATCCTGCAGGAATGCCTGCTGTTGGATGTTATCCCGCATCAGCAATTCCTGTACAATTCCAGGCATGGTCAAACAGTAACAACTTTACGTTCGAGGTTATAAATAACACTCAACTAAAAGTAACGGGTACAGGTGCTCATCTTGGTTTATATAAAGCCGGAACAACAAATGCTGCAGTCCCTGCACCTGAAGCTAGTGTTACCTACCAGATCGTTTCATTAACTCCAGCAAGAATGGTGTTGAAGTTAGATTATGGATGGGGAGCATGGCAGTTCACTTTTGTATCTATTTAATCTGATGAATTAAAGAACCATGAGAATGATCAATATTATATTCTACATGCTGGTGTTGTTCTCATCAGCATGTTCAAAGAAATCATCTGGTGGAGGTGGTGGAGTTTTTACACCGCAGCCTCCGGTTGACAAGAACTGGCAATTTGAAAATAACCCGGTATGGGCCGATGAGTTTACTACAAATGGATTACCTGATGCAACAAAATGGGGTTACGACATTGGTGGAAATGGTTGGGGCAATAACGAGTTGCAGTATTACACAAATTCGCTTAACAATGCTAAAGTAGAGGATGGAAGTCTTGTAATTACTGCGATCAAAGAACCCATCAATGGAAAGAATTATAGTTCAGCAAGATTGGTAACAAAAAACAAAGGTGATTTTTTATATGGCAGGTTTGAGATCAGAGCCAAACTTCCTGCAGGTAGAGGTACATGGCCTGCTATATGGATGTTGCCTACAGATTGGGCTTATGGTGACTGGCCAAAAAGCGGTGAGATAGATATTATGGAACATGTAGGTTATGATCTTAACAAAGTGCATGTCACTGTACACACACAAGCGTATAACCATAGCATCGGTACTCAGAAAGGTACACATATGATCGTTCCAACTGCAACAACCGAGTTTCATAAATATCGGGTCGACTGGACGCCATATGCTGTAAGAGGTTATATCGATGATCAGCTAATGTTCACTTTCATCAATGAAGGAAAAGGATCTGCAGCATGGCCGTTCGATAAACGTTTTCATCTGTTACTGAATCTGGCTGTTGGTGGAAATTGGGGTGGTGCACAGGGTGTTGATGATACCATCTTCCCTAAAGCAATGGAAGTAGATTACGTAAGAGTATATAAAATGATTGAATAGTTTTTTCTCATTGTTGTGCATAGATTTTAGATCAATCGTTTTTAGCAAGCAATCATAAGGGGTAGCACTGGGTTTTCAAGCCTGGTGCTCACCATCCTTATTCTGTAATTCTTTTCATCGCAATGAAGTATATCACTATTACGATATTATTCCTTATTTGTATTACTGGTTCTTTTTGTCAGGGATTAACAGTTCATGGTAAAAGAATTATCAATAATAAAGGCGAAGAGATTATTCTTCGTGGAATGGGGCTTGGGGGCTGGATGTTGCAGGAACCTTACATGCTGCAATTATCAGGAGTAGCGATAGCACAGCATGATATCAAAAGAAAAATAAAAGAATTAGCAGGCGATGAAATAACAGAAAAATTCTATGAAGCCTGGCTGAAGAATCATTGCACCAAAGCAGATATTGATTCTTTGGCTGCCTGGGGTTTTAATTCTGTTCGTCTGCCAATGCATTATAACCTCTTTACATTACCCGTTGAAGAGGAACCAGTCCCGGGAAAACACACCTGGTTAAAAAAAGGTTTTGATCTTACAGACAATCTTTTAAGCTGGTGTAAAGCAAATAAGATATATCTCATTTTAGATCTTCATGCAGCACCGGGTGGGCAAGGAAATGATAATGCTATCGCCGATAGAGATACATCAAAACCTTCATTATGGCAAAGCGAATTGAATAGACAAAAAACGATCGCTTTGTGGGAAAAGCTGGCAAGCCGTTATGCAAATGAAGAATGGATCGGTGCATACGATCTTATCAATGAACCCAACTGGGGTTTTGAAAATGCAACTGATAAAAATGGCTGTGCTGAAAATAAAAATGAACCATTAACGCAGTTATTGAAAGACATCACTACTGCAATCAGGAAAGTTGATAAAAAACACATCATCATTATCGAAGGAAATTGCTGGGGAAACAATTATGATAATATGTTTCCGCTTTGGGATGATAATTTGATCATGAGCTTTCATAAATACTGGAATCATACTGATCAAAATTCTATTCAGAAGTTTCTTGATTACAGGGAGCAATATAATGTTCCAATCTGGATGGGAGAATCAGGTGAAAATTCAAATACATGGTTCACATCTACAATAGAACTATTAGAAAAAAATAAAATTGGCTGGGCCTGGTGGCCTTTAAAGAAGTCTGGTATTAATAATCCGCTTGAGGTGAAGATGAATGATGGATATAAAAAGATCATTGATTATTGGAAAGGAAAAGGAGAGAAGCCAACTCAATTAGCAGCATCCAAAGCATTATTGCAGTTTGCTGTAGATGCAAACATATCCAACAACATTATTCATCGGGATGTAATTGATGCAATGATCAGGCAGGTCACTTCAAAAACAGTGATTCCTTTCAATAAAAATATTATAAACAACCAATCAATTTTATATGCCGTTGATTACGATATGGGCCGTATCAACTATGCATATTATGATGTTGATTCAGGTAACTATTGGGTATCTACCGGTAAAAGAACAGAATGGAACAAAGGCTGGCAATATCGAAATGATGGTGTTGATATAGAAGCCTGCAATGATTCTGTGTCGAATGGTTATAGTATTGGTTGGACAGAAGATGGTGAATGGTTGCACTATACTGTCTTTGCAGATCATGAAGGATCGTACAATATTGATCTCCGTTATGCTGCTCCTGTAAAAGGAAAAGTTCAGTTCATGATAAACGATTACCCATCTGCAATAATCGATCTTGAGCCTACCATATCTTATACTTCATGGCAAAGTTCAATAACTACAACAGTACAATTGAAGAAAGGATCAAACTCAATAAAACTATTAATTTTTAAAGGAGCCATTAACCTCAATTACATACAATTCATTTATCAGAGTACTACTGCTAATATCAATCACAAATGAAAAAGAAACTAACTACAGGCCTGGTTGTTGTCATCACTGCATGTTTTATAGTAAACGTAAATGCACAAACTGGTGATACACTTAAGAAGATCAATAGTCTTATAAAGCAAATGACTTTGGAAGAAAAAGTGAATATGATACATGCATCTTCATCTTTTACTTCAGGTGGTGTTAAAAGATTGAATATACCGGAACTCACTACTTCAGATGGACCACATGGTGTTCGTCCTGAACATGGAAGAGATTGGAATCTAGATAACAACCTACTCGACTCCGGAACATATTTACCAGTGGGTGTTTGTCTTGCCGCAACATGGAATCCCAAACTTGGTTATGCATTCGGATCTGTCTTAGGAAGCGAAGCAAACTATCGCGGAAAAGATGTTATTCTTGGTCCTGGTATCAACATCATTCGTTCTCCATTAAATGGTAGAAACTTCGAATACTTAAGTGAAGATCCTTATCTCACTTCAAGAATGGTGGTAGGTAATATTAAAGGAATTCAAGACCAGGGTATATCAGCTTGTGTTAAACATTATGCTGCCAACAACCAGGAAACAAAACGTTTTACTATAGATGTACACATGAGTGAAAGAGCGTTAAGAGAAATTTATCTTCCGGGTTTTAAAGCAGCGATACAGGAAGCAGGAGCCAATACCATCATGGGTGCTTACAATAAATTCAGGGGACAATGGGCTTCAGAAAATCATTACCTCCTTACACATATTCTAAGAAATGAATGGAAGTTCAAAGGCATTGCAATGAGTGATTGGGATGCCGTTCACAATACTATGCAGGCTTTATGGAATGGAATGGATCTGGAAATGGGAACCGATCTTCATATGTTACCAAATCCAAACTATGGTAAATTCTGGATGGGTGATACAGTTGTTGCCCTGGTAAAAGCTGGTAAGTTTCCTGAGTATCTTATTGATGAAAAGGTTCGTCGCATTTTATATGTGATGTATAAAACTAAGATGATTGACGGTACACGTAAAAAAGGATCATACAATACAAAAGAACACCAGGCTACTGTAGCAAAAATTGCTGAAGAAGGTATGGTGCTGTTAAAGAATAGCAATAGTATGCTGCCATTAAATAGATCAGCTGTAAAATCAATTGCGGTTATTGGTATGAATGCAGATCGTAAACAATCAATGGGTGGAGGTAGTTCACAGGTGAGAGCCAATTATGAGATCACGCCGTTACAAGGTCTAAAGAATATTGCGGGTAATTCAGTCAATATCTCTTATGCCCAGGGATATGATATTAAACGAGGTGCTTCGGCAAATGTTGATTTGATCAATGAAGCAGTGCAGGCGGCATCCAAAGCTGATATGGTTGTTTTTGTTGGTGGATGGACACATGGTTATGATTATTCAGTATGGAGAGATAATGCTTATGATGCAGAAGATACTGACAAGCCCGATATGCAAATGCCTTTCGGTCAAAATGAATTGATCAAAGCAGTATTAAAAGCAAATCCAAAAACGATTGTGGTGTTGATGGGTGGTGGTGCTATTGATATGACGCAGTGGATCGATAATACACCAGCCATTATACAAAGCTGGTATGCAGGTATGGAAGGTGGAAATGCGCTGGCTAAGATCATCTTTGGTCAGGTAAATCCTTCTGGTAAATTACCAATGACGTTTCCTAAAAAATTAGAAGATCATGGCTCGCATGCCTTGGGTGAATATCCTGGCGATACCAACAAACTTATCGTTAATTATCTTGATGATATTTATGTAGGCTATCGTTATTATGATACTTATAAGGTAGATCCGCAGTTTGCTTTTGGTCATGGTCTGTCTTACACTTCTTTTAAGTACAGCGATCTTAAAATAAAAACTTCCGGTAAAAATGTTGCCGCAACTTTCACAATAAAGAATACTGGTAAACTTGCAGGTGCAGAAGTAGCACAGTTATATGTTGGTCAACCAAAAGCTTTGCTGCCAAGACCTGAAAAAGAATTAAAAGGGTTTGAGAAAGTGTTTTTAAAACCCGGAGAGCAAAAAACGATCACTATTACTTTAAATGAAGATGCATTCCGGTATTTTAATGATGCAACCAATGAATGGGTAAAAGATGGAGGAATGTACACTATTCTTGTTGGAGGTTCTTCAAGAGATATTGTGTTGAATGCTAACGTGAAACTATAAAAAGAATCACACCATTTTTACTGATCTGCATTAGTATAAATGTAGTTAGATTATTTATTTTCATGCCGGCTAATTCCCTGCATTAATGATGAAGCGTTGGACGGTATTGATAGTGTTGTTATTGATTGTGCAAAATGCAATTGCACAAATATGCAATGGAAGCTTAGGAGATCCTATCGTGAATATCACATTTGGTGCAGGATCAAATCCTGGATCTTCTTTAGCTGCAGCTACAACAAGCTATCAATACTCCTCAGCCGATTGTCCGAATGATGGCTTTTACTCAATAAGAAACGCAACCAATAATTGTTTTGGAGCCACCTGGCATTCTATTACCGATCATACGGGTGATGCAAATGGATATTTCATGCTGGTGAATGCATCGCTGCAACCAAGTGCTTTTTATTTAGATACTGTAAGAAATTTGTGTGGTAATACTACTTACGAATTTGCAGCGTGGATACTCAACATCCTTAAGCCCACAGCATGTGGTGGCAATGGTAATCAACCTAATCTTACATTTAGTATAGAAAGAACTGATGGTACTTTGCTTCAATCGTATAACACGGCTCAGATCGCTGCAACCAATTCACCTGAATGGAAGCAGTTTGGTTTTTATTTCACTACTCCATCTTCAACATCTGATGTTGTATTAAGGATCATTAATAATTCACAGGGAGGTTGTGGTAACGATCTTGCATTAGATGATATTACTTTCCGGGCTTGCGGACCACAGATCACCACTTCAATTGCCGGAACATCTGCTTCATCTGTATCTCTTTGTGAAGGCACATCTCAAACCTATACGTTCAATGGAAATGTTTCTGTAGGTTTTAATAATCCGGTTGTTCAATGGCAACAACGTACAAATGGAGGTGCCTGGTCAGATATTGTTGGTGCTACTTCATTAAACTATATCCGCAATTTTCCTGCAACAACATTAGCAGGCATTTATTCATTTAGGCTCACAGCAGCAGAAGCAGGTAATATGAATACACCGCAATGCCGTGTAGCCTCAGCAATATTAAGTGTAGAGATGTTGAATAATCCACCTGTTGCAGCCACTGTTAATACACCATTATGTGAAGGTGGTAATATTATACTTTCATCATCTGCCAATAATGTATCATGGTCCGGGCCCAATGGGTTTGTTGCAAATGGCTCTTCGGCAACCATCAATAATGCGCAGCAAATACATGCAGGTAAATATTATGGAAATGCAGTGAATGGAAGTTGCAGCAGGCTTGATTCTATTATTGTTGCGGTGCATCCTAAGCCAGTAATAAATATCAGCCAGGCAGAAACAATGTTATGTGAAGGTGATAGCGTACAGGTAATAGCGTCTGGTGCCGACAACTATAAATGGTATCCTGCATCAGCAATATCTGCTGATAACGCAGCTACGGTTATAATGTATCCGGCTGATTCAACAACATACACGGTAGTCGGAAAAAATGTTTCAGGTTGTGCAGACACAGCAGCGATCATTATCAATGTTATAAGTAAACCTGTTGCAAATGCAGGACCTGACCAAAGTATAATGGAAGGATCTGCAGTTCAACTCTCCGGAAACGTAGCAGGAGATAGTATCAATTATTACTGGATGGGAGCAAACATTATTTCAGTTCATTCATTAACCACTCTGGCCTACCCTGTAGTTGATACATCATACATATTGAATGTTGTTTCTAATGCAGGATGTAGATCAGCCTCGGATACAATGACTGTTCATGTGTTTAAAAAACTAGGTATTCCAAATGCATTCTCTCCAAATGGAGATGGAATTAATGATACATGGAACATCAAAGGCATAGAAACATATACCGGTGCAGCTGTAAGTATATTCAACAGGTATGGTCAACAGCTATTTTATACAAATAAATTCACTGGTTGGGATGGAAAATCACGGGGAAAAAGATTATCTCCTGCAACATATTACTACATTATTAATGTACACAATAAACTTCCATTAATTAGTGGTTGGTTAGTCTTATTGAATTGAAAGCTATTAAGCTGGAATGGCAATTAATCAATTTAGAAAACATTTCCGAATTGTTAGTTCACATAATTCCACTCGGATTTGAACCTATCACGAGTTTATGCTACTAATCATATGATTAAGCGAGACATCTCATGAAGACTCACGACTTACTCACGATCCATCAAGAATATTTGTGAAATCACAGGATATATTTTAATACCGGTTCGCCAAGCGGTAACGGCTACGATTATCATTCAAACTATTATACCTGTGCCAATGCTGCACGTTTGTATGCGATATATAAAAAAGACGGAATTGAATATACTGTAAATGGTACGCCAGCTTCAAGCACACCCATACTCACTTCAACGCATGATGATCCGGTATTTCATACAATAAAGATCGAAGAGAATGGGAAAGGGGTGAACTTCAAGGTATGGTTTACCAATAGCGGCGTGGCTTATATAGCAGGAAGTGAATGCTATGTAGACGGCACACAGGTTACTTTCGATTATGCTGTCCATAATCCCGAAATATATATGACCCGTAATGACCCGGCTATCGGTGGCTTCAGGGAAGGATGGTTCAATATTGCGTATAAAGATGTAGCAAACGGCAAGCACCGTATATCGGGGAATTTCAGGGTGAAGATTAACCAATAAAATGCTTTGCCATTGTTGGTCTTGTGACAGACAACCATACTTCCAACAAACAACCACAGAATTTACCCTTTAGCTGAAAATCATTGCTGGTGTTTCATCCATAGTACGGCAATTGTTCTGTCTAATACCAATATGTTCTTTTTATTCAACTGGGCATCGCATATTCCCTGGCCGAAACTTTGAACAAACACGGTGAGTTCATCCCGTTTCACCCTATGCCCATTGCACCTTGAGCCATAGTCCCTTCATATCCTCGTCATACATAATTGCATCTCGCCTTCATTTTAAATAACGTTCCATGCGTTATTCACGTATTCTCAGCCCAATAGCGTGGAACAAAATGATCCTTTCAGGTTAACCATCTTTGGGAGAACTTATTATGGCTTTGGTCGTGCCTAAAGACGAGACTACTCCTGTCTCGTCCTGAAATCGCTTTACACATTCGAACTAAATGTGTAAACTTGAATTATCTATTATGACAATTCCCGAAAAGCAGAGAGGGCGTCTTGATACTTATGATGCCTCGCTCAAAATTGCTG
>JAEWJK010000010.1 GCA_023386555.1 Bacteroidota bacterium | reverse complement strand
AGCTGAAAACTCTTGAAAAGCTGTTCAGTGTATTGCTTTTTGCCTTGCATACTTTAAGATACAATCACGCTATAGGATTTTGCAACTATCTTTATTAACAGGATGTGAGTTGTGCAACATGCACATGGTATTACTAAATCGGGGCTAACTGTAGTAAACATGAACCTTTGTTTTGCTTATCAACTTGGCTTCAGGGTGACCGGCTTACGAACATGTCTGTTATTATTTTTTAGTATTCGTGAAAATTCATTTCGCTCGGTCATTTTAGGGTGATTGATCTTTGGTAATTACAAACTAATCTATTATTGTTTTTGGTGTTTGTGAATGCTGCGATTTTCTATTTAACTTGAAAGATGAGAAATATTGTTTTTTTGTTGCTCTCGCTAACGGTTTTTTTGCCTTCAGCAATAGCACAACCTGTTGATACGATAAAAGTAAAAGTGCATGATCATATCATGACGTTTTATACGTGCGGAGTCGGTATGCCAACAGTAATACTGGAGGCGGGTGGTGCTTCTGATCACAAATCTTCCTGGCAGAAAGTTCAGCCTCAATTGGCTCCCTTTGCTAAAGTAGTTTCATACGATAGACCCGGGTATCTAAATTCTGAAAAATGTAATGGTACCCGTGATGCCCTGACAGTGGCTAAAGAGTTAAAAGAGGCTCTAACAAAATTGGAGATAAAACCTCCCTACATATTAGTTGGCTGGTCACTTAGTGGCAGTTTCGTAAGAGTGTTTGCCGGATTATATCCTCAGGATGTTGTTGGTTTAGTGCTTTTAGATCCGGCACCGGAAAATGCCTACCCCCGGTATGAAAAAGATTCAACTTATCTTGCTGATAAGAAAGCACATAATGATAGGTTGATGAGCAGTAATAAAGTTGGTCAGAAAGGTGAATGGATTTCCTTTGATTCAAGTATGATGCAGGGAAGAAGATCTGATACAATGCATTCAACACCCACAACTTTATTAATAGCCGCTGGCAAAGCGGACGGCGGCCAAGACCGGGATCCGTCAGACCCTTTAAATAAAATATGGATCGAAGAATTGGAAAATTGGGCAGAGACAAGACCCAACTTAAATTATGAAATCATAAGAAACAGCGGACATCATATTGCATGGTTTCAGCCTGATACTGTGGTTAAGGCAATTCTGTATCACATTAACGAATATCGAATCAAAGCAGGGAAATAAACAGGCTATAAAAAACAACGTTAATAAATGAAAAGATTCGAAACAATAATCTTACAAATCAGGTTTGACTGAGCGAATCAATTTAATGACTGATTCAATATGGCGGAGTGACGAATATATGCTCAACTTTTTTCAGGACGGGTTAAAGGTTATAATATGACTAAACGAATATTTTTTATATTCTTGATGTTAGTGAGTCAAAGTTCATTTTCACAATTGAATCAAAAGTTTGACTCACTATTGAATGCTTATTATCAGAACGGCTTATTTGAAGGAGCTGTTTTAATTGCAAATGATACAGGTATCGTTTATCAAAAGGCATTCGGTTATGCAAACCATGAACTCCAGGTTCCCAATACATTAAACACTGTTTTTGGCATTGGTTCTATGTCCAAACCCTTTACGGCTATGCTGGTTCTGCAGTTAATTGAAAAAGGAAAATTAGGGATTGATGCTCCGATAAGTAAGTACTTGCCCGAGTACAGAAAAGATATTGGGAAAAAGGTTACTATACGGCACTTATTAACCCATACATCAGGCATACCGAGTTATACTGCCTTGCCTAATGTATGGGAAGATTCCATGCAGTTAAGCTACACCCCACTTTATATATTAAAAAACTTTGGCAGCAGAGATCTGCAATTTGAGCCCGGAACTAAATATAAATATGGCAATACAGGTTATTTCATTTTAGCCATGATAATTGAGCGGGTGACAGGCAAATCGTTATCAAAAATGCTACATGAAAATATTTTTAACCTTCTTAAAATGTCCGGTTCGGGAATAAACGATAATAAAAAACCAGTGAAGAACAAGGCTAATGGTTATTATCGCCTGGGCAATCAATATATCAATGAGCCTTATATTTATAATCTGAATACGTATGGTGCCAGTGCTGTTCATTCTACAACTCATGACCTGTATTTGTGGGATAGGGCATTATATACGCAACAGTTGGCTTCCGGGGAAAACATGCTGCTTTACACCTCGCCGCATTACAAAGTAGCGCCCGGTTATGCATACGGATTTGGTTGGGAATTTACCCGTTTAAGTCTTGCAAAGAATGACACGATACAAATAATGGAACATAGCGGAGCTATCCGTGGATTTCGTGCAAATATGTTCCGTGTACCTTCTGAAAAGAAGTGTGTGGTACTACTTTCAAATTCTGCTAATCAGTCCAGTTATGAACTTTTCGAAAACATCATGCATGTATTTCGAGGTAGAGAGTGGAGTCAGCCTAAGAAATTACTAGCCGATACGTTATTTCAGGTAATGCAAAATACCTCTGTACAAAATGCGATACTGCTTTATGAAATATTAAAAACTAAGGACTCAACCAGGTATGATTACAGCAGCTATGCGTTGGAATTGTTAGGTGAGCGACTATTGATGCTGTCTATGTATCCTGAAGCTGCGGCTATTTTTGAGTTAGCAGTGAATGAATATCCGACTTATACATACGGATACCTATATATGGGTCGAGCATATGAAAAATGGGGCAAACTAAAAGAAGCCATTCTAGCCTATAAGAAAGCGGTTGCACAAAATAAAAATTCAAGACCTGGAATTGATGCAGCCTTTCAACTAAAGCAGTTAAATGTAAAAGATTAAAAAATGAACATACTACAGTGTGTTTTTAAATTGTGGCTGGATATTTATTCTCATCTATTGCAAGACAATTAGTGACAAGTAAGCAAAGTTTTCCTGATGTGAATTCAGAGAGTTGAATAGCGATAAGAACGTACAAGTGGTTACCTTAATATGTTTATTGATAAATTTGGATTCGGTGAATCTCCTTCGTCGATTTGACACAACAAAAGCATTATAGTAATTCCATAGCCGGCTAACCAAAAGCAATTACAATCCTTTATCTTGCACACTCTTATACATTCGCATGAAGCATTTACCAATTAATCCCCAGCTTTTTATTGAGAACAGGAAGCGTTTCATTAAACAAATGAAGCCCAACAGCATTGCTATTTTCAACAGTAACGATGAATTGCCAACGAATGGCGACCAGTTATATCGTTTCTGGCAGAACAGTGATCTGTATTGGCTTTGCGGTATTGAACAGGAAGATACGATGGTGGTTTTGTTTCCGGATAATCCTGATCCAAAATTCAGGGAAGTATTGGTATTGGTTCGTCCACAGGAGATGAAAGAAAAATGGGATGGCAGAAGACTAAGAGCCAATGAGGGAAAAGCAATTTCCGGAATGGAAACAGTGGTGTGGCTGGATAGTCTTGATGCATTATTGCAGCAATGGATTCATCTGGCTGATACGATCTATTTGAACACAAATGAAAATGACAGGAGAGCGATCAATTTAGTTGATACAAGAGATTATCGTTATGCAAAAGAAATGCAGGCTCGTTTTCCGATGCATAATTATGAAAGATCTGCAAAGATCATGAGAGAGTTGAGAGCTATCAAATCGAAGTATGAAGTAGAAGTTACACAAACTGCCATTGATATAACAGAAAATACTTTCAGAAGATTACTTCAGTTTATTAAGCCTGGAGTGATGGAATATGAAATTGAAGCAGAGATTATACATAGCTTCTTGAGTCAGCGTGCAAGCAGGGAAGCTTACGGTAGTATTGTAGCCAGTGGTGACAGGGCCAGAACTTTACATTATGTTAGCAACAACCAGGAATGTAAAGATGGTGAGTTGGTGTTGATGGATTTCGGTGCTTATTATGGTGGTTATTGTGCAGATCTTACACGAACAATTCCGGTGAATGGAAAGTTTACAAGAAGGCAGAAAACTGTTTACAATGCCTGTCTTCATTTGCATAACTATGCAAAAAGTATTTTAAAGCCAGGAATAAGTATCGTTGATTATACAGAGATGGTAGGTGATGAAGCTACTGCGGTATTTCAAAAGATCGGTTTGCTGAAGAAATCAGATATCAAAAATGAGGATAAGGAAAACAGGGCTTACCGCAAATATTTGTATCATGGCATTTCTCATCACCTTGGTGTAGATATTCATGATCTCGGTACAAGAGTTTTTCCTGTAAAAGAAGGAATGTTGTTTACCATTGAACCGGGAATTTATATTGAGGAAGAGCAGATGGGTATTCGTATTGAGAATAATATATGGATAAGAAAGGGTGGCAATATTGACCTGATGAAGAACATCCCGATAGAGGCAGATGAGATTGAGAGATTGATGTCAACCGTCAACCGTGAACCGTCAACCGTAGTTACCAGAAAAAAGTAACATGCCTTTTAAATTTGAGAATCTAAAGATATGGCAACTTGCACTTGAGTTACAGGCACTAATCAAATCTTTGAACAATGAATCAAACTGAGAATATGCAGGCTGTGGACGGTGGACGGTTGTCGGTAATACCTAATTTATTTACACTACTGAATCTCTTCTTCGGCTGCATGGCCATTGTTGCAGTTTTGCAAACTGGGTTAACAACAACTATTGATGAAACAGGATTGCAATTAGTAATTCTGCCGGAAAATATTTACTGGGCATCAGTGTTTATTGGTATTGCGGCAGTGATTGATTTTTTAGATGGATTTGTTGCAAGATTATTAAAAGCATCTTCAGGTTTGGGAGCACAGTTAGATTCACTGGCTGATGTGGTGAGTTTTGGTGTAGCACCTGGAATGATCATCTACCAATTTCTTCGCTGGAGTTTTGCCCAGCATGATGATGGTCTGGATGTTTCAATGTTGATGTTATTGCCAGCTTTTATTGTGCCTTGTGCAGGAGCATACCGTTTGGCAAGATTTAATATTGATACAGAACAATCATACGGCTTTAAAGGTGTTCCGATACCTGCTGCAGGATTATTGATCGCTTCGTTTCCGCTGATCTATTGGTATAGCAACAATGAAACTGCCATTAAATTATTATCCAATGAATGGTTCTGGTATGGTGTGATACTAGTGATCAGTTACCTGATGGTATCTACATTACCG
The DNA here is from genome assembly GCA_023386555.1 of Bacteroidota bacterium. GTDB lineage: Bacteria > Bacteroidota > Bacteroidia > Chitinophagales > Chitinophagaceae > JAEZDC01. The sequence goes on along the minus strand of JAEWJK010000010.1, from coordinate 77,037 downwards.
ATGCTGGCTCTGAAGTTTAAGAATGCATCTGTAAAAACATTGATGCCGTTTATTATTCTTGCAGGTATTGCTATAATAACCGGAATTTTATTAGGTTGGCTGGCTGTACCAATCACCTTTGCAGCTTATGTAATTATATCGTTGATCTATAAACAAAAGAAATCATGACCTATAACGTACAGATAAAAGTGATGCCTTTAAAAGATCTGCTTGATCCACAGGGAAAAGCAGTATTGGGTGGACTACAAAATTTGGGATTGAATGGTGTGTCTGATGTAAGAGTTGGAAAACACATCACATTACAAGTAGATGCTAACTCAGAAAATGAGGCTAAACAATTAGCAGAAGAAGCCAGCAAAAAACTGCTGGCCAATCCTGTAATGGAATTTTACGAAATAGAAATGATCAACTAAAATACATGTACGAAATACGAAGTACGTTTATTACTTCACATTCGTATTTCGTACATCGTATCTCGTATTTAGCATGCTTTATCTTGTTCCCACACCACTTGGCAACCTTAAAGACATCACACTTCGTTCTATTGAAGTGTTGCAATCGGTTGATTTAATTTTGTGTGAGGATACGAGAACCTCATCGAAGCTGTTGCAGCACTATAATATTCAGAAGCCACTTTCACCTTATCATCAGCATAATGAACATAAGATCGTTCAGCATTTGGTTGATCAATTACAGGCTGGAAAGACGATGGCTTTGATAACAGATGCCGGTACACCGGGAATTTCTGATCCTGCATTTTTACTGGTTAGAGAATGTATTAAGAACGAAGTAAAAGTGGAATGTTTGCCGGGTGCTACAGCATTTGTTCCTGCTTTGGTTAACAGTGGTATTCCATCGAATCGTTTTTGTTTTGATGGGTTTCTTCCTTTAAAGAAAGGCAGGCAAACTATGATGAAGAAGCTTGCTGAAGAAGAAAGAACAATGATCTTTTATGAAAGTCCGCTAAGGCTTGTAAAAACACTGGAAGAATTCATTCAATATTTTGGAGCTGGAAGACAATGTTCTGTTAGTCGTGAACTGACAAAGATGTTTGAAGAAAACAAACAAGGTTCTTTGCAGGAAGTTGCGGAACATTTTAAACAAAAGACTGTTAAAGGGGAGATTGTTATTGTTGTAGCGGGTAAAGATTAATACAATTCTTAACAGAACACTAAGGCACTTTCAGTATAATTGTAGTCAGAGTTGAAACATGCATTGTTGTACAAGGGTGCGACGCAACAAAAGCTAAATAGTATTTCTAAAAGCTAAGGCCATAATTCATGAAAAAAATTATTTACCTCTCTATTTCGTTGTTTGTATTGAATGTTGTTACTGCCCAAACCTACTGGCAGCAAAAAATAAAGTACAACATGGATGTTAAGCTTGATGTGAATACACATTTGCTTACCGGTAAACAAAATATCGATTACTGGAATAACTCGCCAGACACTTTGAAAAGAGTGTTTTTGCATTTGTACTGGAATGCTTTTCAGCCAAACAGCAGTATGGATGTAAGAAGTCGTGAATTAGGTAAAACAGTTTTACGCCAGGATAAAAATGGAAATCCAGTGTTAGATTGGGATAGCAGAGTGAAAGATTCTATCATGAAGTTAAAACCAAATGAAATTGGTTACAGCAAAGTGAGATCTGTATTAGTCAACGGCAAACCGCAAACTTTAAAGGAACATGAAACGATTCTTGAAGTGGTGTTGAGCAAGCCGATTATGCCGAAAAGCAAAACAAGTTTTATTGTAGATTTTGAAGCACAGGTACCTAACCAGATTAGAAGGGCCGGAAGAAATAATGCTGAAGGTGTAAAATATAGCATGAGCCAATGGTATCCTAAAATGGCTGCGTATGATGTGAATGGATGGCATCCCAATCAATATATCGCAAGAGAGTTTTATGGTGTATGGGGTGATTATGATGTTAAGATAACTCTTGATAAAAGTTACACTGTGGCAGCAACAGGTGTGTTACAAAATCCTGGAATTGGTCATGGCTATCAGCCACCAGGTCATAAGCCACTGAAGCCTGTAAACAATAATTATACATGGCATTTTACCGGAAATAATATTCATGATTTTGTGTGGGCTGCTGATGATGCTTATAACCATCTTTCAAAAAAGGTAAATAAGGATTTAACGGTGAGGGTTTTTTATAAAAGCAAAGATGCAAAGGCAGACAGTGCATGGAATAATATTCTGTGGATGGCGGAAAAAGTAATTCCGTTTATTGAGCAGAAGTTTGGTAAATATCCATGGCCTGAATATGCTTTTATTCAAGGTGGTGATGGCGGAATGGAGTATGCAATGGCAACATTGATGAGAGGCCCAAGTATTGAAACTGCAGTACACGAATGGATGCATGCATGGTATCAGCATTTGTTGGGCACCAATGAAAGTTTATATCCCTGGATGGATGAAGGTTTTGCTTCTTTCGCAGAAGATATTGTGATGGATTATTATTTTAAAAATTTTGCCAATAATTCGCCACATATCAATGATTCAATACGAAAAGCCAACATTAAAACCATGGCTACAAGAGAAGCTGCTTTACCTGCAATACATGGAGCCAGCTACCAGTCATATTATAGTTTGCAGAAGAGCCAGTTTGAAGAACCGATGAGTACTCATGCAGATCATTTCAATACCAATTACGGGTATAGTAATGCTGCATATTTTAAAGGTGCTGTTTTTCTGGAACAATTAGGATACATTATTGGTGCTAAAGCAAGAGATAGTTTGATGTTAGAATATTATAAGCAATGGAAATTTAAACAACCTACTGCAAACGATTTTATCAGGCTTGCAGAAAAGGTGAGTGGTATTGAGCTTGACTGGTATAAAGAGTATTGGATCAATTCAACCAAAGCCATTGATTATACAATTGGCGATATCAACTATGAAAATGGCAAAACCAACATCACCATAAAACGTACAGGAAAAATGCCGATGCCTGTTGATGTGATGTTAACGTTCAAAGACGGATCAAAAGAGCTGCATTATATTCCGCTTAACCTGATGTATGGAGCAAAGCCTGCTGAAGATGCAACCACAAGGTTTGTACATGAACCCTGGAAGTGGACACATCCTGAATATGTATTTCAAACTTCAAGAAATCTTCGAGATCTGAAGTCCGTTGAGATAGATCCATCAGGTAGAATGGCTGATATAGACCGAAAGCCTTTAATAATACCGGAATGATATATTATATTGGTATTACCCAAAGAATCTGAAATATTATTTTCTTTTTAGCAGCTTAAGATGTGGTTCAATAAGGGAAATAGTATGACCGGTAATGAATTGCTTTAAATGTTTATAAAAGTGGCTGTGATCGTAATAGCCGTAATTTCTATAATCAAATTTCTTAGGATCAGATAAAAGGTGTTCAACAGCTTTTCTGATCCTTACAATTTGTAAAGCCTGTTTGCTGCTAATGCTTGTTACTTTTTCGAAATAACGTTGCAGGGTTCTTGTGCTGATATTGTATCGTTTCGCAAATTCTTCAATCGATGTTGTAAAATCATTATTATTATAGCATTCATTGAGTATCGCAATTACAGTATCAACATATTTTAAAGAGCCTGCATGTTGATCAATAATCTGCTGGTAATAATCGGATATAATTTCTACCCGTCTATTAAAATGCTGTACTTTTTTTACTTGCTCAATAATGGGTCTATCGATCAGGTAGGCCAAGGGAAATATGTAATCTTTATATTCGGAAAAGTTGATATTCTTTTGCAATATAACAGGCGATACTTTGAACTTAATACCAAAAATTTTATTGCCTGCTGAATGATGGCAGATGATGTTTCGATGTCTTGGTAAAAAGCTATCATTCTTTACCTCAAACTTATCATCATCTAATTGCATAATAAAAGGTGTACCCAGGTTGATAAGATAAGTATAGCCGATATTAGGGAAAAGTGCATCTGAAAAACCTTCAGGATATTCTTTGTAGAGATGCTCAAAATTTATTTCCCAGAAATAATCAATAAACCTTGACAGATCAGCAGAGGCTTTCTCTCTAAAGTAATTTCTTTCGAAATGATCCTGGTGGAAAAATTCTACATGCTGCATATCTAATCTCCTCTGGCGAAATTAAGTTTCCACATAAGATGCCTATTCATCTTCACAAGCATATCTTACCACTCATCAAAATTCAATCAACCTTGCAACCGGCTGCTATGGTACTATCTTTGTTATTAGTGCATAAATCATCAGCAAATGAAAAAGATCTTCTTTATCTGCAGCCTTCTATTTACTTATATACTGATAGATTCCTGTTCAAGAAATCCGGTTACCGGAAAAAGCCAGTTAGTGTTTATGTCAGAAGCACAGGAAATTGCAATGGGGCAGGAAGCTGATCCGCAGATCATTGCTCAATTTGGTTTATATGAGGATAGTTCTATACAGAGATTCATTGCCGAGAAAGGAAAGCAAATGGTGGCTATTTCTCACAGGCCAAACATTGCATATCATTTCAGGGTGGTAGATTCAGAAGTGCTGAATGCATTTGCAGTACCTGGAGGCTATGTTTACTTCACAAGGGGAATCATGGCTCATTTCAATAACGAAGCTGAGTTTGCCGGAGTATTGGGTCATGAAATTGGTCACATTGCCGCAAGACATTCAGTAGAGCAACAGCGAAATCAAATATTGGGGCAGTTCGGAATTATTGCAGGAGTTATCATCAATCCGGAACTAGCCAGATTTGCAGAAGTAGCATCCCAGGGTTTAGGTTTACTATTCCTGAAGTTTGGTAGAGATGCAGAAAGAGAATCAGATAGATTGGGTGTTGAGTATTCAACCAAGATCGGTTATGATGCACATGAAATGGCTGGTTTTTTCACTACATTAGAAAGACAAGGTACAAGAGCAGGATCTGTTGAGTTACCGGATTTTCTTTCAACACATCCAAATCCGGGAGACAGAAATGTTACCACTAATAAATTAGCCACTGAGTGGCAGCAGAAATTAAATCTTACCAATCCACAGGTTAACAGGAATGAATATTTAAGAAAGATAGAAGGGCTTATTTATGGTGAAGATCCCAGGCAAGGGTATTTAGAAAACAATGTATTTTATCATCCACCATTAAAGTTTCAATTTCCAACTCCACAAGGATGGCGTTATCAGAATTCACCTCAAATGGTGCAGCTTGCTCCGGCTGATGGCAAAGCTTTGTTGATGTTTATGCTTGGCAGAGGAAATAGCTTACAGGAAGCAGCAAACAATGCAGTACAACAATATAAGTTAAAGGTATTAGAATCCAGAAGTATAAGTGTAAATGGTCTTCCTGCTTTGTATGTAGTTGCCGATCAGGTAGCAGATCAACAACAACAGGCAAGTGTAAGAACCATGTCTTATTTTATTCAGTACGATAATGCTGTTTATCATTTTATCGGCGTATCCTCAATAGCTGACTTTAATAGCTATACAAATACATTTAGTAATACGATGCAGAATTTCAGGCCACTCACAGATGCTGCTAAATTGAATAAGAAAGCGGACCGCATCAGGATTAAGACCGTTGCAAACAATTCAACGCTATCACAGGCATTGCAAAGTTTCAATATGCCTCAGGCAAAGATGGAAGAACTAGCTATACTGAATGGAATGAAACTAACCGACAATGTAACAAAAGGAACTTTGATTAAGGTTATCGGGCAATAGCATCATCAAATGATTTAATAAAAGGTCGTTCGCTTGACGACCTTTTTTGTTGTGGACAATTTACACAGCGAAGATTCTTTAATGATGTTTGTTTACTTTTTTTATTCAGATGAGCAAAGCATCATTTCTCCTGATAATAGTACTGATTTTAAAATATTTTTTTCAGTCAATAGCAATCTTATTCAATAGGTTATTAATAATTGGATAATCAGCATATGATTTTTTTCTACAACTTTTATATGCTGGCAGCAGCTTTGCAATAGAGGGTACAGTGGGAAAATAATCTATGTACGCACCATCCATTTCATTAGAACAGGAATTAAAACCATCTTATTCTTATACAGGTAAGGTAATGGGCTTTTTATTGGGAGAAGTGAACTTATTCTTTCTACTGTTTCCTTTTGCAGATTTCTTTGTAACATTTGGTAAATGGATCAACCTCACTTCTCTTACCAATGCTTTAGGACAAGTTTTCGCTTTATTATCGCTGGCTTATTTGTTTTTCTCCGGTAAAACATTAAAGCTCAATTGGGGTAGGTGTGTAATGATGATTGCTTTTACATTGCTGATTCTTGTTTCACTTACATGGGTAGATCCGTTTATGAAAGGGGAGGCAAGAGGAATAGTCATTAGAACGATACTCACTATACTTCAAACACTTGCTATAGTAAAAATATTTTTCGAGAAGGGTGATGAATACGTTTTTGATGTACTGAAAAGATTTGCCATCATTATTGGAGTGATGAGTGCTCTATCAATTGCATTGTTCCCTACTGAATCTAGTTGGACGATCGACGATTCCGGCAGAAAGCAATCGTTCTTTTCTTCACCCAATAATCTCGGTCAGTTTTTATCCTTCTTCTTCCTGATACTCAATTTCTATAAACGCAAATCCATAAAGTTTCCAATATGGTTATTATTAAATGGATTGATCATTTACCAGGCAATGGAATGTGACAGTAAAACTTCTATGGTCGGCGGCATTATTTGTTTTGTATTGTACAATTTTAGATTTCTCATACGACCGTTTCTCATATTTGTTATTGCTGCAGGAATGTATCTTCCATATTATACCCAAACATTCGAGAAAGGTGAGGCAGAGAAAATGGAATTTGCTGAAAGAGATATGACTTTTACCGGCCGTAGTGACGTTTGGCATGTGATGCTAATGGACCTTAGAAATTACGACAAACAAATGCTTGGTTTTGGAACAGGAGCTTACTGGGGCGAAAAAACATATAATCCGAAAGCCAGTTTACACGAACTTGAATGGACTCCAAATTCCGGCCATAATGGTTATCTCGATACAAAAGTTACTTTGGGTTGGATTGGTGTGACCTTACTATTACTGTTTCTCTTTCAGTATTTCACCAATATATTCAGAGTACTGAATAATAAGAATATTGTAATGCTCTTTGTGTCTGTTGTTTTTTGCATTAACAACATTACCGAGACAAGTTATTTTCGTGGTAAGCACTTTTTCTTTGTGTTGCTTATGATGTTCTTCTGGTACACAGTGTTTAAAAAAGATAACACTACCGATGATGAAGAGGAGATTGAAGAAGCAGAAGAATTATCAACAGATCATCAGTTACAGCCAGTTCCCATTCCTTTCAGAAAATAATTCTGCAGCACATACCACTTTGTGTTGACCTCTTTCATTATTAAAAGATTGGCTCAATTTTTATAAAAGAATGTTAGGAACTTAAATCAATATCTCATGTTAAGCAAGAATTATGTTTGGGCAGTAACATTGTTACTGGGTGTGCATGTTGGTTCATGCAAGAAGAATGCATCTGCGGTAGATGAATTCGCGGTTAGTGATACAACAGGTGTAATTAAAGATCTGGCAGAATTCCCGATTGGAGTTGGTGTGCAGTTAACGCCATTAATTAATGATCCGGCATACCAGAATATTATAAAACAACACTTCAATAGTGTTACACTCGAAAATGAACTGAAGCATGTTTCAGTGGTAACGAATGAAGGTGGTTTTGATTTTACAAAACCCGATCAAATGATAGCACTTGCAGAAGCTGCTAACATAAATGTGTTTGGACATACATTGGTTGATTGGCAAAGCACTAATACAACATATATGAGATCACTTCGTTCATCTTCCACAGGTGAAGTGAATGTAGTGCCAAATTCTGGTTTAGAAAATGGTGCCGGAGATCTGTTTACCAACTGGATCACACAGGTTGGACCGGGAGCAACAGGTAGTTTTCAACAAGAGACTGCTGCTGCTTATGAAGGAACACGAGCAATGAAAATTAATGTGGTAACGCCTGGTCCTTTTCAATATAGCATACAGACGTACAGTGATAATTTTGCTTTAACGGCTGGTCGTTCATATACGCTAAGTTTTTACGCGAAAGCTGCCACAAATGGTAGTCGTTTTAAAGCCGTTATTCAGAATGCAACTTACCAGGAGAAAACTTTTTTTGTAACACCTAACTGGGCAAAATATACATGGACTTTCACTGCCAATGAAGCTTCAGTAAGTTTAAAGTTTCATTTTCCGGAAGCGGGTACTTTTTATGTTGATGCATTAAGTATTCCACGTCCAAATGATGGTAGTTATGCGATTGATCCGATCATGGTTGATACTGCAATGAAAAGATTCATTACACAATCAGTTCAGCGTTATCAAACAAAAATAAATGCCTGGGATGTAGTTAATGAACCTTTAGAGGATGGAACAGGTGCCATTAAAACTAACCCACAGCCAGGATCATTAACAGGCGATAAATTTTATTTCGCAGAATTCCTTGGAAGAGATTATATAGCCAAAGCTTTTCGCTATGCTAACCAGGCAAATCCATCTGCTACTTTGTATATCAACGAAGCGAAGTTAGAATCAGATGGAAAGAAACTTGATTCTATGGTGAAACTTATTACAGAATTAAAAACTGCAGGAGTTCCGGTTCATGGAATTGGTTTGCAAATGCACTTAGATACAAAAAATGACAGAGCTGGAATTGAAAGAGCTTTACAAAAATTAGCAGCAACAGGATTAAAAATTCGTATCTCTGAAATGGATATACGTGTTAACCCATGGAATTATTTCGGTTACAGGGCGTCAGAAGCTGATCTTATTGCACAGCGTGATCTTTACAGGTTTGTTGTCGGTGCTTATTACAGGTTGGTTCCTCCGGCACAGAGAACCGGCATTACATTCTGGGATCCTACAGATAAATACAGCTGGATCATTACCAACCAGGGCAAAGAGGATGCACCAACTTTATTCGATGCAACATATAAAAAGAAGCCAGCTTACTATGGTGTAGTAGTTGGTTTAAGAAAGAAAGGATAAAGCAAATTTGTTAGAATAAATTGAAAGAGGCTAATGTTAGCCTCTTTTTTTATTATGTAGCCAGCAGTTGAAATGCTATGATGCTTTACTTGCGTCGCACTCTTGTACTTTTTGAATTCCCTGCTTCTTTATTCATCAGGAGATTTCCAGCCAATTTCATCTTTGATCTTGTCGAACGAATAATCTCCTAACTTAAGAATTAAGCCTTTGTCATTGATATAGCCATGCTTTTCACAAACAATAGAATAATGATGGCAATCAGATTCTTTTGAATGTGCATCCCATCGAATCTGCTTACATTGTTTACCAATGATGGCCTTCCCTTTATAAAATGAACTAGCAATTTCAAATTTTGGCGGAATGATGATCTTTCCTTTCTCATCTGCAAAGCCAATCAAATTGGTACTATCAATTATTCTTATTTTGTTTTCATATAAAAAGTCTGGTGTTGGTTCACCAAAGCTGGTATTATAAACATTGAACAGGATGTTTTCATCAGCATTAATTGCAACCCATTCTCTCATTCCTTTCACACCAAAGACGGCAAAATACATATACTGGTCAGTATTAAATGCTAAATAGTATTTCGATGTATCTAATTGGCGAATCAGCTTTCCCTGCCCGTCAATCAAACTGTAAGTCTCTCTCCACTTATCAGTTGTCTTCACAACAACTTTAAATTGTTGCTGGGCGTAAATTAAAATACTGCTAAGTATAAGTGAGAGTATTAGCGTTAAATGTTTAGTATACATGCAAATTGAAAGCTAGCTTCACTAAGCTACTAAACATTGCAAAGGAAAAATCCTTTTGATACTTTTCTCCTGATTTATTTAACAATTACCACTTCAGGTTGCAATCCTTCCTGCACTGGTTCTGCTTTTGGTTTGGGCTTAGCCTGGAATCTCAATTCAATATGTTTGTAAGTGAACTGCGATACAATTTGAATAATGCTAAAAATAAATACCAGGAACACAGCTTCTACAATTACGGTATGCTGTAAACCCAGGACTTTATAAAAAAGCAGATCAGCAGCCCTGATGATAACGATATGAGTGAGATAATATGAGAATGAAAGATCTCCAAGGAACTTCAGCTTTTGATGTGCAAACAGTTTTGCAACATACCCTGTTTCTGTAGAGAAAAAAATGATTACAATAGCAAACCAGAACGGCATCATCCAGTGAAAAGTTGTCGGTACGTAAGCTAACAAATAGCCGGTTAATCCGAGAATGCCTATTTCTGTAATGGTTGCAAGTGATTTATTCATCCTGCGTTCAAAACGTTTTGCAAAGAGATATGCGTACATACCTAATAAAAATCCAAACAGGCAACGAATAAATCCATAGTCATATGTGTATTCGATATTTCCATTAAACTTCCAGAGAAACCAGATAATAGCAGGAGCAGAGATCAATCCAACCAGCAATAGCCTTTTTCTCAAAACGATCAATGCCAATGCCCAGAAAATATATACATAGAATTCAACACTGATGCTCCAACTTGGTAAGTTCCAGCTCAGGTGATCAAACAATCCCATTGAATGTGTGAGCGTAAGATTGCTAATGAACGACCAGACTCCTGATTGGTAAAACGGTGGTGTATTCAACTTCACGAAATATGCGTCAACAACATAACGGCTTGCCTCGAAAGCAAGGAATACCAGCAGTGTAAACAAATGCAAAGGATAAATTCTCTTGAAACGTTTTATAGCAAAATCCTTTGCAGAAGGTAAATCGTTTATTCTCTTAAGGTAGCTGTGAGCCATTACAAAACCCGAAAGAACAAAAAAGAAATCTACAGCCATATAACCATGAGCAATCAATTGATTGCCTGATAATAAAACAGATTCAGGTATATGAAAAAGTATTACTAGAATGGCTGCCAGCCCTCTGAAAGTATCAATTGCACGAAAACGCATAATGAGTTGCTTAATATCTGTAGTAAAAACTTATGTTGTCAAATCACATACCATTACTTACTACTGTATTTTATTATGTGTTGTGTAATGAAATGCTTTCCATTATTCACTCACCAATTCTTATTAACCTCAGAGTGATGAATATTTCCACACTTCAACCTAACAAATGGTTTGGTTTAGTATTTGCCTTTTGCTATCGGGAACAATTATCATGTACAGGAACTTTAGACAGGTAGAAGGAATACTATCAAGGTTATTATTTTGTGTGTCTGTAATCGTTTGCTTTTCTACAAATGGTTCAGCTCAGATTTGCCAGGGAAGTCTTGGTGATCCGATTGTGAACATCACTTTCGGTTCAGGTGCTAATCCTGGTGCACCACTCTCTGCTGCAACAACTAATTATACTTATGTAGCAACAGATTGTCCCCGTGATGGTGAATATGCAGTAAGAAACAAAACAGAATATTGCTGGGACACGTTATGGAATACGGTTACAGATCATACCGGTGATGCCAATGGTTATTTCATGTTGGTGAATGCATCTTTTGCACCGAGTGAATTTTATCTTGATACTGTTAGAAATCTTTGTCCCGGCAGTACTTACGAGTTTGCAGCATGGCTGGTTAATATAAGTAAACCAATCGTCTGTTGGGGAGCAACTCAATATGTGGTTCCAAATATTACATTCAGGATTGAAAGAACAGATGGAACCGTTTTACAAACTTATACAACCGGTGATATTCCTGCTACAAGCCCCACACAATGGAAACAGTATGGTTTCTTTTTCACTACACCTGCAGGAGTATCAGATATTGTATTACGAATGGTGAACAATGCGCCAGGTGGTTGTGGTAATGATGTTGGATTGGACGATATAACGTTCAGACCTTGTGGACCTCAGGTAACAGCAAGCATATCAGGGTCGGGAACAACGATTGATACATTATGTGGGGGCTCATCAAAAAGTTACAATATTCAATCAACCATTTCTCCTGGCTATACTAATCCGGTTTATCAATGGCAAAAAAGTTTTAATGGATCTTTATGGACAAATATTCCAGGTGAAACTTCAACAACATACAATGTAGATTTTACTTCATCTGAAGCATCAGGCAATCATGCTTTCAGGTTATTGGTTGCTGAATCAGGTAATATCAATTCGGCAAACTGCAGGGTAGCATCACAGCCGGTAAATATTTATGTTACACCTGTTGCTTCGGTTACAGCATCTGGTACTAGTGCTGTTTGCGAAGGCCAAAACATAAAATTATCAAGTACAGGAAATTCTATCACCTGGCAAGGGCCAAATGGTTTTGCTGCTTCAGGTAATGAAATAAATATTTCACAAGCTCAACAAACCCATGCCGGAGATTATATTGCTACCATGCAGAGCAACGGATGTACATGGAGTGATACGGTTACAGTGAACATCTCCCCAAAACCCACAGTAAGCATTAATATTGATTCAGCAACAGTATGTGAAGGTGAAAAAGTGAATCTGGTTGCTTCCGGTGCAACTACTTATCAATGGATGCCAATTTCTGGATTGTCAGATGCAAATCAACCAAATGTTGTGGCTTCACCAACCTCATCAACTGTTTATTCCGTAATAGGAACAGATAATAATCAATGTAACGATACTGCAACCGTAACAATTAATGTTAGCAAGAAACCTACTGCAAATGCAGGATTAGACATAGCTGTTTTAAAAGGGAGCACTGTTCAATTGAATGGGACTGTTACAGGTGAAAATATTAGTTATTACTGGACGCCGGAATACAGAATATTAGGAAGCCAGGCTTTATCACCCTCAGTGTCACCAGATAAAGACACTTCTTACATACTTCATGTGATATCAAATATAGGATGTGGATCTGACAGTGATACTATGAGAGTAACTGTTTTCAAGGAAGTGCAGATACCCAATGCTTTTTCTCCAAACCGGGATGGTAAGAACGATGTATGGAATATAGCCGGTTTAAATAGTTATCCTAAAGCAGAGTTAGTTCTTTTTGATCGGTATGGTCGTGAAGTAATGCGTAGTAATAATTATAAACCCTGGGATGGAACAAAGAACGGCCAACCCTTACCAACAGCTACCTATTATTATGTCATTGATCTTAGAAATGGTTTTCAAAAGATCACCGGCTATGTCTATCTAGCCAGGTAATTTCACTTTGTAGAAAAATTACACATTCACTTTTTCTCTCAATAGCAAAAACAGACTGGCTTGGTAATTGTCGTTTATGCTTTTTCAGATGATGATTTTACTGTCGGTTAATGTCTTATGCAAAAGACAAAGTTCCTATAGATGAATACATACAAGAGTGGTTGAGTATTTGGTTAGTTAATCATCATATCCTAGAAGTAAAAGATCAAAAATGCGATATTTTCCTATGCTAAAGCATTCATTTCTATTTGTATTATTACTTGTTGCTGTAACATCTTGTGTTAATACTAAAAGAGCTACTTATTTTAATAATCTTCAGAATTCTGTTCATGTAGATCAACAAGTTGATCCAACGATTCAGAAGAATGATCAATTGAGCATCATTGTTACAAGTCTTAATCCCGAAGCAACAGAAGTTTTTAATAAACCTAACGAATCAGTAATTTCTCATTCAAGTGGTAATGGTGTTAGTTCAATAACAACCGGATACCTGGTAGATAATCAGGGCAATATATTATTTCCAATCATTGGCAATGTAAAAGCAGAAGGATTAACCCTTGAGCAATTATCAGCCAAATTATCATCGACACTTACAGAGCAGAAGTTATTGGTTAGTCCAATTGTGAATGTTCGTTTAATGAATTTTCGTGTAACCGTTTTAGGAGAAGTTGCAAGACCTACTGTTGTTACAGCCACTAACGGAAGACTTTCTTTTCTCGAAGCTCTTGGCATGGCTGGAGATCTTACCGTTTTCAGTGAGAGAGATAATGTTCTATTGATCAGGGTTGAAAATGGTCAGAAGATAGTCAGAAGAATAAACCTGATGTCGCCTGATTTTGTTACCTCATCACCATACTATTACCTTAAAACAAATGATGTGATATATGTAGAGGCTAACAAACAAAAGATTGGAAGCACTACTACGTTAAGACAAACGCTTCCGGCAATTTTAAGTGGATTATCATTCGTAGCAATTATTATAGACCGATTAACAAGAAACTAATGAAGACGATCATCAAGAAAACCGACAGCTCAGGAAACTTAATAGAAGACATTAGTCATAAGTATATTCCATATTGGCCTTTACTTGTATTATTAGCTATTCCATGTATAATGTTAGCCTGGGTGTACCTCAAATTTAAGCAACCGGTTTACGAAGTAGCAGCTACGATACAGGTAAAAGATTCTAAGAAAGGTGTGAATGATGATCAGATCACAGAATCGATCAATATGCTTTCTGCGAAGAATATTGTAGAGAATGAAGTTGAGGTGATCAAATCCAAAACATTTGTTGATGAGATAGTTACTGATCTTCATTTATATGCACCTACTTACCAGAAAGGAAGATTTGTTGAAAAATCGGCTTATGTAACTTCTCCTGTTATTATCCAGGCTGAAGATCCTGCGAATGTAAAAGAAGCAAAAAAGGTTCCTTATAAATATGATTTCAATAAAAAGATAGTTCAGGTAGGAGCGAAACAATATCCGATCAATCAGTATGTATCAACTGAATATGGAAAATTGATGTTTACTCAGAATCCATATTTCAAGAAGTCAACGCCGGGTGAATATTTTTTCTCGTTAATGGATCCTAAAAATGTTTCAGCTGGTGTGTACGGAGGTTTGGATGTAAGTGCAACAAGCAAACTATCAAGCATTGTAAAAATAAAATTCAAAGATCCGATTCAACAAAGAGGTGAGGACATTGTAAATGCATTGATTGAAAAATACAATAAAGCAATCGTAGCCCAGAAAACAGATGTGGCTAAAAATACAATGGCTTTTCTTGATCAACGTATTGCCAAGGTTGTAAATGATCTGAATGGTGTTGAAGGAAGGATCTCAAATTTCAGGGCAAGAGAAGGTGTTGTGAATCTTACAGATCAAAGTCGTTTGTATTTACAGAATGTTGCGATGAACGATCAAAAGCTTGCAGACTTGAATGTGCAGCTTTCGGTACTAGACCAGGTTGAACGATATATAACTTCAAAAGCTTCAGCTGGTATCGCACCATCCACTTTAGGCGTGAACGATCAATTATTAGCAAAGCTGCTGGAAAAATATTACGATGCTGAACTTCAATATGAGAAAATGAAGCAAACAACAGCTGAGAACAATCCAGCATTACAGTCAGTTGTTACCCAGATCAGCACACTAAAGCCTGCTATTCTTGAGAATGTTCGCAATCAAAGAATAAATGTACAGGCAAGCCTTAGTAATCTTGCTTTGACAAATAATAATTACAATTCTGTTTTAGGTGGAATTCCTGCTAAAGAAAGAGAATTGATCGATGTTAGCAGGCAACAATCAACACTCAACAGTTTGTATAATTTTCTCTTGCAGAAAAGAGAACAGACTGCTATTGCTTATTCATCTGCCATTGTAGAAAGTCATGTTATAGACAAGGCAGAAGCTTCTGTTTTGCCGGTTAGTCCAAATAAAGCTTTCACTTATGGTGCAGCATTGGTGTTAGCAGTCGTTCTTACTATTGGCTATATTATCTATCGTGATATCTTAAGTAATAAAGTGCTTTTCAGAAATGATATAAGTAAGCACACTGTTTATCCTTTATTAGGTGAGATATCTTATGTAAGAAAGGGTAAGCAAATGTTATTGACCGGAAAAGATTTTACTACTGCTCAGGATGAATTCAAACAACTTTGTATAGCTGCCGGTTTCTTTGCAAAAGAAAGTAGGAATAAAAGAATACTGATCACATCTAGTAATGAAGGAGAAGGTAAGAGTTTAATCATGGCAAACATTGCTCTTACTTTATCACAGGCCGGAAAAAAAGTTATATTGATTGATAGTGATATAGCAACCAGCCAATTAACTAAAACCTTCAGAGCCTTCAATTCAAATGGATTATCAGAATTTTTAAATGGTGAAGTGAACTCTCCTGCAGAAATAATCAAGGGTAGCGGTTATAAAAACTTATCCGTTATTCCGGCCGGTGATAATAATTCAAATGAGACTAATTGGTTTTTAAACGGCAATATGGAAACATTGCTTCAATACCTGGATGATAAATTTGATTTTATCTTGATTGATGGAGTGGCTGTAAATCCTTCTGCTGATGCTTATATTCTTTCTGATATGTGTGATGCTACATTATATGTAGTTAGACACAGGTACACAGCTAAATCAGTTATAAAGAAGCTGGATGAAACGAATGAATTGAAACCATTAAAAGGCCTGGCATTAGTGTTTAATGGCATTAAGTCGAGAGGTTTTATTTTAAAAACTAAAGGTTTCGGTTATGGAAACAAGCATCAGTCATATAATAAAAATCTTTGGACAAAATTGTGGGTAAAGAAAAATGGGGTATCTCAACAATCTTATCGTAAAATAAAGCAGCTGTAATTGCAAATAATTGTTCATTAATTTCTAAAAGCCACCGAAAGGTGGCTTTTAACTTTTCTGAAAATGCGTGTTGAGAAAATTTGTGAAGGGATAATATTCGTTATCAACTCTTAATATAGCTGCTGACAATAAAAAGACAAAAAAAATTATTTCTGGATTGAACATAATTAAACTTTGGCATTTTTTTTTGATACCTATATATGAGCACAGACAAATACTAAGAAACAAAAGGTGGGAATTAATTTAAAGAACAAACTTAAATCGCTCGTTATGGAAAGAAATATTTACGAATGGTACGTGGTTTACACCAGGCAGGGAATGGAAATGAAAGTAACCAAAGAATTACAAAAAAGAAACATCGAATCTTATTGTCCTGTAAACAAAGTTCAGAACAAATGGTGGACGTTGAAAAAATCAGCAGGTCAGCCTTTATTCTCTTCATGTGTTTTCGTTAAGATCGATGAGAAGGATGTTGCAGCTTTAAAAAAGATCAATGGTGTAGTGAATGTTCTTTACTGGTTAGGAAAGCCAGCAGTAGTGAAAGAGCAGGAGATATCTATGATCAAAGATTTTCTTTGCAATCACACTAACGTGAAAGTTGAGAAGACCTCTATCAAAAGTCTCAATTATGTGTATGGTACAGCTGACAAATCAGTAGCTACGTATAAAATTGAGCTTCCGACATTAGGTTATCGTGTAGTGGCAGGTAAGCCTGAGCATGTGAAAGTGGTTTCTATCAAACAAGCTCAGCAGTCAAAAGAGATATCAACAAAGCAGCAATATTCAAACGCAGGTTAATTTGAAATGTCCTTCAGCTAAGCTGGAGGACATTTCCAAAAATCCTACTATGCTAAAATGTTTTATTATTTATGAGTTCTGCCATTGGTAGCAAGAAAAGAACATTAGTTAATTTTCTTTCGCTGGCCATTTTACAAATAGGTAACTATGTTTTACCTATGATCACTCTTCCGATTATCTCCCGGATCATTGGACCGGAAAAATATGGGGCAGTAAATTATGCTTTCGCTTTTGTTGGTTATTTCATTCTCTTTATAAATGCCGGCTTTGATCTTTACGGAACAAGAAAGATCATTTCTTTTAACGGCGATAAACAGAAAATTCAGGAATTATTCAGCCGTATCACTTTTGCCAAACTTTATATATCAATTGTATCAACCATTATTTTCATCGGATGTTTATTCTGGTTCGATCAGCTAAGAGATGAAAAGCTTGTAAACATTTTTACTTACCTGTTATGTATCGGTTGGATATTAAATCCAAGCTGGTTGTATAATGGAATGCAGGATTCAAGACGATATGCTGTATTCAGTTTTATTTCCAAGTTACTTTTTTCCGTTGCTGTGGTACTTGTTGTAACAGAAAGAAGCGATTATATATACCATCCATTGATCACCAGTCTTGCTCACATTCTTGTATCACTGGTTTCTTTTTACTGGGCTTTAAAAAAGTATGATCTGCGTTTTCAATTTATTAAATGGAAGGATGTAATTCAAACATTAAAAGAGAATAGAACATTATCTCTCATTTGGTGGATCAGTAACCAGGCATCTTCAACAGGAATTATCGTTGCCGGTTTTTTATTAATTACAACTGATGTTGGATATTATTCTGCTGCCTTACGTTTGATCATCATCATTCAATCCATCGTTTCAATGCCGCTTAACACCGTTTTATTTCCATATATCGGCGAAGCTTTTGGCCAGGGATATGACGCAGGAATAAAACGTGTACACCAATCATTTCCATACCTGGTATTCCTGGCTATTGCAATGGCTGCTGGTACTTTTATCATTGCAAAGCCTTTAATACTATTATTCTTTGGAAGTGAATTTACTAGTGCAATTGATCTTCTAAAAATATCTGCTTTCGCTTTACTCTTTTCAACAATTAATTCGGCTCTAGGCCAGCAGATAATGCTGAACCTAAAAAAAGATGCTGTACACATAAGGTTTTTACTTGCCGGATTTATTTTGAATGTGGTACTGCTCATTGTATTTATTAATTTATATGGAACAATTGGTGCAGCGATTGCCTGGCCGGTATCTGAGGTGATACTTTTTATTGGTTATATGTTTTATTTCAAATCACAAAAAGTTAAGGTATTTAATTTTTCATATTACAAACCAGCATTCATCTATTCAAATATGATGGAAATGGTAAGATCGAGACGATTAAGAAAAAAGCCTGTAATGCAATAAAGGAATAGCTATGTTTTACTTTGTAAAGAAGCCAAAATGGATGCGAAAATTTTATGGAGATTGTATCTGGGAGATGAATACTTCAGAAAAAGTATTGTATCTCACATTTGATGATGGGCCGGATCCTGCTGAAACACCTTTTGTTATAGAGCAACTGAAAAAGTACAATGCCAAAGCAACTTTTTTTTGCATTGGTGAAAATGTTGTAGACAATCCCGGGTTATATAATCAATTAATCGAAGAAGGACATAGTGTCGGCAATCATTCTCATTCACATATTGATGGGTGGAAGACAAACAACAAGAAGTATTATAGCGATATTGCTACTGCCGCTACAGTAATTAAATCAAATATATTTCGTCCGCCTTTTGGTCACATCACCTGGAACCAGGTAAAGTATCTGAAGAATAATGAACATAAGCTCAAAACTATTTTGTGGAATGTATTAAGTGCCGATTTCGACAATAATACGCCTAAAGAAAAATGTTTGCGTAATGTTTTGGATAATGCAAAAGAAGGCTCGATAGTTTTATTTCACGATCATTCAGTTGCTTCTCAGAACTTACGGTATGCATTGCCAAAAGTGCTGGAACATTTTACTAAAAAGGGTTTTCAATTTGCAGCTATAAAAGTATAACTGGCAGCAGCTTTGTAGTGTAAGGGAATATTCACTTCTTTTAAAAAGTAAATGATTCCGCATGAATGGCATATCTGCAGTTGTGGCTACTTATCGTAGGAAAGATGAGTTGGTTAGACTATTCGATTCAGTTATCAGAAACAATATTCAAAATCTTGAATTATTGATCGTTGATCAGAACCCGGATGGTTTACTTGATGAATTGTTGTATTCATATAAAGATAAATTGGATATCGTTCATATAAAACAAGAAGAACCGAATCAATCTAAAGCAAGAAATCTTGGTGCTTCTAAAGCTAAATATCCAATTATCTGTTTCCCGGATGATGATTGCTGGTTTGAAAACGATTCATTAATAAAAGTGCAGCAGTTTTTCGGGAATAAACCTTCCACAGATCTGCTCATCATTAACTGGAAACAGAATCCTTACATTCATAATAATTCATTCAACCTCACCATCCGGCAGCTATTTACTTTCAAGGCTGTTGGATACGTTACTTACGTTTTATTTTTTAATAAAGGAGTTTTTCAAAAATTGGGTGGTTTTCTTGAAACCATCGGCATTGGAAAATATATCGGAGGAGGAGAAGATTCTGAACTCACATTCAGGGCTGCAGATCAGAATATGAATATTTATTATGATGCTGATATAGCTGTAAATCACAAATACATTCCCATCACCACAAGAGATACTGATACTATCAGGGCAAGACAAAGAGCAATGGGTTTAATGTATGCAAAATATAAAGTGCCTACTCATGTAGTTTTTAAAGGACTGGCCGCTCCGTTAATCAAAGCTGCTTTTTGTATGAACCGTCAAAAGGCAAAAGAATTTTACAACATGTTCCTCGGCAGAAAAGAGGGCTTATTATATGGATTGAAACAGAGAAATCAATCTGCTATCGTTTAAACTATTTTGAAATGAAAAATTATCTTATCTATACTACTGTAACAGTTTGGGATGAACCACCAAGAGCAAGACACCAGGTTACCAATGAACTGAAGGAGGAGGGTGTGGTTTATTTTGTTGAACGTAATAGAGTAGGCAGACCAAGAATTGAATTGCGTAAGGCTGAAGATAATGTGGTTGTAATCACTCCATATTTTCCAGTGTTATATAAAGTTAGATACAGAACAGCCGGATTGAATGAGATTTATCATAATTGGCTGATGCGGAAGATCAAAGATCTTGAAGTTAATTTTGAGATGGTCATCAGTTTCGATTATACAGCACCGGGTATTCATAAATTTTTTGATAATGTAGTTTTCTATTGTGCAGACGATAATGTGGGTTTCGGAAATTTCAATCCATTCTTCATTAATCGGTATCACACAAAAACAGAAAGATTAGTTGCCCAAAAAGCAAAAGTGTGTATCGTTACTTCCGATTATATGGGCACCAAAATTGGAAACTATAATGCCAATACTCATGTAATTCCACTAGGTGCTCCAATAATAAAATATGATGGAATTAAAGCGCCAAAAAAAGAAAATGAACTTCCTACTTTAGGTATTGTCGGTTATCTTGATTATAACCTGGATATGTCTCTTTTGTACGAACTACTGGAAAAGTTCAATGTGATTTTTATTGGTCCTGTAAGTGAAGCGAACAAACAAAAGCTGGCTAGGTTTACTAATGCAAAATTTGTTGGAGCAAAAACCGGAAAAGATCTTCATGATTGTTTAAGTGAAGCAGATGTTTGCATTGCTCCTTACGATGTTAGCCGATTGAATAAAGGAGCTACACCAAACAAATTATGGTTATACCTGGCTTTGGGTAAACCATGTGTAATTACGAATATGCCCAATCTGAAAAGCTGGCATTTTGATGATAAAATCGTTTACAAGTGTGATAATAAAGATTTTATTCAGAAATGTATTGAAGCTTATAACGATGATACTCCAGAACTTGCATTACAGCGAGTTGAAGTTGCCAAGCAGAATTCCTGGAGAAACAGGGTGAACCAGATAAAGGAATTGTATTACTCATCCCAACCTGTTACTGCAGAGATTTCGCGTGTACAACAGGAAGTAGCATGATGCAAAGAAATTGCTGTGTAGCTTTTTACACACATCCTTTCTTTATTCAACTTCAAATATTGCTGCTAAACAAGCACATAACTGTTTTGCAATTCTGGTACAAAAATTCGTTAACATAAGCTGTTACCATTTATTTACTCAGGGCTATTTTATCTGCTATGAATACTCGTTATAATAGTTTTTTTCAATTTGTATTCACCTTCATTGATCTGTGGGGGATCAACATGAGTTTTGCTGCTGCATTGTTCCTGATGAGTGATGCTAACAGTATATTTCAAAGTTCATATTTAGCATTATTTCTTGTAGTCAATCTTGCATGGATGCTTGCATGTGCATCAACTTCAATTTATATTAATGCCAACTCTTATAGAACAGGTGCTTTATCAAGACATAGTTTTCAATCATATGTAGTTTATCTTTTAATGGTGTCGCTGTATATCTATTTTGCACCATTTACTTATGAATTAAAATTCGTTGCAGCTACGCTCGGAGGATTTGCAACCGTATTACTGGTAAGTCGTTTAATGTACCTGGCTGCAATTAAAGTTGTAGGTATTCATGAAAGATTTGTTCGTAAGGTTGTGATTATCGGATATAATGATGCAGCGAAAAGTTTAGTAGATCATCACCTATCTACCAGCAAGAACATATCTGTTGATGGTTTTTTCGAAGATTACGAAAATGTGCATGAGCTTTCAGCATTTCCAATCATTGGAAATCCGCAGGAATGTCTGCAATATGCGATAGACAATAATATCTCTGAAATATATTCAACATTGCCGGCAAAAGAATATCCTTTCCTGTATGATATGGCTGAGAAAGCTGAAAATAATTTCATCAGATTTAAGTTTGCTACAGACTTTCATTCTTTTGTACACAGTGGAGTGCATGTTAACTACGCAGAAAATCTTCCGATATTATCATTAAGAAATGAGCCTTTGGACGATATTGCCAATCGTTTAAAGAAAAGAGTGTTTGATGTTTTTTTCAGCTTATTTGTAATGGTATTTATTCTTAGCTGGTTGATACCGATCATTGCAATACTCATCAAATTAGATTCAAAAGGACCTGTATTCTTTATCCAGAACAGGTTAGGCAGAGATCTTAATCGTATTCGTGTGTTCAAGTTCAGAACCATGAGAACTACTGAAGGAGATCAGCAATACAAGCAGGCAACGAAAGATGATCCGAGAGTTACCAGGATCGGAAAGTTTCTTCGTAAAACAAGCCTGGATGAATTACCTCAGTTCTTTAATGTGTTGTTAGGAGAGATGAGTGTAGTTGGACCAAGACCTCATCCATTAAAAATGAATGATGACTATAAAAAGATCATTGATAAATATATGATCCGTCATTTTCTAAAACCTGGTATCACAGGATGGGCACAGATAAATGGTTACAGGGGAGAAACCAAAAACCTGGAAGATATACAGGGAAGAATTGAACATGATATTTGGTATATGGAAAACTGGAGCTTTTGGACAGACGTAAAGATTGTTTTTCTTACAGCATACAATGTAATTAAAGGAGAAGAAAACGCTTATTAATGGCAATAAGCTTTTCTATACATCAGGCTTCACTACTTGTGAGGCTTTTTTGTTTATAAAATTGTTGAAACAATACAGAAAGTAACACTACTGCAAGTGCTCCTGCAACATTTAACCACAAAAATCCGAAACCAATTATGTGATAATAATCCAAGATGAATAAAGCGATGACAAATAGCTCCCCAATAATTGCAGCAAGAAACACAGCATTGCCTTTTACATTTTTGAGATAGAAGGCAACCAGGAATATTCCGAGGATAACGCCATAAAATAAAGAACCAAGAATATTCACTGCTTCTATCAGGCTTCCCATTTTATTAGCAAATTGGGCAACAACAATACAGAATACACCCCAGATCAATGTGTACCATTTCGATAGACGAAATTTCTTTAATTCTTCCGCATCATCTTTTTCAACATGAGAATGATGTTTTTTGAAGCGTACATAAAAATCAATCATTGTTACTGATGCCAATGAATTCAATGCTGCTGCAATTGAACCCCAGGCAGCAAGAAAAATAATGGCTATCAATAAGCCAATCAATCCTACAGGTAAATAGTCAACTACGAATCGTAAAAAGATATAGTTGGTATCATTCGTATCAGCAGCAGGTGTAGCTTTTTGTAATGTTTTTTTGTACACCTGTCGAATAGAATCTGCAGTTCTGGATGTTTGTTGTGCAGCAGATTTTATTTCAGCAGATGTTTCATCATCATTCACAAATTGTTTATTCAAAGTTGCCGATAAAGCAATGGTATTTTTATACTGAGTTTCTAGTGAATCTAACTTAGGTTTATAGTTTGTTTGTTTTGCATTTTCAACTACATGTTGGTTATGAAAGATTGGACCCGGATTAAATTGATAAAAAGCAAACAACAACGCACCGATCAACAGAATCAGAAATTGCATTGGCACTTTCACCAATCCATTCATCAACAAACCAATCCTGCTTTCTTTATTATCCTTTGCTGTAAGATATCTTCCAACCTGGCTATGATCTGTACCAAAATAGGAGAGTGCTAAAAAAAATCCACCGATCACACCACTGATGATGTTGTATTTATCTTTCATGTCAAAGCCACTTTCGGTAATACCCGAAGTGATCACATTTAATTTTCCTGCATTGCCACTCACTTTTAAGGCTTCTGTAAATCCAATACCTTCCGGCATGTAATGAACAATATAATATCCGGCAATGAACATTCCTGAGAAGATGATCAGTAATTGTAGCTGTTGTGTATAAGCCACAGCTCTGGCACCACCACTTACAGTATAGATAATAAGTAAGCCTCCCATCACAATGTTAGTCCAGAAAATATCCCAACCCATTAACGAAGAAAGTATGATAGAAGGAGCACAAATACTGATACCTGTTGATAATCCCCTTGAAAGTAAAAAAAGAAATGAAGTGAATGTTCTTGTTTTTAGATCGAATCTTTTCTCCAGAAATTCATAAGCAGTAAATACTTTTTGTTTGTTGAATAAGGGAACAAAGGTGATGCACAACACTACCATTGCTAATGGCAAACCGAAATAGTATTGCACAAAACGCATCCCATCAGTAAAAGCTTGTCCCGGTGCTGATAAAAATGTGATGGCACTGGCTTGTGTACCCATAATGCTGAGTAATACAAGATACCAGGGCATGGAACGATTGCTGAGAAAATATCCTTCAAGATTTTTAGAGGTACGGCTTTTATATAAACCATAGCTAATAATGCCAACCAATGTTAAGACAAGTACTATCCAGTCTAAACTGCTCATGAAAAATATTTAGTAAACCATGAAAAGAAAATGATCAGCAATATCAATACAATTATCACGAACCAATACCATTGATTCCAGGTTTTAAATAAAGGTATCTTCTCGTGTTGCTTCATGTTATTTGTTCTTCGGCAATGCAATTATATTTGCTAACAACCTGTAAGCACCTGGAACACCTGCAGGAATTTGTCTGAATAAAGCTAAACCAGTATAAATAAAATTTCCTTTTCCGTATTTAACAATCACAAGGCTTCCGTTGCTGGGTTTTTCATTGGTATCATTCATTTCTAAAGGTGCTGTAAATGCAGCATCTAATTGATCAGCTTCATAAACACTTCTTTCCTGTACCCATCCTTCAAAATCTGCTTCCGTTATTTTGTTTGGAAAGTTCAACACAGAATGAGCTGGTAAAGCAAATCTAACTTTTGCATCTTCTTCTGTAACTCTTGTTCTGGAGATATTGAAGCCATAAGGACCAATCTTTGATCTCATCGGTCCTACAAAATTATTGGTGTTGAATTGAACAATCAGGTTACCACCATTATTTATATACTTCATCAACACATCATACTTATCAGAAAGATATGAATGTACATTATAAGCCCTGATACCTGTAATTACTGCATCAAGTTCTTTTAATTTATTAGTGGTGATGTCATCTCTTTCCAGCAACGTCACCTGATATCCCATTTGCTTTAACGCTTCGGGAATTTTATCTCCGGCTCCTGCAATGTATCCGATTTTTTTTCCTTTAGTTTTAAGATCAAGATTTACGAGATGAGCTGTTGCAGCAGGATAATAAGTGATAGTGGGAATATGATCGTAACTGATCGTTTTTGTAAAGCCTGGATAGGTTGTGTGATTTTTTGCAGTTAAACTGATCTTGTCAGATAAATTGTTGCTTTTGTTTAGAGGATTGTAAGTTGTTCCAATTGAAGATGAACTGCCTTCATGATAAACACTGTCATTGCTTATCTTCCATGCACCTGAAGTTTTAGCCTGTATCAGGTATTTAGCGTTATTATTCCTGAAGTTTGATTTAATAATGTAATTACCATTTGAATTACTTCCATTCAACGAAACATAATTCTCTTTATCAAACTGCACTTCAAGTTTTGGTAACACAACCACCGGTTGATATACTTCTCCTTTCACCGGATCTGTAAACTTATATTGAACAGGTCTGGAAATAATAAAATCTTCTCCTTCAATATTGATCCGATAATGAATCGTAAAAGCAGCATCGTTCTCTGCTTTGCCGATCAACCCTTGATCTCTTACATCAAAACTTCCATTTGGTAATGAATGTTCAAGCCAATAAGCCTGTGAAAGTTTTTTTGAATCGGCAACGACAATCGTTTTAGGCAAAGTGAAATTTCTATTTGTTGCTAACGAACTGTTGAAACTGGTGTCGAACGATTCGATACTGTAGCCTAATATCCTTGCTTTAACTTCATTTCTTTTATTGATGGTCAAAGTTATTTTTAAAGAATCTCCCTGTACTGCATTAGTTGTATTTGCTGTTGCTTCTGCAAATAATCCTGCAGCAGATTCAATCAACGATTGTACTTCTTTCATCTTTTGTGCTTTCCAATAATTATCCGTAAGGTTTTTTAAATTATTGTACACTTCAATCAAACCTTTAATGGATCTGTCAGGATGTTCGAAAGAAAAATCTTTTAAGAGTTGTTCAACTAATGTTTGTATGGCAGCGTTACCTGTACGATCCCATGTAGTACTAACACCATCCATTATATCGTTAGCCGGTTTGTCACCACTTGTAGTAATAAAATGCTCAAATGTTTCACCTCTGGATCTTGCTGCACCAAATCCCTGGCTCTTATGATTGCTCCTGCTTTCACTGGCTATTTCTCCGTAACCTTTTCCCAGGATATTATTGTAAGCACCAACATCCAAACGAAATGCACCTTCAGGAACTGTATTGCTTCCAAAAATAAATGCATTCCATAGAACTCTTTTTGCCTGCCATGGCTTAACACCATGTTTAAAATGTTCAGGAAATTTTGTTGGATCGGCTGCTGCAGTAAAAGCTTCGTTCGCTAATAATGCAGACGACCAATGATGGCCGTGACCGGCACGACTATCACCTGGAAATCTTGTAATGATCACATCCGGCTGAAACTTTCGAATGATCCAGACAACATCACTCAATATTTTTTCTTTATCCCACTTCTTTAATGTTTCGTCAGCGGTTTTTGAATATCCAAAATCGTAAGCACGGCTAAAGAATTGTTCTGCACCGTCTATTCTTCTTGCAGCTAACAGTTCTTGTGTTCTTATCAATCCAAGTTCAACACCTTGTTCATCACCAATAAGATTTTGCCCACCGTCACCTCTTGTTAGACTTAAATATCCTGTACGGTATTGTCTTTCTTTTGCGAGATAAGCCAGCAATCTTGTGTTCTCATCATCAGGATGTGCCGCAACATACAATACACTCCCCAACACATTTAGTTTTTTTATGCCCTGGTAGATCTCAGCTGAAGTTAATGTTGCTGGTACTTGTGCAGTTATTGTAAAACATGAAAGAAAGAAAACAAAGGAGATGTATAAATGTTTCATCAGATCACATTAAAGCCCGAATATATATGAGTTGATGGTAACTGAGCGTTAATGCTTTCTTTTTTTATTTGATTCTGGAGAAAAGTTTCACGCAAAGGGTTAATGATGGATTCTTTTATTTAGATCACTGTTTTAAGATTGTAGTATCTGAGTGTTTGAAATATTAAACGCAAAGATCGCAAAGGATCTTTCGTGCCGAAAGATTGATCATCATTTATGAAGTAAATGATCCCTTTGTGTTCTTTGCGGATAGAGTTTCATCATTCAACAACCTGAAACTTAAAATAGACTGCTGTATTGAATCGACTAAGAATCTCTTTGCGTAAAACCTATCCCTGCAAAACCACCCAATGTAAAACTCCGGCAGCTACAACCTGTATAGTAAGATTATCCAAACCATGACTGCTTACTGATTCTACCAGTGCAGCAGCAATTCCACATAAAGCACCATACGCTAAACAGGTAATGAAAGTAAATGGTGTTATCTGTAATAAAAAGAATGTTGCCAATGCTGTACTCAATAACATAACTGCTGTAGATCCTTCAATACTTCTTGTGGCTCTTACTCCAAACAGGGTAGGAACAGTATATTTATGTTTGCCCCATCTTGTTCCAACAGGTTCACCAATAGCATCACCCCAGCCACCAATAAAATAACCAATGTATGCAGTGCCGGGAAAAAATATATTGCTGATCACACCACCTGTTGCAGTAGAAAGGAGTGGAAGAATGATGAACTTTTTTTCATGTGGAGCATCTGTTTCTCTTGCCAGGGCTTTATAAAACCATAGCTTATTGCCAAGCATTACTGCAATTACTACCATAATGAATACGATACCACCCAAAAGACTTACTGCATGTAAGCCATAGTAATACTGTAATACACCGGCAAGAGAGAATATGATAAAATGAAAAGTCTTTCTTGTATAGGGAGTTCTGATGCCTCTTTTTTTCATCCAGCCTGATAATGCAGCAGCAAATAATGAGACCAATAGTAAAGGCAAGAACAGCTTTTGCAGAATATCTGCTTCAGGTAAGAAACGATCAATAAGATTCTGGAACATTGGTGGCTAAATTTAAAGGGGTGTTTCCTGTTTTTTGGCTGAATAGTTTTCTGAAGAGTACCACATCAGAAGAAACGGTATTCCATCTATGAATAACAACAGGTTTAGGTAAAATAAGTATTGAATCTATTATAAGATTAATTTGTTTTGCCGAAGGATTTTCTTGCATAGTAAAATGCCGAAACGCTACCGATGCTTTTTTGAACTCCACACTTTCTTTTTCAATCCATTTTTTATTATCAATATTTGACCCGTCAAGAATATTCACTACACTTTTCACTCTTCCTGCAAGAAAAAAAGAAAGAAACTCTTCATCAGTAGGGTATGGAGTCATATAAATGTTTTCACCCAACTTAAATAATTCACCTCTTTCAAAACTCTTCATTTTCTCAAAAGTTCGATGGGTTGCACCTAATTCCGATTCTATGGCAGAAGCATCACCACTTGTTCTTGCTATCAGGTTTCTTACAACATTCACCCTGTCTTTACCTAAATAACAATGAATATAGTATTTACCTTTTCCGTCTTTTACCAGCTTTTCTATTTTATTAAGCGATGAAGTATTATCGCCAATCCATGGTAGCATTGGTGCTTTTACCAGTTCAATCCCAAACTTTTTTGTGGCTTTCTCTTCATCACCTAATAATCTCGGTTCGAATGGAACAACTGCAGGATGCAGGAGTGAAATAATGCCTGTATAACCTTCTGATTTGAGTTGTTCAATTTTAGATGCTGTAGGATAGGGGCCAATGGTAAATTGTTGCGATATCTCATCTGTTTCTGATCCTTTATTCACCAGGTCAGGATTCATGAATAAAGCCAGTGCTGCAGCAGCAAAAATGAATGGTAATGCTATAGATGCTATGCTTATGGAAGTTTTCTTTTTTGCTAAATGCCATTTGTATAGCTTATAACTTATGATGAAGGAAACAATAGCAAGAATCAACATCATCATCACCACACCGATCTTTTCAATCGTTTCGCTCAGCTCATTTTCCCTTACATAATTTACCCATGTTCTTAATGGCAAAAGAAGCAATAAAGTGCCTAATGCAAAACCCATAAAAAGCCATATCAGCATCAAAAACAACCAGCTTCTGATAAACCATTGAAACCATGTGATCTTTTTCCGACGCATTAATGCAAAATTGAGCTTACTGCTTTTGTTTTTACTTAGAAGGGGATTAAAGAAATACAGTTTTTATTAAGAATCATACAAATAGCAGTGTTTTTACCCTGATTATGGCATAGTTTTTCTCTATTGCTTCCTATGCAACAAAGTTTAATGTTACGAACGATCAGGGTATTTGCCCTGCTCACATTTTCAATAGTGGCATTGTATTATGCCAGTTCCTTCCTTATTCCGCTTGCATTTGCAGGTATATTAGCCATGTTGTTACTGCCTGTAAGTAAATGGATGGAAAGCAAAGGAATTCCTCAGGGTGTTGCAGCAATTTTGTCCACTCTTTTTCTCATTGCTATTGCAGCGGGAATTATCGCTTTGCTAGCCTGGCAACTCACTGATTTTATTGGAAACATTCAAAAGCTTGAGCAATTGGTAAATGGTGCTATTCGTCGTGTACAGCAGATGATACACCAGGCCTTCACCATAACACCAAAGGAACAAAAGGAAATCGTAGAGCAACAAACACCACAGGGAGGATCTTCAGGTATGGCCACAACCTTGCTCAGCACTATAATGGGTATTGTTGTAGATGTGATCTTAACACTGGTATATATCTTCCTTTTTCTTTATTTCCGTCAACACATAAAGAATTTTATATACCGTATTGTTCCACCGGATGAAAGATCAAAGAGCAGAAAAGTAATGACGGATGCAGGTAAAGTTGCTCAACAATATATTACAGGTCTTGGTACTATGATAGCCATGTTGTGGGTGATGTATGCTATTGGTTTCAGTATTGTTGGTGTAGAAAACGCAATCTTCTTTGCCATACTTTGCGGTTTACTGGAGATCGTTCCTTTTGTTGGTAATGTTACAGGTACCGCCATTACTGTTTTGATGACGATTGCACAGGGTGGAGACACAGGAATGATCGTTGGCGTATTAGTAACGTATGCAACGGTGCAGTTTATTCAAACTTATATTCTGGAACCGTTGGTGGTAGGCTCCCAGGTTAATATCAATCCATTATTTACCATTATGGTTTTAGTATTGGGTGAATTGCTTTGGGGCATTCCGGGAATGATACTCGCTATTCCTTTACTCGGCATGTTAAAGATCGTTTTTGATCATGTTGAACCATTAAAGCCTTATGGTTACTTAATTGGTGAGGATAAAAAGAAGAGTACCGGTTTTATTGATAAACTGAAGATGAAGTTTAGTAAGAAATAGTAATAACCGTATTTAGGTTAGCCTGATTTTTGTTTAATGATTTATGCAATCCATTCTGATATAAAAGAATTTATATGAATAAGAACGGTCCTGTTATAATTATAGAAGATGATAAAGATGATGAGTACTTACTCACTGAAGCATTCAATAACCTGGGTTATACCAATGAGCTTAAGTTTTTTGGTGATGGTCAATCAGCATTGGATTATTTAGATGCAACCGATGAGGTTCCGTTTCTCATACTTTCTGATATTAATTTACCAAAACTGGATGGCTTTGAACTTCGAAACAAAATCAAGCTGGATGCTAAGCTTCAACTAAAATGTATTCCTTACCTGTTTTTTTCAACTGCTTCTTCTCAAAGAGCTGTTATTGATGCTTACAGTTTATCTGTACAAGGCTTTTTTGTTAAGCAGAACACCATGTCTGAACTTGAAAAGACTATCCAGGTAATTGTTGAGTATTGGAGAAGATGCGCTGCACCTAACAACTTTGGATAACAGTTATATTGCTAACTGAACACATTACGGTTGGATCATCTCAAGCCAGTTCAAGAGGCAAAGCAAGCATTTCCTTTTCGGTTCTTTCCGCAAGAATGGACAAGGCTTTCTCAATTGATTTTGCATCTTTAATGATGGTCTCATTCATTAGTACGATCAATCCTAAAGGTTTTTTATCTTTAGTAAATAGTGGTGAGCCGATATAACTTTCAATGTTCAGATCCTGTAATTCTTTATCATCAGGGAACAGGTATCTAACACCTGTTGGAAAATAACAGCAATTTCTACCTACTACATTTTCGCACGGTGTTCCAAAAAGTGAGTAGGTCATATTATTTACCAACTTTCCTTTAGCTGCCAGTACCACGGTACGTATCTTATTTTGGTCTTCAGGCAACAAATGACCGATCAGCACATAACTGCATCCTACTTTTTCGGCAAGAAATAGTGCTACATCTTCAAAGTAATTA
Organism: Bacteroidota bacterium; assembly: GCA_023386555.1. GTDB lineage: Bacteria > Bacteroidota > Bacteroidia > Chitinophagales > Chitinophagaceae > JAEZDC01. The sequence goes on along the minus strand of JAEWJK010000010.1, from coordinate 45,408 downwards.
TCTCCGTTATAGTTGGAAACAAATGCTCTGCATTCATCTGCTAATGTATGTGTTTGCTCAGCCTGTGATACGAGGTTCATGGTCATTAAGATTTAAATGATCAGCCAAATATTTAATCTTCGATTCTGCTTTAGCCAGTTCTACCAAATGCTGCTCCCAATCTTCTTTAAAAATTGCCCTGGCAAAGTCCACATCAAAGAACAAAAGGTAAATACTGTCGTAAACAAGTTGAAGTTTAGCCTGGCTCTTCAACACCAAAACCATTCTTCCCGTTTCGGGGTTGAAAGAAGTAATGCTGAATGCATCGTAATGGTCAAGAAAGTTGCTGAAACGGTAACCGGCATTTTTAGCCTTAGCAATAATGCTATAAAGCAGTTCTTTGGGATTCTCAGGAAAGATGTTCTTGTTTGGGGCAGTCATCAGCCTTTAGTATTGTTGCAAAAACCGCAAACTTTAAGCCATTCAATTATTATCTATTGAGAAAAGTGACCTTTACCTGCACTCTTTCAGCATCGGGTGGTGTCATTGCAGTTACGGTCACTACTTCATGCTCATTATAATAACGGGCAATCCCTTTAATGATACCTACAGCAAGGCTACCCATTTTTCTTTTTGAATGATAGTCGATAATAAGTTTGTTGCCAATTACATCAGACACATGCAATACCGGTGGATTGGCAGTACTGTTCAATCGTCTGACGGCACCATGCATTACCTTTTCAGTATGAATCAATACCTCCCATGTTTTCCATTCCGGGTTAAGATATGTTGAATAAAATTGAAACAGATCAGGCACCAGCCATTCACCAAATCTTTCCTGTAAAGTATGAATAGATAAACCGGTATGTGCCGAAGCAGCTTCAACAATATTGTCAATTTCTTCTAACGTGTATGCATCAGTGATAACAAACTCGAAATTTTCGTCTTTGCCAGATTGCGTGAGAAACTGTTTCCACACTTCTTCAGAGAAATGAGTAATCACATATTTTTTCAAAAGAAAGAATATAGAACCATGGACGCTTGTTTGGGTAGGGGACATCTAAAGCTTTTAATAAAAGTCAGGAGATATTACCAATACTATGCCTCTAACCTGTTTAATGAATATAATAATTTTAATTAATTTGATTAAACAACCTGCTTAATTTCGCCGCCAATAGCTATGGATAAAAAAGAAAGATTAGAGCAGCTTCACCGCAGAATGGTAAATGAAATATTAGATTATGCCATCGTTTTACTGGATATTGATGGAACCATTCTTTCATGGAATAAGGGTGTTGAACAGATAAAAGGTTATCAGCAACACGAGATCATTGGACAGAATTTCAGGATATTTTACCTGCCCCAGGATCGTCAATCAGGGTTGCCGGAACAATTGCTTGACCTGGCCAGGAGAGAAGGAAGGGCAAGGCATATAGGAAGAAGAGTTAGAAAAGACGGCAGCATATTCTGGGGTAATGTGCTTATTACTGCATTGCATGATGATGACGATAATATAGTTGGGTTTACCAAACTAACAAGAGAGCTTAGGGATAATGAAATTGACTAAGCAGGCTTTCTGCACAAACTAAGTATTTTGGTTACCACACTTTTTATGTCGTGCATATTATCAGGTTTTTGAAAGATGCTGATATTGTATTTTGCCTGGAGGTCTGCATTGATCATTTGAGGTGAAGTAGTGTATAACACCACAGGTATATTCTTCCATCTGTTATTAGCCCGGATTTGTTCAAGCGTTTCTCTGCCATCCATAACCGGCATATTGATATCAAGCGTAATTAGGCATGGCAGTGTATTGCTCAATGTAAGCTCTTGCAGATGGTGCAACAATTGTTTTCCGTTTAGTGAATGGATAACAGTGATATTACTGTTTAACTCCTTCACCATCTGGCAAAACATTTCAATATCATCAGGGTCATCCTCTGCACAAAGAAGAATATCAGGTGTATTGTTTTGCATGGCCGCTAAGATAGTTTGTTGTTTACCATTATCGGTAATGCAAATAATGGAAACTGCTAAATAAAGCAAAGAAATGACAGAATGGGATAGGGGGTAAGTTGTAGAAATAACGCTGGATGATATATTTATGTAACATAGGTTGTTCCGTTTGTCACAGGGATAAAATGCCTGATGATTGCAAAACCATGATCTGCTATAGGCTGAATAAAAAAAGGACAGCAGAGCTGTCCTTTAAAAGTAGAATGAAATTGAGTGTTATTTGTCTTCAGGCAACAAGATCATTTTTGCAAAGTTCTCCATGCTAAAATATTTGTTTGCCATTTCTTTTGATCTTTCAACAGTCATCTTTTTAATGTTTGTTGCATCTTCAAGAATGGTTTTCGGATCTTCATTATACAAGTATTTCTGCTCAAGATTATACTGCCAATAACGATTTTGTTTTAACTGTGTTTCCAATCCTCTTGTGTCTTCTGCTGTTACTTTGTCTATGTTTACCTGAGCTGCACCATTTGCTTTTAGTGCATTGATCTCAGCCATAACCAGATCAACCAACTTGTCAACATTCTCGGCAGCACAACCAAAGCTGATGCTGATAGAATAATTGTCATTTGGAATTCTGCTGATGCTTCCTCTTACACCAACACCATACACACCACCCTGATCCTCTCTTAAAACCTCTCTTAACCTGATTCCAAGAATGCTGGTTAATTGGTTTAACTGGGCTTCTTCAAGATCAGAATAAGTTGTGTTACCAGTGAAGAATAATCTTACCGAAGCCTTATTTTCTTTACCTTTCTTAACTACTCTTGTAATGTTTCCTTTAGGGGCACGAATACCTACATCCTGCCATTGTTCAGTTTGTCCGTTTGATGGAAGAGAAGCAATGTACTTTTCTATAAACGGAATCATCTGTTGCGGATTGAAATTTCCGACGAATGTAAAAATGAAATCACCTGCATTGGCGTAACGCTGTTTGTAAATATCATAGGCTTTATTATAGTCGATTTCTTTCAATGTTTCCATTGTGAAAGGTTTACGACGTGGATGATAATTGCCCATTACATAGCTCACTGTGTCCATAAAAACAGAATTAGGATCCTTGTCTTTATTAGCTAATGAAGCCTGCATCTGCTGTTGAACTACCTTAAATGAGTTTTCATCTTTCCTTGGATTAGTGAAATAAAGATGAATCAGCTGCATAGCTGTTTCCAGGTCTTTTGGAGTGGTACTTCCGGTTAATCCTTCTGTATATAAGCTGATCGAAGGCGCTACATATACATTTTTACCGGCCAGTGCTTTTTGTAAAGACATAAAATCGAAATTTCCCACACCACCATACATTACTGCCACTGAGGCATTTGATGCAGAAGGGAAATCCTGTTCAGGTGTTAATGAAGTACCGCCTTTGCTTATTGCAGAGAAAATGATCTCATCATTTTTAAAATCTGTAGGTTTTAAAATCACTTTTGCACCATTGGAAAGTTCCAGTTCTACAGTTTCCAGTTCCTGCACCATCTTCATGTTAGTGATCTTGCCAGCAGCAGGAGTTGTACCGATTAAAGGTTCATCTACCGTTTTATCTTCATAAGCGAAGATGTCTTTAAAGGTCATGTTCATCATGGACAATACATCTTTCTCGGTAGGTAATTTTTCCTTGCCATTTTCAGGAGCCATGATCACTACTGTTCTGTCTGTAGGTTTTATCCATGTTTTGATGAGTGCATTCACTTCTTTCAAACTTATCTCCGGCATGTATCTTTTGTACAAGTCGAATTCATATTCAATTCCAGGAATAGGTTCATTATGCAGGAAGTTTCTGACATATTCTTCAGCATAATTTACAGAACGTGTTTTGTCTTTTTCGTTAAACACATTTTCAATATTTGAAAGCATGTTTGCTTTTGCTCGGTCTAATTCGCCTTTTGTAAATCCAAACCTGTTGATTCTTTCGTTTTCCTGCAGTAAGATTTCAATTGCTTCACTGGTTTTAGCAGGGTCTTGGGTGATAGCAATCATTGAAAAAGCATCTTTATCACCAATCAATTGGCTATAATTGGTATTAGCGTAAACAAATGGTGCTTCACCTGATTGAACCAATTCCTCAAGCCTTTGACTTACCATAGCATTGAACAATTCTCTTACAAGTGATTGTTTGTATTCAGCATCTGTTACTGCTTCAGGAATATGTGGTTGTTTATAGAATATCTGGATGATATTGTATTGTTGTTCAGGATCGGTAACAATAGAAACATTTGTTTCTTTTTGAGCAGGTATACCAAACTTGGTTCTTGGTTTTGGATTCACTGCTTTAGGTATGCTTCCGAAATGTTTTTTAATAAGTGCTTCCACTTCGGCTACATTAAAATCACCAACAGCTACTACGGCTTGAAGGTCTGGTCTGTACCAGTCTTTGTAAAACTGTTTAATGGTTTCATATTTGAAAGTTTCAAGATTTTCTTTCGTACCGATAGGAAGCCTGTTGGCATATTGCGAACCTTTTAAGAGAACAGGAAAATATTTTGCTCTCATTCTTTCCTGTGCACCCTGGCCTAAACGCCATTCTTCAATTACCACACCTCTTTCTTTATCGATCTCTTCATCTTCAAAACTTACGTTATGTGCCCAGTCTTCCAAAACCTGGAAGCCTTTCCTGAAAACATCCATACTATCAGTTGGAAGTTGTAACTGGTAAACTGTTTCATCGAAGCTTGTGTAAGCATTAAGATCAGCACCAAACTGAACACCACTTTTTTCAAGGAAATCAACCAGTTCCTGTTTTTTAAAGTTTTTGGTTCCGTTAAAAGCCATGTGTTCTGCGAAATGGGCAAGACCAAGTTGCTTGTCATTTTCCAATATAGAGCCTGCTTTTACAACAAGTCTTAATTCGGCCCTGTTCTTCGGCTCTGCATTTTTACGGATGTAGTATGTAAGTCCGTTAGATAATTTCCCGATCTTAATATTTGGATCGGTAGGAATTTTTTTTGCAGGCTGACTGGTACCAGCCTGTAATAAAAAAATAAGTAGACTACTTAGCAGAAGGATTTTCCTGTACATAGGCTGCGAGTTTAAGGATTATTAAAAATGAGACGATAAATATAAAACAGATATATTGATTCTAAAGCAGGTGTTTGGATAAGATGGCTTCGACAGAATGAGCCTGATTGCCGTTATTCAATCACAACTTCAAAAGAGTATTCTCTATCCTGTCTAATCCCTCTTTTAATATATTGTGTGATGTAGCAATACAAATTCGAAAATGCCCTTCAGCACCAGGCCCAAACCATTTTGCAGCACCAGGAACAACGGCAACTTTTCCTTCTTTTAAAAGAATATCGGTTAGAGTGGTGGCTGATCTTTTTGTAGCTGTAATATCCGGGAATACCAGATAACATCCCTGGGGTTGGTGACAAGAAACACCCGGCATTTTATTTAACCGGTCAACTGCATAATTTTTATTGATGGTCAAATGTTGAAGAAATCCATCCACCCAATACCAGCATTTCTCAAATGCAGCCTGTGCAGCAACCTGAGAAACAGTAGATACACCATAAGCTGTTGTTTTAACCAATGACGTTTCAATGATACCTTCATGTACCATTGCTGAGGGAGAAATGATAAAACCGACTCTTAATCCTGCTAACCCAAAAGACTTACTAAAACCATAAACAGTTAAGGTACGCTCTGCAATTTCTGGAGAAAGAGAGGCCATGCTAGTGTAAGTTGTATGCGGAAAAACAATATCACTCCATATTTCATCATTCATTATCCAGAGATCATGTTCTACTGCAATTTGCCCTAGTTCCTCCAACTCAGCTTTACTGTATACTTTGCCAATTGGATTGTGAGGATTGCAGATGCAAAGCATTTTTGTTTTAGGCGTGATTAATGATCTCAATAAAGTGATATCATATTTTCCGGTAGCAGTATCAATGGGAAATAACACTGCTGTTGCACCGGCAGACTCAACACTGGCCTTGAAAAGAAAATCAACCGGGTCAAAAACAATTGCTTCATCACCTGGTTGCAAACAATATTTTGCGATAACAAACATTCCCTGTGCAGCACTATCGACTGGCAATACTAAATCAGGTGAGGTTTTGATATTTTTTCTTTCGCCAACTGTTCTGGCTATCACTTCACGAAACTGTGGTAATCCTTCTGCAGGTCCGTATGCAAAAGTTCTTTCTGCAGAATAAGCATTGATTGCTTCTACAATTTCAGGAGCACATTTAAAATCGGGGTCAGCCGCTGTTAACGGAATAACATCTTCTGGTAAAGTTGCCCAACGAAGATTAAAAGCCCTCTGACGAAGAGCAGGCATGTTTATATCTGTGTCTGTGAAATGCATAGACTATGAAAATAAGCAATGAGAAATCAGAAATAAAAAATAAGAAAGGCGGAAGCTAATTAAGTATGTATCAATTTCGATCTGTACTTCGTATCTCGTATTTCGTACTTCATTTAGCCAAAGGTATGGGTACTTCCTCGTTTTTGTAATTCAATGGATCGAGGAAACGGTTTGCCATCATTTTTCCGAACAAGTGATATTCTTCCAATATCTCTTTTCTGCATTGATGGTAAGTGGTAAAAACATCATCGAACGATTCTATGTGTTTGCCATCTTTCAATAATCTGCCTAGAATAATGGCATCCTGCAAAGCACTGTTTACTCCCTGGCTGGTAAAAGGAAGTACCAAATGTGCTGCATCACCAATAAGTACAATATTATTTTTATGAAATGAAGGGAGCACCGGCATGTCTTTCGTAAACCACATGAATGATTTGCTGTAATCTGTATTTTCTAAAACATATTGTATAGGATCAGGCCATCCATTCAACATCTCCATCGCAAACTTTTTCTTGTTTTCGTTGGATAACTCAACAATATCATTTTTCATGCAATCGAATTGCATATACCAGATGATCTGCTGATCGTTGCAGGGCAAAAGACCAATAGATAGACCTTTATCGGTACACTGCGTTTTTAAAAGTTTACCATTCAATTGTTTAACCATATCGGGTAAATCAGCAATGCCTACCAGTTCTTTGATCTTTGTTTGACCTACCAGGTGTGATGGAAATAGTTGTTTCCTGATCATTGAATTGGCTCCATCCGCAGCAATGAAAATATCAGCTTCTACACGTTCATCATTTTTGAAATATGCTGCAATCGCATTGCCTGTTTCATCATATTCAAAATGCGAAAATTCGGATGCGGTATGAATAATTTCCGAGGGTAATAAGCTTTTAAGAGAATCAATAACAGAGGAACGTTTAACGCCAAGACAACTATCTAATTTATCATCTTTTATTATTGTGCCATCCGGAGTTCGGATGATAGCTTCATTGATGATCTTACCATTTGTTCTTACATATTCACCTGCACCCACCTGGTCAAGTGCTTCCAATCCATTCGGCAAAATAATAAACCCAAGACCTACTTCTGTAAATTGTTCTGCTCTCTCTTTCACCACAACATCCCAACCTACTTTTCGTAAGGTGATTGCTGCAGCTAATCCTGCGATGCCTCCTCCAATAATCAATGCTTTCATCCCGGGTAAAGTAAATTCGGATGCAAAGTATATAATCTACAATTACAAAAGCAATTCCTCAAAAAATGATCGGTGAAAATTCTAAAAGCAAGGATCAATATCTTTGAAACCAAATTATTGTTCCATGAGAAATATATTCCTTTGGGTTTTATTGCTGGCTTTTACATTTAGTAGTTGTAAAACGAATATTACATCAGATACTAATGATGATCTGCAGATTGATGGACATCCTGCATGGATCATGCAAGGGAATATTTACGAAGTAAATGTACGACAGTACACAGCTGAAGGAACGTTTAATGCATTTGCAAAACACCTGGATCGATTGAAAGAAATGGGTGTACAAACACTTTGGTTTATGCCAATTAACCCCATAAGTGTAAAAGACAGAAAAGGTGCAATGGGAAGTTATTATGCTATTGCTGATTATAAGAAAGTGAATCCTGAATTTGGAACGTTGAATGATTGGAAAAGTCTTGTTGAAAAAGCACATGATATGGGGTTTAAAGTGATTATAGATTGGGTTCCAAATCATACAGGTGCTGATCATCCATGGTTAATTTCCAATCCGAATTTTTATTTGAAAAATGAAAAAGGAGAACCGACACATCCTTTGGAAACTGACTGGACAGATATTCGTAAACTTGAATTTAAGGGTGCACATTTTCAGCAGTTAAGTGATAGTATGATCGCTGCAATGAAATACTGGATCACTGAAACAGGTATAGACGGATTTAGAATAGATGTTGCAGGTGAGGTAGGAAAGGAATTTTATATGAAAGCCATTCCTGAGTTGAGAAAAGCTAAAAACATATTCATGCTTGCAGAAGCAGAGCAACCATGGCTGCATGAAGTTGGATTTGATGCAACATATGGATGGAATACATTTCACATGATGAAGCGAATAGCTAAAGGTGAAAGAAAAGCATCGGCATTAGATAGTACCGTACTTATTGCAGAGCAGCCTTATGCTAAGAATGCATTGCGAATGTTCTTTACAAGTAATCATGATGAGAATAGCTGGAACAAAGCAGATTATGAAACAATGCCAGGCGATATTCATGCACCTTTTGCGGTACTGACCCAAACATTGCCTAAAAGTATTCCGTTGATTTATAGTGGACAGGAAGAACCTGTATTAGATAGTATCAGCTTCTTTTATAAAAACCCGATTCAGTTTGGTAAATACCAGAGGGCTTCTTTTTATAAAACCTTACTTGATCTCCGAAAGAGTAATGAAGCTTTGGCAGCAAATGCGGCTTTCACCAGGCTTAACACAAATAATGATGATAATATTTATGCATTTCTCCGAATGAATAATGGGAGAAAAGTGTTGGTGATTACAAACCTCAGTACTTCTCCTCAAACGGTTAAAATTGGTAATGCTTCTGTTGCAGGAGAAGCTGTTAATGTGTTTGATAAAACTTCAAAACAGATCAATGCAGGAGTTGAGATGAATTTACCTGCATGGGGTTATGTAGTATACGAGTATAAATAAACAGTTTGAATCATTGAGTGTTTGGAAGTTCAATTGAGCACCATTCGAACTTTAAACATACAACTTTGCAAAGTCTATGGATAATCATTCATTAGGAATAGGTTCAAGAGTAGAACATCCTCATTTTGGACGAGGTGTAATAGTAGATATAGCCAGTGAATTTTATGTGATTTGGTTTAAATCGCAAAACGGTACAAGAAGTATCGGGAAAGATTTTGAATTAAAAGTATTGGAAAAAACAGAAGCAACTGCTGAAGCTTCTTCTTCCATTACTTTAGCAGATATTGAAAGAGCTTTAGAGAATATTCTTGATCAGCGTTTACATGATGTACAGCTTGTACCTATGGCTGGAAAGTGGAACAATGGAACGATGATACTAAAGCCTGCCGATGGTTCTTTGCAACCAAAAGAAGTTCCAATAGAAACTTTCTTTCACAAGATCGTGATGGTGAGAGACAGGTTGAGATTGATTGAACAGAAGATAAATTCTCATAAAGGATTATCGGATGAAGACAAAGTTGATCTACAGCAATACATTACTATGATCTATGGCTCACTAACAACTTTCAATGTATTGTTCAAAGAAACGATTCATCAGTTCAGAGGAAGCAGTAAAGACTAAAATGGCAAAAGACAATTTTTCAGCTCAATCAAAGGCTTATGCCAGCTTCAGACCAGTATTTCCAGATGCATTATATAAGTTCATTATAAGCAATGTAAACGAATTCGATCTTGCCTGGGATGTAGCTACAGGTAATGGTCAGTCTGCAATTAGACTGGCCCCTTACTTCAAAAATGTTTTTGCTACTGATATCAGTAACAATCAGTTGGGTCATGCAACTCAGTTGCCCAATGTTGTTTACAAAAATGAGCCAGCTGAACATTCAACTTTAGCAGATCAATCCGTTAATCTGATTTCAATTTCACAAGCTATCCATTGGTTTCAATTCGATGCATTTTATAAAGAAGTTAAACGAGTAGCTGAACAAGGAGCTATCATTGCAGCTTTTTGTTATTCGATGCTTAATATAGAAGACGAAAATTTGAATAATCTTTTAGCATCTTTTTATGCTGAATCTCAACCCTACTGGGATAAGGAACGGAAATGTATTGATGAAAAGTATCAGACCATTCCTTTTCCTTTTGAAGAAATACCAGCACCTGGTTTTAACATGCAATATGAGTGGAGTATGCACCAATTGATAGGATATTTGGAAACATGGAGTGCTAATCAACATTACATGAAATTATTTGGAACCAGTCTTGTGAATAATGACTTTAAAAAATTATTAAGCGAATATTGGCCAACAAAAGAAACGTTGTGTGTTCAATTTCCTGTGAGCATGAGAATAGGCAGGATCAAATAGCTATTTAACCTTCTGTTTTATCTCCTGTAGTTTCAATAAAGCTTCTACAGGTGTTAAACGATTAATGTCAATATTGTTCAGCAATGTTCTGATCTCATCAAAAGTTTGAGAATGAATATCGAAAATGTTTAACTGCATTTTCCCTGTCGTAAGATTCTTTACCTGTGATGTTGCGTTGCTTGCTTTCGGTTTATCAGAGGATGCATCTTCGCCTGAATGTTTTTCTTCAAGCTGAAGTAGAATCTCATTGGCTCGGTCAATAAGACTCGGTGGCATACCAGCCATTTTTGCTACATGAATACCGAAGCTGTGTGTGCTTCCACCTGCTGCCAGTTTCCTGAGGAAAATGATCTTGTTGCCAACCTCTTTATTGGTTACATGAAAGTTTTTGATGCGATCAAATTTATTCTCCAGTTCATTCAATTCATGATAATGCGTTGCAAATAATGTTTTTGGTGCGGCAGGGGAAGATTGAAGATGTTCAACAATACTCCAGGCAATGGAAATACCATCGTAGGTGGATGTTCCTCTGCCAATCTCATCCAACAAGATCAAACTTCTATCGGAAATGTTATTGATGATGCTCGCTGTTTCATTCATCTCTACCATAAAAGTAGATTCACCGCCACTTAAGTTATCACTGGCACCAACCCTTGTAAATATCTTATCGGTCAACGGAACTCTCGCTATATCTGCGGAAACAAAACTTCCCATGTGTGCCATTAGAGTAACGAGTGCAGTCTGACGAAGTATAGCGCTCTTACCACTCATGTTCGGCCCGGTAAGAATAATGATCTGTTGTTCGGCAGGATTTAAATAAATATCATTAGCAATATATGGATCCCCAACCGGTAAGTTTCTTTCAATAACCGGATGACGGCTTTCTTTCAATTCAAGTTCATAACCATCATGCAGCTCTGGTTTTTTATAGTTATACTGAAGGGCATTATTTGAAAAGCATAATAAACAATCTAAAACAGCTAATACATTTCCATTTACTTGGATAGGAGCGATATAATCTTGTAATTCTGAAAGTAGCTTATCATACAAACCAAGTTCAATAGAAAGAATTTTTTCTTCAGCACCGGTAATCTGTTCTTCATATTCTTTTAGCTCAGGAGTGATGTAACGCTCAGCATTTGCCAATGTTTGTTTCCTGATCCATTCAGCCGGAACTTTATTCTTATGCAGATTGGTTACTTCAAGATAATAGCCGAACACATTATTGAAACCGATCTTTAAACTGCTGATGCCTGTTCCTTCCGCTTCTTTTTGCTGAATGGTAACGAGGTATTCTTTTCCTCCACTGGATATCTTTCTTAGCTGATCAAGTTCATTCACTACCCCTTCTTTTATCAATCCACCTTTGTTTGCTGCCACAGGAGGAAGTTCATTGATCTCTCTTATGATTTTCTCTAAAATGTATTGACAAGGATTTAAAGAATCAGCCAATCGTTTTAAATAATCATTTGATGAAGCTGCACACAATTGTTTTATCTGCTCGGTATGTTGTAATCCTTTGGCGAGTTGCATTACTTCCCTCGGATTGATCTTCTTCATTGGGATCTTACTCACTAATCTTTCTACATCACCACATTGTTTGATCAGCGGAAGCAGTTTTGTTCTGAGATCAACTTCTTTAACGAGGTATTCAACTGCCTCTAATCGTTCATTGATCTTCTTTACATCTTTCAAAGGCATCACGATCCACCGTTTCAGCATCCTGGCACCCATTGGGCTCACAGTATTATCTAATACCTTCAGCAGAGAATTTCCTTCGCCACCACCTGCATACAACAGTTCAAGATTTCTCACGGTGAATTTATCCATCCACAGGTAATCATCTTTTTCGATTCGCTGAACAGAAGTGATATGTTGAAGATTGGGATGCTCTGTTTCTTTTAAATAATGCAGTACGGATCCGGCAGCTATAATGCCGCAATGCATATTCTCTATACCGAAACCTTTGAGTGAATGGGTTTGAAAATGCTTTAGAAGATTTTCAGTAGCAAAAGCTTCATCAAAAATCCAGCTGTCTAAGGCGTAGGTATAGAATTTAACACCAAACATTTCTTTGAACTGTTTCTGAAAACTTCGCTGATAAATTACTTCAGCCGGCCTGAGGGTTTGTAATAGTTTATCGATATACTCTACATTTCCTTCGGCGAGAAAAAATTCTCCTGTGGAAATATCCAGTAATGCAATTCCCAAACAATCATCTGTAAAATGAATACCAGCCAGGAAATTATTGGTGTTGTGTTCAAGTAATTTATCGTTTGTGGCGATTCCAGGTGTTACCAATTCTGTTACACCCCGTTTTACAATACCTTTTACCTGTTTGGGATCTTCGAGTTGATCACAGATAGCTACACGATAACCTGCCTTTACAAGTTTATGCAGGTAAGTATCTAAGGCATGATGTGGAAAGCCTGCTAATTCAGAACTGGAAGGAGCACCATTATTTCTTTTGGTGAGTGTGATGCCCAGCACCTGTGAAGCAATAATGGCATCTTCTCCGAATGTTTCATAAAAATCTCCTACACGAAACAATAGAATTGCATCAGGATATTTCTGTTTGATTGTCCTGTGCTGCTGCATTAAAGGTGTTTCGGCGGATTTTGCCATGTGCTTCGTTGGACGGCAAATATAATCAGACGAAAATGGCTTCTTAAAGCAACATCTTATTTGGGGAAAATTGGTGAAGATCGAAAATAGTTTAACGGTTACTATAATAAGGTTGGAAAAATATAACTGTATATTTGAATATGAGCTGGAAAGATCATATTGTATCCGATAAAGAAATATTAATGGGCAAGCCTGTAATCAAGGGTACTAGACTTTCCGTGGAATTAATTCTCGAGTTATTCGAAAATGGCTGGACAGAGGAAACGATCCTTCAAAACTATCCCCATATCAATCGAGATCAAATAAAGGCTGTGTTTGCTTATTTGAAAGAATGCATGCAACATGAATTTATTTTCCCCCTGCAAAAATCTGCCTGATGCAATTTCTTGCTGACGAGAATTTTCCTTTTCTGTCAATTCAACTTCTTAGAGAACATGGGTTCGATATAGTGAGCATTAGAGAAAATTCTCCTGGTATTTCTGATTTAAGTATAATCAGGCTTGCCCAGCAACATCAACTCATCATCTTAACCTTTGATAAAGATTATGGCGAAATATTATTTAGCAATCAAATAATCAATCCTCCTTCGATCATCTTTTTCCGCCATAAAGGAGCGGATCCTCGTTTTGCAGCACAAGTCTTAATAAGTGTAACTAAAGCAAACTATCAATTAGAAGGTTATTTTACAGTTATCGAAGAGAACAATTTTAGACAACGTAAATTATAGAAAATGGAGCCTCTTTCGAAGCTCCATTATTGGGTAATGATATTCAGTACAAGTGAGTGACACAAGGAACGATCAGGAAAGCTCCTTAGCTGGTTTCACCATTATCTTCCTCCTGCATTTCTCGCTTTTGGTAATTCTTTTCTCGGCAGTTTCTGATCTCTCATAGCCGTATTGTACACAAATGCAGCTACGATAACTGACATTTGTTTCAGATCATCGGGTAATAAATGATCATAAGAATCCATATTGCTATGGTGTGTTCTGGTGCTATATTCAATGTTATCCTGGATAAACTGGAAGCCAGGCAGACCAACTTCATCAAATGCAATATGATCTGTTGAACTGGTATTATTGATGGTAACAGTAGTTGCTTCCAGGTCTTTGAAAGGAGCCAACCATGCACTGAAAATTGGTCTCAGTGCTTCATTGTTCTGCAGGTAAATGCCACGAATTTTTCCCGTTCCATTATCAATGTTATAATAAGCAGAGAATTTTTCATGTGCAGGTTTCAGTTCCATTGTGGTTCTATCTGCAAAATTATTCTTCACATAATTCCTCGATCCATGTAAACCCTGTTCTTCACCACTCCACAAAGCGATACGAATAGTTCTTCTTGGATTGGCATCGATCGTTTTAAGTATTCTCATCACTTCCATCATTACTGAACTTCCAGAAGCATTATCGGTAGCTCCTGTAGAGCCATGCCAGCTATCGAGGTGAGCACCTAACATTACTATCTCATCTTTCAAATCGGTTCCTGGAATTTCACCGATTACATTGTAGCCTTTTGTATCTTTTGTTTGAAATTTCGTCTTTACTTCCAGCTCAACTTTTACAGGCATTCCTTTTTGCAGCATTCTTACGATAGGATTGTAATCTTCCAATGCAATGGCAAGATCCAATAGATTCTCAGGATCCTCGGCTTTGTAACTTCCTCCACCCTGAACGAAAAGTGTTCCATCATGATTTCTCGTACTGCTACTCAGAATTGCTACAGCACCTTCTTCTTTGGCCAATGTTCTGAGTGTATTTGTAAAAGCCTGCTGAGCCTGGAATTGTTCTCTTCTTCTTCTTGCTGCAGCGGTATCAGTATTATTGTTTAGCTGACGTTCAGTTATAACTGCAGCACCTAAAGAATCGAGTTGAGACTGTGTTCTCCTGGTAGCATCTGGTCTGAACGATTGTTCATGTTTTTCTATTCTATCAATCACAATGATCTTTCCTTTTAACTTACCACGAAAAGCATCTAAACCGATTGAGTCTTTTGCAGTGATGAGTATCACATCAGCATTCTTCAATCCGTTTGTTCCACTTGTCCATGTTTTTGGAAAAGCAATGATGGGCTTGTAGTAAGGAGCTGTCATCACTGCATAACTTTTCTCAAGTTCCCATCCTTTACCAAATTCGCCCCAGGGTTCAATCTTTACATTCTTAACGCCCCATTTTTCCAGTGTTTGTTTAGCATAGTTGGCTGCTTTTAAAAAACCTGGAGAAGCAGTAAGTCTTGGTCCGTTTGCATCGGTCAAATTCCAGGCAATATCCATTACCTGTGAATTCTGTAAACCTTCGGTCCTTATCTTTTGCATTATCTCCATATCCACTTTCTCCTGGGCTAAAACAAAGAGCGGACAGAATACTAATACAAGTAATCGTAATGTTCTCATGTGCTAATTTTCAGGGAAAATAATGTTTTGATCTATGCAGAAAAAATAAAATGGATGAGTGTGTGAATGGTGAATGGTAATTGAATTTCTTATTCGTATATCGTACTTCGTACTTCGCCTTATCTTTGTCGCTATGCGAAAACTGAGTATGGCAGAACTGGGACGAATGACTGTTGAAGAGTTCAAGCAGGCAGAAAAGAATCCTTTGGTGGTGGTGCTTGATAACATACGAAGTGTGTACAATGTTGGAAGTGTATTCAGAACGGCTGATGCTTTTCTGGTGAAAGCGATTTGTATCTGTGGCTATTCACCAACTCCTGAACACAGACAAATGGGTAAAACAGCTTTGGGTGCAACTGATTCAGTGGATTGGATTCAATATCCTTCTGCCATTGATGCTGTAAATGAATTGAAAGCTGAAGGTTACAAAGTATATGCAGTAGAGCAGGCTGAGGGAAGTATATCTTTGGAGCAATGGAATTTCGGAGCAGAAAAGATCGCTGTGGTATTTGGAAATGAAGTAGTGGGAGTGCAGGAGGAAATTTTGAAATATTGCGATGGTGCGATAGAGATACCACAACTGGGCATGAAACATTCATTGAATATTGCTACAGCAGCAGGAATTGTGTTATGGAAGTTGAGTGAATACAAATTTCACGCAAAAACGCAAAGTAATTAAGACGCAAAGAATTGTGATGGCAACATTTAAGAATTATCTCAGCCTCGTAAAATTTTCTCATACCATTTTTGCAATGCCTTTTGCGTTGATTGGATATTTCCTTGGAAATATAGAAGCTGGGTACTTAGCGGAATATCCTAATAGATTTTCAAGCGTAAGAGGCTGGCCAGGTTTTATTG
The DNA here is from genome assembly GCA_023386555.1 of Bacteroidota bacterium. Lineage (GTDB taxonomy): Bacteria > Bacteroidota > Bacteroidia > Chitinophagales > Chitinophagaceae > JAEZDC01. Next base: position 29,161 of record JAEWJK010000010.1, on the reverse strand, counting down.
TTGAATTGGGTTTAGTTCTTCTCTGCATGGTCTTCGCAAGAAGTGCAGCCATGGCTTTTAATCGTTATCTCGATAGAAAATTCGATGCCCAAAACCCAAGAACCGCAATAAGAGAAATACCCAAGGGAATTATTTCTGCCAACAGCGCTTTAATGTTTACTATCATTTGTTGTGTACTGTTTGTTGTATGCTGTTACTTATTGAATACAGCTGTCTTGATACTTTCACCTATCGCTTTATTCGTTATTCTTTTTTATAGTTATACCAAACGATTTACTCCACTTTGTCATTTAGTGTTAGGACTAGGACTTGCATTGGCTCCAATTGGTGCTTACCTGGCTGTAACTGCAAGGTTTGATGTATTGCCAGTGCTATTTTCTTTTACTGTATTGTTCTGGGTGAGTGGCTTTGATATTATTTATTCTTTGCAGGATGAAGAGTTCGACCGTTCAAATAAACTACACTCCATTCCTGCAGCTGTAGGTAAAGTGAAAGCCTTAAGAATTTCGGAGATATTGCATATCTTAAGTGCAGCCTGTGTAATTGCTGCAGGAGTATATGGAAGCTTTGGATGGATATATTGGATCGGTGTTGCTGTCTTTGTAGGTATGTTGATATATCAGCATTCAATTGTAAAACCTAATGATCTTCGAAGAGTGAATATTGCTTTTATGACAGCCAATGGAATTGCAAGTGTAGTATTTGCAGCATTTGTAATTGCAGACTTGTTTATCGGATAAATTATGGCAAGAATTCTTTGTATAGATTATGGTGGAAAGAGAACTGGTATCGCTGTTACCGATCCTTTACAGATCATTGCCACGGCATTAACCACTATTGAAACGAAAGAACTCATTCCTTTTCTTAAAAAATATTTTCTGCATGAACAGGTTGAATTAATTCTTATTGGAATGCCAACCAATTGGGATGATTCTGATACACATGCCACTCCACTTGTAAAAGCTGCCATTCAAAAGCTTAATAAAGAATTTCCCGCTATTCCCATTAAGGAAGTAGATGAACGTTATACTTCCAAACTTGCTACAAGAGCAATGATAGATATGGGTATGAAAAAAAAGCAACGGCAGGTCAAAGGAAATATAGACCAGATTGCTGCTACTATTATGCTGCAGGAGTACCTCAATTCACATCAATAAAACGCTTATTGAATATCAATAGATGATGTTGTCAATTAGCATCTACTTAACTGTCAAATAGTTAGTTTTGCTGTAATAGAAAATTATGATCCTTCCAATAGTAGCATACGGAGCACCTGTTTTAAGAAAGGTAGCAGGTGATATAACCAAAGATTATCCTGAACTCGAAAAGTTCATTGCAGACATGTGGGAAACCATGTACTATAGTAATGGTGTTGGTCTTGCTGCACCACAGGTTAATAAAGATATTCGTGTTTTTGTGATTGATACGGTACAGATATTTGAGAACCTGGAAGATGATGAGAAAGGAAATTATTCTGATGAGCCGGGTGTGAAAAAAGTTTTTATTAATCCACATGTAGTAGAATTTGAAGGAGAGGAGTGGCCTTATAATGAGGGTTGTTTGAGTATTCCGAAGATCCGTGAAGATATTATGAGACCGGAAACAGTAGTGCTGGAATACATGGATGAAAATTTTCAAACTCATACAGAATCTTTCAGCGGTATTACTGCAAGAGTTATTCAGCATGAATACGATCATTTGGAAGGGAAATTATTCATCGATTACCTGAAACCGCTCAAAAGAAAAATGCTTTCCGGTAAACTTTCAGATATCAGTAAAGGAAAAGTGAGAGTAGATTATAAAATGATGTTTGCTAAATGAGGCTGTTTCTCATCTTAATATTATTACTTTCCATTTCCTCCCTCAAAGCTCAAGACACAACGGTTGTTTTTGAAGGAAAAGAATACAGCCTACCAGAGGTGATCGTAGGTGACAGTAAAGAGTACATAAAGTTTCTTCATCGTATTAAGAACGATACAACCTTCTACAAAGCTTTCAGAAATCTTCGGATACTAAACTTTTCGGCTTATAACGATATCAAAATGTTGGATAAGAAAAGAAAGATCAAAGCATCTTTATTCAGCAAGACAAAACAAGTGAGGCAAAACAACTGTCGCAAAACAGAAGTGATTGAAGAAAGAACCACCGGAGATTTCTACGACAAGCAAAAAGGCTATAATTATTTTACGGCAGAATTATACGCTTCTTTATTTTTTGCACCAACGCAGGTTTGCGGCGAAAACAATATCGTTGGCGGTAAAGAAATATCTGCTAAAGGCAAAAAAGGAATCGATAAACACAAAGAACAGTTGAAGATGTTATTCTTCAATCCCGGTAAAAAAATACAAGGCATTCCTTTTATGGGTGATAAGGTGAACATCTTTGAACCCGATGCTATTCAGCTATACGATTTCAGAATTGAACAAAACGATTACCAGGGTAAACCTGCTTTGATGTTTACTGCAAGGCCCAAAGAGGATGCAGATAAAGACAAGATCGTTATCGATTCTATGACTACATGGTTCGATGCAAAAACAATGAACATCATGGCCAGAACCTATACACTCAGCTACAAAGCTGGTGTGTATGATTTCAATGTGACCATGGAAGTAGAAATGGAACAATTTGGTGAACTGACTGTTCCAAAAGTGCTTCGCTATAACGGAGAATGGGATGTAGTATTCAAGAAAAAAGAACGAGCCATCTTTACAGCTACTCTTTTTGATTTTAAGAGATAGATTATTATGTAGCCAGCTTCAGTGCTACTATTGAGCTTTGCTTGCGTCGCACTCTTGTACTTATATTTCTTTATTCAGCAAGATTACCGCTTTCAATAAATCTTCATTCAATAATTGATTTCCTAACTTTAATATTCAACCTCTCGTTATATGCTGGATATCGTTATTGAAGCAAGAAGAGCATCATTAAGTCATGGAATGGATGTAAAACGTATTCTTCCGTTTAGAATGCGAAGAATGGTTGGTCCGTTTATTTTTATGGATCATGCAGGTCCTGTTAGTCTTCCAACTATTTCAACTGCGAACATGGATGTATTACCTCATCCACATATTGGGTTATCAACTGTGAGTTATTTATTAGGTGGACAGGTGACTCACAGAGACAGTCTTGGTGTAGAGCAGATCATCAGGCCAGGTGAAGTGAACTGGATGACAGCAGGAAGTGGTATTGCTCATTCCGAAAGATTTGAAGATCCGGCTTTGTTATCACAATCAAGTCTTGAAATGATACAAACCTGGGTGGCACTTCCTGAAAAGGATGAAGAAGTAATGCCATCATTCAATAATTATACACCCGATCAACTTCCTGTATTCACTGAAACAGGAGTATGGATGAGATTGATTGCAGGGAATGCTTATGGTTTACGTAATGATGTGAAGACAAACTCGCCTTTATTTTACCTGCATGTTGAGCTTGACGTTAATGCAAAGTTTGGATTGCCCAAAGAGCATGCTGAAAGAGGTATTTACATTGTAAAAGGAAGTATTGAATTGAATGGCGTAACATACAATGAAGGACAGATGCTGGTGTTTTCCAAAGGTGTAGATCCGATGATCACTGCTAAACAAAAAACTACTTTGATGTTATTGGGTGGTGAACCTTTGGGGGATCGTTTTATCTGGTGGAATTTTGTTTCATCAAGAAAAGAAAGAATTGAGCAGGCCAAAGAAGATTGGAAACAAGGCCGTATTCTTTTGCCACCAAACGATAATCATGAATTCGTTCCATTGCCGGAAGATAAATCAAAACCTGCCGGAGGTCCACCACCAGAAGTGCTTTCCTGAACTGGTTAAATGCAAAATTAAATTCAAAGATCATCTGGCGATCTTGAATGAATTTTATTCAACTTTATTGCAATGCAAAAGCAGATTTTATACGGCATTATTGGTTGTTGCATTGGCATTGTACTTGGCTTTGCTGTTGGCTTTCCTATCTGGTATCAATTGCCTTATGAAAAAAGAGGATACATCGGTTTACCCATGATGATGGTCATTGTGCTGGCCCTTTGTGTTGCCGGAGGAATAATAGGAGTGAAGATAGCAGGACCTGAATTTCCCGAAGATGAGAATTAGTTTTTAAGAATTCATTCTCCAGATATCCCAGTTGAGTATAGTTGCAAAACTCACCCACATTATATAAGGCACCAGTAACCATGCTGCTGTTTTAGATAGCCTGGCAAAACTAAAAATGGTTAATAGAATAGCGATCCACATCATTACAATATCTATCAATGCCAATCCTGGAGAATGTAAGCTGAAGAATAAAATACTCCATAGAAAATTCAATAGTAGTTGAACCAGAAATAACGTTACTGCTATATTTCTTTCACGGGATAATGGCTTTTTCCAGACTTTATAAAACGAAATGCCCATGAGGATATATAATGATGTCCATACAGGACTAAACAGCCATGATGGTGGCTGGTAAGATGGCTTGGCGAGATTCAAATACCATTCACCCGAAGATTCTCCGGCTGTAATAAAACCTGCCAATGCACCCACACCTAATGTGAGCAATAATGATGGAATGAGCTTTTTCATATTCATCTGAACAAAGAATTATAAAGGTTGTTCAATCATCATCAAAAATAAAGCCTCACATATGTGAGGCTTTTAATGGATTTAAAAACTTTTATTGTTTCTTTTTCTTGTCCAGTATCGCACCAACTCCATAACCACCTGCAGCACCAACTACACCACCAATAACAGCACCTTTACCTTTTTTATCAGAAACGGCTGCTCCAGTTACTGCACCAACTACACCACCAACAACTGCACCTTTCGCTTTATTACTCCAGCCTTTCTTCTCTTCCTGCACAACAACTGTCTGTGGCTGGCTATAACCTCTGTACACTACAGTATTAGAACCAGAACTACGTTTTGCTGAAGTTCTTGTTGATGCTTTACTTTCTTCAATCCGGGCCTCTGCTTCTTTTTCAGCGGCTACCGCTTTCATAGAGTCAATTGTAAATTGCTTTGCCCTCAATTCTGCATCTCTATCGCTTGCTGAATTGCTGCAGGCAGTCATAACAGATGCTATAGCTAAACCGGCAAATATCTTTTTCATAATCTGATTTTTATTCCATCTATACTGTAAAAAGATTATGCCAATTATTTTGCTGCTTATTATGTATTGAAATTCATATCTCTTTGTGGTTTTTTAAACATAAGCAAGCGACAATTCTGCGGAGATGATGCACACCTCTAACAATTAATTGCATCTGAATTATAGAATCTTTCACGTTTATTCAGCACACAATACACGAGATTTATCGTCTACCTTATAAATCACTACCATGAAGCGTATATCGCAGCTTTTTTCTTTAGTGAATATTCTTTTATTCTTACTGTCTGCTGTAGTAGCAGCATTACTTTTCATATTATTATATAATCAACTGCCTGATTTTGGATTTTCTTTTCAATTCGAGAGAGGCATCATATTATTCCTGCTATTCAGCTTTTCATTTTTTTTAGCTAAAAAGCTGAAATGGTTATTTGTGTTTTTGATAATCGGAATTTCAGGTTGGCTTGGATTTGATTTTTATATGGGTAAGCAGGATATCCTGGCTTTTTATAATCATAGCCGGAATGTATTTAATGATATGGCAGGCTATAAAGACAAAAGCACATTTGTTTATACGAGCTATACCGTTTTTTATCGTGACAGGCAGTTAGTAGATGCTATTGATCATAAAAATTCATCGGTAAGAAGTTTTGCTATTAATGCGGCAAATGAATTTTTTATCAAAGAGCAGAAAACCAGGACTGATTATTCAAGGATACTGGTGCAGAGCTTTGCAGTGTTTAAGAAGATAAACACTAATTGGAATTATGTAAGTGATCCTGATAACGAAGAATATTTCGCTAAGGCAAGTGAGAGTACAAAATTGTTAGCGGGTGATTGTGATGATTACTCAATATTAATGGCTGCAGCATTGAAATCTATTGGTGCAAAGGTTAGATTAACTTTTATTAAAGGTCATATTTATCCTGAACTATTAATTGGAAAAGAAGAAGATCTTCCTGGTGTTGTAGAGTTGTTAACTGAAAAATTATTTTCCAAGGAAACAAAAGGGAAAGATTTGAATTATTATAAAGATGCCAAAGGAAATGTATGGATCAATTTGGATTATACAGCCAATTATCCTGGTGGTTCTTATTTAGGAACGGATGTAGTAGAATACATTTATCCTTAAGCTGAAAAATAACTTAAAGAAAAAGAGAGTGGATGGAATGTTCACTCTCTTTTTTTATTTGATTTATGACTGATAATTCTAAAGGTTTAATTCCCCTCAGCTATTATTTTCCTAAATGAAAATTATTATGTTATAAGTTCCTAAACAATAAAAAAACTGGCATGCGTGGCACCATTATTTCAATTAGGGTATACGAATCCAATAAATTATTTAAACCTAAAAAGAAAGTACTATGAAAAAGTTTTTACCCGCATTAGGAATAGTTGCAGTGTTTGCAGCATGTAATACAAACAACTCGGCAGCAGAACAGGAATTAGCTATTCTTAAAGCGAAGCAAGCAACGATCGATTCAATGAATTTAGTAGTTGCAGAGAAGGAAGCAATAGCAGAAGAAAAAGCGGTTTCTTATGTTGCTGCAGCTAAAAAGACATCTGCCGCAAGAAAAACATCAACTCCAAGAAGAGCAACATCTCAATACGCTTCTTACAGTGAGCCTGCAGTTTTGCCTACAGCTACAGTTCCTGCTGAACAACAGAAAAAGGGATGGAGTAACAAGGCTAAAGGTGCTGTGATTGGTGGTGTAGTTGGTGCTGGTGCAGGTGCTGTAATTTCTAAAGAGAAAAAAGTACAAGGTGCTATCATCGGTGGTATTCTTGGTGCAGCAGGTGGATATGGTGTAGGTGCCATTCTTGATAAGAAGAACGGAAGATAAATTGGATATTTAAGTTGATCGGAAGTCCTGCTTTTGCAGGACTTTTTTTATTTGTGTTCAGCTTTATCATTGAAATATTGAAAACGCCTTAAGCAGATTAAACATTCTTAATTCCGTATATATTAGTCTGTAATTATTTTTGCTTTATGATCACTTCTATGACATCTCCGAATGAAGAGGAGAGATTGCTTGAACTCTATCGTTACGATTTGCTCGACTCAGCGAATGAAGAGAGTTTTGATGATATTGTTCAGTTAGCATCTAAGATCTGCAAAGTTCCTATTTCAACCATTACACTTATCGATTCTCATAGACAATGGTTTAAAGCCAGGAAAGGAATTGAAGATCCCGAAACAGAAAGAGAACTTTCTTTTTGTGCTCATGTGGTAGCAGATGAAGCGGATTTTTTTACTGTTGAAGATGCGAGTAAGGATGAACGTTTTCATGATTATCCGAATGTTACCGGTGATCCGCATATTCGGTTTTATGCAGGTGTGCCATTGATCACACAAAAAGGGCATCGGTTAGGTGCATTATGTGTAGTGAATTCAATCCCGCAAAATCTTACGGATGAACAGAGATTTGCTTTAAAAGTTTTAGGCAACCAGGTTGTAAAACTGGCTGAACAGAGATTGCAGAATCGTTATTTACAGAATTATCAAAAACGATTGAAACAACAGGCTGAGATGCAAAATAAGATTTTGTCTATCGTAGCTCATGATGTAAGAAGTCCATTGGTTTCGTTGCAGGGCATTGTTGAACTTTCACAGGAGAATATTATTTCTGAAGAAAAGAAAACGGAAATGATAGAGATGTGGAAGAAGCAATTGGATAATACTATGTGTCTGCTTTCCAACCTGATCGATTGGGGTAAGATACAAGCATCAAACGATCTGCTTAATACTGCTCCGATAAATCTGTATGATATTGTGCAGGATGAACTCACCAAATGTGGAACATCATCAGAGATAAAGGATAACAAACTTCAAAATAATATTGCCGGTAAGTTTTTGATGTATGGTGATGAGAACGTGTTACGATTTATTATTCGTAACACAATCACTAATGCCAACAAGTTCACTGAAGCAGGAAGCATTACTGTTGAGGCTAAAAGAAACAAAGGCAAAGTAAAAATTTCTATTACCGATACTGGTATTGGTATGACAAATCAACAACTTACCAATCTTCTCGAAGGGAAAGCTTCAATGGTAGGTTTGGGTACCAGGAATGAAAAGGGTAGTGGACTTGGATTTATGCTCATCAAAGATTTTGTTGAGATGATGGATGGTACTATTACTATTGAAAGTAGCCTCGGTAAAGGCACAACGATCAATATTCAACTGAACGGATAATATTAGTTGATCTCTATTTCATCTAAGAATATCCATGCAGCTCTGCCTGCACCCTGACGGCCTTCAGCAATTTTCATCAATGGTTTTATCTTGATGGTTACTGAACTGGCTCTTTGTGGTGCAAAGTTGAATTTCAATTGTCTGTCATCACCCCAACCTTCTTCCGGTTTTTCAAATTCAAAACCTGATGTTTGAATATCACCCGATGCATCTTTATAGTTAAATGTGATATCAATACTTTCCGGTAAATAAATCCAGCTGGCTTCCTGTTTCCAGGCATGGAATATCACTTCAGAAACAAGATCGTTCTTGCCAAGATCAATTGTGATCTCTACTTCCTTACCGTTCCATCCCAGCCATTCTGTATGAGCAAATTTATCTGCTTTCAATCCATTCACTAAACCAAAGGCCCCACCATTTCCTGGATATGCAGGTGAAGGAGGGAAATTAGTTGTGATTTTTTTTCCGGTGGCTTTGTTGAAGTTAAATTCGTATTTAGCTTCAATACCCATCTCAATGAAATGAGCATCATGCTTGCCTTGAGGAGTAATTACGAGTGAGTCTCCATCAAATGTAAAAGTTATATCTTCTGATTTACTGAGTAAACTCACCGAATATAAACCTGTAGAAGAAATCTCAAGTTTTGTGGGACTACGATAAATTGTACCTAAACCATTTGAGTTGTTTACCTGGATATAACTTTTATCTTTTTTTGATGAAAGGCTCCATGCTAAATATCCTGATTTTGGAGATGGTTTTATTGATGAATGTATTTGATTAATAGCCTTACTATAATTCACTCCCCACATCTCATATCTTTTAAATTGCTGTTGTAGTCTCTTCTCAAAATCTGCAGAATCTTTTTTTTCTTTTGCTGTCCATGCTACTTCACTCATTGCTGCAATTCTTGGAAACAATTGGTATTGCACTTTCCTTTCGTTCTTGATATATTCTGTCCACAGATTGGCTTGTACTCCCAAAATATGTTTGGCTTCATCTGTATTCAATTGTTTCGGAACAGGATCATAGCTATACACTTCTTCAATAGGAGTGTAGGCACCAAAGGTTACAGAATCTTCATTCCTGCTTTGTGAATGATCGAAATAACACCAGTTGCCGGGAGTCATCACAACATCATGACCATGCTTTGCTGCTTCAATACCACCTTTTTCTCCCTGCCAGCTCATTACACTTGCATTCGGTGCTAATCCACCTTCTAAAATTTCATCCCATCCAATAATCTGTTTGCCTTTACTGTTCACATATTTTTCTATGCGTTGAATAAAATAACTCTGTAATTCGTGTTCATCTTTCAAACCCTGTTCTCTCATTCGTTGCTGGCATTTGCTGCAACGTTTCCAATGTGTTTTGGGAGCTTCATCACCACCAATATGAATGTATTTAGAAGGGAACAAAGGCATCACTTCATCCAATACATCTTCTAAAAAAGAAAATGTATGATCGTTTCCTGCACAGAAAATATCATCAAACACACCCCAGGCTTGTTGTACCTGTTTGCCTTTTGTTGGTCCTGCCCAGGCTGTTCCTGGTGCTACTTTAGTATCTTCTCCAGGAAAGCAACTGAGTTCAGGATAAGCTGCAATGGCTGCAGAAGCATGTCCCGGCATTTCTATTTCTGGAATAACAGTGATGAAACGCTCTGCAGCATACTTTACTACTTCTTTAATTTCATCATGAGTATAAAAACCACCATAACGAATACTGTCATTTCCTTTACCCGGATAACGGCCAATGATTGTTCCGTTTCTCCAACCACCCACGGAAGTGAGCTTTGGATATTTTTTGATGTCTATTCTCCATCCCTGGTCATCAGTTAAATGCCAATGAAACGTATTGAATTTATGGAGTGCCAAATAATCGATGTATTGTTTAACGAATGAAATGGGAAAGAAGTGACGGGAGACATCGAAATGGATACCACGGTAATAAAAACGTGGACCATCTTCTATTACAACAGCGGGGATCAGGAATTTGGGATTGGGAATTTGGGATTTGTTTTTTATTTGATTAACTGGAAGTAATTGGATTAAAGATTGAATACCATAAAAGGTACCTGAATGATAGTTTGCATTGATGGCGATAAAGTTTTTAACAACGATCAACTGGTATGATTCAATTGCTTCTTTGAATATCGGATCGTTCCATGTTGAAAGAACAATGTAGTTAGACTTCGGTGTTTTACCGTTTTCAATCTTTAGCTTGAAACCATAGTATTGCTGCAGGTAATTGTTTAAAAAGTTTGCAGACAATTCATCCTTTTTTTTAGTGACAATAATTATTGTTGACTTGTTGAGAGAGAAGTTTCCATCGTTTCTCATTAATTTGTCAGGCTGGGGAATGATAGATACTTCCTGTGCAGTAACTACAAAACCGATCAGTACAAATAAAAGTGTCAGCAGCTTTTTCATACCGGAAAGCTACAGGATTTGATCTGTTCAATAAAGAACAAAAAGTACAAGAGAGTACCTCATTTCTAATATGTTGATTATTGTTCGGTGAATCTCCTTCGTCGATTTGACACAACAGGTGATGCCATGAATTGCTGAAGCTGGCTCAATAAAAAACAAAGTCAGACCCGAGACGGTCAGACTTTGTTATCTCCACTCACCATACATCACAAATGCACCCCAGTTATACGGATGAGCATATTTAGGATTCTGACTGAGTGTTGCCTGAGCATGTCTTAAAGCTTCGGAACGAGTCATTGTTTTGAGATTCTTATAGAACTCTGTGAGCAAAATCGTTGTCGCTTCATCCGGTACCTGCCATAGTGATGCAACACCTGTTCTGATCCTGTTATTAAGAAATGCATTCAATACAGATATATCCCAGCCTTTAGAAAGTTCCTGTGAAACGGCCAACTCACAAGCCGATAGGAAGATCATGTCTGTTTCATCTTTGATCTGTCCGTTGATCTCTGCTAAAGTAAATTTGCCATCGTTCACTCCATCTTTATTAAATAAAATGTAAGAGTTGGTGAAGTTGCTATTGTCTAACACTCCATGTGTAGCAAAGTGAACATACCGGAAACTCTTTAAACCATCTTTGGCTCTTTGCTCTGTAGCCTCATCTTCGAGGTAAACAGTGGTGTTCGGATAAAGATCTTTGATATTACTTACTTCCTGTGATGCTCCCGGTAATGTTTTATCAGGATTACCAAAAGCAATAAATGATTCATTGATCTTTCTTGCTTTGTATGGTTTGGAGAAGATGTCCATTTTGTTTGTGTAGAACAGGCAATAATCTTCTATCAGGAATTTGAATCCCCCTTTATCTGTAATTGTTCCCAAAGCAGCAAAAGGAATACTACTGAGCTTTGAATTTGGAATTACGCAAATATTTTTCTTACCTACCAGCTGATCAGCAATAGGAGTGATGAGCATGTCATACAGCATGGTAGATTCAATTCTGAAATCACCCTTCACTGCATCTTTCGATTTGATGGTTGATCTTACCTGTACTGCTCCGGTTCCTGTTGCATTTTCAGGATTCTTTAGAATAGAAAGTAAACGGATTGCCTGTTTATTGATATCGTTCTTCATCTCAACAACCTTGATCGCTGTTTCCTGGTTGGTTACAGTGAAGATGAGCAGTTGATCTCCGTTAATAACATAGAGAATAACAATGGTGCTATCAGGAATGTAATCGATGTAGTTTCTGAAATCAGCCGGATTTGTTTTAGAGAAATAGCTTTTCAGGTCTTCATATTTCGCTACCAACTCGTCAATGAAATTCAGGTAATCTTCTTCTGCAACTCTTTTTACACTTTCTAATGAAGCGATGAGTTCATTATTTCTTTCTTTTTCTGGCTTGGCCTTTTCTTTTGCAATGGCTTGCTGAATGGCAGTTTGTTTTTGCAATAACTCATTACCTTTTTTCAGTGCTTCATTCTTTTCTTTGTCTGTTGTAACAATACCTGATTGTTCTAATTTTTCTTTGATGGCTTGCGAGTTACTTTTATCAGCGTAGAACAAAGCTTCTTCTGATTTATTGAGTTTAGCAAGACCTGCTACGAGTTTATTATACAGATCGATTTTTCTTACATCTGCAGCATAGAGTTTTTGTGCTTCAGCTCCACCAAACAATTTTGATGCAGAAGATTCAACATCGTTCACTGCTTCTTTAAAAACAAGTGTGGCAGAATCGAACTGGCCTTTGTTATAATAGATCAGACCAAGTTCATATAAACCTTCCCATAAATATTTTGATTCGATCTTTTTGGCAAGAGCAATACCAGATTTCAGATAAGGGATTGCTTCAGCACTATTCATTTGATCGTAGGTCTTACCAAGGAATATTTCTGCTTCTACAACCCTGTCAGGAACATTTGCAGTTGAACATATCTTTCTTGCTTCAAGTAAAAACTGTAAAGCTTCTTTTTGTTTATTGTTTGCTAAGGCAAGTTTACCCAATAGTAAAGAAGAAGTGCCCCACATGCGAAGCAATTTTTTATCTCTTGATATTTTGTTTGACTCCTCAAGATATTTTGCTGCTAATGCGTAATTCTTTTTTGTAAGATATATTTCGCCAATGTTAATCCGGGTTATCAATACACTTTCATTCACCACTTTTTGTATTTGGTGTATCCTGTCGGCTTCCATAAAATATTGCAGCGATTTATCATAATCTGCCTGGAAGTAATACACAACCCCAATATTATTTTGTGGAGTACTTCTTGAAATTTCATCCTTTTCAACCTTGTATAAACTATCAGAAAGTAAATGATATTTAATGGCATTCTGGTAATCTCCCATACCGCTATATACACTTCCTAGAGTGCCATATACATAAGCAGTTTGCCAGTTGTTATTCAGGTCTTTGAATATCTGCAATGCACTATCTGCAGTTGCCAATGCTTTTTTGTGTTCTCCAAAAATGCTATAAATAAAACTGCTGCTGGTAAGTGCACTGGCTACAATAGCATTGTTTTTTAATTCATAGCCAAGGTTCTTCATTTTATCATAATAATTCAATGATCCTGTAAAATCTCCTTTGCAACCCAATGCATAACCTATTGAGGCATTCAACCATGGAATCTGACTTTTCTCACCCAGTGAGTCATAGATTTTCATTGCTTTTTCATAAAGTACAATAGATTCATCGTACTCCAGCTTTTGTGTTGCACCATCAGCGATTTTTGTGTACACCCAGGCTTCATCAGTTTTGCTTTGCTGATCGATTGCTAAAGCAAGACCTTCGGCATAATATTTTTCTGCAAGCGGATAATCATAATGCCTAACAGCAAGAATACCCAGGTTAAGAGAAGAGTATAAGACATTTGATTTGTCGCCAATCTGTTTAGCCAGGTTATAACACGCTAAATAATTCTTTCTTGCCAAAGCAGTATCATAGCTATAAGCAGCGTAAGCCATCTTGAAATAACTGTTAGCTATTTCAGAACGGTTATTTCTTTTGAGATTGAATTCATGTGCCTGGCTGTAATATTTAAATGCTTTCTGGTGCTGGCCATCTTTTTCATATACTTCACCAACATTCAATAAGTTTTTGATGAGGCCGGCACTGTCTTTTGCTAACAAATAATAATGTGAAGTACTATCAAGTGCATCAAGGGCTTTATTCTTTTCGCCAACGATTTTAAAAAGATCTGCCAGTTTGTTCCATGAGTAGGCAAGGTCTTCATAACTGTCATCCGTTTTCTCGTATTCAATGGCTCTTGCATGACAGGCAATGGCTGAGTCGTATTTACCAAGATTCCAGTAAGCTTGTCCTACCTGTGAAAGCGAAAATCCTGCTTTACCGAATCGCTTTAAATAAACATAGTATTCTTCAGCTGATCTATGATAGGTGATAGCATTTTCGTATTTACCTTGCTTGAATACAACATATCCAAGATCATTTAAAGTAGATGCCGTACTGCTGATGTTACTTACTTTCACATAAGTTTTTTTCAATTCATCATACATTTCAAATGCATCCTGGTAAGCACCCTGGTTTTTATAAACATTAGCCAAAGAGTTTTGTACCCTGGCCAGATCTAGTTTTTGTTCATAAGTAGAATCGAGTGAAAACAATTTAATTGAACTTTTAAATGCAGCGATTGCATTAGTGAAATCATCAAACTCTTCGTAAACATCACCAATAGATTCATATACTCTTGCTGAATTGGTATTACGTGAATTATAGCCATAATCGGTTGCAGTATCATTCATTACAGCAATAGCCTGGTTGAAGAACTTAACACTTTCCGGAAGCATTTTCAAATAGCGATAGCAATGTCCTTTTTTAATTAATATTTCAACATGATAAAAACCATCAACCGAAGGTTTAAAATATTTTACTGCGGAATCACAATACCTGATAGCAGTTTTATAGTCTCCTTTTTTTTGATTGATTTGTGCATGGCAAAGATTAGTGAGACCAAGACTATAATCATCCCCCAAAACCTTAGAAACAACATCCAGAACCTTTAACTTTCTTTCTGCCTCAGGTAAATTGTCGTTATTCTGATCTGCAAAAGCCTGGAAGACCCAGCTGTTTACAAAAGACCCATCTACAATCTCTTTTTTATACTGGAGAATTTTTTCATTCAGCTTTTTTGCGTTCGAAAGATTTGCCGCTAATGTGTCCATCATTTCTGCCGAACTAAAAGGACTTTTCATATACAGCCAGAATGCCGTTGCATATGTTACATAATACATTTGTCCTCGGAAATCTTTAGGATTTTCTTTTACATACAATAAAAAAGGAAGAACATCTTTTGCTGTGGCTATTTTATACACATCTAGAATGCTGTTTCCTTTATGCCTGCCAGACTCTATAGGTTTGGTATAGATCTCAGCAAGATCTGATTGTTTACTTAATACTTCATACTGCTTTCTGTATTCGGCAATACAAACATTAATAAGACTGTCTGTATATTTTTTACTGTCGTTAATCAGAAGGTCTTCAAAATTGTATAAAGCCTCATCATCTTTCTTATAGAGTGTTACCCCAAGTTTTTCCAGTTCATAAAAAACACTGTTGTATTTTTTCACAGGAACCCTAACAGTTAGTGTAATAAGATCACCTTCTTTTACCATGTATGCACTATCTGTTTGTGCTTTTTCGTGGTTTGCTACATAGATATATGTGCCTTTCTCATTACTTGAAGCCACATACCCATTACCAATTTCTGCGTTATAATTTCCGGAACCCGATTTAGTATATACTACACCTGAGGTGCCAATTTCAATTCCACTTTTTGGTGTAGCAGGAATATAAACTAGTGCAGAATCTCTGCCCATGAAGTTTGTGATCTGGGTAATCTTAAATGTTTTCTTTATTCTTTCATACTCCGTTTGTGCAGATGCATCATTGATGAGCATTGAGGCTGCAAAAGCAACCAATAAACATAGGGGTTTCATCAGCATGAGAGGTTTTGATACCATAATGATAGTCAATTCGGCAGACTTTTTAAAGCCTGGAGCATTTGATGCTACTTAAAGATATATGAATAAAAAAAGCTGTTGACCTTTTGTTAATAGTCAACAGCTGATATATTATGAGAAGTTCAAATAGTTGAAGTACTTATTCAACCTTGGTTATCTTCAAAACATTTGTTGGGAGATGCAGGTGAACCGGAGTGCTGCCGGTATTGATAACAGTATCACCACTTTTTAGAAAACCTCTTTCTTTTAGAATGTTGATTTGGTCCAGGATTATATCATCCAGGCTATCTTCTTCATCGTAGAAGAAAGCACGACAACCCCAACTGAGGCTCAGCTGATTTACCAATGAACGGATCTTTGTGAAAATATATAATGGAGCTTTCGGCCGATAGCTGCTCAACATAAAACCTGTGTAACCACTTTGGGTCATCCCAATCAAAGCTTCAGCATTTACATCATGTGCAATCTTACATGCATTGTAACAGATAGCATCACTTAAAAAGGATGGTGAGTGAGGTTGGGGCCTGAGATCTTCCTCCCTGTTGTAACGGTATTCTCTTTTCTCTACTTCAAGAATTATCTTTCTCATTGTCTCTACAACCAGGGCAGGATGTTTACCGGTAGCGGTTTCTCCACTCAGCATAACAGCATCAGCACCTTCAATAACAGCATTGGCAACATCGGTAATTTCGCTGCGGTTTGGTTTTGCACGATCGATCATGCTCTCCATCATCTGTGTTGCAACGATCACCGGTTTTGCACGATGAATACACTTACGAATGATATCTTTTTGAATTAGTGGAACCTGCTCAACCGGTAATTCAACACCAAGATCACCTCTTGCTATCATGATGGCATCACTTTCAATGATGATGTCACGTATATTATTAACTGCTTCGGGTTTTTCAATCTTGGCAATGATTTTTGTGCAGCTTTTATTTTCTTCCAGTTTATTTCGAAGAATGATAATATCCTTCACACTTCTAACAAAACTTAAGGCTACCCAATCTAATTCCTGTTCCATAATGAAATCAAGATCTGCCAGGTCTTTCTCTGTAAGAGCAGGTAAAGAAATTTTTGTATCAGGTAGATTGATTCCTTTTTTTGATGATAAGAATCCACCCAGCGTAACTTCTACTTTTACATTCTTTTCTTTGGTTTTTTCTTTCACTCTCACTTCAATCTTTCCATCATCAATCAAAATGGTGTTACCCACTTTTACATCAGCTGCAAGATTGGGGTAGGAGACATATATCTTTTCCATTGTACCTACCACTTTTTCATTAGTAAAAGTGAGGATATCGCCAGTATTTACTTCTATACCGCCATCAGCCATTTCTCCTACACGAAGTTTAGGACCTTGCAGATCACCCAGGATGGCAATGTTATAAGGTTCAGTTTTATTGATGTTGCGTATATGTTCAATGATCTTTAGTTTGTCTTCGTGACCCCCATGCGAAAAATTCAGGCGAAAAACATTTACACCTGTTCTTACTAATTCTAATAATTGCTCATAAGAATCACAGGCAGGACCCACTGTTGCTACAATTTTGGTTCTATGGGTAACATGATCTATACCTGCTTGTTTATCCATTTGCTGGTGCAGGTATTTATCGAGATTCTTAGACATTGAATTTGAAATTTGAGATTTGAAATTTAGCTGGCAAGGATCTTTACGATCTTGATCCATTCCTGACCTACTCTTTGTTTTTCTTTGATAGCCTTATCAAATGGCGTGTAGTGAATTTTATTATTGATCACACCAACCATAACATTACTTCTGCCTGCAAGCAAACTATCTACGGCATAATAACCCATGTGACTAGCTATTAACCTATCCTGGCAAGTAGGAGAACCACCTCTTTGAATGTGGCCAAGAATACAAACACGTATGTCAGATTTTGGCAAATGTTCTCTTACTACTTTAGCTACTTTTTCTGCTCCGCCAAATTCCTCACCTTCGGCAACAACAATGAGGTTTACCAGCTTCTTTCTTTTTTCTTTTTCAGAAAGAGAAGCAAGTATCGCCTCCATATCTGTTTTTGTTTCGGGTATAAGAATATTTTCGGCACCGGTGGCAATTCCACTATGCAAAGCAATATATCCTGCATCACGACCCATTACCTCAACAATGAATAAGCGATCATGTGCTTCCATTGTATCACGGATCTTATCAATTGCTTCTACAGCAGTATTGACAGCAGTATCAAAACCGATAGTGAAATCAGTACCTGCTATGTCTTTATCAATTGTACCGGGTAAACCTATACATGGGATATCGAATTCCTGGCTGAATATCTGAGCACCTCTGAAGCTGCCGTCTCCACCGATAATAACTAGACCATCAATACCACGTTTCTGCAGATTGACGAAACCTTTTTTTCTTCCTTCATATTCCAGGAATTCTTTACACCTGGCCGTTTTGAGAATTGTACCACCACGTTGAATAATATTGGCAACAGAACGTGTTTCCATCTTCACAATATCATCATCAAGCATCCCACTATAGCCACGCATAATGCCATATACTTCTAACCCATGATATAATCCTGTTCTAACAACTGCTCTCACAGCTGCATTCATACCGGGTGAATCTCCTCCAGACGTGAGCACACCAATCTTAGTAACTTTTTTATGACTCATAACAAGGCAGCTAAGGTAATATAAACACCAATACAAAAACCTGATTAATGTGTAAACTTTACACGGTTAAGATCAGCTTCTTTTTATATCATTGTTGATATGAAAATTTTGATAACGGGGGCGAATGGTTTTCTTGGTCAGCATCTATCCAGGGATTTAAAAAATGATCATTTGTTGTTTGCAACGGGAAAAGGAGAGAAGCGAATTCCATTTGATGATGTAATTTATATACCTTCTGATATTACTGATATTAATTCTGTTGAGACATTATTAAATAAGGTGCAGCCAGATGTGATAATTCATGCTGCAGCAATGAGCAGGCCGGATGAATGTGATGTTAATAGAGAGATGTGCGATAGAATCAATGTAGCAGGAACAAAATATATTGTTGATGCTGCACAGGAGTTGAAACAACTACCACATTTTATTTATATCTCCACCGATTTTGTTTTTGGTAATGGTGGGCCGCATGATGAAGATGCAACACCTGCTCCTTTGAATTATTATGGTGAGAGTAAATTAAAAGCAGAGCAAATGACTGCAGCAAGTTCATTGCCTTATACGATTGTTCGCCCTGTATTTATGTATGGAGAAATATGGGATGGAATGAGACCAACGTTTCTTCATTGGATAAAACAAAATCTGGAAGAAGGTAAGTCTGTTAAGGTAGTGAGTGACCAGGTAAGAACACCTACATATGTAGGGGATATATGCAAAGGCATTGCTTCTATCGCAGATAAAAAAGCTACAGGTTTATTTCATTTGGCAGGAGAAGAAAGATTAAGTCCTTATGATATGGCTGTACATTTTGCAAAATTTGCCGGGTTAGATGATTCGTTGATTACACCTGTTACTGCCGAAACATTTAAAGAACCTGTGCAAAGAGCAAAGCAGGGTGGATTGGTGATAGATAAAGCAAAGAACTACCTTCATTTTTATCCGATCTCTTATGAAGAAGGGATGAAGAATTTTAAGGATAGGAAAGGTTAGATAGTCCTTTGAAACGGAAGTTCATGTAAAGAACCATTCGTTTTTTTTGTAGCTTAAAAGCGATATCAACTCATCATCAATACATTTACACTTCTCTGTAAAATATTAAATGCAATTTCGGCCATCAGGTTTTCTTTATCGAGTGTAGGATTAACTTCTGTTATTTCAAAACAACAAACTTTCCTGTTCTGCATCAACTTGCTGATAAGATCTTCAGCCTCTCTTTCTTTCAAACCATTTCCCACAGGTGTTCCTGTTCCTCTGGATATGGATGCATCTAGGCTATCCACATCAAATGATACGTAGATATCTGTACAATCGCTGAGGTATCTTAATACCGAACGAACAACATTCTCAGCACCCTTTCTTCTAACCTCATTAGTGGTGATTACCTTTATTTCATGTTTTTCAATGATATTCTTTTCTTCTCTTTCAAAATCACGAAGGGAGATAAATACTACATCTTCAGGTAATACTTTCGGACAGATTTTTCCAATATTCTTTAACTGCTCCCAGTATTTTTTTGTTTCAGCATCTATATCATGCACTGCTGAAGTTTCATTGTCCATCCCTAATGCTGAAGCCAGCGGCATACCATGCATATTTCCTGATGGAGTAGTATATGGTGTATGAAGATCAGCATGTGCATCTATCCAAATAATTCCTAATTTACTTTTGGGTTTTGCTATCTTAATACCTGCAATGGTTGCACCTGCAATACTGTGATCACCACTCAACACCACGGGAAAAAAATTGCTTTTCATTGAATCTGCAACTGCTTTACTTACTTTGTCGTACATGGCAGCAATTCCCTTTACCCGTTTTGCATAGGGCGATTCAATTGGCTGATATAGTATTTCGTTTTCAGTTTGAATTTTTTCGGAAGGAAAGTGTATAAAGAAGTTGCTCATGAAATCGAGTGCAGCAATTTTTAAAGCTTCAATACCCAGGCTGGCACCCCTTGTACCGGCACCAATTTCTGACGGAACTTCTATCAGTTTAATATTCTTCATAGCAGATAGCAAATGTAGGAAAAGGAAAGTTGATCTTTTTTTTAGTGAATTATAGAGGATCAAATGGTACGTTGATAAATGGAAAAAAGATTAAATTTTTTCAGAAAGAATATTTAGACTATTTTGTACGCTCTTATTCCAAAACTAAACTGTACTCTAATGAGAAAGTTGTACTTGCTTGTCTTCGCACTTTTGTGTGCATCCAGTCTTTTCGCTCAATTAACCGGAACAAAAAATATTCCGGGAGATTATCCCGATTTAGCAGCAGCTATCACTGATTTAAATACTCAAGGCGTAGGTGCCGGTGGTGTTGTTTTAAATCTTGTTGCAGCTAACCCCCAATCAGCTCCTGCAGGGGGATATGTTATTGGCGGAACAGGAACCGCCATTCTAACAACTACTAGTACTACTAATACTGTAGTGATACAAGGAAACGGTAATACAATAACTGCATCAGCTGCATTAACTGCAGGTGCATTAAACGATGCCATCTTTAAAATTATTGGCGCTGACTGGATTACGATCAAAGGGTTTGTTATGGAGGAAAATGCTGCGAATAGTACAACTACAGCAGCATCTAATAATATGACCGAGTGGGGTGTTGCAGTTTTATATGTTGCAGCAACTGATGGATCACAGAACATTACTATAGAAGGAAATACTATAGACCTTAACCGTACTTATCAAAATACATTTGGTATTTATGTAAATGCCACACATGCTGCAGGTACAGCTACAACCAGTGCAACCGCAACAGGTGCAGCAGGTGGCAACCATGGGTTAAAAATATACAGTAATAATATCACCGATGTGAACAATGGTATTGTAGTGGTAGGTCCTACCGCTGCTGCAGACCAGAATGATGGAGTTGAAATTGGAGGCAGCGTATCTACTGCCAATACTATTACAAACTATGGAACTACAGGAACTTTCTCAGGTTACGCAAACGTGTCAGGAACAGTAAATGGTATATTGATCAGGAACAGTAAGAATTTTACCGTATCTAATAATTCAATAACAAGTTCAAACGGTGGTATTACTGCCGGTACAGCCAATGGCATTCATGTTCCTGCTTTTAGTAATGCTCCTACAGGAACATTTACCAACTCAGTAAATAACAATATTGTTTCTGTGAAAAGTGGCGCCGCTTCAGGAGCTATAAATGGAATTAATATATTAGGAACATCGGCTTCTGCAACGTCTACTTTAAATGTAAATAATAATGACTTTAATAATTTTGGTCATACAGTAGCAGGAACTGCTGCTATTACTTTTCTCTCAAATACAGGCACCCACCAATTCATAAATATTAATGGAAATACATTCACTAATCTTTCTGTTAATACAACCGGTAATGTTACGTTTATTTCTAATTCGATGAGTAGCCCGACATCTGGTGTAAAAAATATTAATGGAAACAGTATCGTTACTGCATTCAATAAAACAGGTGCAGGTGGAACAGTGGCTTTATATAACGATGGTGGTTCATCAACTACCGGCACAAGTGTTCAGAGTAATAATAATAACTTTTCGAACATCACTGTTACGGGTGCTACCACTATTACAGGTTGGTTTAACAATGATGGTACAGGCTCAACTCCTTCAAAGACAATAACAGGAAATACGTTCAGTAATTGGACTGGTGGTACAAGTTCTATTATTGTGCTACAAAGTAATTTTGGTGGAAACATTGATTTATCTAATAATACAATCAGTAATATTTCAGGCCAGGGTGCAATAACCGGGATACTCCAGGGTTCAAACGGAACAATCGCATCATCAACTTTGTCTAACAATACTGTAAGCGGATTAGTTTCTTCCGGAACCGGAGGTGCTGTAATAGGTATTTCATTTACCCATGGATCAACCGCTGCAGTTATTTCACAAAATACAATTCATACATTATCTTCAACAGGAACATCTTCAGCAGTAACTGGAATTAATCTCTCTAGCAGTGCAACAGCTAATTCAGTTTCAAGGAATAAAATTTACAACCTGCTTTCAACAGGAACAACTTCACTTGTTTCAGGAATAGCGGTAGCAACATCCGGAGCAGACCTGAACATTTTCAATAATCTCATAGGAGACCTTCGAAATACCGCTGCAAGTAATGGAACAACGGATGTGATACGAGGTATCGGATTTACCGGAACTTCTACTGGTTCTAATTTGAATGTGTCTTATAATACAATATATCTGAATGCTGCATCTACAGGAACTAACTTTACAACTTCGGGTATATTTCATACTATAAGTACAACAGCAACAACGGCCTCTTTAACATTGCGAAACAATATAATAGTAAATGTTTCAACACCTAACGGAACAGGTAAAACCGTTGCTTACAGAAGAAGTGCGGCAACTGCTAACAGCTTAAATAACTATAACGCAGCATCAAACAATAATTTGTTTTATGCAGGTACACCAGGTGTAAATAATGTTCTGTTTTTTAATGGTACAGAATCTGCTGAAACACTGGCAGATTACAAAGCTTTCACCGCTACTTCCGGTACAATGGCACCGAGAGATGCTGCATCTGTAAGTGGAAATCCGCCATTCCTTAGCACTACCGGTTCAGATGCTACATTCTTACATATCAACCCGGCAATACCAACGCAGGTTGAAAGTGGTGGTATTCCGATAGCTGGAATCACTACAGATTTTGACGGCAATACAAGAGATGCATCTAACCCCGATATTGGTGCTGATGAAGGAAGCTTTACTATTAATGATATATCAGGGCCATCTATCGCATACACGGCTTTACAGAATACCGGATGTTTAACAGGTGCTTCCCTTTCAGCTAATATTACTGATGCAAGTGACGTGAATGTTACTGCAGGTACTAAACCTAGATTATATTTTAAACGCAGCTCCGATCCAAACACCGATGCAGGATGGAAATATGTTGAAGCAAGCAATGCTGCCAGTCCATTTACATTCACCCTCGACTATTCATTGTTAGCCGGTGGGGTAGCTGCAGGACAAACAATTGAATATTTTGTGGTAGCACAGGATTTGGCAAGTCCGGTGAATGTTGGCATCAATAGTGGAACATTCAATTCAGCCCCAGCCAGTGTCAATTTAACTGGAACTGTTTTCCCTATTGGAGGCACAATAAACAGCTTTGACCTGGTTGCCGGTATTAATACCACGGTTACAATAGGTGCTGCAGGAACTTATCCTACCATCACAGGAACTGGAGGCTTATTCGAAGCCATTAACAATGGAGCTTTAACCGCAAATACGGTAGCAGAAATCATTGATGCTGCTATAACTGAAACAGGAGCTGTTGCTTTGAACCCTATTGGTTATGGATGTTCAGTGGCTATACTTACTATTCGTCCTGCTGCTGGAGTGACAACTGTTTTAAGCGGTAGTACAGCTGCAAGTAGTGCATTGATCAAAATAAGTGGTGCTGATAACGTGATTATTGATGGTTCTAATAACGGAACAAATACACGAGACCTCACGATTCAGAACAACAGCACTTCTGCAAATACTTCAGCAATCTGGATATCAAGCCTTGGAACAGGACTGGGAGCTGAAAATATTACGATTAAGAATACAAATATCATGGCTGGTAGTAACACGGTTGCAACTATACATGGTATTTATGTTGGTGGTACAACCATTACTACTTCTGCTACAGGCGATGATAATGATAATCTCACTATTCAGAATAACAGTATCAACAAAGCTTATTATGGTATTTATGCTGCTGCAGGTGCAACTGGTGTAAATGATAATCTCACCATTAAAGGAAATTCGATCGGGTCGGATAACGCTGCAGACTATATCAGATTCCGCGGTCTTCGGGTTTTAAATGCAAGTAATGCCTTAATCGATGGTAACACAATATTTAATATTGTTACTACCGCTACTCAGGCTCGTGCTATGGAGTTTGGTTCAGGATTTATTAGCAGTGTTATTTCAAATAATATTATTAAGGATATTAGTTTCACTGATGCAGCCGGATTTAGTGCAGGAAAGGGGATAACCCTTAGCTCAGGTACTGCTACAGCAAACGTGACGGTGCAGAATAATATGATTTCTGGCCTTAAAGGTACTGGTTCCTCTACTGCTTCGAATAATGCCTGGGGTATCATGTTAGAAGGTGGAGGTGGTTATAACCTTTATTATAATTCTATCAATATTGTAGATAATCGTCTTGCTACAAGCAGTGTTGATGTTCATGGTGGAATTTATATTGCTTCTACTGTTACAGGATTGAATGTTAAGAATAATATTATTTCAATCACAGGTAATCCAGGAAATGCAGGTGGTAGAATGTATGGGATATATTCATTAGCGGCGTCACCATTTACAAGTAGTAATTACAATGATCTTTATATAGACGGTCCACAGCATTCTACAGGATATATTTCAAGTACAAACCGTAATAGCTTGTCCGATTGGCAAACAGCTTCCAGCCAGGATGCTAACTCTGTAAGTATAGAACCAATATTTACTTCTGCAACTGATCTTCATCTTGTTCCTGGATCTAATGCAACTTTAGATAATTTGGGTAGCCCGGTTGTTGGTATTTCAACGGATATTGATGGCGACGCCAGAAATGCTACCACACCTGATATAGGAGCTGATGAGTTTACTGCACCATCGTGTACAGGTGCTGATGGTGGTACAGCTTCTGCACCAACGACAAGTTATTGTGTTAGCGGAGCACCAACCATCACTGCCACAGGTTATTCAACAGGTGCAAACTCAGGTTACCAATGGCAAAGTTCAACTGACCTTGCATTTACAACACCAGTTGATATTGCTGCACAAACGAATCCTGCAGCATTAACATTAACAGCACCAGTTACTACCACTACTTATTATCGTTTAAAAGTAACATGTAATGTTGCACCGGTTGAGGCATTTTCAAATGTGGTTACTATCACAATAAATGCAAATCCAACTGCAACTGTTTCACCTGCAGGACCAGTAAATCTTTGTTCACCGGCTACCCAGGTTTTAACAGCTAATACAAACGCTGCATCTGCAACTTACCAGTGGAAAAATAATGGTGTTGATATTGCTTCTGAAACTGCAGCAACTTATACTGCATCTGCTTCAGGAAGCTATACAGTGGTGGTAACAGACGGAGGAACTACCTGTATGAACACGTCTGCAGAAGTAGTTGTAACAGTTAATCCTGTACCAACCGGAGTTACAGCAGGTGCATCTGCGAATACTGTATGTATTGGTGGAAATATTGATCTGACATCATCTGTAACAACTGTCCCTGCAACTATTTTGTCAGAAGATTTTGAAACAGGTGCTACCGGATGGAGTTTTATTGATTCTTCGTCAACAGGTACTACAGTTGATACTCAAAAATTCCATATTAAAACAGCACCCTATAATAGATCTGCTGGGTCTGCAAACTTCACAAACTTCTCTATTACCGGGTCCAATTTTGCCATTGCTCTTCCAGATGCTGGTGGAAGTGGAAGCCAGACAAGAACTTTTATAGTAAGCCCATCTTTCAGTACTGTGGGATATTCAGGTGCTGCAACGCTAACTTTTAACCATGTATATCAACTTTGGGCATCAAGTTCACCAGCTGAGCAGGTAAAAGTTCAAATCACTACAGATGGCACTATCTGGGATGATTTGCAGGTTTATACAACCAGCCAAGGAACCACAACTGCAAATGCGCAGGTTCATACAGCTGCAACCGTGAATGTTCCAGCATCTTATATGGGACAATCAAATGTCCAGATACGATTCAGATATCTTTCTAACTGGGGTTACTACTGGGCTATCGATGACATTAATCTTAACGGTACCCCGATTAATTATACATACTCGTGGGCTTCAACCCCTGCCGGTTATACTTCTGCAGATCAGAATCCAATAGGAGTATCTCCAACTGTTACAACAACATACACAGTAACTGTTACAGGCGTGGGTGGTTGTACAAGTACAGCACAAACTACAGTAACCGTTTCGCCAGTATCTGATGCAGGTACATTAAATGGTAACCAGACAATTTGTACAGGAGGCACTCCAAATAATGTAATTGCCACAGGAGTTGTAGGAAATGTGGTAAGATGGGAAAGTTCAGCAGATGCTGCATTCACATCACCAACAACAATAGCAAATACAACAACTACATTATCACCAGGTGCTTTAACTGCTACTACTTATTATAGAGTAGTTGTTAAGAGTGGTGCATGTAATGAGGCTGTAAGCACTACGCCGGTAATGATTACAGTAAATACAGCTATCACTCCATCTATGAGTCTTGCAGGTACAGCAGGTGGAACACAGCTTTGTTCAAGCCATGATGTGGCCGCTTCTGCAAACTTCTTTGCTGGTAACTGTGATATTATTGCAACCGTAACGCCATCTGGTGCTTCACCGGTAAGCGGAATAGTAAATGCATGTGTGAAAGTTGAATCTGCGGTTCCAACTGCAGCAGGTACGAATGAGCCATATGTTGCAAGACATTACAATATTGTTCCTGCAACAAATGCATCTACTGCAACATCAACTATAACCTTGTATTTCTTACAAAGTGAGTTTGATGCTTTCAATACAGCAAGAGGATTTTATGCAGCATTGCCAACAGGTATTTCAGATAATGCTGGTAAAGCCAACCTGAGAGTTAGCATGTTCCCTGGAACGGCAACAACTCCTGGTGCAACAGGTGGTATCCAAATTGATCCAACCGATGCGAATATTACTTTTGCGGATGGCAGATGGGCTGTAAGCTTCAATGTAACAGGATCAGGTAGCTTCTTTGTGCATACCGGCAACTTCACATTACCTGTAACATTGCTTAATTTCCGTGGTGAGCAATCAGGAAGCACGAACAGGTTATTATGGAGCACTTCAACAGAAACCAATAACAAAGGTTTTGAGTTGGAGAGAAGCTCAGATGGCAGAAACTTCAGCAGCATCACTTTCGTTGCTTCTAAGGCTGAAAATGGCAATAGTACATCAGCATTAAACTATAACTATAACGATGTAAGACCGCTGGCTGGTAACAACTATTACAGGTTGAAGCAGATCGACAGAGATGGTAAAGCAACTCACAGCAATGTAATCCTGCTTTCTGGAAAACTAACAGACATTACGCTAAGCAGTGTATATCCTAATCCAACCACAAGAGAGCTGAATGTAAAGATCATTTCACCTAAGGCAGAAAGAGTAACAATAGTGGTTACTGATCTTACAGGTAAAGTATTAATGCAAAGAGCAACCCAATTAATGGTAGGAGATAACCTGGAAATGTTTAGTGTTCAGCAATTAGCAGCCGGAACTTATCTGGTTAAAGCAGTATGTGCTAACGGTTGTGAAACTGCAACACAGCGATTTGTGAAATATTAAAAAATATCTACATCAGATATCAAGAGGCTCACCTTTTAGGATGAGCCTCTTTTTTAATCTCATTCTCATCTCAGCTTTGTTAAAAATATCTAAATTGCCTACTCTTAATACCAACTGAATTATCATGAGAAAATTGTACTTGTTCAAAGGTTTGAGTTCTGTTATGATGCTCACCCTATTTGTATGCCTGAACTTCATTTCCAAATCAGCACAGGGACAGGCATCCGGTTATGTGTTCGCAGCTACTACGGGCACCTACACACCGGTTAATGATGCTACAGCAACCAATTTGAGTCTGGTACAGGCCGATACTTATATAAGCCCCGCACAAAATATAGGGTTCGATTTCGTTTACGAGGGTATTACCTATACCCAGTTTAAAATGTCATCTAATGGCTTTATTAGTTTAAATCCTGCCGGCACGAGCTCACTAACCGGAAATGATTTTAGTACTGCCAACACAACTTCTCGACCCATCCTCGCTCCACTTTGGGATGATCTGGATGGTAGGGCTACAGGTTCTGTTAGTAAAGCGTATTATGAGGTAACTGGCACTGCGCCAAACCGCATTCTTACGGTTGAATGGAGAAACTGGGAATGGAATTACGCTTCTGCTACACCGGTAATTAGTTTTCAGGTTAAATTATATGAAACCCTAAATAAAATTGAGTTTGTATACCGGCAGGAATCAGGATCTGTAAACGCAGGTACTGCTTCTATTGGCATTAGCTCTGCAACAGGTTCCGGTAGCGGTAGTTTTTTAAATCTTACTACGGTAAGTACGCCAGCTGTCAGCAGCTCAACTGCAGTAACTGATATTAGCACAAAGCCTCCTACAGGCCAGGTTTATACATTTTCTCCGCCAACTTGTTTTAATCCCACGGGTTTAAATCCTACACCTGCAACCACCGGGGCAACAATACAATATGTTGAGCCTACAGTGCTGCCATCAATCGGTTACCAGTACGAAGTTAGAACCAGCGGTGCTGCAGGAAGCGGTGCAACCGGTTTGGTATCTTCCGGCAATACTGCTGTAGGAAATACTTCAGTTAATTTAACAGGATTAACGCCTGCAACTACTTACTCTTTTTACCTAAGATCAGACTGCGGTAGCTCAGATTTTAGTAACTGGAGCAGTACCAGCTTTACAACACTATGTAATCCTTCTACTTCATTCAATGAAAATTTTGATGGGGTAACGATACCTGCCTTACCAACTTGCTGGTCTGCTGTATTGCGTGGAACCGGATTGTCAACTTTCGCTACTGTAAAAACAATTGCAAGTAATGCACACTCCACAGCCAATGCAGTAGAAATGTATAATTCTAGCACAGGTGCTACAGATGATATGATTTTAGTTAGCCCTCCGGTAAGTAACCTTAGTGCAGGAACCCACAGGTTACGTTTCTGGGCAAAGAATGGTACAGCTTCGCAGGATATCGAGATCGGCACCATGGACAATAATTCTGCTACAGGTGTATTTA
>JAEWJK010000013.1 GCA_023386555.1 Bacteroidota bacterium | reverse complement strand
CTTTGGAAGTGCCAGAAGGCTTTACCGAAACCTGGAGTATTGATTTTATGACAGATGTATTGAGTAATGGAACAAAGTTTAGATCTTTTAATGTGATAGATGATTACAACAGAGAAGTACTGTTTATAGAGGTAGACTATTCCTTAAAGAGCAGTCGTGTAATATGGGTGCTGAGGCACTTAATAAGTGGGGCATTTAGACGAAGTGTTATTTAAAAAAGGGACAATGAAATTGTATTTACCAACAGAATAATGAAAGAACAACGAAGGCATAACACGGGTTTTGCATCAGGCGGGGTGACCTGGAAACTTGTCGCTTTGTGCTTCTATTCACAATTAATACTTCATGGCATTACTAACCTTGGTTCCATAAAATAAAGAAGAGGCAAAATTTAATTGCCTCTTCAAGTCTATACGTGGACATTATTACTTCAACCACTTTCTAAACAAAGAAGGATTTACGGAACCGTAGTTTCCATAAAAGTGATTGTAGATCTCATTGTTTAATTTCTCCGGTGTATTATATAAGCCGGATAAATGTGTTTTGAGTAAAGCCACTTCATTATTAAATTCAGTTGCAGATAAAAACACAGGGTTAAACTTAGCAACAATCTTAGAAACCGGCTTACCATTCTGTACTGTTTGCGAACAAAGTGCAACTGATGATAGTTGGTCAGCAGGTATTACCTCACCATTAGCATCTACCAGTAAGGAACTATTAAAAGATATTGAATGTTCTTTGGAAGGTATTTTTTTAGTGATCGTCTTTCCATTTACATCATACTGCAAAAAGTAAAAATTGCTTTTGTCGAGTGGTGCTGTAGTGGAAATATCGATCCACTGATCTTCTATCAGTAACAGTTTATTATCAGGATGAGCAGATTTAAAAAGTACATCAGCACCTGTTTCATCTCCTATTGCTCTTGTGCTTAATTGCTTTGATGCATAAGCAGGAACCAACAAATCAGACAATACTGCCACCCATTCTTTTTTACTGTTCTGTTTTGATTTGTCGCCGGTAATATCAAACCTTCCTTTTGCCGGGCTGATGCAGGAAAGTTTGGATGCTTTATCAACAAAAACCAACTGGTCTTTCTCTGATAATTTGTCTCCTACGGCAATAGTCTTGCCGCTGGCAGAATGTTTTACGCTGCCTTTGATAAACGTTACATAATACACCTGTGCATTTGTTACATGTGCTGCAAGGATCATCAATAAAAAGAGTATACGCTTCATAACAGTACTATTTAAAACTAAAATAAAATTCTTTGATGTCGTTAAATATATCAATTGGTTTAGGAAAGTGTTTTGTTTTCTTGAAAACGCCAACCATGAAGGCCAGGCAATTTGCATATAAAGCCAGGATCAATATGTTTATATATACATTGAAGAAAATATATGAGGCGATGGATATGGCTCCGAAAACAATCAGGTAATTGAGCATAGACGCAAGGAACGAATACTTCCGGTGTTTCTCGAGCTTCGTTTGTGCTCTTTCATGATTGAATATATAATACGATACCAATGTAAAAAATAACAGCATCATTAAAACCCACAACAAAGAAACTTTATGCAGGCCATTCTTTAATGTTAAATAAACATTTAAAAGTATCAATGTACCGGGAGTATCGTCATACATGGTGTCATGTACATCATTTTTAAAATCACCCAGTAGTATCACTTTGTTTTTTAAGAAATCATTTACCAATATGTCTTCAGGTAGCATCAGCAGTTCTGACAAATTCACAACCGGGTATTCATTATTTTCGAACACTTCAAAAGCCCTGATCGGAAAATCGATGATCATGCTATTGAAGATAGGTGTACCATTATCTGTATTAACAAACTTCCCCTCTTTAATGTTACCACCATCTAATGTTTTGTAGATGTATGCAGGTATCGATGGATACTCACCATTCTGTACCATTTTAAATTTGAGAAAAGCATCTTCATCATCGTTGGTCTCATAATCTGCAATGCCATAGTTGGTATTGAACTTTGGAATATCGAGTGTATCGGTGCCAAGATAATGAACAGGGAATGCTATGTTCTTTAAGCCGGAAACTGATTCATTCAAGGCAGAATCACATTCGGTATCTCCGGCAAGGTAAACATCGCAAAAAGCGAATTTAAAAGCATTGGGGTTTCTCTTTAACACAGACATGAACTGGCTGATCTTACACCGATCTGTGATCACATCATTACCCAAAACTTCCGTACTCGGAACAAGCGTTTTATCGTACGATAGATTAATGAAAAGGTATTCGTCTTTACCCGGATCTTCATCCATTTGCAGAACAGTTCGCTTGATTACCGAAGCCCATTGAATGAGCATTTGTTCGCTGCCATAAGTGGTGTAGAAGCTGAGCCATATCCACGAGATAATGAACAGGACAATGCCATGCAGAAAAGCAACCAGCCATCTATTGAACCGTTTTCTCATTTCTTTACAAATATAAAATCACCACCTACATGTCCTGCTAATTCCAATGTACCATAACGTGGTTCGGTTTTGGTCTCATTCATTACTGCTTCTATGATGTGGTTGATGAACATTTTCTGAGCAGTAAGATATTTGTCTTTGTTTTCACTCAATGCTTTTACGAGGTATTTCATGAAGACAGATTCATCCGGAACTTCTGTATCGTTACCACTGGTGATAGCCACACGGCTGATCTTTTCACTAAGCTCTCGCATAGCTTGTGGAGCATCGGTACCGAGGCTTCTGGTTTTAAACACTCCACCAGAGAAACATGCATCGGTGATTAGTAGTGTATGACGGGAAGGAAGTTTTGCTATAAGTTCCAACATGAGTTTATTAGAAAACCAAGTATTTACATCATTTCGCTTTGCATCTGTCATTAACCAATATCCCTTTTTATCACTCTCCTGCCACATTCCATGACCTGCGTAAAAGATGACGATGTTATCATCGGGCTGAATGATTTCCATTATCTCTGCAAAAGTCTTTTTTACATCTAAAGTGGTTGGGTTGAATAAAGTGAAGATGTTATCATCGGAAAAACTATAATTACTTTTGAATAATTGTTTTAATTTAATAGCATCTGCAACCGGATTTGATAATGAGGGTATTGCATCATCTTCATAATTCTGTGCTGCAATTAGCAATGCATAGTTTTTGGATTCTTTAGTAATTACCGGTACAATATCTACTTTAGTTTCAACCGTAGCTTTTTTTTCAAGTTCAAAAAACTGTTCAGCAATATTTCCTGCTTTGTCTGTAGCTGTAATCTTAATTTTGTTAATCCCATCATTCAATGTAACGTTCGACCAGAAATTCTCTGTTTGAAGATAAGCAAGCTGATCATTAATCTTTACCTCTTTGATCCCAGAAGGATCAGTAGCAGTTCCCCTAATCAGCATATCAACACCGGAAGTAACGATTTGTAGACCTCTATTGACAGGATCCGTAATTGTAATTAAAGGAGGTATTTTATCTGTTCGCCTTTCTTCAACGCTTTTACCTTCCAGTTTAGCGAGAGCATCAATCGCAGGTTGATAAGCATTATGGTAAAGCATCGCTCGTTCGAGATCAGCTTTTGCCTTATCATATTGTTTAAGACCAATATAGGCTTCTGCACGTAGCGTATAAAGGAAAAACTTTCCTGGTTGTTCATAACTTAAATGCACCCATTTCATCGGTTTAAGTGCATCATTTGCGAGCTGAAGAGCTAATTCATAGTTCTTATTGGTCAATGCATTCATAGCCCGCATTCTACTAACCATTTTATCTGTTATAAAAAGATTTTTTACCAGTTGTTTTGCATAAGATTCAGATTTTTCTGTTTGCTTTGTTAAAGCATAAGTCCATGATAGTAGATAACGAGCAGTAAGTTTTTCTGCTTTGTTTCCTTTCTCTAACTCCTCTGCCAAGGCAATAGCCTTATCATAATCTTTATTTAGAATAGCCAGGTAGATATTTCCCATATCGAAATAGAGATCATCTCCGAATTCTTTGAATTTCTTTTGCAGGAGTTCTATCAACTCTTTTTCTTCGTTTAGAAAAGCAACATATTGAGCTGTATAGAATACACCCTTTGTACTAGGACCACCTGCAGGACTCATTACATATTCCTTATAATCTTTTTTTGAAAACTGCATTTGAGCTACTTTTCTTACATCATCAAAAGCCAATTGAAGATCACCACCAACAATGTTCTTTGAGGCCCTCACTGTATAAATGTGACGGAGGTATTCTTCCGCAGGAATAAAATGATGCCCGAAGGTTTTAGAAGTATACACCATCTTCATACCCTGTACTAGTTTAATAACATTTCCCCATTCTTTATTAGCCCCACGCAAATCATCTTTCTTGTCTATCCTCAAATAAGGGAGAAGGTCAAAATTATCTTCGTAAGCACTAAGCATGAGTACTGCAGGATAAGTTCTATTGGCTTCTTCATATAGCTGTTCAGCTTTTGCCATATCCTTTTTGAAAGGGTTCCATCCTTTCCCTGCTGCTTCTTTTGCCTTGCGTCTTAGTATACCCGCTTTTTGAAAGTTTTCCTTAGCTCTTTTCTCTTCTTCTTCTGTCATTTGAGAATATGCTGATGGCCCAGCTAATAGAAATATAAATAACAATGTTCTCAATAAAGAGAGTTTCATAAACTACTTTTTTACGAATATAAAATCACCACCTACATGCCCTGCTAATTCTAGAGTGCCATATCGTGGTTCTGTTTTGGTCTCATTCATTACTGCTTCAATGATGTGATTAATGAACATCTTCTGTGCAGTGAGGTATTTGTCTTTGTTCTCACTCAAAGCTTTTACTAAATACTTCATGAAAACAGATTCATCAGGAACTTCTGTATCGTTGCCTGAGGTGATGGCTACACGACTGATCTTTTCACTCATTTCTCTCATAGCCTGAGAAGCATCTGCACCAAGGCTTCTTGTTTTAAATACACCACCTGAAAAACATGCATCGGTTATGAGTAATGTATGACGTGTTGGAAGCTTTGCGATCATATCCAATACATCTTTATTTGATACCCAGGTTTCTGAATCATTTCGTTTGGCATCAGTCAATAACCAATAACCCTTCTTTTCTTTTTCTACCCAAACACCATGACCAGCGTAGAAGATCACAAGATTGTCTTCAGGTTGTAATACTTCTGATAGTTGCTGAAACTGTTGTTTGAAATTATTTTTCTCAGGATTATATAAGCTGATGATGTTATCATCTTTAAAACCGTAATTCTTCTTTAGAATTAGTTTGAGTTTCACCGCATCACCGATGGGATTTTCCAGTGAAGGAATAGAAGCATCATCATAATTCTGACTGGCTATGAATAAAGCATAATTCTTTCCTTCCTTTTCTGTTACAGCTACAATCTCTTCTTGCTTTACTGCAACAGGTGCTGAAGGTTGTTCGATCTCAATTGTTTTAGATGCTTTGTTGCCAGCCATGTCTGTGGCTTCGATAATCACAGTATTTAATCCTGCTTTTAAAGATACGTTACCCCAGAAGTTTCCGTCTTCCTTATTATAAACCGGAGTGCCGTTGATCGATACAGATTTCAAACCGAAAGAATCTTTTGCAATGCCTTTGATCATCATATCGGTACCATTACCAGATATTTTTAACCCTCGTGTTAATGATGATGGCTCTGTGATAATAATTTCCGGAGGAAGTTTATCAGCCCTTCTTTCAGAGATGACTCTTCCTTCTAATCGTGCAAGACCTGTTAGTGCTGGTTCATATTCTGGATGGTACACTAATGCAGCTTCGTAATCTTTCTTGGCGTTTATAAAATCTCCCAGTCCTTCGTAGGCTTGAGCCCTAAAGGTGTAAGTATTAAATCTTCCTAATTGGTTTATGCTAAAATATGAAGTTCTGTTATTGTTAAGAGCGGAATTAAAATATTTTATTGCCTCATCATATTTCTTTGCAGTAAGTGCGTTAATACCATTAATCTTTATAAAAAAACCCTCACCAATAACAATGGATTTTTTTGATTCATTAATCCATTGCTGCGATTTTACAAAATCCCCTTTATAAGAATATACAATCGCTAATAGAGCTCTCACTAACATTTTCGAATTGAATCCTAATCCTCCGGCATTATCCTCTCCTTCTAATGCCTGCTTCTCAGCTTCATCAAATCTCTTTTCGAGAACTTTCTTATAAACACTAGCGTACAAAAACGCCTGTTTACTTTTTTCGTATGTAGTGAGAAGAGATTCAAACTCAGAAAGACTATGAATATCTTCGATTTGAAAAGCAACATTTATAGCAGAAAGTAAAACCCCTTTTACTTCGGGGTAATGCATACCAAAAATATTTCGATGTCCTTCAGGAGGATTTTTTAAGAATTTAACTGCGGTTAAGACGGCTTCTTTAGGATCACCACTTGTAGCATTTTTATCAATTTTTTTCCAATAAATATTACAAAGCTTATCTCTAGTCTGAGACTTGGTATAACTACTATTCTTTATTTCACCAGAAAGCTTGATTATACAATCATCGTAGGTTTTGTTGGCTCCTCTAACATCACCAAGCTCAAATTTCAGCCGTGCAAGCTCATCCAAAAAACCGGCGGGATGCAGGTTTTCTGCTTCATAAAATAATTTAGCCGCTTCTACATATCGATCTTCTTTCCAGAGTTGCCTAGCCTTTTTTATAATTTTCATCGCTTCGCTGGAACTAATTGTTTCTACTCCTGACACTTCGCTCTGCGCAGCAACATAGGAATTGATAAAAAGTAGGAAGGATAATATGGATATTAATGTTCTTTGCATAATCCTTTGTTTGCTTCTATTTCTTTACGAATATAAAATCACCACCAACATGCCCCGCTAATTCCAAAGTGCCATAACGTGGTTCTGTTTTGGTTTCGTTCATCACTGCTTCGATAATGTGATTGATGAACATTTTTTGTGCAGTGAGGTATTTGTCTTTGTTCTCACTCAGTGCTTTCACCAAATACTTCATGAAAACAGATTCATCCGGGACTTCTGTATCATTACCACTGGTGATAGCCACACGACTGATCTTTTCGCTCATCTCTCTCATTGCCTGTGGAGCATCTGCACCGAGGCTTCTTGTTTTAAATACACCACGTGAGAAACATGCATCGGTGATTAGTAATGTATGCCGGGATGGAACTTTAGCAATTAACTCCAATACAGTTTTATTGGGTAACCAGGTATTTGCATCATTGCGTTTTGCATCAGCCAATAGCCAGTAACCTTTTTTTTCTTTCTCGACCCAAATTCCATGGCCTGCATAAAAGATAATTACATTGTCTTCCGGTTGCACCGCTTCCATCAATTCATTAAATTTCTTTTTAAGGTCTACAATTGCAGGGTTGAATAAAATAGAAATGTTGTCTTCGTTGAAGTTGTAATTATTCTTTAAAGCAAACTTTAGCTTAACTGCATCTGTAACGGGATTTTCGAGTGAAGGAATTGAAGGATCATCATAAGATTGAGATGCAATAATCAATGCATAGTTCTTTGCTTCTTTTGCAACAACCGGAATTATTTCTTCCTGCTTTTGTGTCGCTACTTTTTCAATCTGCACTTCTAACATTCCAGTATTACCTGCAATGTCTGTTGCTTTGATCACCACATTATTCATTCCTTCTTTTAAAGTGATGTTGCCCCAGAAGTTTCCATTTTCCTGTGCATACACATCTGTACCGTTGATGTTTACAGATTTGAGTCCTGCCGGATCTTTTGCAATACCCCTGAATGTTACATCAAAACCTGCTGAAGAAACTTTCAAGCCACGAGTAACTGAAGGTTCAGTGAGCGTAATAACCGGTGGTTCTTTATCTGTCTTACGTTCGGTGATGATCTTACCTTCCAGTTTTGCGAGACCCATTTGTGCAGGCTCATAATCTGGTTTGTACAGCAAGGCTCTTTCAAAGTCCTGCCTTGCGAGTGAGTATTCTTTCAAACCTGTGTATGCCTCTGCTCTTCCCACATACGACATGTGCGGTGCTAAAGATCTAAAAGTGTATAGCGCAGTTGAGATCATTCGGTTACGGGGTTTAAGTTCTTCCGTAAAATGATTTTTTGCATCCTCGAATCTGCCTTGTGTTAAAGCGTTAAGGCCTTTTGTATAGTCAACAAACGGAAAATCCTTGCTTACCTGCAGATCCTTTAAATGATCTTTCAATGCTATCTCACTTTGGGCAACATCTTTATTAAAAGCATGAACAAGGCAAAGGGCCATGCTTGCATAAATTTTTGAGTTCTTGAATAATCGTTTTCCTTCATCCAGCCGTTCCAGCTTTTTTATTGCTTCGGAGTAATTATTTGTAACAATGTCGAGAAAGGCATCACTCAATATTGCATGCCCCTTATATTTCTCCGGACCACGATTTACAATTTCAATGATCTCTCTGAGGGCTGTAGCATCCTGGGCAAAAAGAGCTGTAAGCGATGCGTAAAAAGAAAGATCGTTTGGTCCACCTATCCTAAGTGCAGCCAGATAGTTTTCAAGTGCATAATTAATATCACCTTTTCCAAAGTTGGAAAAAGCCACCTCCTGGTGAAGTAGTCTTAAAACACTTTCCTTAGATACATACAACCATTCGCCTACACCACTTACAAGATTACCCTGGTAAGACTTTATGCTTTCAATAAGCGTTTTGTATGCTCTTTTCGCTCCATTTATATCACCTTGCTCTAGCTTAAGGTCACCCAGTATTAATAACCCTGAACTATACCACAATGGTTGTAGATTATTTGACTGATAAAAGAGCTTTTCCGCTTCAATGTATTGTTCTCTTTTCCAAAGCTTCCTTGCTTTTTCTGACAGATCGAACGCTTCCTTATAACGATTCTGTTCTGCCTTGGTTACTCTTTGGGCGTCTGAGGCTACGGCTATTAAG
The DNA here is from genome assembly GCA_023386555.1 of Bacteroidota bacterium. GTDB lineage: Bacteria > Bacteroidota > Bacteroidia > Chitinophagales > Chitinophagaceae > JAEZDC01. Next base: position 254,040 of record JAEWJK010000013.1, on the reverse strand, counting down.
CAAAATACAATGCACCATAATATTACCAGCTTTCTCATATAATTAGTTACTTCTTTACGAATATAAAATCACCACCTACATGTCCTGCTAATTCTAAAGTGCCGTAACGTGGTTCTGTTTTGGTTTCTGTCATTACTGCTTCGATGATTTGTGTGATGAACATCTTTTGAGCAGTTAAATATTTATCCTTGTTCTCACTTAATGCCTTTACCAGGTATTTCATGAATACAGATTCATCCGGTACTTCCGTATCGTTACCACTTGTTATAGCAACACGGCTGATCTTTTCATTCATACTCACCATGGCTGCTGGTGCATCTTTACCCAAACTTCTTGTTTTAAAAACACCACCTGAAAAACATGCATCTGTGATCAACAATGTATGACGTGTTGGGAGTTTGGCGATCATATCCAATACATCTTTATTAGACACCCAGGTTTCTGAATCATTTCTCTTTGCATCAGTCAATAACCAATAACCTTTCTTTTCTTTCTCTACCCATACACCATGACCAGCATAGAAGATGATAACATTATCTTCCGGCTGTAAGATCTCTGCCAATTGCTGAAATTGTTTTCTTAACCCTGCAGCCTCGGGATTATTTAATAAGAATATCTGGTCTTCTTTAAAACCATATTGCTTCTTTAAAACCAACTTAAGCTTTACTGCGTCAGTTATTGGATTTTCGAGTGAGGGGATAGCCGGATCATCATAATTCTGGCTTGCTACAAATAAAGCATAGTTCTTTCCCTCTTTTTCTTTTACTGCAATAATTTCATCTTCCTTTACTGCAACAGGTGCTGAAGGTTGTTCTATCTGCACTGTTTTAGAAGATTTATTACCCGCTATGTCCATTGCTTCAATAACAATATTGTTCAACCCTTCCTTTAATACCACATTTCCCCAGAAATCTCCTTCTTCTTTTACGAAAACACTGATACCGTTGATGGTAACTGATTTCAACCCGAATGAATCTTTAGCGATGCCTTTGATCATCATATCAGTTCCGCTACCGGTAACTTTCAATCCACGGGTTAGAGAAGAAGGTTCTGTGATGATAATTACCGGAGGTATTTTGTCTGATCTTCTTTCTGAAACCACTTTACCTTCGAGCCTGTTTAAACCAATGACTGCAGGTTCATAATCCGGATTATAAACTAATGCTGCCTGGTAATCATTTTTTGCTTTTACATATTCACCCAAACCTTCATAAGCTTTTGCCCTATGAGTGTAGGTGCTGAACTTGTCGATTGGATCAATATTCATCCAAAAAAACTTACGAGGTTTCAATGCTGTTGTAAAAAGTGAAATGGCTTTATGAAAGTCTTTTTTAAGAATGGCATTTCGCCCATCCAATGTTGCAAAAAACCTGTTGTTGGCCGTTCCTTTTTTTGCTTTATTTCGATAGTGATCTGATTTTTCAAAATCTCCTTTGTAGCCATAACTTATGGCAAGCATGTAATCGCCACACCATTTAGATGCAAAAAAATCACCCCCACCTTCAGAAATATTGGTAGCTAAAGTAATAGCCTCATCTACTTTATTTCCGAGAAGCAAAGAATAAACGGATGCAAAGAATTGTTGTCTTTCCGATTTAGGATAGGTTCTTAATACGGTGAGATATGCATCAACTGCCTGTTGATCTTCCATTAAAAAAGCCACTTCTAATAAACTCTCAACCGGACCTGTTAATTGATTTGCCATTAATCGAAAAGGACTTTCATAACCGTCGATCTTTTTGTTCAACAATTCAAGTCCTGTTGCTAATGCAATCTTCGGATCACCCATAGTGAGGTTCAAATCTATTTTCTGGGTGTAAGCATTGAATAAATTATAATTAATGTCTTTTTGTTTAAAGTCACAGCGGATATCAGTTGACCATGATAGAATATCTTCATCGGATACTTTATTAGCACCTTTAATGTCGCCGATCTTAAATTTATTACGGGCAAGTTCCCTGATGATCGACATACAAGGTCTGATCTTATGTGCTTCTTTGAATAATTTTTCAGCCTCGATAAACTGTTCATCTTTCCAGAGATTCCGGGCCTTGTTCACCATTTTATCAAAATCCTGTGCCCAGACAGATGATGAAATGAATAATAATAAAATGAAAATATTCTTCATTAGTATTTATTACTTTTTTACGAATATAAAATCACCACCTACATGTCCTGCCAATTCAAGTGTTCCGTAACGTGGTTCTGTTTTGGTTTCAGTCATTACTGCTTCTATGATTTGTGTAATGAACATCTTTTGAGCTGTGAGGTATTTGTCTTTGTTCTCACTCAATGCTTTTACCAAATACTTCATAAATACAGATTCATCAGGAACTTCGGTATCATTACCACTGGTAATTGCCACACGGCTGATCTTTTCGTTCATACTCACCATGGCTGCAGGTGCATCTTTACCAAGACTTCTTGTTTTGAATACTCCACCTGAAAAACATGCATCGGTAATTAGTAATGTATGACGTGTGGGAAGTTTAGCGATCATATCCAACACATCTTTATTAGATACCCAGGTCTCTGAATCATTTCTTTTAGCATCGGTTAATAACCAATACCCTTTCTTTTCTTTCTCTACCCACACACCATGACCAGCGTAGAAGATCACAAGATTATCTTCCGGTTGCAAAGCTTCTGATAGTTGCTGAAATTGTTGTTTGAAATTATTTTTCTCAGGATTGTAGAGACTGATGATGTTATCATCTTTAAAACCGTAATTCTTCTTTAGAATGAGTTTGAGTTTCACCGCATCACCGATCGGATTTTCCAGTGAAGGAATTGAAGCATCATCATAATTTTGACTGGCTATGAATAATGCATAGTTCTTTCCTTCTTTTTCGGTTGCAGCAATAATTTCTTCTTCTTTCACTGCAACAGGTGCTGCAGGTTGTTCTATCTCTATTGTTTTAGATGCTTTATTTCCAGCCATGTCTGTAGCCTCAATAACTACTGTATTCAATCCAACTTTTAATGACACATTACCCCAAAAATCTCCCTGCTCTTTTGTAAATACATTCGTTCCATTGATCGTAACAGATTTTAATCCAAAAGAATCTTTAGCGATTCCTTTGATCATCATATCGGTACCGTTGCCGGTAACTTTCAATCCACGTGTTAATGAAGATGGCTCTGTGATAATTATTTCAGGCGGAAGTTTATCTGATCTTCTTTCGGAGATGACTCTGCCTTCTAATCTTGCAAGTCCGGTAAGTGCAGGTTCGTATTCAGCATGATAAACCAATGCAGCTTCGTAATCTTTTTTTGCATTGATAAAATCTCCTAAACCTTCATAGGCTTGTGCTCTGCCCGTATAGTTTACAAATTTTGCAGCTTGTTCCTGCTTGGTCCACATAACCTGTCTAGGTTTAATGGCACTTGTATAATCTTCAATTGCTACTTTATAATCCTTTTCTGTTAACGCATTTTTTGCCGTTACAGCATAGAAGAAACGCTCACCAACCAGAATATTCTTTTTAGCCTCTTTGATATATTTCTTTGAGTTAGTAACATCACCAGCATAGGCGTAAGCAATTGAAAGTAATACCCTTGCCTCCACTCTTGAAAAGAGAAAGCCTCCACCATCGTCTTCTACCTTTAATGCTTTAGCAATAGCTTCATCATGCTTTCCCTGAACAAGTAACAATAAAATCTCAGCCCTGAACTCATACAACTTCATCATATCATTCTCATGAAGAATATTATAAATCTCTGAGAGACTTTTTTCATCATTAATCTGAAAAGCAATCAAAGACAATTCGTAGAAGTAAATATTGAAAAGAGAACTGTTTTTATAAAGCTTTTTATCTAGCGGGCCATATTCTTTATAGAAGTTAATAAGATCGTGTAAGGCAATTTCAGGATCTCCCTTCTTTGTATTAAGATCAATCTTTTGCTGATAAGCTCGATAGAGTACATCCTTAGCTCCTTCTTTTGTAACCAAAACTTTAATGGCATCTTCCCAAACTTTATTGCTGCCTTTCAGATCACCTAAGTCTAGTTTATTTTTTGCCAGTTCCTCCATGTAGAAGATGTTAGGCGACAACCGGAAAGCTTCGTAATATTTTTTTTCTGCTTCATAATATTCACCGTTATCCCAAAGTTTAGATGCCTGTTTAGCCAGCTTAGAAGCTTCTTTTGCATTGGGATCTGTAGCTACACCGATAACTGATCCTCGTTGAGCATTCAACGTCATAGGAACAACAGCCATAAATAATAATACAATGCCAAGTTTTCTCATATATAATTAGTCTACTTTTTTACGAATATAAAATCACCACCTACATGCCCTGCCAATTCCAACGTTCCATAACGTGGTTCGGTTTTCCCTTCCGTCATTACAGCTTCCATGATATGGGTGATGAACATTTTCTGTGCTGGCATGTACTGATCTTTGTTCTCACTTAAGGCTTTCACTAAATACTTCATGAACACAGACTGATCCGGAACTTCAGTATCATTACCACTGGTGATCGCCACACGACTAACTTTAGCATCCATCATTTGTATAGCTGAAGGAGCATCTTTAGCAATTGATCTTGTCTTAAATACGCCACCTGAGAAACATGCATCAGTGATGAGTAGTGTATGGCGTGATGGAAGCTTTGCAATGAGATTGAGTACATCCTTATTCGATACCCAGCTATTGGGATCACTTCTTTTTGCATCGGTCATTAACCAGTAACCTTTCTTTTCCTTCTCTACCCATATTCCATGACCAGCATAGAAGATGAGTAAGTTATCTTCGGGTTGAATAATATTGGTTAATTCTAATAACTGACGTTTAATATCGTTTGCTGACGGATTGAATAGCGTAAAGATTTCTTCATCTGAAAACCTGTAATTTTTCTTTAATACCAGTTTTAAACGCACTGCATCCTGGATGGGATTTTCCAATGATGGAATGGATGCATCAGCATAATTCTGAGCTGCAATTAATAAACAATAGTTCTTCCCTTCTTTAGCAGTAACAGCAACGATCTCTGTTTCAGTTGAATTCTTGGTGATCTCGAAAGTTTCTTCCCCAATATTACCTGCACCATCTATAGCCTTAATGGTGATCTTGTTTAATCCATCTTTCAAAACAATATTGCCCCAGAAGTTTCCTGATGATTGGGCATACACATTCTGATCATTTATTATTACCGATTTCAATCCTGAAGGATCTTCTGCAATACCTTTTACCATTACATCGTTACCTGAAGTTGTAACCTGTAAACCTCTTTTTACTGCAGGTTCTGTTACAGCGATCTTCGGAGGTATTTTATCTGTTGATGTTGTAGTTGCAATAGATGATTCAAGTTTAGTGAGTGCAGCGATCGCAGGCTCATAATCTGGATTAGCGAGTAAAGCAATATTATAATTGTCTTTTGCTCTGTCGAATCGTTGTAAACCAGCATAAGCATCGCCTAATGCCTTATGGATTAACCATCGGTCCATTAAATAATACTGCCCAAAATCTTTATACTTACCCGATAGCCTATAGTTAACGCATTTATCAAGGAATGTTAATGCCGCCTCATAATTCTTCTTATTAATCTCAATCAAAGCGAGGTAATAGAATGTTTCATTATTATCTGTACCCTTATTTTTTTTGTAAGCTTCTAATGCCTCATCACTATTCCCTAATAATACATTCAAAGCAAATTTCCAGGACAGATAGTTAGGTAGACGGACTTTGCCATATTTATCCACCGCTTTCAAAGCTTCGAGGTAGTCTTGTTTTTTGAATAAAATATACACTTCCCATTGAGCCTTGAGATAATTAAAATCGTTGTCGTCTGCAAGTCGAAAAGCCTCATCAAATCTACGTTCTTCCACTGCTAATTTGATCTTTACCTCTTGCTGAATTGACCTGGCCACTCTGTCTAAGCGATGAATGTTGAGCGCTGAAATATTTTTCATCAAAGTCAGCGTATTCGATTTTGTATCGAATTCTTTGCTTACGTAATAGGCTTCATTTAAAAGATGAAGAATACCAGTGTTTTTCTTCCATTTATTAACCTTCCTTTTCCTCCCCTGAACACTTATCACCTGGGGTGGATCATAAATAATAATGTCATCATCTTTCAACCTTACAGATCTATCATACAATTTCTGGAGAAATTCATTGGCCTGAACCTGATTTGATAAAATGAATAACTCTTTTGCATAATCAATGACATCCCTTGTAGGATAAATATTCAATGCACTGTCTACAATTCTGTTTGCATCAATTACAAAACCTTCATTTAGTTTGTGAATAGCCAATTGCACCACATCTGATGCTTCTTCATACAACTCTTTATTAGGCTGGCTGTATGAAACATTTCCATAAAACAAAGTAGCTGCAAATACTAAATATCTGAACATGATAAATTACTTCTTCGTAAATATAAAATCACCACCAACATGCCCTGCCAGTTCTAAAGTTCCATAACGTGGTTCTGTTTTACCTTCCGTCATTACAGCTTCCATGATATGCGTGATGAACATTTTCTGTGCTGGCATGTATTGATCTTTGTTTTCGCTTAATGCTTTTACCAAATACTTCATGAACACAGATTGGTCAGGAACCTCAGTATCGTTACCAGAAGTGATAGCCACACGACTAACTTTAGCATCCATCATTTGAATAGCTGAAGGAGCATCTTTAGCAATTGATCTTGTCTTAAATACACCACCTGAGAAACATGCATCCGTGATGAGTAGTGTATGGCGTGATGGAAGCTTTGCTATCAGATTCAATACATCTTTGTTAGAGACCCAGGTGTTTGGATCATTTCTTTTTGCATCAGTCATTAGCCAGTAACCTTTCTTTTCCTTTTCTACCCAAATACCATGTCCGGCATAGAAGATAAGTAGATTGTCTTCTGGTTGAATAACATTGGTTAATTCCAACAGCTGACGTTTGATATCGTTTGCATTTGGATTGAAAAGCGTAATGATATTTTCATCAGTGAAGTTGTAGTTCTTCTTCAGCACTAACTTCAATCGTACAGCATCCTGGATTGGGTTTTCTAAAGATGGAATAGATGCATCAGCATAATTCTGAGCTGCAATCAATAAACAATAATTCTTTCCTTCTTTAGCAGTTACAGCTACAATTTCAGGCTCTGAAGTATTAGTTGTATTCTTTGTGATCTCAAATGTTTCTTCAGCTATATTACCAGCACCATCTGTTGCTTTGATGGTGATCTTGTTCAGTCCGTCTTTCAAATTTATATTACCCCAGAAATTACCAGATGATTGGGCATAAACATTCTGACCATTAATGCTGACAGATTTTAATCCTGATGGATCTTCTGCAATGCCTCTTACCATTATATCTTTAAGAGCAATAGTAACCTGCAATCCTCTTTTTACTGAAGGCTCAGTAATAGCAATGGTTGGGGGAGTTTTATCAGTTGAAGTAGTTGTTGCAATAGCAGATTCCAGTTTAGTGATCGCTGCTACAGCAGGTTCATAATCTGGATTTGCAAGTAAGGCAATATTATAATTGTCTCTTGCTTTATCAAACTGATTTAAACCGGTATATGCATCACCCATCAATTTATAGACCTTCCACAAAGGTTCCTGTCTGTAAACATCCATTCCTGCACTGGTTCTTTGTTGAATACTATGAGTGAGTTTTTCCAAGGCTGCTGCGTAAAATTTTCTGTTCACATCGATCAAGGCAAGATAGTATTCCTCCCTTGGACTAGTTTGTGGGGCTGAACCACCAAAGAAACCTCCAAAGCCAGAAACTTGCTTTTTGTAAACTTCGTACCTGGCTAAGGCTTTATCATTCTCACCTAATAAAGCATAGTTCATAAATAGAATGAAGTCGGCATTCTTCTCCTTGCTTAATAATGATATTGACTCCTGATAGTCTCCTTTCTCAGTTAAAATAGATGCTTTTACTATCGTATGAGTTGCACTATTTGCTAGTTTTTCACTTTTCATTTCATCGTTCACAGCAAGTGCATCATCATATCTCCCCTGATGCATAGCTAATTCAAGCTTAACAGTGAAGTACATTATTCTGTCGATAGACTTTTTGCCTTCAGGTACAGGCTGTTCAAGTACATGCAACATGCTTTTCTCAACTACAGAATGATTTGCAAAAGCCTTGTTCACATTCAATATTTCCCGGGCAAATTTGAATTTGGCTAAATCCAAGGGGACTTCTACTAAAGTTTCGATATTCATAAACCCGATTTCCCTGAAATGCATCTTACTCTTCTCAAATGTTTTCACCCTGTCGAAAAGAGCATTCATTATAATGTTGCTGCCGGCTATATCCGGACTTTTTGCAAGCAGTGTGGCATAGTCACATACAACCCGGGTGGGATACAAACGAATAGATGACCGAATCATAGAATCAGCTAAATTCACTTCGGCACGGTTAAATAAAGCAATTGCTTCTTTAGCTTTTGCTTCTGCCAATTGAAAATCTGACTGGGATTGCGATCGTGCTGTCGACACCAATAAAATAAAACCTAAGAATATTGCAAGTAGTTTAGTCATAATTATTTCTTCGTAAATATAAAATCACCACCAACGTGTCCTGCCAGTTCCAAAGTGCCGTATCGTGGTTCAGTTTTCCCTTCTGTCATAACGGCTTCCATGATATGTGTGATGAACATTTTTTGTGCAGGCATGTACTGATCTTTGTTTTCGCTTAATGCTTTCACCAGGTATTTCATGAAAACAGATTGGTCTGGAACCTCAGTATCGTTACCACTGGTGATTGCAACACGACTGACTTTAGCATCCATCATTTGAATGGCTGAAGGTGCATCTTTGGTGATCGATCTTGTTTTGAAAACACCACCTGAGAAACATGCATCAGTGATCAATAATGTATGACGGGAAGGAAGTTTTGCGATAAGGTTCAACACATCTTTATTGGAGACCCAGGTGTTTGGATCATTCCTTTTTGCATCTGTCATTAACCAATAGCCTTTCTTCTCTTTCTCTACCCATATACCATGACCAGCATAAAAGATTAAAAGGTTGTCTTCCGGCTGAATGACATTTGTCAACTCCAGTAATTGTCTTTTGATACTGTTGGCATCAGGATTGAACAGCGTGAAAATATTCTCATCGGTAAAATTGTAATTCTTCTTCAACACCAGTTTTAACCGTACAGCATCCTGGATCGGGTTTTCTAAAGATGGGATTGTTGCATCAGCATAATTCTGTGCAGCAATCAATAAACAATAATTCTTTCCTTCTTTTGCAGTAACAGCAACGATCTCCGGTTCTGAAGTTGTGGTTGTATTCTTCGTGATCTCAAATGTTTCTTCCGCAATGTTGCCTGCACCATCTGTAGCTTTGATAGTGATCTTATTCAATCCATCTTTCAAAACGATATTACCCCAGAAGTTACCAGAAGCCTGGGCATAAACATTCTGACCATTGATGCTCACAGATTTTAATCCGGATGGATCTTCGGCAACACCTCTAACCATTATATCGCTGCCAGCAGTAGTTACCTGTAAGCCTCTTTTTACTGAAGGTTCTGTAACAGCAATCTTTGGTGGTGTTTTATCTGAAGATGTTGTTGTTGCAATTGATGATTCAAGTTTGGTTAGAGCTGCGATTGCAGGTTCGTAATCTGGATTAAAAAGCAAAGCAATGTTGTAATTGTCTTTGGCTTTTTCGAATTGATTCAAACCAGCATAGGCATCTCCATAAGCTTTGTACACTTTCCATTTGTCGAGAAATAAAGCCTCCATACTCATATCTGAGGCAAAGCCTCCCATCTTATGATGTAAAGCACTATCCAGATTATTGAGGGCAGATTTGAAATCCTTTTTATCAATATCTATTACGGCCAGGTAATAAAAAAGATCGTTTGAGATCATTGCATATTGTTCACCAACATATTTTCTATATGTTTGGATAGCTTCTTCATTCCTGTGGGATAAGGCATAAGCCATGAATAAGGTTTTACGCCCCACATTTTCGTAAGTACCTTTCAATTTCTTTGCAAGTTCAATCGCCTTTTCATAATCCCCTTTCTCATTATATGTGTATGCTAAAAAATTGGCTCTCCCTTCTTCAGTAAATGACTGACTCAAGGGCATTTCCTCGACCAGCTTAATTGCTTTATCATAATCACCACGCAATATTTCCACTTCCCAACGGGAATTGATTTGCTGATTGTATTCGAAATCGTAAGCTGCTGACGTATTCTTCTTAATATCTAAATGAATCATTTTGTCAATTGACGCAGCAGTGACTTTTGAATTACCAAATTCCTTATTTAATTTGTACGACTCATAACCGAAGTTGAATAAAGCCCGATTTTTTTCGTAAGATTTAATGCCGATTATCATTTTACCGTCTACATAGGTAGATGGAAAAGGCTCTCTCATCAACAAATCGTTAGCAGGAAACGTGTTTACCGCATCGTAAGCTTCATTCATGATTGTATTTGCCTTGTTAATATCCGGCATTTGAAATAAGACTTTCGCATACTCGAAAACATTTTTAACCGGATACAACTGTAATGATTTCTTGATTAATGCATCAGCAGCATTTACTTCTCCGTTCTTTAAAAGATCAATTGCCTGTTGAACTAATTGCTCAGCTTCTTTATATTCCTTTGTTGGCTCAACTGGTTTTCCGAACATTGCTTCCATTTGTTTGTCGAGTTCTTTTTGCATTTTCTTCTTTTGTCCGAAAGAAGCTACAGCAAAAAAGAAAAATGTAAATGCGAAAATCAGTTTGATTACACCTTTATTCATACCAGTTAATTTATGATCAATTACTTTTTTATAAACACAAACTCACCACCTTCATCCCCAACATTTTTTATCGCAGCATATTGGGGTGAGGTATCTGAATTATTTAATATGGCTTCATAGAAACCATCGAACAGCTTCTTTGCTGTGAGGTATTTTTGCTTATTCTCCTTCAGGCTTTTCTTCAGGTAGTAAATAAATCTACTATTATCCGGCACCGGTTCAAGATTACCACTAGCCATAATTTTACGGCTTGGAACATTGTATTGCTTTTGGATTCCTACTTCTGCATCGGAAGAAAGTTCTCGTGTAAATGCACCACTGAAACATGCATCTGCAATAACCAATATGTGTTTTGACATACTTCTCTTTAAAGACTTTCTTATATCGTCTGTAGAAATATATGTTGCCGTATTTCCTTTGATGGCAGATGATGGAATCCAGTATCCATCTACATCTCCAAACCTGTCTTTCTCTGCTATACCGTGACCTGCATAAAATATTACCAGGTTATCATTCTCACCTAATGTGTTACTTTTTTGAATGATGGATTGCATGATCTCTTCACGGCTTTTGTTGTACAGCGTTTCGATGTTACCGGAGTTGAACGTGTAGTGTGTTTCGAGAATCGTTTTGAACTCAGCAGCATCTTTTACCGGATTTTCCAGGTCTTGTATTCTTGAATCAGTATAATCCTTAGCAGCAATAATGATAGCATGATATTGTGGTGTACTTCCATTTGTTGCAACAGGAACGATGATATCATCTTCTGTTTGTTTTTTTGCTACTGCATTACCGGTTACGAGGAAAGTTTTTGTGGCTTTGTTACCTTTTTTATCTGTAGCAGTGATAAGTATATTGTTAGCACCGGGTTTGAAACTTAATGTGGTAGTAAATAAACCATCTTCTTCTATCTTAGTTATCGTTTTGCCGTTAATAGTAACTGAAGCTATACCTGAAGCATCTTTTGCTTTACCGATAACCTGTGTTTGATTTGCTGCACCTACCACCTGTAAACCTCTTGATGTTTGTGGACTGATGAGTTGTATTTCTGGAATGGTTTTATCGTTAACAGCCAGCGTCTCATTCTTTTTAGGAAGATCAGCAATTGCTTTATGAATATCGGGTTGAATTTTATGGATCATTAATGATTGTTCATACACCTCTTTTGCTTCATTAAAACGAGATAATTTTTCGAGTACCCAACCTTTCAATGCAAGAATATCTATGTAATCGTACTTGTAATTTTCTTCTTCTTCACTTGTATAAGTTACGTAATCTTTTATGGCTTTATCTAAATTAGATAAGGCTATATCGTACTGTTGATTAGGTATATCGTTTATAATTACAGACAGGTATTGTTTATAGAACTTGTTCTTATCATCATCCAAATAAGATGTTTTATTTAATTCGAAATATTTTTCGCCATCTCTCTTTGCTCTATCCCACTGTTCTGTTCTGATTAAAAGTGAAATGTGCTGCGTCATTGACGCAAGCTTTGCCTTTGCCTGGTATGTTTCTAACTCTGTAATTGCAGCATCATACATTCCCTGTAAACGAAGCAATTCTCCCTTATAGTAATAAACAGTAGAATAATTTGGATCTCCCTTTATTACCTTTTCGTATTCAGCCAGAGCAAGGTCATACTGGAATTTCTTTTTGAAGAGATCAGCTTTACCAATGTAAGCACTCCACGTTTTTGGATCCATTTCAATAGCTTTATCAAAATCCTGTAAAGCTTTATCATACCACCTCATCCTGAGAAAAAACCATCCTCTTGATGCCATCATTGATGCTTTTCCGTTCATTCTTACAGCTTCATTATAATCGCTGATTGCATTTGTTGTGTCTCCTTTAATTATATAATAATTGCCTCTTGTCGTTAGATATGAAGCAGGATCTTTTGCATTTAATTCAATTGCTTTGGACATATCCTGAATGGCCTGGTCGTATAATTTCTGGCCGCCAAAAGCATAGGCTCTCCGGGCATGATACATGTGATTTTTTGGATCGAGGGTTAGCACCGTATTATAATCTGTTATAGCTTTTTCATAATCTTTTTTACCATAATAGTATACGTTAGCTCTTAATCGGTATCCATCTATATCTTTGGGATCGAGCCTTATAAGCTGGCTATAATTAGAAATGGCTGCATCATAATCTTTCTTACCAATATAATAACAATCAGCGATCCACCAGTAACAACTCTTTTTGGTTGAGCCTAGCTTCATTGCTTCGGTAAATTCTATAATCGCCTGGTCATAGTTTTTTGTTTCATAGGCAATCCTTCCAAGTTCGAACCTGGCTCCGGAAAAATTCTGGTCAATACTTAATACATCATTTAAATCGGCCTTTGCTATATCATACTCTTTTTTTATCCGGTATACATTAGCCCGGTTAACATACACTTGTTTGTATTTTGCATCTATTTTCAGTGCTTCTGTATAATCCTGTATAGCCAAATCGTATTCTTTCTTTAATTCATTCACCACTCCTCTTACGTTATAAGCCCAGGAATGTTTATTATCTTTTTCCAGAGCACGGTTGCATAAAGCTAAAGCCTCATCATACTTTCCTTCATCCTTGAATTGAACAGCTTTTTTAACAAGGTCATCAGTTGACTGAGCATTAATCTGATAGCTTACTACAAGAAGAAAGGACAAAAGGAAAAAATATTTTATAGCTCTCATATCAATTCATTTAGAAACTTGCCCCTATTCAGGCTTTATTATTTTTTTAAACACAAACTCTCCTCTTGCAAAAGTGAAAACAATAAAAAAACCTTAGTAGCATAGGAGGTATGTTTTATTTATGTTCCATCTCCACCATCAAAGCCACAGCAGATTTTCCACCGCTGAACCCTTCGAAAGCAATTTTGTTATTAGAGAATTTTACTTTTTTAGGATCAACCATTGTTTCTCCTAATACCGCAAATACTCTTTCACTAAACGATCCCTTTTGTGCAGCAACATCTGCCACTATCTTATTTATATCAAGTGCTTCACGGCTATAGAGAATACATAGAAAATCCTTACCCGGCACATTATCAAATTGAATGAAATGTTCTTCATCAGGAATAGCAACATCATTTCTTCTATCTGTTAGTGCAGCACTAATTCCATCTTCATAAGGGAAGATTTTTGTTACTGCATTAGAGAGATCGGAGCTGATGGCATACACAAATGCAGGTTGATTATTTGAAATGTACATTCTGAATCTTGTGCCTGATGGATAAGCATTGGCTACCTGGTATGTAGTTAACGGACTTGGGATTGTTTTTACATTGGCAGGTACAACACCTAAGCCTCTTGTAGAAACCAAAAGATTAGCTGGCATTTCTTCTCCTGAAGCCAATATTAATTTCAACTGGCCAGATAGATCTGCTACTTCAGGTTTTGGTTCAGGAAGGTCTACAAACTCGTAACCATAACGAGTGAAATTTGCAAAATCATTATATCGAACCCAGATATATCCTTTATTACCCCAGTCTGTTCCCCAGCTATTCTGAATTTCAAAAGCACCACCATGCATATTATCATCATAACCTACTACACACATTGCATGACCACCAAAAGAACCTGCAGGATCTTCTTTAGGGTTCCATACATCTTTAGCAAAATCAAAAGATGGTGGACATTTCATCCCGATAACAACCGGTTTCTTTTCGGCAATTGATTTTTTTACAGCCTGCACCTTTATTGATGTTGTTGCGTTTACATCAAATACCCGTAAATAATCTTTAATTCTATATTGTGTAGCAGTTTGTTTATGATCATCTGTTACATCAGGAATACAGAGTTGACTCATTTGATTGTATGTAACATCACCCTGCGTTTTCAAAATATGCATTGCTGCGGCCATATTTGATCCACCTTCACAATTGGCATCATTTGGTTTTAATAATCTAAATAAAAATGCCGGAGAATAAGCTTTAGCCGTGATCAGTTCTTTATCAGTCCAGTTATTTTTAATGGCCTCTACTATTGTTCTTCCGCAGTAACCTGCAGCCCATGCAACACATGTTCCATGAGCACCCTGGCTTTTTGGAATCGGTGCGTACATCTTCACAGACGCTGAAGAAGGAACAGCATCAAGTGATCGTGTAAGTTTTGCTTTCTTAGGTGCAGTGGAATAATCTTCATCATCAAAATCTAAACCTTTAGCTTTCTTCTGACCCATGACTGAACAGGTCAGCAATAGCAGACCCAGGAGGATGCAATAGTTTTTTCTCATATATGTGTGTAGTGAATAGATGACGAATTTATTGCTTTTCCATAGGAGGTTGATCAATTTTAGCAATTAAAACATCCTTGAATATGTCAGCCACATCTATATAGATGCTTTTCTATTGATTATACTGATGAAATAAGAATATTATGAATCAATGCATACCTGTTTATTGGTATATGACAAATAAAAAAAGAGGCAAGTGAATTTGCCTCTTTCAATATTATACAGGTGATGTTATTGGGCCAATGCAATTCTCAACTGCAAACCTGCTCTTGTATTTACGATTGGTGCAGAAGTAGAAATGTAAGGCGTAACTCTTCTTTGATCGAAGAAGAATTTAATATTAAGCCTGTTGTTTAGTACATAATCGATAGATGGCTGAATAGTGATCACCTTTTGTCCACCTGTACTATAAGCATTTGTCTGATCAAGCCTGCTGTTACTTTGTGCATCATCTCTCATGGCAAGATCTACACGGAAATTTAGATCGTTCTCCAGCTGTTTATCTTTCATGAAAGGTAATTTGAATGGAAGTTTAAATCCTCTTGTTCTCCAGCTTAAACCAAAAGTCCACTCTGTTGAATTGAGTTCGCTTAATTGGTAATCTATCAAACTCAAACTTAATTGTCTGCTCTTACGGTACTCAGCTCTTACATTTAACTGTGTTGTGGTAGTAACATCTACTCCAATCAATGGTGCAAATTGTTCCTGAATAGTAATGTTCGGCACCAGGAAATAAGGAACATAATTGCCGCTAACTGTATCAATAAATCCAGGTGCTCCTGCTCCAAACGGATCCTGGAACAACAATGCACTCGTAAAACTATTCATGCTAAGGTTACCAGTATAACCATGAGTGATACTGATTGTGCTGAATGTTTTTTGCAATGCTGGAATTTTTGTCAACCCGGTATAAGTCAATTTCCAGTTTGGTTTAGGCATAATGCTTCTAAACGGATTTGATTTGATGTTTGGATTGGTTTGTTTGAGCAATGCAACATCTTGTGGATTTTTTCCTGTATATGCAGCAATGAAAGCAGGGATCAATACTTCCTGGGAATATCTTCCATAACCTTCAGCATAACCATTGTTTACCACACCTGAACTATATGGATTTGCTTTGCCTAATCGTTGCGATATCACTGTCCTATAATCTTCAAACTTTTTAAATGTCTCAGATACTTCATTCGGTTTAAACTTAGTAAACAGTGTATTGAAAGCGATATAACTTACATTGAAACCACCGGCAGATAGCGGATTATTATGTGATAATCTTCCGAATGATGTACCAGAGGTAGTGTCCTTAAATAACTCAGAGTAATCTTTATTGAAACTCTTTTCTACATTAAGGTCTATCAGCAATTCCCTCAAAGGTTCTAATTGTGCAGTGATGGTTAGTCTTTGTTCAAACCTTTGGGCATAGAGGAAGTTGAACTCTTTACTTCTTGTGATCAATCCTTTTGCAGCTTGTTTATTCAACCAATTGGTATCTGGTTGCATTCCGAAAACATAGTCTAAACCAGGAGCCATTGTTTTCCAATTCTGGCCAAGTAGTTTAGTGCTATCCATATAGCCAGGTAAACGACTTCTGTAATTCTCTGAATAATTCACCGAAGTACGTTTTAGCATTGTAAGAAACTTACCAGCCCCTTTCACAAAAGGATTTAATTCTAAAGGCTGATTACTCTTCGCTATTCTGGCAGCTCTTTTTTGTTCTCTCCATTTTGCCAATGCATCTTTTCTTGCCTGACCGGTAAGACCTCTTGTTGCTTCTTCTTTACTTGGCACTTTTGGTATGCCATCATTATTATCCACCCTTCCTTTTCCACCATTTACATCTTTTGTATCACCTTTTACTCTCGGCTGAGAAGGCATATCAATTGCTCTCAGGAATCTTGATTTTTGATATAACCTGCTAAAATCAAATTCACCATTGATAGTATTATCCTGGCTATTCTCAATAGTATTACCCAGGTCAATTGCCAAACGACTAGCACCGATCCAGTTATAAGTTGTAGTGTAACTATACCTTGCAGTGATCCAATCTGTGAGTGGAAGTTTACCTAATGGCAACGTATATGTTGCCGCAGCACGTTGAGTGTACAAAGTATTTCTTCCACCACTCAGGAAATTTTCTCTTACCGTATCCTTCTTTGCTTTGGTATCTATTCTTCCATAAGGTTCATCCACTCTTGCATTATTTACTGCAGAGAAGTCAATGTTCAGCGAACGTGTAAGATCCCAACGCAGATTATAAAAACGATCGAAAGTGAAGAACTTATCATAGGTTGTATCAACTCGTTCGATCTTTCCTTCAGAAACAATTCTTGGAACAAACTCACCAAACTGCCTGTTGACATCAGCCCTGAAACTTAATAATGATGGATTAAGATTGATATTAAAATCACGGATCAAAGCAAGCCATGGTGTTTTGCTTCTCATTTTCTTTAAAGGCTCTATATATTTTGGAGCTGAGTTATAGGTATAACCCAAACCACCACGATGTTTAGTGATATCATTCTTTAATATCAGCGGATTGGTTTGTTCAAACTTGGTGTATGAATAACTCACATCAAAATTGCTGATGCTCCATAACCTTGTTTTAGCACCAGGCTGCACACGAACATTTGTGAAGTTTAAAGTTTTGATAGTTGTTTCATCAATCGCTGCACTTCTTATAGAATCTTTCTTCCCATTGTAAGCATTCATCTTATCTTTTAGCTTGATGTCAAGATCATACGGATCATACTCAGGTGTACGGATGGTTTTGTTGATGCTTGCATACACAGGGATCGTAAGTTTAGCTTGTTTCGGTAATAATTTACCGGCATCAATATTTGCTGCAGCATCAAACTGGAAGAGATTATCTCTTGCTCTTTCATTCACTCTCTGTTCAATGGAACCAAAACCTTTGGTATATGTATTCGCAGAAACAGTGAATGTTCCAAGGTCTGCTAATTGTACATCTACTCTACCCAAAGCTGCATAACCCCCACTTTCATCTAACCTGGAAAGGCGAAGTTCATTGATCCATATTTCACCTGAAACAGGGTCAGAATAATTATTTTCAATACCCATTAAAAATCCTCTTACTTCTCCAAGATTTGGATTACCGAATACAGAAAATATTCTTCCACCAATTGTTTCACTATAACGTCTTGTGACAGGAGTTAAGCTTCCGTTTCGTCTTGTTTTTAAATTGATCAGTTCCTGCAAACTGAAGTCAAGGTTATTTGCAACCGGCCATACTGTATCACAACCTACAGCACCTTGCCCAGTAACTTTAAGAGGATACCTGATCTCATAATAATTACTTAGAAAATCCTGGCCTATTCTTACAACAGCATATAACTGATCATTCTCGAGTGTTGCAAATCCTGGAATTGATTCGGCATGAATAAACATTGATAACTGGCCATATTGACGTAGATCAAGATTCAATGTTTTGAAAACTGCTTTTGCATCACCAGCAGACAAACTGCGAACCTGCAAACTCATTGCCTGTTCATTCTGTAAAAGATTTACGTTATTGTTACTCAGGAATTGCACTCTTTCAATTCCACAAGGAATAACATAATTAACAGGTGATTTCCCGCTATTCTCTTCAATGTTTACAGCTGATACTAATAAAGGAGTTTGTGATGCAGGAACATAAGCACCTGTTGTATCTAACTGGTAGCCGAATGTTCTCCATTGATTACGTACCAAATCAAGTGAAGCAAAACGTAGTACTGTAGAATCTTCAAAATCGGTGAGATACATTCTCATGAACCTGATAGATCTGAAGTCTGGAATGTTACCAATTCTTCTCGAATAACCCCTGATGGGAATTCTAAACTGGTACCATGTTTCACTACCATTTGTACCATTAGCATATCGTACATCAACTGATCTTTTATCAACAATATAATTGCCGACCTGCATGTTTTGCGTAAGATCAATTTCATATTCATAATACTCTTCGTTTTCATTTAAAGTATTATCCCTGTTCAAATCTTCATTATCAGGATACAATGTTGCTGCAGAAGAAAACTGCGAACTGGTTGTAGCTACAGGTGAATTGCCTTGTGGATTATTGAAATTTTTGTATCGGGCTAGAATGTCTGTGGTATTTGTATAAACTGCATCCCTGTACCAAACGTAATTATCATTTGAAGGATCTTTTAATGCATTTTGATAAACCTGTGATGTTGTACCAAAGTTCGAAGCAAGTAAAGTAAGATAATTATTATGTCTTCTTAATTCGTCAGCATCAACCAAACCATCAAAGCCAACATCCTGGAAAGGTCGATCAGCAGGATCATTACTAAAAGCCTGTGTTATTTGTATTGGATTGATTGGCTGATAACCCCAAGTTGAACTGTCGATCTGTGCAGGAATTTGGGGTGTAGGCAAACCATTTTCATAAAAACGCTTTCCATCTTTCAACACATCTTCACTAACGTTTCCAAGGTTGATCAAAAGTTTACCTGATGCGTTTGGATTATTATTTTTTATGAAAGGATCCTGCACCCAGAATTCAAGAAACTCTACGTTACCGGTTTCAAAATCTGTTTGATCGATGGCTCTCATAATTCCGCCCCAGTTCTTTCTTCGTTGAGCAGGTAAGAATTTTCCATCAGCACCTATTACACTATTTCTCCATTCAAAATTATACGGACCTTTTTCAGCAGGATAATAAGCTACGTCAAAAGTTACTGTCTGGCTTTGTCCGAGATTCGGTGTTCTATTCTTGAATAGTTCTGTTGTATTAACTAAACGAGTTCTTGGATCACTCAATGCTGCAAGATTTCCTCTTAATGGATTTTCAGAACTTGACCTGTCTTGCAGTATGGGTTCAATATTATACCATGCAAGTTTAGCACGGTTAAACCCGTAAGTACTATCATCATATCTTGAAGCTTCAGGGAAAGCTGCAGGTGTTGATGCTAAAGCCCATGATACCCATGGAAAACGAAGATCAATACTGTTACGGCTTCCTTCAAAATCATCTATGTAAACAAGTCCTTCATCACCTTTTCCAATCTGTGATGGGTGACCAGGTTTTAAATAAGCAGCTTCACCATAAGCTGTAATGCTTGATGTAGCTGTGGTAGAATAGAACGGAAGTTTATCTAAGGTTCTTGTCAATCCAGGCCATTGTGAACGATAAGAGAAATCAACACCGTACATTGTATTACGAATCGGATCTTCACCATAATTCATCTTAGTAAAGAAAGGTCGTTCACTTAACCTGACCATTGATGCACCGATAGATAATTTATCACTTGCCAGATAATCTAATCGCAATCCTAAAAAGTTTCGTTGCTGAATTCCAAAGCCTGCATTATTCTCAAACTGTACATTGACAGGCACACCGGAATTTAAAATGGACTGGTTAAGTATTTTAACTGAACCAAGATTATAATCAACTGTGTAATCCACATTCTCAACAAGTATTTGTCCACCTGCAGTAACAGAAACTGATCCTGGCGGAACATTGAAAGCACCGAGATAAATTTCAGAACCACCAGAACCTTTTACTTGTCCTTGTATGAGATAACGATTTTTGTTTGCATAGGTTTGTGCAATAGCCTTAATGGTATCGTACAATTCATAATACAATAAACTATCTCTTACAGGTTGTGGCTGAGTTTGAAAAGCAATTTGTTCAAGATCTTCTCCGAAAGGTTCCAGTACCGGGAAAATAATTTTTCCTTGCTGAGATAACACGGTAAATCCTTCTATATAATCGAATACACCATCAGGTTGTGGATCAAGCCTGTTATTTAAACGATCAAGATTTAAAATTCGAAGTAATGGCACACCTTCATACTGTGGATCAGATTGAGGCAAGTATCTTTTTAATCCTTTACTTGGCTCTTCATACATTACATTCAACTTGAAATCTTCCGGTTGCATGGAAGCTACATCTAATGAATAAACGTTCTTCATCATCAAATCCCAAAGCAGCGAAGGAATTCTTTGTGAAGTTGCTTTCAATAATTTCAAATACAATACCTGTTGAACACCATTTAATCTTGCTGTGTCTAAACTTACATCCTGCGAAAACTCTCCAACCTGGTAAACTTTTCCGTTATAGGTATACTGATAAGCAACGGCTAATACTTCGTCAGGTTGCAGTTGTTGATTCAGCGATATCCAACCAACCTGTGGATTGAAATAATATTCATTCGGATTTAATTTACGGGCAAATGTTTTTTCAAAATCATTCACCTGTCTTAAACCCATTCCTAACAACATAGAAGTTACCTGTGAAGGATTTCTTGCTGATGGATTATTAATGATTGAAGTATATAAAGGATTGGCAGAATTCTGCGGCAAACTAATATTACCTGCAGATGTTGCTTCACCAAGATTTGTTAAGCCAACTATATCTCTTGCATCAGTAGTTGCACCTGTTCTGTTAGTAACCCAAACTTCCATCCTTAAAACCTGTACCTGGCTGTTCACTCTTGGCAATTGACTCATTGCCCTGTTGTAATTTTCTCTGAAGTATCCACCCAATAAAAAGTGACGGTTCTCTTCATAATCATCCAATCTTTTTTGAAACTGAGTTGTTGCAGCACCACCTTGCAATGCTAATGATTGACGGGTAGATTTTTGATTGGCTAAAGCAGATGTCACATATAATTTTCCAAACTGCAACTGTGTTTTTATACCGAATAATCCCTGTGTTCCCGGAATCAAAGTTCCTTTCGATTGCCAGTTGATATTACCTGCTTCGATAGATTTGATGATCTCATCATCCATTCCCTTATAATCTAACTTCAATTGGTTTTCAAAATCGAAATTGGCAAGCGTATTATAGTTGATCGGAAGTTTTAGCTTCTCACCAATGTTTGCGATCACATTTAAATTGGCATTCATATCAAAATCAAAACCACCATTCTTTCTCGCTCTTTCAGGTAAGGTTGGATTTTTTATATTTTGTCCCTGGTAACCTGCCATGATATCAACATTACCCTGTGGACGAATATCAATCTTTACTTTACCAGTAGAATCAGCACCCATTATCCTGTTGAACAGGTTATCAAATAGTTTGAATTTTGGTCTTGCCACTTTTCTATTCAGAATAGATAATGCATTTGCTCTTTTACGGAAATACTCAGCTTCCTGTTGTTGAGCCTGTATTCTATAGAATTCTTCGAAAGTGAGATAAGTAGGACGACGATATGTTTGATTACCGATCTTCTCCACAATAAAATATTGCCTTGATACCGGATCGTATTCAATTGTTTGTTTAATGAAAGAAGTATCTCTCAGGTCAAAAGGATTACGGTTCTTCCATGTATAACGATCACCACGTCTGTCGTTAATAGGATAACGAAGTGTAGTGTCTTTTTTAGGTGGCTGTTGGGCAAAAACAGTAGTAGCCGAAAATAGTAGCACTATTCCCAGCAATAATTTTCTATGCTGCATGATTGTCCTGGTCAAAAGATTAAAACCTTGATTACGTAGATGTCTTCTCGATAGTTAAATGTTTTTGAGTGCTTGTTTGATCAGCTCCTCAACATGTAGCGTTTCTGCATTTGAAGCGTTTACTTTCTTTATTGCCTGTTCTGCAGTATTACGGGCAATACCAAGGGAAATTAATGCATTTAAAGCATCGGTTTCGTTGGTATTGTGACCAGCGGTTATGGTGAAATTGTCATCTGCCTGCTTACTCACTTTTTCCCTGAGCTCTAAAATAAGCCTTTCTGCCGTTTTTCGTCCTATTCCTTTGATAGCTTCCAGCTGTTTTGCGTTGCCTTGAATGATAGCTCTATTTATTTCTTCGGGCTTCATTCCAGACAACATCATTCTCGCCGTTGCTGCACCAACACCAGAAACACTTATCAGCATCAGGAACAATTCTTTTTCCTTCAGCTCGGCAAAGCCGTAAAGCGTTTGAGCATTTTCGGTGATGTGCAAATAGGTAAACAACTGCCCTTTATCTTTATCGCTGATCGCAGAATAAGTATTCAGACTTATATGCAAATCATATCCAACTCCATTTACATCCACAATAACCTGGGCTGGGGTCTTCAGGGCAAAATCTCCTCGTACAAAAGCTATCATAACTGCAACACCAAAAATATGGTTTTCAATTATAAATAGCAGGCTTAAATTATCATTATAGATGGTTTTTCAAATTTCCCACCTTGGCTTTGTTTTCAGATATTTGCCTACGAATTGATATTATTATATATATGAGCAAGATCACGGCAGCAATTACATCGGTTGGAGGATATGTTCCAGAAACAAAGCTCACCAATTTTGATCTGGAGAAGATGGTTGACACGAATGATGAATGGATCAAAACACGTACTGGTATTGAAGAGAGAAGAATATTAAAGGAAAAAGGAAAGGGCACCAGCGATCTTGCTATTCCTGCCGTACAGGAAATACTAAGAAAAAAGAATCTTGATCCGCTTGAGATTGATTGTATTATCTGTGCTACTGTTACACCGGATATGACTTTCCCGGCAACAGCCAATGTTATTGCATCTGAAATAGGAGCTACAAATGCTTTTAGTTTCGACATCAATGCGGCCTGCAGCGGATTTTTGTTTGCTCTTACTAATGGTGCAAGCATGATAGAAAGTGGTAGATATAAAAAAGTGATTGTTGTTGGTGCTGATAAAATGAGCTCCATTATTGATTATACTGATAGAACTACCTGCATTATTTTCGGTGATGGTGGTGGTGCTGTATTACTTGAACCAACGACAGAAGGTACAGGTGTACTGGACAGTATCTTAAGAAGTGATGGCAATGGGAGAAAGTTTTTACACATGAAATCAGGTGGTTCTATCAGTCCGGCCACATTGGAAACGGTTACCGCTAAACAACATTTTGTTTACCAGGAAGGACAGGCTGTTTTTAAATTCGCAGTAAAAGGAATGGCTGATGTTAGTGCTGAATTGATGGAAAGAAATAATCTTACTGCAGATGATATTGCATGGCTTGTTCCACACCAAGCCAATCTCAGGATCATTGATGCTACAGCCAACAGGATGGGATTACCCAGAGAAAAAGTAATGATTAATATTCAGCGTTATGGAAATACAACAGCAGCCACACTGCCATTGTGTTTGTGGGATTGGGAAAAACAACTGAAGAAAGGCGATAATATTGTATTGGCTGCTTTTGGTGGTGGATTTACCTGGGGTGCAACCTGGATAAAATGGGCTTATGATGGTGCGTAATATCACTCATTCATCATTCAAAAATCTCCCTCCTTGCTGATGTTTAATTTATACTCTTTGCTGTTTAAATGCAACAACCAGGGATTAGGGGGAATATTTTTGATGTGTCAATTTGTACTAAATGAGAAGAATCTATTACCTAGTCTTTATAGCATGCATGAATCTTCTGGTACTAAATGCAAAATCACAGCGTACTAAATCAGAAGTAGGATTTAAACTATCGGCATTTGCTTACCAGGGAGATGTAACCCAATCTGCAATAGGATCTATAAAAAAACCTTCACCCGGTATCGGCATTTTTATGGCAAAAAACATGTCAAAGCATCTTTCACTACGCTTAAATGTCGACTTTGCATCCATAAAAGCCAGAGACTTTGATTTCGGTCACCCAGGATGGAAAAATGAAAGACTTTTGAAATTCAGAACCAGCCTGTTTGATTTGTCAGGAAATATCATTTATTCCTTCAAAGACAATTATAAATTTTATAAACTCGGGTTCTATTTATTTTCTGGTGTGGGAGTTTCATATATAAATGTAAAAAGTGATTATACCAGTCTCAGAGAATCCTTTTATCAAACAGGCGAACAATGGGTTATTGATGGATTGAAAGCAGACTCCCAAAAAAAAATTCCAAATTTCCTCTTCAATATACCTGTAGGTGGTGGCTTGAAATATCAGCTCGATTCATCACTATCATTATTTGGTGAGTTAAATTATCGTTTCTTATTCACCGACTATTTTGATGGTTATCACAAAGTAGCTCATCCAAATAAAGACCATTATTACAGTGTTACATTAGGATTTACTTTTGCAATTAGCAGGTAAAAGATATAATTCTATAGAAAACGATTCATTACTTTCGTAAATATTGAATGCAATGTTTTTTAAAGGCATTGCATTTTTTTTAAATTAAATCTGCAAGCATGAAACATGCATACATATTTCCAGGCCAGGGATCACAATTCAGTGGCATGGGAAAAAATCTTTATGATACTAATACACAAGCGAAAGAATTATTCGAACAAGCCAATGATGTATTAGGTTTTCGCATCAGCGATATTATGTTCAATGGAACAGATGAAGAATTGAAGCAAACCAATGTTACTCAGCCTGCAGTATTTCTTCATTCCGTTATGGCATATAAAACCATTGAAGGAGCAAAACCAGATATGGTTGCAGGTCATTCATTAGGTGAATTTTCTGCCTTAGTTGCTAATGGCACATTGAGTTTTGAAGATGCTTTAAAATTGGTAAGTGTGAGAGCAAAGGCAATGCAAAAAGCCTGTGAGATCAATCCTTCTACAATGGCTGCAGTATTAGCTTTAGGAGATGAAAAAGTAGAAGAAATATGCAAACAGGTTCAAGATGAAACAGGTGAAGTTGTTGTTGCAGCAAATTTTAACTGTCCGGGGCAATTAGTAATAAGTGGTTCTATTAAAGGCATTGAGATTGCCTGTGAAAAAATGAAAGCTGCCGGTGCAAAAAGAGCTTTAGTTTTGCCCGTTGGTGGTGCATTTCATTCTCCATTGATGAGTCCGGCAAAAGAAGAATTAGCAGCTGCAATAGAATCTACCATATTTAATATTCCTTCCTGTGCTGTTTACCAGAATGTAGTGGCAAAAGCTGTTAGTGATCCGATGGAGATAAAGAAAAATCTTGTTGACCAGCTTACCGGTGCTGTTCGTTGGACACAAACAATTCAAGCGATGGTTGCAGATGGTGCAACGATTTTTACAGAAGTTGGACCGGGTAAAGTATTACAGGGATTGGTACAGAAGATAAATAAAGAAGCACAGGTTAGTGGGGTGAGTTAAACATACTTTTCCAAAATATGAAAGTCTGGAAACTTGTAGGTCTATCTGCTGCCATTAAACCTGAACGATGAAGTGCTTGCGACGCAACAGACGATGCCATAAAATCTGAAGCTGGTATCAACACATCACCTATAATAATAGCTGCCAGCTATATTTTTCCAGATTTGTTGATTTTCTGCGATTTTTAACCAAAATGGTCTATTTTGCCCGCCATTTCACCTGAAAATGACCAATTTTTCATCAAAAACTGCTAATCATGGACTTTAAGCAAATCCAGGAATTGATTAAAATAGTAAATAAAAGTAACATCGGTGAGCTTAGTATAGAAGACCAGGGATTTAAAATTACCATCAAACAAAAAGAAGAAGCTGCTCAGCATTTTGTTTCTGCTCCACAGCAAGTTTATGCACCTCAACCAATGACTGCACCTCAGCCAGCAATGGCTCAACCACAAGCTGGTGGAAGTACTGCTCCTAAAGCTGCAGAAGCCTCTAACCTTATCACTATTAAAAGCCCAATGATCGGTACATTCTATCGTAAATCATCTCCAGATAAACCATCTTTCATTGAAGTGGGTGATGAAGTTGCTCCAGGTAAAGTGGTTTGTATTATCGAAGCAATGAAACTCTTTAATGAGATTGAAAGTGAAGTGAGTGGAAGAGTTGTTAAGATATTAGTAGACGATGCAACACCAGTTGAATATGATCAACCTTTATTCCTTGTAGAACCTGCTTGATCAATAAGCTAATTTGCAATTAGAGCTAAGATGCCAATTGTCGGATTGACAAATTGCCGAATTCTCGAATTCTAAAATGACTACATGTTAAAAAAGATATTGATTGCTAACAGAGGAGAAATTGCTCTTCGTGTAATTAGAACCTGTCGTGAGATGGGCATTAAAACAGTTGCTGTTTATTCAACTGCTGATAAAGACAGTCTGCACGTTCGTTTTGCAGATGAAGCGGTTTGTATTGGTAAACCTGCCAGTTCAGATTCTTACCTAAACATTCCTCATATAATGGCAGCAGCCGAGATAACCAATGCTGATGGAATTCATCCAGGTTATGGTTTTCTTGCAGAGAATGCAAAGTTCTCACAGATCTGTGCTGATCATGGAATAAAATTTATCGGTCCTACTCCTGAGATGATCAGCAAGATGGGTGATAAGATTACTGCGAAAGAAACAATGATCAAGGCTGGAGTTCCTGTTGTGCCAGGAAGTGGTGGTTTATTGGAAAGTCTTGACCAGGCAAAAGACCTTGCAAAAAATAAAGTTGGATATCCTGTTATATTAAAAGCAACTGCAGGTGGTGGTGGTAAAGGAATGAGAGTAGTGTGGGAAGAAAGCGAGATGGAAAAAGCCTACAACACTGCCAAAGCTGAAGCTGCTGCATCATTTAAAAATGATGGTATCTATATGGAAAAGTTCGTTGAAGAACCAAGACATATAGAAATTCAGGTTGCTGGTGATCAATACGGACAAGTTTGCCATTTAAGCGAAAGAGATTGTTCTATACAACGTCGTCACCAGAAGTTGGTGGAAGAATCACCTTCGCCATTTATGACACCAGAGTTAAGGCAAAGAATGGGTGAAGCTGCAATCAAAGCTGCATCTGCTATCAACTATGAAAGTGTTGGAACAATAGAGTTTCTTGTTGACAAGAACAGGGATTTCTATTTCATGGAAATGAACACCCGTATACAAGTAGAACATTGTGTAACTGAAGAGGTGATCAATTTCGATTTGATCAAAGAGCAGATCAAAATTGCAATGGGTGAAAAGATCAGTGGTGCTAATTACGAACCACAGATGCATGCCATTGAATGTAGAATCAATGCTGAAGATCCGTATAATGATTTTCGTCCTTCACCGGGTAGAATTACAACATTGCATACACCAGGTGGACACGGAGTAAGAGTTGATAGTCATGTATATGCCGGATATGTTATTCCACCTTATTATGATTCGATGATCGGTAAGCTGATCACTATTGCACAGACAAGAGATGAAGCGATCAGTACCATGTACAGGGCATTAAGTGAATATGTGATTGAAGGAATTAAAACAACCATTCCTTTCCATTTACAATTGATGCAGAATGAAGATTTCAGGAAAGGGAATTTTACAACGAAGTTTCTAGAAACATTCAAGATGAAATAAATTATATAACAGAAGCAAGTAACTCCGGTTAAACTTCTGTTGTGTTACTCTCTTGTACGTTCAGAACAATATGCAACAAAAAAGGTCCGAATCTCCACGGACCTTTTTTATGTGCTACGCTAATTTTATCGTGCAGCGGTTTCTGCAGCAACATGCATAGACAGATGTCCAACCCTGGCACCTTTCTCATTAATGAGATAGCCATTTTTAGAAATCAACACATAATTCTTTTGGGAGTCGTATATATAAAAGGGGTATTCAGCATTTTTCAGTCTACTCAGCTTTCCAACTTTTGTCAATTGATATCCATCCCACTTCACCACATTATTCTGAACAGTAATAAAGTATTCGTTATCCTTATCTATCGAAAAATTTACATTAACTAAAATATGCTGATCAGCTATTACTGATGATCTTACAATACTTCTTTCATTAGTTTGCGTTTGTCTTTCAACTACAGGTGCAGTTGTTTTTGTATTTATAGAAGTTGTAGTATTAGATTGAGTTGCTCGTGTACTTGCAACATCATTATTATACACCGGAGTACCTAAGTTCCATCCTTTGGCTATAGCAGACAAACGGTCGGATTTTCCAGGATGTGTTGACGAAGCTCTGTTTCCTGAGATCATTCTCATTGCTATTTGAGCATCTTCAAGAGAAGCACCCATTTTCTTTAAAACCAATCCCGAAAATTCATCTGCTTCCAATTCGTTCTGATGAGAACTTCCACCATTGTTTTTAAACACATGCCCTTTTACATGATGGCCGATTTCATGAGCAAGAATACTGATAGAAGCCCAATCTGTTCCTGCAGCCCTATCGATCTGTTTAATAAAATTCGGATTGTAAAGAATATATCTTTTGTTGTTAAAGAAAACAGCTCCGGCATTCGGAACATTCGCTTCCCTCACTTCAAAGTTCACTTTCAAATTCATTACTGAAATGATCTCATCAATGATGTTCCTTGCTTCACTTACGGAAGTAAAATTTGAAACCTTAGCCTGGCTGGCTCCATCATTAGTAAGCACCTTCCATTCAATCTGGAACTGTGCATTTGTATTGGCTGCAGTTACAAAAAGCAACAAAACAGCAGCGATGAATTTGGTGAATTTCATAGGAAGTCCTCTTGTCTTTTATATATATCAGACGGTAATTTCCTATAGAAATAGTTAGAAAAGATATAAAGCCAAAGCCACTAACGAAGCTTTAACGAAATACTCCTAAAGTAAACGGCTGTAGTAAAAAGCAAAAAAGGCCACTTTAAAAAAGTGGCCAGTCTTACAATTGTTGTTGATTATCTTAAGAATAGCAACTCTCTATATTTAGGTAACGTCCAGTCTTCATCATTTACTAAATGCTCCAGTTTATCAACGTGATACCTGATCTTATCGAAATACTTGTCTTTAACATCATTACAATATGAAATTGCTTTCTCTCTAGTGTCAGCAATTTTATTGGCAACTTTCCTTGCTTCCACCATTTCACAAACATTTTCATGCACAGCCTGGATATGTTCGCTGATCTCTCTAAGAATGTTACTTTGACTTCTGTACAATGGAGCATCAATACCACACTCCTTTAACCCTTTTATATTCTTAATAAGTTGATTCTGATAACTCACTGCTGAAGGTAAAATATGGTTTAAGGCCAGATCACCCATTACTCTTGCTTCAATTTGAACCTTCTTAATATATTTCTCCAGTTCAATTTCGTGCCTTGCTTCTAATTCTGAGTGACTGTAAATACCATTATTCTCAAACAATTTTTTAGCTTTCTTAGTTACCATAGCATCCAAAGCAACCGGTGTGGTTTTAAGATTTGGCAAACCTCTTCTCTCAGCTTCTTTATGCCATTCTTCGCTATAACCGTCACCTTCGAACAATACCGCTTTACTGTCAACAATGTATTTCTGTATCACATGCAGAATGGCAACTTCTTTCTTATCTCCTTTATCAATCAAACTATCTACTTCGCCTTTGAAATTCTTTAGTGTTTCAGCCATGATTGTGTTTAAAACTGTCATAGCATTGGCACAATTTGCAGAAGAACCTACAGCACGGAATTCAAATTTATTACCAGTGAATGCAAAAGGAGATGTCCTGTTCCTGTCAGTATT
The DNA here is from genome assembly GCA_023386555.1 of Bacteroidota bacterium. GTDB lineage: Bacteria > Bacteroidota > Bacteroidia > Chitinophagales > Chitinophagaceae > JAEZDC01. Next base: position 223,806 of record JAEWJK010000013.1, on the reverse strand, counting down.
ATCTAACATCAATTCGGGAATACTTCTATGCAGATCAAGTTTCAATATTGCTTCATCCTGCTCATCAAAATTATCTCCTACCCTCGTTTCAATATCAGATAAAACCTTTGCCAAATATTGACCTACAAACACTGAAATAATTGCAGGAGGAGCTTCATTTGCACCAAGTCTGTGATCGTTCTGTGCTGATGCAATAGATGCTCTCATAATATCAGCATAATCATGCACCGCTTTAATAGCGTTAACAAAGAATGTAAGGAACATCAGGTTTGTCTTTGGTGTTTTGCCTGGTGCTAAAAGATTTACACCTGTGTCGGTAGCTAAACTCCAGTTATTATGCTTACCGCTTCCATTAATACCTGCAAAAGGTTTTTCATGAAGCAACACGACTAGCTTGTGTTTTTTAGCTACTCTTGTCATTACATCCATTAACAGTGTATTATGATCAACAGCAATATTCACTTCTTCATAAATGGGAGCACATTCAAATTGAGCGGGGGCAACTTCATTATGACGAGTACGAAGCGGAATTCCCAATTTATAGGACTCAGCTTCAAAATCACGCATAAAAGCATACGTTCTTTCAGGTATTGACCCGAAGTAATGATCTTCTAATTGTTGTCCTTTCGCAGGACCAGCACCGAACACCGTTCTTCCACATTGAACAAGATCAGGTCTTGCATTTGCCAAAGCTTCATCAATAACGAAATATTCCTGCTCCCAACCCAATGTCGGAGTAACCTTAGAAATATTTTTATCGAAATAGTTACAAACATCAACCGAAGCCTTGTTTATTGCTTCAAGTGCCTTCAACAATGGAGCTTTATAATCCAGGGATTCTCCCGTATATGAAACAAAAATAGTAGGAATACATAACGTTTTTCCCGGATCGATTTCCATAATAAATGCAGGAGAAGAAGGATCCCAAGCGGTATAACCACGTGCTTCAAAAGTGGCTCTTAACCCACCACTTGGAAAAGATGATGCATCTGGTTCTTGTTGAATAAGTGCGGCTCCATCGAACTCTTCTATAGCCGTTCCATCTCCTTTTATGGTAAAGAAAGAATCATGTTTTTCAGCGGTTGTTCCTGTTAATGGCTGAAACCAGTGAGTATAATGTGTAACACCTTTACTTTCTGCCCATGCTCTTAAACCATTGGCGATCTGGTTAGCCACTAAACGATCTATTTTTTTACTGCCTCTGATGCTGCCTATAAGACTTTTATATGCTTCATCACTTAAAAATTCCCTTGCTTTCTGTAAAGTGAATACGTTCTCACCGAAAATACCGGTGATTTTGTTACAGTCCGGAGCACTATATACTCTGGAAGCTAAATTTAGTTGGCTGATTGCATCAAATCTTAATGACATAATTTTTAATTTCTGTCACAAAGAAATAATTTTTTTAATAAAAATTAGATTTTATTACCTCGTGATCTAAAAAAACCAACATTTTTATGAATTTTGAATTCAAAAAATGAGGTTTTGGGAAAAATAATCTCACATATATTTTTTTATAATATTTGAGCGAGTGCTGATTACTCCTACCATTGGAGCCAAAATTAATGGCATAACCAAACTCCTATATCTTACCACTGCTCCTGAAAAATGAACGGTATAACCAATAATCAACAATGTCAAAAATGCAAATATCCATATCGTGATGATCACCGGTGGATAAGAAAAATATTTTTTGCGATAGATGAAACAGAGAATAAAAATCAACCAAAACAAAATTATCTCCACTGAAGCAAAGACTGACATCATTCCTTTCTCATCTGGATGTGGTCTGAAAAAACCCAGATCAATGGCAGCAGGTAATGCGTAAATAAAACTTTTAAAATTCGGCTTAAGCAAATCGGTATCGATATCTGAATTACCCTCCAAAGCTTTGAATTGATGTTGCTTTTCGGCAATATATTGTGGAATATCTAATGAGGGATGAATGTGTTTCAAGGAAAAGATTAAAGCCATACCAGCAACAACTGAAACAAGTAGAATGAATGTCTTCTGTTTTGGCACCAAACTAATGACTGTTCCAACAAGCATTGCAGGCAAAAGCACCATCACAAAATAGTTTCGCAGAAAAAAGATGACTAAAAGGCAAGCGATTATTATCACAATACTTTGTATACATCGCACTTTACTCAACAAACGATGAAAGCAAAAAAACATCAAACCAATTGCTGAGAATAGCAAACCATCTTTATGAATTCCACTACACCAGAATAGAAAAGAAGGTATGAGAAAAATGGTAATGATGAGGCTATAATATTTATCAGGATAAATGCTTTTCAGCAACCTGTAAAAGGCAATCATTCCTATAAAAAAAAGAAAGTTGAAAAAAATAATGTTGGTGTAATAATTACCACCGGTAAATAAATTAAATACCGCCATCAACTTAATGATTGATGCGTCTTTTACATCGTTCCAATATGAATTCTGAGCAGAGAATAATCCTCCATTATCATTATAATTAGATTGAAAAAAGTTGGTAATAAACTTAACCGGATCTGCCTTTAATAGTTTTGTCTCTGTAAGGCTATTGTTATAAAATTTCCAGGTGTCGCTTCTATCTTTATATGCGGGAAGTGAATGAAATTGAAAATAGATTACGGCAGCTGCTATTTTAATAAAGAATAAGAATATGATAGTATTCTTTGGCAGCCCTGTATTTATGAAAAACCTGAGCCTTGTAATAAGCCAGGAAAATACAATAAGATAAATAATAAAATAAACCATCCCACCGGCTAAAATTAGAGTTTTACAATACCATTTTTAAGGGCAAATAATACCAATGAGACCCGGTTACGTATGCCAATCTTTTTTTCCAGATTCATTTTATAAAATTCGATTGTTTTAGGACTAATTGACATCTTATCAGCAATTTCTGTATAGGTCAATTCCGTACAACTTAGTTTAATAAATTGAACCTCTTTTGTAGTTAGCAATTCAATGTTAAACCTGGCTTCGGGCTTGGCTATAGTTTTTGTAATTGAGTTAATAACATTAGCTCCAAGTTCTTCATTCAGATAATATCCTTTTTCTATAACTGCATCAATGCCACTTTTTAATTCTTCAGGAGTAGTATTTTTTAAAATATACCCATGAGCACCTGCCTGTAACATTTTAATAATAGTTTCCTCCTCATCAGACATACTTAAAGCTAATATTTTGATAGAAGGATGATTTGATTTTAACCATGCCGCAGTTTTAAATCCATCCATTTGTGGCATATTAATATCAAGCAGAATTGCTGAAGGCTTGTAATCATTTAATTTTTCTATCAAATCAATCCCATTATCAGCTTCAAATAAAACCTTGTATCCATCAAATGTTTTTATGAGGTTAGCAAGTCCTTGTCGCAATAATACATGGTCATCAACTAAAGCAATCGTAGTCATCTTATAAATTATCTATACTAAAAATAACATTTGTTCCTTTACCAGCTGTAGATTCGATAATAACATTTGCACCAATAACTTTTCCTCTTTGCTTAAGGTTATTCAATCCTAATCCTACATTGCTTCCATCATTCAAAAAACCTTTACCGTTGTCTGAAATAATAAGTTTACGTTTTTTGATAATTGCTTTTACTTCGGTAGCTTCAGAATGTTTGATAATATTATTAAGCACTTCCTGAATCATTCTATATAATATTATCAATTGGCTAGCGGGTAAAACAATATCATCTTCAACCTGGAGTTGAGTAGTGAATCTTCCGGTTCGTTCTAACATATTCAGTTCATCCTTCATCAACTCAATCAAAGTTTTTTTTCCAACGCTTTCAGGATTAAGACTTTTACTAAGACTTCGCAGATCTGTGATAGCCTTATTGACTAAAATCGATGTATTGTTTATTTTTTCAACATCACCCGAAACAATTGTTTTTAAATTTAAGTTTACTAACGAAAGTATTTGACCGATGTTATCGTGTATTTCCAGGCTTATTTCTTTCATCGTTTGCTCCTGTACTTCCAGTTGAGTTTGCAATAAAGCCTGGTCAAACTCCTCCTTTAATTTTTCTTTCTCTCGTATATTCTGAAGCTTTCTATTATTAAAATATACCAGCATTAGTAAAATAAATACTGCTAAAATCACAAGTATTAATACTACTGCAATAATAATAGTAAGGAACTCTGATTTGTTTTCGAACATATTATAGATTAACGAACACTATCTGCAGTTTTAGGAAAGTTCAGACTAGCAATTTTATTACTATGAACTTTACATAAATAAAATGAGTATGACCAACAAGAGTACAAAACAACATTGGCCAAAGGCATAATTATTCTATGCATGTTTTTACCAAATATTTGTATCGCATTCCTGGCAATGAAAGTATATAAACCCAATACTACAACTGAGACAAGACTAAAAATAATAATACCTGTTGTTAACCAGAAATAAGGTTCTTTAAGCAATGAAATATGCCGGGTATCGTCTGTTATGATTTGAGCTAATACAATACAACTAAGTATGATATATGTAATCATTGCACCCATCATACTATAAGCATTAAAATCGCCAGGCCGTAAGAAAAAGTAATCGTATGCAAATAAAGTAATACAAAGAATGGCTATTGCTATATATACTTTTTTGAATACGGGTTTAAATCGGATGATGTTAAAAAATAAGATATAATAAAACACAGGAGATATGAAAACGTAAATATTATATACGCTAAGGTTTACACCAATATTTGCAGCAACAATTTCTATAGTGCAAACAAATGCCATTAACGGTAGCATTACCTGCAAGCTAAATAGCCTGATATGCCTGTAATAAACCAAAGCCATAACGAGGCTGATAATCTGGAAAACTATAAAATAAGGTAATCTCATTATGGAAAAAGTTCTCCTATGTTATAAGGATCATAAGTTTCGCCTTGTCTTTCAGGTACAACAAAAGCTGTTAACCTTCCTGCAAGCTCAGGTATATTAAGTTCCTGGGCAACAGCTTCAGTGTATATTCCAAATGAAATTTTGATAGTAGTGGTATTTTCTAAATATTCATTGTTTTTAAGCCAGTTGGAAAATTCAGGAGTTTTAAAAGTAACCGAGTAGCTTAATGCATCTTTTATATTGCCTGGATCTTCACCGTTCATTATTTCATAATAATAATCAATGCACTGCTGTGCCAGGGTTGAGGGTACTACTGCCATAAGAAGAGTTTAGTTGATTAATTCACTAATGTAAAGAATCAAAAACACTCTTCCAATTATTTATGACAAATGAGATCAACTTAATTTAGCAGAGATAAGCTTCAAGAATTCGTTCCTGGTAATGTGATTATTTAAAAACTCACCATCAAATGCAGAAGTAGTAGTAACTGAATTTTGTTTTTGCACTCCTCTCATCATCATACAAAGATGTTTGGCTTCAATAACTACAGCTACACCTAAAGGATTCAAAGACTCTTTTATGGCCTGCAAGATCTGAGTGGTCATTCTTTCCTGCACCTGCAATCTTCTTGAAAATACATCTACCACTCTTGCAAGTTTACTTAGGCCTACAATATGACCATTAGGAATGTAAGCGATATGAGCTTTACCAAAAAATGGCAACATGTGATGCTCACACATAGAATACAACTCAATATCTTTCACCAAAACCATTTCGCTAAAAGCTTCAGTAAATTTAGCTGAGTCTAATATCTGTTTTGCATCCATTTTGTAACCATGCGTCATGTATTGCATAGCTTTGGCAACTCTTTCAGGTGTTTTTTGCAAACCTTCTCTTTCTACATCCTCACCTATCAATGAAAGTATTTGCCGATTAGCATTGATCATTCCATCCAATGCATCATCATTATATTCGTCAACTCTTTTGTAAGACATAATATTTTATTTAGTGGGCTTCAACAACAATCTCAGCTTCGTTGTGTCACTCACTTCAGGTTCCTGTACTTTAATCAGCCGGATACTCAACAAAATTCCTCGGCGTTTCATATAATCTAACCTGCAAATCAAATTTAGCTTCAATTCTTGGCCGTAATAGCTGATATATCACCATAACAATATTTTCAGCCGTAGGGTTCAGTTCTTTAAACTCTTTTGTATCGAGATTCAGGTTCTTATGATCGAATCTGGTAAGCACTTCCTCTTTAATGATATCAGAGAGCACTTTCATATCTACTACATAGCCTGTTCTTTCATCAGGTTCGCCGGTAACTTTCACTTCCAGTTCATAATTATGGCCATGATAGTTTGGCAGATTGCATTTACCAAACACTTTTGTATTGGTAGCATCATCCCAATCGTTCACATGCAACCTATGAGCTGCATTAAAATGTTCTTTTCTATAAACAGCTACCCTCCTATTCATTATCCAAAATATTCAACGTAAATTCTTGGTGTTTCATACAACTTCACACAATGCAACTGGACCTTTTCCGGCAAGTGGGGTTTTAGTTCATTCCAGATCCCAATAGCAAGGTTTTCTGTGCTGCACATTTTTCCTTTCAGAAAATCAACATCCATGTTCAGATTCTTATGATCAACTTTTTCTATCACATAAGTTTTAATCAGCTTGCTCAGATTTTTTACATCCATTAAAAAACCTGTATCAACATCCGGTTCTCCTTTTACAGTTACATAAAGGTCGAAATTATGCCCATGCCAGTTATCATTAGCACACATGCCAAAAACCTCATCATTCTTCTCCCTGCTCCAAGCCGGATTATATAGTTTATGTGCAGCATTAAAATGCTCCAGCCTTGTAAGATACACCATCCCTTATTATAAAATTTTAGCAAAGGTAAGGGTAACAAAAGAATAGCCTTTCCTATTGCCAAATCAATCCAAGCAACGACCTTTGTTTACATGCGAATAATTGTTACAGCAGCAACTGTAGATGAATGGATGCCGGCATATTTACAGATAAATACGCTCTATACCAGTGTCAGTAAAAGAATGAAAGTGAGTTTTCATCAAAGTGGTGTTGGCATGTTGGCTTCAGCAGTATCGCTAACAAAAATTATTATTGAAGAAAAACCTGACCTTGTCATTCAAATTGGCATTGCAGGAACGTTTGATGAAAATATCGGCCTTGGAAAAGTAGTTTGTATAAAAGAAGAATCTGTAGGTGATCTTGGTGTGCAGGAAGATGGGAAATGGAAAGATATATTTGATCTTAAACTGGAAAAATCAAACTACCATCCCTACGAAAAAAGAAAATTACCAAACCAATGGTTGAAGGATTACAACTTGTTGAAATTGGATGAAGTTGCGGCGATAACGATCAATGAAATAACCACATCTGAAGAAAGAAAACAGCTGCTTTTAAAAAAGTATGAAGCGGTTATGGAAAGCATGGAAGGTGCAGCACTCCATTATGTTTGCAGGCAATTAAATGTACCTTTTATACAAATGAGGGCAGTGTCGAATTATATTGGAGAAAGAGATAAGTTGAAATGGGAAATGAAAACGGCCATAGATAACATCAACTTAATTTTATTAAAGTATTTAGATAAACTATATAAGCTGGCCTGAGTATGGAGATCACATTGGGATTCAGTCCTTGTCCGAATGATACTTTTATTTTCGATGCGTTAGTCAATAAAAAGATCGATACAGGTGATCTCGAATTTGATATAGTATTAGAAGATGTTCAAACTCTTAATAACTGGGCAAGACAAGAAAAACTGGATTTTTCTAAAATAAGCTATGGTGTTCTTTCACAAATATTAGATAGTTATGTTCTATTGAATAGCGGTGGAGCTTTAGGAAAAGGTGTTGGACCTCTGCTGATTGCTAAAAAGGGGATTGACAGATCAACAGTTCCAGATCTTAGGATTGCTATTCCTGGAGAAAACACTACTGCCCACATGTTATTTAACCTGGCTTTCCCGCAAGCAAAAAATAAACAGTTCATGATCTTTCACCAGGTAGAAGATGCTGTATTAAATGAAGAAGTTGATGCAGGTGTAATTATTCATGAGAACAGGTTTACTTATGAGCAAAAAGGATTAAAAAAGATTATAGATTTAGGGGAATATTGGGAAACAAAAACCGGTGTGCCTATTCCTCTTGGTGGAATCGTTGCAAAAAGATCATTGGATATTGAATTAATAAGAAAAGTTGATTCTCTTATAAAACAAAGCCTTGAATATGCTTTTTCAAATTATCCCATCATCACTCCATATGTAAAACAACATTCACAAGAGATGAGTGAAGAGGTAATGAGAAAACATATTGATCTTTACGTAAACAATTATTCAATTGATCTTGGAGATGATGGCCGTTCAGCAGTAGAAACATTACTCAAGATCGCTTCACCTGTAAAACAGCCAGATATTTTTATCTCTTAAAAAAACTATTTATCTTTTAAAGCCTTACCATACACCTCAAGGCAACGCTTTCGTGCAAAATCATGATCTACTATCGGCATCGGATACTCAAATGAATCTAATTCCGGAACCCATTTACGGATATACTTAAGGTCTTTATCGAACTTTTCAGTTTGTGCTTTTGGACTAAATATTCTGAAATATGGAGCTGCATCACATCCACTTCCTGCAGTCCATTGCCATCCACCATTATTTGCTGCAAAATCATAATCTAAAAGTTTTTCTGCAAAATAACTTTCGCCCCATCTCCAGTCAATCAATAAATGTTTACATAGAAAAGATGCGGTGATCATTCTTACCCTGTTATGCATAAAACCTGTAGCATTTAACTCTCTCATTCCGGCATCAACGATTGGATAACCTGTTTTACCCTTACACCATGCATCAAATTCTGATTCGTTATTTCGCCATTCTATTCTATCATACTCAGGTTTACACGCAAAACCTTTTCTTACATGAGGCATTTGCCATAATATCATATGATAAAAGTCTCTCCAGATCAGTTCATTTAGATAGGTTTCATTTAATGGCTTCACTTCTTTAACTAACTCTCGTATGCTTATCGTTCCAAACCTTAAATGAACACTTATTCTACTTGTCCCTTCAGCAGATGGAATATCTCGGAGTTTGTCGTATGATTTAATTAGATCCCTCTTTACTTTTTCGGAGGGAAAAGACCATTGTCCATCTTCAAATCCCATTGAATGCAATGAAGGTATTTCTCTGGCTGATTGCTTATAAAAATTAGTGAAGTATTTTTCTGTGGAATAGGATGATGAAAAAAAGTTATTTAATTTTGCTTTCCATTTTTTACTGTACGGTGTAAACACAGTGTAAGGTTTTCCATCATCCTTTATTATTTCATCTTTCTCAAATATCACCTGGTCTTTATAGGTAATGAAACGGATACTATGATGATGTAATAATTCTTTTATTGCTCCATCCCTATCAATAGCATATTGCTCATAATCATGATTAGTAAAAACTTCTTTCACTTCATATTTTGATAAAAGAAGTTCAAAAGTTTCTTTTGGAAACCCGTAATAAATTTCTAGAGATGAACCAAGTGAAATCAGCCATTCCTGCATTTGCAACAAAGCATCGTAAATAAAAGCGACTCGTCTGTCTTTCTTGTCTTCAAGATCATCAAGTATGTTTCTATCAAAAATAAAGATGGGAACAACCGGATATTCACTCCTTAATGAATGATATAAAGCTGCATTATCATTCAAACGAAGATCTCTTCTAAACCACATGATATTTACAACAGGCTTCATGATAGTACAACATCAAAAATCCTTCTATTGTTTAGCCCCAAAGAGATTTTACCAATTTTCTATGCAACAATTTGGAAACCTGGTGAGTATAATTCAAATCGCCAACCTGTTTTACCCAACGAATTCCTTTGATTGCATTTGTAAGAAACACTTCTGAGGCATTTAGCAGATCATCAACATGTATGGTTGTCTCTTCAACGGGTATGCCTTCTTTTCTACAGGCATTGATGAGATATTTTCGCATTATACCTGCTATACAACCTTCTGTAATTGCCGGTGTTTTTAATATTCCATCCTGCACCACGAAAATATTTGCTATTGTGGCATCGGCAAGCCTGTCAAATGAATTTAAAAGAATGGCTTCATTCAGATGATTAGCCTTTGCCCATTTTGCAGCCATTATGTAAGGCAAAAAATTGTTGCTTTTAATATGAGAGAAATGATCGCAGGACTTTCTTGCATCTTTATACAAATCAACTACGTATCCATTTGTATTAAAATCACCAACAGTATTATTGAGTTTCCAGCTTTCGATTATATAATTTGGCAGATCATTTTCTGCATCGAACAATCCTCCATCACTTCTAAATACATTTATCCTCACTCTTGCATGATCCGTATGTTTATTAGCATGCAATAATGCTAAAACCTGGTCAGCTAATATTGAATGATTAAATGATTGATGCAAATCAAATCCCAGTAATTCTAAAGTAGAAAAAAGCCTTGCAAAATGCAGATCACTCAGTATTATCTTTCCGTTGATCACTTTCATTGTTTCAAAACAGCCATCACCAAATCGTAATCCCCGATTTTCGGATGATATTATAGCTGTTCCTTTACTTAGAAACTTACCGTTGTAAACGAATTTCTCCATCAATAATTTGTATCAATAAAAAAATCCTGTTCTTCAACAGGATTCAATGATATGTAGTAACAGTATTATCCTTCAACAATTCCATGCTTCACTGCATATAAGATCAAACCTGCTGTTGTTTTTGCACCCGTCTTTATTTTTAACCGGTCACGAATAGCTTCTACTGTTCTCGGGCTTATTTCAACCAGGTCTGCAATTTCCTTGGTGCTCTTTTCTTCACACATCAGCTTCAGAACATTAATCTCTTTATCACTCAGGTCAGCTTCATCAGCAAAGGGTGCAGCCATTTCATTCTTCTTATTTCGCAAACCGGCAAGCATCGCTTTATTGGTGTACTCATTAAAGAAGAATTCATTTTCATAGCAGGTCTTAATAGCCTGGTATATTGTTTCTGAGTCAGAATTTTTTGTGAGATAACTATTAGCGCCAATTTCCATCAACTTACTTATCATACTCACATCGTCATTCATTGTTAACATGATAATCTTTGCTTCCGGAACAACTTTCTTTAATTCCGGCAATGTGGCAATACCATCCATTATTGGCATTTGAATATCCAGCAGAATAATATCCGGTTTCAAAAATTTTACAAGATTCAGTAACTGCATTCCATTTTCAGCCTCACCAAGAAATTCCACATCATTATAAAAACCCAGTGAAGTTTTTACACCGGTTCTAAAAAGAGCATGATCATCTGCAATAATTACTTTTATTTTCTCAGGCATAGAAAAGGTTATCTGCAAATATAAAACGTAAAATCGCTTACGCTATTTTCTTTCTTTAGCTAGGAAAATTACGATGTGTATTCTTCGCAGTTTCCGAATATACAGTAATTACTGAAGCGATAAAAAAGAGAAGTTTTGCTCTTGACTTCAATAATTAGCTTATCTACTTTTACAGTCCAATATCCAATTAGAAAAACTAAGATCCTAACTTAAACAACTAATCTTAGCTGTTTTAAGAAATCCAACTATCCTGGAGCAACTAATAAGGGCCCAGGTTAACTAAAACCGGGCTTGTTGAGGTAGACAAGCCCTTTTTGTTTTTTGTAATACAAGCTAAGGTGCTGCTATTTATCTTTTCTTGCGTCGCACATTTCAGGTTCCTGTACTTTATTCATCAGTTTAAACACATCGTAAATTCCACATTAATCTGTTGGTAATTTTCCATCTTCTACTACATTATTCCGAAGAAAAAAATAGGGCAGTTTTGCTCTTGTTATACTCTTATTACTCTCCTACTTTTATGATGCAAAACGAAACACCCGTTTTTAAAAATCCAAATCCAACTGAAGAACCTCGAACCCTTTTATCCACTTTCCTAAGAAAACCAAAACCAACCTTGTTAAACAAATGAAATTAGTCCTGCCAAAGCAGGACTTTTATTTTGTATACATCATATTATCTTAGCCTGATGAAGATAAATGACGTTATTGCTGTTTTAGAAGAACTTGCACCACCCAGTTACCAGGAAAGCTATGATAATTGTGGGCTGCTTACAGGTCAGGCGAACTGGGATTGTACCGGAATTCTTTGCACATTAGATGCTACTGAAGCAGTAATACTCGAGGCAAAAGAGAAGAACTGTAACCTTATCATTGCACACCATCCAATTATTTTCGGAGGCTTAAAGAAAATTAACGGAAAGAATTACGTTGAAAAAGCTGTGATTGCTGCCATAAAAAATGATATAGCCATTTATGCCATTCATACCAATCTTGATAATATATCAACAGGTGTTAACGGAAAAATTGCTGAGAAACTCGGGTTAAAGAATATTGAAGTATTGCTGCCGAAAGAAAATAACCTCAGAAGACTGTACACTTATGTACCGGAAGATAAAGCCGAGGCAGTAAGAGAAGCAATCTTCAAAGCCGGAGGTGGACATATTGGCAACTATAGCGAATGCAGCTTCAATTTACCGGGGAAAGGAACTTTTAAAGCAGGAGAAGGCACTAATCCTTATGTGGGAGAAATCGGAAAAAGGCATGAAGAAGATGAAATTAAGATAGAAGTGATATTTCCAGCTTACCTGCAATTGAAAATTGTATCGGCCATGATCGAAGCTCATCCTTACGAGGAAGTGGCTTATGATATTATTCCACTGGGCAACTATTTTAAAGAAGTTGGTAGTGGAATTATTGGTGAATTGCCTGAAGCCCTGGAAGAAACAGGTTTTTTACATATGTTGAAGACAAGCTTTGGCTTAAAAGTCATCAGGCATACACCCTTAAGAGGAAATACAGTTAAAAAAGTTGCTATATGTGGTGGTGCCGGAAGCTTTTTGATAAAGAAAGCTTTGGCATCTGGAGCCGATTTTTATATTACGTCCGATGTTAAATACCACGAATTTTTTGACGCTGAGGGCAAAATGGTAATAGCGGATATTGGGCATTTTGAGAGTGAACAGTTTACGATTGACCTTTTAACGGATGTTTTACAGCAGAAATTCCCTACTTTTGCCGTCCTTAAAACTGAGGTAGATACCAATCCGGTTAAGTATTTTGTGGGCTGATGAAGTTTGAATAGAACGATGAAAGGATTGCGACGCAACAGAAGTTCAACCGGAGTTACTGAAGCTGGTATCATACTTTAAATAATAAATTTCAAATTAGAAATCCGCATATGGCAGTTAAAGACTACTCTGTTGAGGAAAAACTGGTAAGCCTTGTAAAGCTTCAGAAAATTGACAGCAAACTGGATGAATTCCAGATACTGAAAGGTGAACTTCCTATGGAAGTGAGTGACCTTGAAGATGAGATACAAGGTTTGCACAGCAGAAGAACAAGAATTGAAGAAGAGATCAACGGTATTACTGAGTTTATTGAGAGCAAGAAAGTTGCTATCAAAGATGCTGAGGCTTTGGTGAAAAAATACGAAAAGCAAAGTGAGAATGTAAAGAACAACCGTGAGTTTGAGGCCATCAACAAAGAAACTGAGATGCAGCAGCTTGAAATGAAGCTGGCTGAAAAGCACATTAAAGATGCAAACGAAGAACTTGCTGAAAAAGTAAGAAATCTTGATCATGCCAAGAAACAGATTGCTGCTAAAGAAGGGGTTTTAACCCACAAGAAAGGTGAGCTGGAGAAGATCATTGCAGATACTGAGAAGGAAGAAAAACATTTCAGTAAGATCTCTGAAGATGCTCGTGGCAATATTGATGAAAGATTATTGTATAGCTACGACAGAATCAGATCAAGCTACAGAAATGGTCTTGCAGTAGTTCCTGTTGAAAGAGATGCTTGTGGAGGTTGTTTTAATTCAATTCCACCTCAGAAACAAAGTGAAATTCGCCAACATAAAAAAGTAATGGTTTGCGAAAACTGCGGAAGAATTTTAGTTGATCGTGATCTTACTGACAGTGTAGATGTTAAATAATAAGTGAATTCTAATAATTGAAAGGGTGACCGTTGGTTGCCCTTTCTTATTTTTAGCCGATGAAGAAGGTTTTGTTGTTACTGTTCATTTGTTTTTTCTCAACTTTTGTAAATGCAGGAAAGGTTTATGATTTTAATGCGCTTTGCCAACAGGCTTACCAGGAGATCATAAGACTAAAGCTAAATTCTGGACAGGCATTCATCAACAAGGCAAAACAGCAAAATCCGGATAATCTTGTACCGGTAGCGTTAGAAAATTACATTGATTTTTATACCCTGTTTTTTAATGAAGATCCTGCTCATTATAAAGCTTACCAGAAGAACATTTCTACCAGGATTGATCTGTTGAAAGAAGGCCCTGAAAATTCTCCTTTTTACAATTTTTACCTTGGTATGGCTTATATGCAAAGAGCAAGTATCGAGATCAAGTTTGGTAATAAATGGGATGCCGGTTGGGATTTTAAGAAGGCATATGGCTATGTAAAAAATAATAAAAAGTCTTTCCCAACTTTTACACCGAATGATCTTTTGTTTGGACCCATGCAAGCCATGATCGGCACAATTCCTTCTAACTATAAATGGGTGGCCGGGCTTTTTGGAATGAAAGGTTCTATCAAAAAGGGAATGGCTACAATGAATGCGTTTTTGAATAGTAGTGATCCCTGGGCCAGGATATTTTTTAATGAAGCTGCTTTCCTCAATTGTTACCTGATGTTTTATGTAGAAAATGATAAGGATGCTGTGTTTGAATTCATCAAAAGCAGAAGGTTGGATGTAGTAAATAATCATCTCTTTACTTATATGGCTGTAAACCTGGGCATTCATAATAAAATGAGTGACTACGCAGAGCAGGTTTTGTATAACAGGAATAAATCGGCTGAATACCTTGTTTCCAATGCATGGGATTATCAGATGTCGATGGTTAAGCTGCATAAACTTGATCTTGATGATGCTGCATTTCTACTCGAAAAATTCCTGAGAGAATTTAAAGGGAAAACACTGGTAAAAGATGCATATCAAAAGTTAGGATGGTGCTATTACCTGCAAGGCAATCAAAAAGCAGCAGATCTTACAAGAAAAAAATTGCTGGCTAATGGATCAACAGCCAGTGATCAGGATAAAAAAGCACAAAAAGATGCAAAAGCAGGTGGATGGCCGAATGTGCTTCTATTAAAATCAAGACTATTAAGTGATGGTGGTTACAACCAGCAAGCCTTGACTGTGCTGAAAGGAAAATCTAAAACTGACTTTAAAACAATTGTCGAACAACTGGAATTCGTTTATCGCCTTGGTAGAATTTATGATGATCTGAAGCAGGACAATGAAGCATTGAATTACTACCAGCAAACCATTCAAATCGGACAGAATCGTTCAGAATACTTCGCATCAAGAGCGGCTTTGCAGGCTGGACAAATCTATGAACGCAATGGCCAGAAATCTATGGCCTTGAAATATTATGAAAAAGCGATTGATATGGAAGATCATGAATATGAAGACTCTATTGAACAAAGAGCAAAAGCTGGAATTCAAAGATGCAAAGGTGAATGATTAGTCAGCAAATTTGGTGATGCAGAATTGTACAAGTACTGAACTTTCCATTTAGATTTGTTGGCACATCGGCAAACTAAACACATGCTCAAACAACTTCTCATACAGAATTATGCAATTATAGATGAGATACAGATAAAGTTCTCTCCAAGCCTCAATATTATTACCGGTGAAACAGGTGCAGGAAAAAGTATTCTGATGGGTGCATTGAACCTAATTCTTGGTGAAAGAGCCGACACCAATATTTTACTCAATAAAGAAAAGAAATGCATTGTTGAAGGTGTATTTAGTATTGATGCAAAAGATGCTGTAAAGCTATTTTTACAGGACAATGATTTGGATAACGAAGCTGAGCTGGTATTGAGAAGAGAAATTGCTGTAAACGGGAAAACAAGAAGTTTTATCAACGATACACCAGCAACGCTTCAACAAATAAAACAACTGGCTTCTTTGTTAGTTGATCTTCACCAGCAGTTTGATACACTGGAATTAGGTGATGCGGATTTTCAAAGAGAAGTGATTGATGCTTTAGCTGAAAATAAAACGACTCTCATTGATTACAGATCAGTTTTTAATAACTGGAAACAATGTAAAAAAGAATTGGAAGAGCTTCATCAACAAAAGAACAGCTTCAATAAAGAATTAGATTATAACCAGTTTCTTTTTGATGAGTTGAATGAACTCGGCTTAAAAGAAAATGAACTGGAAGAACTTGACCAGGAACTGAAATTGCTGAGCAATGCAGAAGAGATCAAAACTACCTTATCAAAGGTGTTCTTTGAATTGAAAGAAAGCGAACAACCGGTAACTCAAATTTTAAAACAGCTTGTTCAACAGTTACAGGGGTTTGCAGAACATCATCAGAATCTTCCATCCATCATTCAACGACTACAAAGTGCACAGATTGAGATAGCTGATATAGCTGAAGAAACAGAACAAGTGAATGATTCTGTTCAGTTTGATCAGCAGAGAATTGATCTTATCAACGATAAAATAGCTGCAGGATATAAACTGTTCAAAAAACATGGGGTAACAACTACAAATGAATTGCTCTTTATTCAATCAGAATTAGAGCAAAAGTTACAGGCTGTGCTGAACATTGACGAAGCTATTATTGCTAAAGAAAAAGAAGTAGCAGCCTTACTTTCTAAAGCTGAAACGATCGCTGAAAAAATTTTCAAAGCAAGACATAAGCAAATAAAACCCCTGGAGGAAAATGTGAATACATTACTTAACCAGGTTGGAATGCCAAATGCAAGATTGAAAGTGGAGATCAAACAAGCTGCATTAAGCGAATTTGGCAAAGACAATATTGAATTTCTGTTTGATGCCAATAAAAGCAACCGATTTGAACCAATACGAAAAGTTGCCAGTGGTGGAGAATTAAGCAGGTTAATGCTTTGCATCAAATCACTTGTTGCACAGCATATTGATCTACCAACAATGATCTTCGATGAAATCGATACCGGAATTTCCGGTGAAGCTGCAAAGCAGGTCGGCATCATTATGAAAGATCTATCTAAGAAAAGACAGATTATCTGCATCACCCATCAACCACAAATTGCCGGAAAAGCTTCAGCCCATTTCTTCGTGTACAAAGAGATCAAAGGTGAAGCCATCAAAACAAATATCAGGTTGCTGGATGAAGACGAACGTATCACTGCCATTGCAAAAATGCTAAGTGGTGAAAAACCGACTGCAGCAGCCATTGAAAATGCAAGAGAAATGATGAACTGATCCGAAGTACGAAGTACGAGATACGAAGTACGATTCATCCTGGTTCAAACTAACTTTCTTATTCCTTACTTTACATTTCTTATTTTTCATTATGGACAATGTTCCTCACTGGCAATGGCTTCTCCTACTCTACTTTATATTAGTAGCGGCACCGGTTATGCTTGTTCATTCATGGTTGAAGAAAAAAGTATTAAATAATAAAACTGTACTCAACCTGCTTATATATTTTGTATCTGTAATCGCTACAGCATTCATCATGCATTTCATCACAATGTGGCTATACTTCGAGTTCATCTTTTCACCTCAATAGTAATCTCCCTTATTCAATTCGTGTAATTCGTGCAATTCGCATTTCTTATTCGTGGTATAATCTTGTAATAACCCTTATTTTTACTCCCTCAATTTCTACCTATGGCTCATAACTTACTACAAGGAAAAAAAGGAATCATCTTCGGTGCTTTAAACGATCAGTCTATTGCATGGAAAATTGCAGAGAAATGTCATGCTGAAGGTGCACAGATCGTTTTAACCAATGCACCTATTGCACTTCGTATGGGCGAGATCAACAAACTGGCTGAGACAACTGGTGCTCCTGTAATTCCTGCCGATGTAGTGAACATGGATGATCTTAAAAATCTTTTCGAAAAATCAATGGAGCATTTCGGTGGTAAAGTTGATTTCATTCTTCATTCAATCGGAATGAGCCTTAACGTAAGAAAAGGTAAACACTATACAGAAATTGATTACGGATTCAATCAAAAAACATTGGATATTTCTGCCATGAGTCTGCACCGTGTACTCAGAACAGCCTGGGACATGGATGCAATTAATGATTGGGGAAGTGTGGTGGCTTTGACTTATATCGCTGCACAAAGAGTATTTCCTGATTACAATGAAATGGCTGATGCAAAAGCCCTGCTCGAAAGTGTGACAAGAAGCTTCGGTTATCATTATGGCAAAAAGAAAAATGTTCGTGTCAATACCGTGTCGCAATCACCCACACGTACCACTGCAGGAAGTGGTGTAAAAGGTTTTGATGGCTTTATGAATTATGCAGAAAAGATGAGTCCATTAGGTAATGCTTCGGCAGATGATTGTGCCAATTACTGTGTTACCTTATTCAGCGATCTTACAAAGATGGTGACCATGCAGAATCTCTTCCATGACGGCGGATTCAGCTTCACCGGCGTTACCCAGGAAGTGATCGAGCAGATGGAGAAGTAATTCGACAATTCGATAATGTGATAATTTGATAATGAAACAGAGGCTATTGCTGCTATTTAGCTTTTGTTGTGTCACTCACTTGTACGGCTTGTTCTTTACTCGACAGCCAGGCTTTTGAATTTTGACTTTTTACTTTTGAATTTATCATTCATCATGAGCAATACCACTACCTCCAAACCATCCAACCTCACCAACTTTATCGGTTACCTCGGTTCATTTTTAACCTGCGTTACGTTTGTACCACAAGTTTATCATTCCTGGCAAAGTAAAAGTGTAGGAGACCTTAGTATCTGGATGGTGTGCATTGTCATTACCAGTACATTGGTTTGGCTCTGGTATGGCATTCGAATCAAAAGCGGACCAGTAATGGTGGCTAATTCGATTGTGTTTTTGCTAGGTTGTGTGTTGCTGTATTTTAAGTTGACGTTTATGAGTTAAATGAAAACCTGTATCATAATATTTATTACCCTACTAATAGCTTGTAATCCACATGTTTCAATTGAAATACCTCCGGAGGAAAGTAGGAATGTAATCATAAGTTTGGCTGACTCATTAGGAACTATTTCGATAACGCTGCCAAAAAGATATGATACCTCTTTCAATTGGACGCATTATTCAGATTGTAATACCTGTCATTATATTAAATATCGAGTTCAACCTAAAAATTTACCCCTAATTAAAGAATCAGGTTGGTATTGGAGAGAGCCTAAAGATTCTGTTGAGAGATTTACTATTACACATTCGATTTTCATGCCTTCTCGGCAAATAACAGATAGCTTAAATATATTTTTTCAGAAAGAACGTCAAAAAGAAGAGTTGAAACGGTTAGGACAGGAAGTACTTTCCGATACCTTACTCCGGATTAACAATACCTATTATTCTATAATTAGGCAGAACTTTTTTGACACCTACGATACTCTATATAAACAGACACTATTATGTGGTTCATCTATAAAAGGAAATTTCGTCAATTTGAATTTTGAGCGATTTTCCAAACGTCCTCTCCTAAATGACAGTTTTGTTAAGAATGCTGAATACTTTTTAAAAACAATAAGTATTCAGAAAGCTCAATAAACCTCCAACCGTACAAGTGAGTGACACAACAGACGGTGATTAGAATTCCCACAGCTAAGTGCATAAAACTTCACTTTCCTACTCCAACACGTTCCTTACCTTCGCAGCGTTATGGAAATAACCGCAAAAACCGCTCAGCAGCTTCGTCTTACAGAAGCAGAATTTGAACTCATCAAAGAAAAACTTGGCAGAACTCCCAACTTCACAGAGCTATGTGCTTTCAGTGGTATGTGGAGTGAACATTGCAGCTACAAGAACTCCATTAAATGGCTGAAGACATTGCCAAGAAGCGGTGGCAAAATGTTAGTGGCTGCCGGAGAAGAAAATGCCGGCTTAATGGACATGGGTAATGGCTTTGGAGTAGTATTCAAAATTGAAAGTCACAATCACCCTTCTGCCATTGAACCTTTCCAGGGAGCAGCAACAGGTGTAGGTGGAATTCAGCGGGACATTTTTACCATGGGTGCAAGACCAATTGCATCCCTGAATAGTTTACGTTTCGGAAATTTAAAAGATAAAAAAACACAAAGGCTCTTAGCCGGTGTGGTGCATGGCATTGGTCATTACGGAAATTGTTTTGGCGTTCCTACCGTTGGTGGTGAAGTGTATTTTGAAGATTGTTATCATACCAATCCACTCGTGAATGCCATGAGTGTTGGTATTGTAAAGGTTGGCAAAACGATTTCTGCAACAGCTGAAGGAGTTGGTAATCCTGTTTTCTTCGTAGGAAGTGCCACCGGTAAAGATGGAATTGGTGGAGCGTCTTTTGCCTCAGCAGATATCACAGCAGAAAGTGCAGAAGAATTGCCTGCGGTTCAGGTTGGTGATCCTTTCCAGGAAAAGAAATTATTAGAAGCTTGCCTTGAAGTAATAGAAACAGGTGCTGTTGTCGGTATGCAGGATATGGGTGCAGCAGGAATTATATGTTCTACTGCAGAGATGAGTGCAAAAGGTGGTGTGGGAATGAGGATTGACCTGGAGAAAGTTCCTACCCGTCAGCAGAATATGAAAGCCTGGGAATTGCTTTTAAGCGAAAGCCAGGAAAGAATGCTGATCGTTGTTGAGAAAGGAAAAGAAGAAGCAGTATTGAAAGTGTTTGAGAAATGGGATCTTTCTGCCAGCAATATTGGTGAAGTGACAGGTGATGGTTTACTGAAGTTTTATATGCATGGAGAACTGGAAGCTGAAATTCCTGCTTACGAATTGGTACTAGGTGGTGGTGCCCCTGTTTATGAAAGGCCTTACAACGTACCGAAGTATTTTGAGAAGATAAGATCATTTGATATCAATAGCATTGAAGATGTAACGGATTTAAAATCTATTGCAGAGCAATTGATACAGATCCCGAATATTGCATCTAAACGTTGGGTATATACACAATATGATAGCATGGTTGGTGCAGCTAATGCATCGACAAACAATCCAAGTGATGCTGCAGTTATTTTGGCAAAAGGAACCGGCAAAGCCCTAACCGTTACGGTTGATTGCAACAGTAAATATGTGTATGCCGATCCTTACAAAGGCGGAATGATCGCTGTAGCCGAAGCTGCCAGGAATATTGTTTGCAGTGGTGGTGAGCCATTGGGTGTTACCAACTGTCTCAATTTTGGTAATCCTTACGATCCTGAAGTGTACTACCAGTTTGTAAAAGCAGTGACAGGAATGGGTGATGCCTGCCGAAAATTCAATACACCGGTAACTGGCGGAAATGTAAGTTTCTATAATCAAAATCCTGAAGGACCGGTTTATCCAACACCAACGATTGGTATGGTAGGTGTGATTGAAAACCTGGAAAACAGGATGACGATGGATTTTAAAGAAGTTGGTGATGTGATCTTGTTGATTGGCGAGCAAAAGAATTGTATTGGCTCATCTGAATATTTACATAAGCTAAAAGGTGTTGAATTTTCTCCTGCTCCAATGTTTGAGCTGGAAGAAGAGTTCAACTTGCAGCAGTTTGTTGCTTCATTGATCAGTAAGAAACTCATTAAATCTGCACACGATATCAGCGAAGGTGGGCTTGCAGTTACGTTACTCGAAAAAGGATTTAATCGGAATTTGGGATTTGATGTTAAGGCCGAAACGGAATTAAGAAACGATGCTTTCTGGTTTGGTGAAGCCCAAAGCCGTGTTGTTGTAACATGCAGTAAAGAACTAGTTGAAAAAATAAAAACTGGTGGCATTATCGTTACTAAACTTGGTGCTGTTACAAATGGAGAGATAAAAGTAAATGGTGAAAGCTGGGGTAGCATCAACGATTGGAAACAGAAGTATGACACTGCAATCGAAAGCATCTTAAATAACTGATGGCAGAGCAATCATCTTATATAATCGTTACCGGTGCTGCAGGATTTATCGGCAGTTGCATGGTAGCTTATCTGAATGAACAAGGCTATCGCAATATTATATTGGTAGATGCTTTTGGTGTGGAAGCGAAAAGAAGAAACTGGGAACAAAAGGGATTTGCTCATGTAGTTGAACGATATAATTTATTTGATTGGCTGAAGGAACATGTTATAAAAGTAAATTGCTTCATTCATCTTGGTGCACGAACAGATACAACTGAATTTGATTATTCCATTCATGAGGAACTGAACGTTCAGTATTCAAAAGACGTCTGGAATTATTGCGTAGAAAGAAATGTTCCCTTGATCTATGCATCTTCTGCAGCTACTTATGGTTCAGGTGAATTGGGTTATGATGATAACCACGAAGTGATCGAAAAGTTGCAGCCCTTAAATCCTTATGGTGTAAGCAAGAATGAATTTGATAAATGGGTACTTCGACAAGCTCAGGATGACAAGCAAACTCCACCCTCATGGACAGGTTTAAAATTCTTCAATGTGTATGGTCCGAATGAATACCACAAAGGCAGAATGGCCAGTGTGATCTGGCATTCCTTCAACCAGTTAAAAAAAGATGGAGTAGTAAAATTGTTCAAAAGTCATCGACCGGATTTCGAAGATGGGAAGCAACTCCGTGATTTTATTTATGTGAAGGATGTTGTGAAAGTTATTTATTGGATGATGCAGTCAATGGTGAATGGTGAATGGTCAATTACCAAAAATGGCATCTATAACTTAGGTACAGGTAAAGCCAGAACATTTGAAGACCTGGTGAAAGCAACATTTGCCGGATTGGATCTTCAACCAAACATCCAGTTCATTGATATGCCTGAAGATATTCGGGATAAATATCAATATTTTACAGAAGCAAATATGCTGAAGTTAAAAACAGCTGGATATGCTGCTGATTTTTATTCACTGGAAGATGGAATTACAGAATATGTTAAGGACTACCTGACTATGGGAAGGATTTGGTAAATTTGAGAAAAGTGTTTTATGATTCCAGTAGAAGAAAAAAGAGAAAAAATAATTTCATCAGTTCGCTCAATGAATGAAGAACAATTAGAATTGGTTAATAATTTAATCAGCAAAATAGATCTTCTACAAAAAGATTCAATTGAATACCTTTTTGCTGAAGCTGTGGCACAATATGGTAACACGCTAAAAAGACTTGCAGAATGATAACCCTGCAAGAAGTTCTAAGATTACACGATCTTTCGATTTCTTTCTTTGGCGGAAGCCATGGCATCCGAGATAATAACTTACTTGAAAGTGCGATAGGACGAATCTCTCAAACTTTTGGAGGTGAAGAGTTGTATCCCACAAATTATCATAAAGCAGCAGCACTTATAGAAAGCATTGTAAAGAATCACCCATTTGTTGACGGCAATAAAAGAACTGGATTTCTGGCAGCTCAAATCTTTCTAAAAAAAAATAAAATTCTATTAACTGCATCAGAAAATGAGGCTTACGATTTCGTCATTGACATAGCATCATCTAAAATTGACTTTGATGATATTGTTGTCTGGCTAAAAAATAATACGAAGCAGCTTTAATCATCAATCCGCTTCTGCAAAAACTCCACTGCTTTCTTCCTTGCATCTTTTGTGGCAGCTTCATCAAAGTTTGGATTGCTTGGATTTGCAAAACCATGACCAGCTTCGTAACGATGAACGGTTAGATTCTTACCTGCTTCTTTCATATTCTTTTCAAAAGCATCTACTATTTCAGGTGAAGGACTTTTGTCTTTATTTCCAAAGAATCCAATGATATCTGCATTCAACATTTTCAACCTGTCGATATTAGTTTCCGGCCTTCCATAAAACATCACCCCTGCTCTTCCCTGTTTTCCGGCAATAATAGAAGCCTGTAAACTCCAGGCACCACCAAAACACCAACCCAGTGTTGAGATTTCTGCATCTTCCCCACCATAAGCAATAGCTCCTTTAATAATATTCACTAGCCTGTCATTCTTAATTCCCTGCACATATTTCTGAGCACTGTCTCTCGTTGTAGCCACTTTGCCATCATACATATCGAGGGCTAACACGTTTGCTTCTTTATCCAGTTCATCCCAATACCAGTCTGATTCTTTTTTTACATAATCATTCAAACCCCACCATTCCTGTATAACCAGTAAATATTTATTACTCTTTTTCTTGGCCGGAATAAAATAAGCCTGTCCATCTTGACCGTCAGAGGTTTTGAAAGTTATCATTGATCCTTTTTGGTCTTCGTAAACAAATGGCAAAGGATTATCGTGCATATTGGCAAAATCGGTAGTAGCAGCTTCCCGCTGAAATTCAGCAAACATGTCGCTTTCAAAACAACTGATATAACATTCCGGTGTTAGAATCTGGTCTTTGGGCTTTAAAGTATAACTTAATAATGCGGCAGATACAAAGGCTGCAAAGCCCAGGAAGAGGAACTTCTTCATAGTTAAATGGTTTGACGAGTGAAAATGTGCACTTTAAATTAACATTTAAAACTTTAGGAAAGTTGTTTCGGTTCTTAATTTTTTTGCCAGAAATATTCTCCTTAGGTTTGTACGACCTCTGAGAATTTCTCAATCATTTTTCTCCCTGGTCAAACAATTTATTTTGCTGAAATCAAGTGCTGAATCTCAATTCATGTACTGCTGTTTGGTGATGGGTCAGCGAACAAGGTGTTGCAGTGAGTGACACAACGAAGCTTAATAGAAGATCAATAGAAAGGAACAAAAAGAAAAAGAAATAAACCATTTGTTATATGGCTAAGTACATTTTTGTAACAGGAGGAGTAACCAGCAGTCTGGGTAAAGGCATTATCGCAGCCAGTCTTGCTAAGTTGTTACAGGCACGAGGATTAAGGGTGACGATTCAGAAATTCGATCCGTACATTAATGTGGATCCGGGAACTTTAAATCCTTACGAACATGGAGAATGTTTTGTTACAGAAGATGGTGCAGAAACTGATCTTGATCTTGGCCATTATGAAAGATTTCTGGGTATTCATACTTCGCAGGCAAATAATGTTACCACTGGAAGAATCTACCAAACTGTTATTAATCGTGAGAGAGCCGGTGATTTTCTTGGAAAGACAGTACAGGTTGTACCGCATATTACCGATGAGATCAAACGCAGAATGTTATTGTTGGGTAAAGATGGTAAATACGATGTGGTATTAACAGAGATCGGTGGAACGGTTGGTGATATTGAAAGTTTACCTTTTATAGAAGCGGTTCGTCAGCTACAATGGGAATTACCTGATGAAGATGTGATGGTAGTACACTTAACGCTTATTCCATATCTGAAAGCTGCTAAAGAATTAAAAACAAAACCAACGCAGCACAGCGTAAAAATGCTGAGTGAAACAGGAGTACATCCTGATGTGATTGTCTGTAGAACCGAAGAGCCTTTAGGTAATGATATTAAACGTAAGATCGCTTTATTCTGTAATGTAAAAACAGAAGCTGTGATAGAAGCGATGGATGCTTCTACTATTTATGAAGTTCCGTTATTGATGTTGAGAGAAAAACTGGATTTGATCTGTTTAAAGAAACTGAACATCACCAAATACGAAGAACCACAATTAGATAACTGGAAAGCTTTCCTCGATAAGCTGAAATACCCTAAGAGTAAAGTAACGATTGGATTGATTGGTAAATATGTGGAGTTACAGGATGCTTATAAATCAATCCTCGAAAGTTTTATTCATGCAGGTGCAATTAATGAAGTGAAAGTGCAGGTGGTGAATGTGCATAGCGAATATCTTACACCAGAAAATGTTGCTGAGAAACTGGAAGGCCTTGATGGCTTATTGGTAGCTCCGGGTTTTGGTATGAGAGGCATTGAAGGAAAAATATTTGCTGTGAAATATGCCAGGGAAAATAATCTTCCATTCTTCGGTATTTGCCTCGGTATGCAGATGGCTGTCATCGAATATGCAAGAACAGTTCTGAACATGCCACATGCACATTCTACAGAAATGAATCAGGGTACAGAAGATGCCGTGATAAATATGATGGAAGAGCAAAAGAAAATTAAGATGATGGGCGGCACAATGAGGCTTGGCTCCTATCCATGTTTAATAAAAGAAGGATCGTTGGCTCACAAAATCTATGGCAATACAGAAATATCTGAACGTCATCGTCATAGATACGAGTTCAATAATCAGTATTTAGAACAATTTGAGTCTAACGGTGTTGTTTTCAGCGGAAGAAATCCTGAAACTGGTTTGGTAGAGATCATGGAAATTCCAAATCATCCATTTTTTATTGGTGTACAGTATCACCCTGAGTTAAAAAGTACAGTAGAAAAACCGGCTCCCCTATTTGTGAGTTTTATAGAAGCCGTTAAAAAATATAACGAGCAGAAAAGCAGCATCAAAACAACAATGCTGCAAGGCGAAATGATCTGATCAATATCTCCCAATTATATCTGGAAGGTCCTGCAATTGCAGGACTTTTCCTTTTATCACATTCTTGTTAATACAGGCTTTAGTCTTGCTGTCATTGCGTATTTTCATGCCTTAAATTTTTGCTACATGAGATTTCTTCTGCTTTGTTTACTGCTTGTAAGCAGTTTTATTTCGAATGCACAATATAAATGGACGAAAGATGGCAATGGTTATTATGATGCTGAAGAAGGTGGCATTGTAAAATATATGTTGCCGGCAATGGGTAAGATTGTTATTGCAGATGCATCTCAGCTAACACCGAAAGGAAGTAACAAGCCTTTAGATGTAAAGGATTTTACTTTTTCTGAAGATGGAAAGAAAATACTCATCTACACTAACTCAAAAAGAGTATGGCGTTATGAAACAAGAGGTGATTATTGGGTGCTTGATCTGAATAATTTCAAACTGCAAAAACTCGGAGCAAAACTGCCGGAGTCTTCATTGATGTTTGCAAAATTTTCTCCCGATGGAAATAAAGTTGCTTACGTTAGTAAACACAATATCTATTCAGAAGATATCAAAACAGGAAAGGTTTCACAGTTAACCAAAGATGGAACTGATCGTATTATCAACGGAACATTTGACTGGGCTTATGAAGAAGAGTTTGATCTGAGAGATGGATTTCGCTGGAGCCCCGATAGTAAAAGCATTGCTTACTGGCAGGTTGATGCAAGAAAGATCAAGAACTTTTATTTAGTGAATTATACTGATTCGATCTACTCTTATGTAATTCCGATCGAATATCCAAAAGTGGGTGAAGATCCATCGTCTGTAAAACTGGGTGTAGTAAATGTAAATGGGTCAGCTACCAAATGGATGAACATTCCCGGAAGTTCTATACAGCACTATCTCACAGCTATGGAATGGAGCGATAAAAATGAACTGATTGTTCAGCAATTAAACCGCAAACAAAACAACAGTAAACTTTACTACATCAATACATCAACAGGTGCTGCAAATAAATTTTATGAAGAATCTGATAAAGCATGGATCGACATAAAAGGGAGATGGTATGATGATCCTACAGGTTGGTTCTGGCTCAACGATGGAAAAGAATTTTTATGGGTGAGCGAAAAAGATGGATGGAGACATATCTATCGCATCAGTCGTGATGGGAAAAAAGAAACATTGATTACTAAAGGTGATTATGATATCATCACATTAAAGGCTATTGATGAAAAAAATGGATTCGTATATTTCATGGCTTCACCGGATAATGCTACGCAGCAATATTTATATCGTACTAAACTTGACGGTAGTGGTGAATTAGAATCTTTATCTCCGGAAACACAAAAGGGAACACACAGTTACGAAATAACACCCAATGCAACATTTGCACAACATCGTTTTTCAAGTGCTGCCATTCCACCTTCAGTTGAATGGGTTTCTTTACCTAATCATACAGTAATCGTTAAAGGACAATCTCCAAATCGACCGACAAGAAATAATATTGAGATGTTCAAAGTAACCACTGAAGAAGGTGTTACAATGGATGCATGGATGATAAAGCCAACAAACTTTGATTCAACAAAAAAATATCCTGTCGTATTCCTTGTTTACGCAGAACCTGCCAGCCAGACTGTAAGAGATTCTTACGGTTCTCAAAGAAACCTGTATGCAGGTGATATGGCCAAAGATGGCTATATCTACATAAGTGTAGATAACCGTGGTACACCTGGACCAAAAGGTGCAGCATGGAGGAAATCAATTTATCAGAAAATCGGAATTATTAATGTAGATGATCAGGCTGCTGCTGCAAAGAAAATATTACAATGGCAATTTGTTGATACAAGTCGTGTAGCAGTTTGGGGCTGGAGTGGTGGTGGATCAACAACACTTAACCTGTTGTTCCGTTATCCTGAAATTTACAAAACAGGAATTGCCATTGCTCCTGTTGCCTGGAGATTGAGCTACGATAATATCTATGAAGAACGTTACATGGGTCTTTCAAGTGAAAACATGCAGGCTTACATAGATGCCTCTGCAGTAACACATGCGAAAGGCCTAAAAGGAAATTTATTAGTTGTTCATGGAACTGGTGATGATAATGTACACTACCAGAATACCGAATTACTTATTAATGAACTGGTGAAACTTGGAAAGCAATTCTCTATGATGGCTTACCCAAACAGAACACATAGCATCAGGGAAGGTGCAGGAACATCACAACATCTTTCAGTATTATTTACAAACTTCTTGAAACAACACTGTCCTCCTGGAGGAAGATAATTGCCGATGATCGAGAAAGCAATCTCTCAATAATAAAAGACGATGTTAACAGCATCGTCTTTTTTGTTTGCATTAAACAAGCACGAAATTTGAATACAATACCCAGAACTTAAAATTCCAGATTGAAAAAATTTGCCCAACTCGTCAACATCCTTGGCACATCAACTAAAACCAATGAAAGATTGGAAGCAATTTCCAATTACTTCTCCACTGCCAATGATAAAGACAAGGTTTGGGTAATTGCATTATTCACAGGACGTCGGCCAAAAAGAGCTGTCACTTCAACACAGCTATGGGAATGGTGTGGTGAGTTGACTGATCTTCCTACCTGGTTGTTTGCAGAATGTTATCACAGTGTAGGAGATCTTGCAGAAACTATCTCCTTAGTATTGCCAGAGACCATAGTTTATAGTCCATTGTCGATCGAAGAACAACGAGAAACAACAAACCAGAAACAAGAAACAAGAAACGTTTCCATCGAACAAGAAACAACAAACGAGAAACACCTTCATTACTACCTCGAAACGCTCATCTCCATCACCAAAGCTGATGAATCAATTCGTAAAAATTTTATTCTGCAGTCATGGAGTGAGATGAATCAACTCGAACGATTTGTATTCACGAAACTCATCACCGGAAATTTTCGTATTGGTGTATCACAAGGCCTTATTGTAAATGCACTGGCCAAAGCAACAGGCTTATCATCATCCATTATTGCTCATCGTATTTCAGGTAACTGGGATCCATCTAACATTTCATTCGATGAATTGCTGACTGAACATGCATCTTCAACAGATCATTCAAAGCCTTATCCTTTTTATTTAGCTTATGCCTTACAGGATGATCCGGCAACACTTGGTTCACCGGATGAATGGCAGGCTGAATGGAAATGGGATGGCATTCGTGGACAGATCATCAAACGTAACAATGAATTATTTGTCTGGAGCCGTGGTGAAGAACTGATCACTGATAAATTTCCTGAATACGAAAAATTAAAAGACCTTTTACCAGAAGGTTGTGTTTTAGATGGTGAGATACTCCCATTCAATGGTGAAATGCCTTTACCTTTTGCTGCATTACAAACAAGGATCGGCAGAAAGAATGTTACAAAAAAACAATTACTGGAAGCCCCCGTTGCATTTTTTGCTTACGACTTATTAGAGTACAATGGTGAAGACTGGAGAAATAAACCACTCGAAGAAAGAAGATTGCAACTTGAAAAAATTATTCAATCTATAACGCTGCCTGTCTATAATGAACAAATCTTGACAGTCGGTAACAAACGAGAAACAACCAACGAGAAACAAGAAATCAGAAACGTTTTAAAACTCTCCCCCATCATCACATTCGACACCTGGGAAAATCTTGCTGAAACCAGAAGCCATGCAAGAGAAATGGGCAGTGAAGGATTGATGCTGAAGCGAAAATCATCCATCTATCAATCAGGTAGAAAAACTGGTGACTGGTGGAAATGGAAGATCGATCCTTTAGTGATCGATGCCGTTTTAGTATATGCACAAAAAGGAAGTGGCAGAAGAAGCAATTTATATACCGATTATACTTTTGCTATCCGTGATGGAGATAAGCTGGTAACATTTACCAAAGCCTACAGCGGATTAACCGATAAAGAATTTGCACAGGTTGACAATTTTGTAAAACGAAACTCACTGGAAAAGTTTGGACCGGTAAGAACCGTTAAACCTGAACTCGTTTTTGAAATTGCTTTTGAAGGCATTGCCGAAAGTAAACGACATAAAAGTGGTGTAGCCCTTCGGTTTCCCCGAATGAACAGGTGGCGGAGAGATAAAAAAGCGGATGAGATCAATACACTGGATGATTTGAAAGAGATGTTGAAGATTTATGGGAAGTAATCCCTCTCGCTATCGGTTAGTGATGTTATCTTTCTCATTAAAAAAATTCATCAGATTTAAACTTTTCGATTTTATTGAACAATGAATTTAGTCACAGAACCCCGAAAGAGCTCCAATCTATATTTGTCCTAACGTATAATCTGTTCTATCTTTTAAACATTGGTTTTCGTTGGTGGTATCACATGTTTCCATTTAGGTTTTTGCAATACTTTTTTAGATACTTTGCCCACGGTAAGACCTTGAACGAGTATAGAAAATACCACTACAAAATATGTCATCTCAAGTAGTAGTTCTTTATAGGTGCCGTTGGTAACAGAAAGTACTAGTGCAATGGATACACCACCTCTTAATGCTCCCCAAACCAGCATTGTAATAGTCCCACGGCTTAGTCTGGGTTTGAAAGGAACTAACAATGCAGGAAACCAAATGGAAAGAAAACGTGCAGCAAGAACAATGAGTATTGCCACTACTGAAATAATCCAGTATGGTTCAAAATCCGGTATAAGTAATAACTCAAAACCAATGAACATAAATAAAACGGCGTTCAATATTTCATCTATTAACTCCCAGAATTTTGTGAGGTAATCTTTAGTAAGAGTAGACATGGCAACACGTTTTCCGTAGTTGCCAATTATTAAACCTGCTGCCACCATTGTTAACGGTCCGGAAATATGAATAGAATGAGCTATCAGGTAACCACCCATCACTACAGATAATGTAATAAGTACCGAAATAATATAATCGTCAATACTCTTCAGCATTTTGGAAGCTACATAGCCAATGATAACCCCTAATAATAATCCACCAACAGCCTCTTTAATGAGTAACCATGAAATCGCTCCAATAGAAACTTCTGCTTCAGCAGTATATGTTAACTGTAATAATACTGAGAAAAGCACTACCGCTACACCATCATTAAATAAAGATTCCCCGGTGATTTTTGTTTCCAATGTCTTGCTCACTTTTGCTTTCTTTAAAATACCAAGTACGGCAATAGGATCTGTAGGAGATATCAAAGCACCGAACAATAAACAATATAAAAATGGCAATTGAATATTGAACAATGGAATGATATAGTAAAGCATGCCACCAATAAAAAATGTTGACATGATAACGCTGATAGTAGAGAACGTAACTACAGGAAGCCACTGTTTTTTTAAGTCATTAAAATTCACATGAATTGCTCCGGCAAATAAGAGGAAGTTCAGAATACCCCCCATCAATACTTCAGTGAAATCCAGTTCAGAGATCAGCTTAAATAATTTTCCGGTTGTATCGGGAAATATGCCATACCCGGCAAAACGAATAATAATAGATACAATAATTGCCATCAACATAATGCCAATGGTTGGTGGCAACTTCAAAAAACGGTGATTAAGATAAGCAAACAATGATGCTAATACTATCAGTACCGAAAAAGAGTAATATAATTCCATCCGCAAATTGATTGCCGCGAAAATAGTAATAATGAAAAACAGATAGTATTAGAATCAATTTCTTAAAGATTAATCCAATCCCTACAAACTATTCTCATGCACACTCTTCACTGCTCTTCCTGAAGGATCCTGCATTTTCTTAAACGCTTCATCCCATTCCAATGCAATAGCTGTACTGCATGCAACAGATGGTTCTGATGGAACACATCGTGCAGCTTCATCTCCCGGAAATAATTCACTAAAGATGCTGCGGTAATAATATTCTTCTTTACTTCTTGGCGTATTAATTGGAAAACGATGTGCTGCATTTTTCAATTGCTCATCACTCACCTGCTCACTGGTCATTTGTTTCAACGTATCTATCCAGCTATAACCAACACCATCTGAGAATTGTTCTTTTTGTCGCCATGCAACTTCTTCAGGTAAATAATCTTCGAACGCTTTTCTTAAAATGTATTTTTCGATCTTTCCATTGCCTGCCATTTTATCTGCAGGATTTAATCTCATGGCAACATCCATAAACTCTTTATCCAGGAAAGGCACACGACCTTCTACACCCCATGCAGCTAATGATTTGTTGGCACGAAGACAATCATACAAATGCAGCTTGCTTAGTTTTCTTACAGTCTCTTCATGAAAAGCTTCTGCATTGGGTGCTTTATGAAAATATAGATAACCACCAAACAGCTCATCAGAACCTTCACCACTCAACACCATCTTCACTCCCATCGATTTGATCACTCTTGCCATCAGGTACATTGGTGTGGATGCTCTTATTGTTGTTACATCGTAAGTTTCTATATGATAGATCACATCACGAAGTGCATCTAATCCTTCCTGTATGGTAAAATTTATTTCATGATGAACCGTACCGATATATTCTGCTACTTTACGTGCCGCTTTCAGATCAGGAGATTCTTTTAATCCAACAGCAAACGAATGCAGCTGTGGCCACCATGCATCTTTAATATCGCCAGATTCAATTCTTCTAGCCGAATATTTCTTTGCAATAGCAGAGATAACAGATGAATCCAATCCACCCGATAACAATACTCCATAAGGCACATCACTCATCAATTGCCTGTGTACTGCTTCTTCCAAAGCTTTTCTAAGCTCCTGTATGTTCGACTGATTTTCTTTCACGGCGTCATACTCATTCCATTCTCTCTTGTACCACTTCACCAGTTTAGCTTCTTTGCTATGCCAGTAATGACCAGGCAAAAATTCCTGTATCCTGTTACAAATTCCAACCAATGCTTTCAGTTCAGAAGCAACATAGAAGTTACCAAATTCATCCCAACCCATGTACAGCGGAATAATACCGATATAATCTCTTGCAATCAGGTATTCATCTTTCGATTCATCGTACAATGCAAAAGCGAAAATGCCATTCAGATCATCGAGAAAGTTGATGCCTTTTTCTTTGTACAAAGGAAGTATCACTTCACAATCAGACTCAGTTTGAAATTCATATTTATCCTGCAAGGTTTTGCGAAGCTCACGATGATTGTAAATCTCACCATTAACACACAGTGCTAATTTTCCATCGCTGCTGATGAGAGGCTGACGACCAGAAGAAGGATCAACAATTGCCAAACGTTCATGTGCCAATATTGCTTTATCGTTAATGTAAATGCCGGACCAGTCAGGACCACGATGACGTAAACATCTCGACATCTGCAGTGCTTTACTTCTTAGTTCTTCTGCAGGTTTCTTCAGATCGAATATTGCAACTATGCCACACATAAGCTTGTAATGTTTAGGTATAAAAATGAAAATGCCTACCAGTGGTAAGCATCATCGTTACAACAAATATAAGGTTTAGCCTGTTTGCTGCTGTATTTATTTGGAGCCAGGAGCCAGTACTGCTATGAAGCCATTGTTGCGTCGCACTCTTGTACTTTTATATCGTATTGCAGCCAATTTAAGCAAAATAAATGA
The DNA here is from genome assembly GCA_023386555.1 of Bacteroidota bacterium. Lineage (GTDB taxonomy): Bacteria > Bacteroidota > Bacteroidia > Chitinophagales > Chitinophagaceae > JAEZDC01. The sequence goes on along the minus strand of JAEWJK010000013.1, from coordinate 190,088 downwards.
CTACATTCGATCTACTGCATCAACGAATAAAGAATTTACATGCTACAGGAACAAGCACCATCATGATTCAACCAAGTTACTCCCACTGCTTTACCAAAACTTGATCTGTGCAGAAGTAAAAGTGCAAACAATATTGGTCTTGATAAAAAATATCCTGTGGAAGAGCCTGATGTTTATTGTAAAAATAATCACCATAAAGGTTTCAGCAGATCGATGACCTTTCTATTGGCCGGAACCGTTTTATTGGTTGGTTTATGATCTTCTTTTAATAGGAGACACCTGTCGAATTCTCCCAGCAAGTGAAAAATATAATACTGCTCTTTATAGTATCTGCCTCTTGACGTGTCGTGTTTACCATTGATCCTGATTTCAACCGATACATCTTTCTCAAGAATTGCTAAGATGAAATTATCTCTTGAAGGGTCACCAACATCGGTATTGTTATATTGTAACGATAGTTCTATCGGATCATTCCTTAACCCAAAGAATTCATACGTATTCAGGTGATAAAGATTAAAACAATGATTGTTTTCTTTTTCGTAACGTTTATTGATGAGTTTCCATTCCTGCTGTGGCGTTACATCAGACTCATCTTCTATCGTTATAAGATCACAATTATTGAATTTCGATTCTTGCTGAATTGTTACAGGTAAATACAAAAGATCATCAGAAACAAATCCGTTTATTGATGATATTGTTTTCCATACCAGTTTATCTTTTCTATCAGCAAAAGATCTTTCGGATTTACCATATTCATTCACCATCCTGAATACTTGCAAAACCTTGACGGATTTTTTAAAAATAATTTCCTGGTATTTCATAAATAACAACTCACACCCTGTGATGATCTGCCTTCCAATGCTGAACAGATTGTTTTATTTGTTTGGCCGATAAATTCTCATTCGCTGCTCTTTCACACAAGGAAGGAAATTCAGCATCACCTGCAAACCTCAATGCAATGATCTGGGATGGACGAAGACGATCACTCAAAGGCTTTCCTGTGAGATGCTGATGACGTAATCTTTCTTCTAACAAGATCACCCTATCCTGTGCCTTTAATGCAAATGCTCTTGAATACAACCAAACCAGCCAAAGAATAACAACCATTACCAAAATGAGTGAAGCATTGTATAAACGATGCTCATCATCGAATGACTGGATAAGATTTCTTGTAGCACCGATTGTTGTTAATAGTAAAAGGCTGCCGGTTATAAAATGATGTACCGGAACCAGTCTCGTATGATTTTTATAGTTCTGTTCCATTTAGAAATTTTATAGTAAAAATAAATGCCCCAATTGAAAACTATTTGTTCTAAGAATGATTAAAGCCCCAAAGGGGCTCTAATCTTGTCATTAGGGTACGGATCAAAACGGAGTAAATACTACAGTTTGATTATCCCAAGCTAATTATTTTGAACAAATGATGGAAGTTACTTAAACAAAATACTCATTTTAGGGTATGCCACAGGCTTTAATTAAGAGCTTGTGTAAAAAATGATAACATAAAGTAACAACAATACAGTCAGTAATTTTATCAAACGATATGAAAGCTTTGTGTGTACATCCTCATGTTTCATAATAATTATTTTAGGGATAAAACAAGAATTTCTTTGTAAAAATTGATTCACCCTTTCTGGTGATATTTACGTATTACCCATAAAAAAAGTTTCCTGCCAATGCAGGAAACTTTGGAATATGATATCAGTTAGAATTATTTGCCGCTCTTCTTGAGGTTAAATGTAACCGGTGAAGATGAGTAAAGAAGCTTTAATTCTTCAAGGTCATTAAATAGGTAAGTTCTGAATACAGCCTGTACCTTACTTCCGTTTGGCAAAGGAATTTGGTTATGAGGAATAGAAAGTTCAAAATCTTTTCCATTCTTATTTGCACCTAATCTTTTACCTGGCTGGAATAAACCGCCATCGTATGTTCCAACTACACCATTGATGTTGTACTTATCGTCATTATCAATAATTGGGTTACCATTTTCATCATATAAGAACACGATGAAATAAACAGTACCTGATTTACCTGCAGTATTCAATACAAATGAAGGATACATAGATAATTTATCGGCGCCATTTACAATTTCCATTTTTGTATAATCAGAAACAGTAAATCTTGCTACTTCATTTTTTCTTTCACCTGCTTTTGGATAAAGAAGAGAAACCAATTGCTTATCTCCTTCAGAAATAGTGAAGTTCCAATCTACTTTGTATTTATTCTTGGTGTGATTTGGATCAATAGGATAGTGCATGATAGATTTGTTATCATACATAGTTCCGTTTGTATAAGAAACGTGGTAAGCTTCGAAAACCTGTGCATCTACCATATCTCTGTCCCAACCCATTTCAGCGTACTCAGAATAAATCTTTTCTTTATCCCACTGAATTCCTGATACCGGGCTTGAATGTTCATGCAATAAACCAATAGCATGACCGAATTCATGAATAACTGTTCCTTTCATTGAAACCGGATATTTAAAATTGTTTCCGGTAGTGTCAAAATTCATTGTTTGTTCTTCTTCCGGTATCATAGAAGCCTGGCTACCTACCATTGAATAATATCCATCTTCATCAGTTAATAAAATTCTGATCTGTGCAGGACCAGAAGTAACTTGTTTGAATTTCAGGTTTGCATATTTTTCCCACTCTTTAGCTGCAGCCATGATTTGCTTTTGCATTGCAGGGCTACCGCTCATGAATTTTACATAGATCTCTTTGCCATTATCCCAAAGAAAATAATTGTCGGCAAGACCTCTTCCTTTTAACTTGGTTGTGTCAAATGAAAAACTTGGCTGAGGCATTTTAGTTAGGCATGATGAAAATTTCTTTGCAGTAGAAGTTTTCTTTTGTGCTACAGCAGGCACTGAAAAAGCAAGGATCAGTAGAACTGCAAGCAGGTTCATTGTTTTCATAAAAGTGATTGTATTACGGGTGTTTAATAATTGACCGATTTGATAAAAATAGAAAAATGGTTTCAATTACAATAGCATTTACAAACAATTGTCTGAATAAGCTATATTGCTTCCGGGGCTGACGGTGAAGTGAAGGTGATAAATCTGGGATGTTTCTAAAAAAAACTCCAATCTCAGAATAGCAGGTAATACTTTATATGCATTACTTGACAAATATAGATAAGTATAAATAGCTTGCTATCAGCAAAATGTTAATTTATTATAATATATTAATTATAGCCGTTCGGGAAAAGGATAGACAATGATTAATTTTTATTATACTTGATCAATGGATAGTCTCTAGGGAACTTCAGTTTTCAAAAAACCTGATAAATGATCTTTTTGATCTTTCTAAAGCAATTCTTTCTATTCCATAAATATTGAAAAAATCATTTCCAGCTCTTAATTATGGATATCCCTACTTGTAATCCTTCTTTCACCATACCAACTATCTTCTAATATGAATCTAATAACTGATTAACCTGCTCTTAATAAGTAGGCGCCAATTTTACATCATTAATACATCTTCTTAGTAGGTGTTGGGAGATGTTAATCCGGGTTTTATGGAAGCAGGTTTAGAGCTTTTATAAAACCCGGTACTATTTTTTTAGCAGTCATTTTATTAAGAAATGAAAAGAAATTTCTAATGGAAAAGTATATTAATATTCTCCTGGTAGAAGATGATTATGTAGATGCTATTGATACAAAGCGTACGTTGGATAAGATGAAAATCCACTATCAGCTACATGTTGCACGGAATGGAGAAGAAGCATTGGCTTTCCTTGAAGAAGATGAGACATTTAATCCGGATGTGGCATTGGTAGACATAAGTATGCCCAAGATGAATGGGATTGAGTTTTTGACAGTTATCAGGGAGTCAGAAAAATGGAAACATTTAAAGTGTTTTATAATTACAACCTCAGATGAAGATATTGATAAATCGACTGTAAGAAAGTTAGGTGTATCGGGTTATATAGTGAAACCCCTAAAGATGAATAACAGTGCAACTTTAGATGCTTTTAACCTAATGATAGATTTGATGAATCTAAGTGCCAGTTATCCAAAATAAAATTCATCTAATAATTTGTCTTATTAGAAGACCATTAGAAAACATTAACCGTACGATGTGATTACACCAATAATTAATCCGATAAGTGTAAATTGCTTGCAAAACATTGATTTGTCAAGCGAAAGAAAAATCCTTCTTGTTGAAGATGAACCCAAAATTGCCGACAGTCTTAAGTTAGGCTTATCAGAAAGTGGCTATACTGTTTCATTAGCCTATGATGGCAACATTGGCTATAAACTTTATAATACAGAACGTTTTGATTTGATTATATTGGATATTAATTTACCGGGCATGAATGGTTATGACCTTTGTAAAGCAATAAGATCAAAAGATTCTCAAACACCGGTAATAATGTTAACCGCACTGGGTGCATTAAACGATAAAATTGAAGGTTATGATGCAGGTGCTGACGATTACATAGTAAAACCCTTTGAGTTTAAAGAAGTTCTTTTGAAAGCAAGAGCACTTCTTAAGAGAACACTGAATCAAAATTTACCTGTAGGAAATTTTTTGAAAGCAGCTGACCTGGAAATGAATTTAGACAGCAAAGAAGTAAAGCGAGAAGATAAAGTAATAACACTTACAACAAAAGAATTTCAGCTATTAGAATATTTAATGAGAAACAAGAATAAGGTTGTTTCCAGGGCCGATATTGCTTTAAAAGTGTGGGATATTGATTTTGACACAAATACGAATGTAATAGATGTTTACATCAATTATTTAAGAAACAAGGTTGACAAGCCTTTTGAACAAAAACTAATACAGACACAGGTGGGAATGGGTTATATCTTAAGAGACTGATATGCCGGTAAGACTTCGCATAACTTTTTTATTTACTGTAATTGCGGTTTTTTTATTGGCATTGGTTTGCGGAACAGTTTACTATATCTCTTATTCCAACAGAGCAGCCAATATCAAAACAAGACTTATAAATCGGGCTATCACAACTGCAAGGTTACTCAGCCAATCAGAAACGTTTGACAGGGATGTAGTAAAAAAAATTGATGCACTAACTGCCAGTGCATTAAAGCATAAAACAGTACAGGCTTACGATCTTTCGAACAAAAGAATTTATTCCTTTAGTGATAGTTATACTGATACCGTTCATATACTTAATGAAACATTAGAATCTGCCAGGGAACGAAAAACAATTTATTTTTCCAGTAATGATCGTGACATTGTTGCTTTTTACTTTAACGAAGAGCAAAAGGATATAGTTATTATTTCCGCTGCATATGACGAGTTAGGAAAAAAGAATTTACAGGATCTTACATTTGTGCTTATAATATCTAGCATCGGCGGGGTTTTAATTGCACTATTCAGCGGATACTTTTTTTCAAGACAGCTTTTATCGCCTATTAAACAAATTACTACTCAGGTAAACGAAATATCTGCACAAAATCTCACAAACAGAATTCCTACAGGCATTATAAAAGATGAATGGTTTCATTTAACCAATACACTAAATAATTTACTTAATCGTTTACAGGAAAGCTTTGAAACACAAAGAAGGTTTATATCCAATGCTTCGCATGAACTATCAACTCCCCTTACATCCATATCCAGTCAGTTACAGGTATACTTGCAAAAGGATCGAAATCCGGATGAGTATAAAAAAGTAATGCAATCAATTTACCAGGATGTGCAGCACATGAGCCAGCTTACAAAAACGCTTCTAGAGTTAACAAAAACATCTGGAGATGCCGGAGGTTTAGAATTAAACCTCGTACGGATAGATGAAATTTTATTACGTCTGCCTTTTGAACTACAAAAAATAAATCCCTCATACTCTATTTCACTTTCATTTGAAGATCTACCAGATGAAGAAAATGCCTTATTTGTATTCGGCAGTGAAGAACTTTTGTTTACCGCTTTAAAAAATATTGTAGCTAATGCCTGCAAATATTCTGAAGACAAACAATCCTTTGTTACCCTATCTGCACAAGGTGGAAAGATAGAAGTGACTGTTGAAGATAAGGGTATAGGTATTGCAGAAAACGAATTAAAACGAATATTTGAACCTTTCTACCGGTCTGAAGATATTAGAAACACTGAAGGTTTTGGCCTTGGCTTATCATTAGCTTTGAAGATCATTAAAATTCATAAAGGAGAACTTAATGTTCAATCTGTTGTAAATAAAGGATCTCGTTTCACAATAAGCTTACCTTCATCATCACCTGGTACAAATTTCTAATGATCTTGATTCTAACCTTATGTGATAGGCTAAGACCGCATAATCTTTCAATCCCAATACAAATGAACATTTACTCAATTACATCATAATGTTTTGTTTCTGACGTTCTTTGTACTATTACAGGTAAGCCAGCTATTGTTTGCAATAATGATAAAACCATTTGGGGGGTGTGAAGATTATATTTAGCGAAGGAAGCTTCACTCCCAACCTTAATTGTATATGCTATTTTGCTTCGGCATAATACCCTAAACATATCTTCGTCGGTTTTATCATCGCCTGCCGCAAATATAAAATCCCAATCCCTTTTTAAAAGATGACTTTTAACAATTGATCCCTTATCAGCACCTATAGGTTTCACTTCAACAATCTTTTTACCCATAATAACCTGCATGCCTAAATGGCGTGCAAACTCATTAAGTTCAGCAAACAATTCTCTTGATCTAAGTTTTGATTGTTCATTATTTGCATTGCGATAATGCCATACCATGCAAAATTCTTTTTCTTCAATAAATGTATTGGCACAACGTTTTACATATTGCTCCATTATTTTCAAAACTTGTTGCTTCCATCCTGTTTCAACTTTTACCAGTGTTTGCCAGCTTTTATTGTGCATCTTGATTTTTGCACCATGCTCAGCAATAAGATTGATTGGAAGATCGGAAAACCATTCGTCAAGTACATTACTACTTCTTCCGCTTATTAAATACACATGATTAGAAGCATGTGAAATAATATCCCTGATGATATTCTTCTGCTGATCTCCCGGTTTCGCTTTTTCAGGAAATGGTGAATAAGAAACCAATGTACCATCATAATCCAGGAGAAATAATCTATTAACACCGTTTGAGTATGTCTGCAACATACTTCGCATGTCATCAGCATCAATAAACTTCACCTGAAATTCTTGTTGCCTGAGTTTTATTGCATCTAATTGAGTCATGAAATCATTTGCCCAGGTATTTACATTGTAATTTTTAATTCTAGATTGCATTGCTTCCATTCGCTCCGCTTGTTCCGTATCACTCATTTCAAATCCTTGCTTTATTTTATCTGCAATTTCATCAACATCATTCGGATTGATATGCAATGCTGTTGTAAGTTCTCTTGCTGCTCCTGCCATTTCGCTTAATAGTAATACCCCTTGTTTATCTTTTCTGCTAGCAGCAAATTCCTTCGCAACCAGATTCATCCCATCTCTCAAAGGAGTAATCAATGCAAGATCACAAGCTGTATACAACGCAAGCATTTCTTCAAAATTGAGAGAATTGTATTGGTAGATCACCGGCTGCCAATGAAGTGTACCAATATTGCTGTTAATATTGCCGATCATTTCATCTATCATTTTTTTTCGCTCAGCATACTTAGGAATATACTCCCTCGAAGGCACGATAACCATAACAAAAACAACCTTCTCTTTGTATTGCTGGTTCTTTTCTAAAAAACATTTATAACCCTCTATTCTATGGCTCACTCCTTTTGTATAGTCAAGACGATCTACAGAAAATATAATTCGCTTACCCTTAAACTTTTCCTTTAATTCATTTCTTAAATCGACAACCTTGTTGTGAACATAAGCACTATTGAATTTGGTGTAATCAATGCTAATAGGAAACACATCAATCTTAATCAACCGATTTTGATGCCTGACTATATTCATATCGTTTTCGTAACCCAACATCATCTGAACAGAGTTCAGAAAATATGTTGCGTAATCAATAGTGTGAAAGCCAATAAGATCAGCACCCAGCATACCTGTTAAAATATCGTGCTGCCACTGCTTTGGCAACAACCTGAATATTTCAAAGGATGGAAAAGGAATATGTAAAAAGAAACCTATTGTTATAGAAGGAAATTTTTGTCTTATAAGGTTTGCTAAAGGCATTAGATGGTAATCATGTATCCATAAAACATCATTTGGGCGAAGATGTTTCTGCAATACTTCTGCGAAAGCGATATTCGCTTTTTGATAGCTGTTATAATTATTCTGATTATACTCTGCATATGAAGGAATATAATGAAACAGTGGCCAAATGGTTGAATTTGATAACCCGTTATAGTATTGGTCGTAGGTTTTCTTACTAAGATGAACCGGGATGTAATCATGCTCGGCAGAAGCTAACTGAGGACTAACTTCTGACCAATCAGCAGGACTACAACAAGGCATACCTACCCAAAAATTCTTAGAAAATTTATTTGAGTTATCCTGACTTAAATAACTATTAATTGCTGAAACAAGTCCACCGGAACTTGATTTTACCATGAGCTTTCCTTCAGTACTCTCAATATTTACCGGCAATCTGTTAGACACTATAAAAAGTCTTTTTTCCATAAAGCAAGAATTTATTGATGAGAGTATGCAACTTAAACCAGCTTACAGGAAATAGAGACAAAAAGCAATTAGATTACAATTAGAACAATGAATAGAAGCAGTTTAATAGTTTTCTAATGCCAAACTAATTAAGTGCTAATGGCAAGGTGATAATTTGCCTGATTATTTGCCGGCATGAAATGCTTTGAAAAAATATTGGTTCCTGTAGATTTCAGTATCAATACAAATGTTGCAGTTAAGAAAGCCATTGACTTTGCAATACCAGAATTTACTGAAATTCATTTATTGCATGTATCTGAAAGTAAAAAGTTCATGAACCTTGCTGGAATTGTAAACACTATTTCCAATTCTACTGCAACAACACAAGCAGATTATTTACTCAACCAATTGGTGTGGGAAATACAAAACACCCATAAGAACATTAAGACAGTGACCCAAATACGCTCCGGTAAAAATATTCAATCCGAAATCATCAATACGAGTAGGCATCTAAAACCAGATCTCATTATTATAGGCAAGAAAAATCAGCACTCGTTACTTCCCTTTTTAAATACAGTTATCTCTGAACATTTAGCAGCAGCTACAGATTGCCCTGTGCTTACAGTAAAACCAGGATCGTTAAACAAAAAGATAGAAACAGTTGTAATGCCTGTGTGTAATTCGTTTCCAGATAAAAAAATGGATGTACTGTGTGCATTAGATAATAAAGCGTTAGTGAACGTGCATTTATTAACGATACTTAATAATGATGAGATACCTGATAATCATTCAGCATCTGCATTACTGCAATCAATGAAATCAATTAAAAAGAGAATAAACTGTAACGTGCAACATTGTACCATTCATTCAAACAACAAAGCAGTGGCAACATTACGATATGCCGAAAAAGTGAAAGCAGATATTTTGTTGATCAGCTCAAAAACTGAAAAGAATTCTCCTACATGGATCAATAGAAAAGAATTAACAGATATTGTAAACCCTGCCTCTCATCTACAAGTGATAAACGTTCATACGCATTAATATGCTTTAGACCAGACTGACATACTGATGAAACCCGGACATCTAATGAATACCTGAACAATACATTCCCTGAGAAAACCCAGACAGATCCCAAACAGATCCCAGACAGAAGCCTTAGAGAAGCGAGAGACAGCCGGTTTTGTTCCGGATTATTTGCTGAAAGTGATTCTCATGCTCCTCTTTTGCCAAGTTCTATCACTTCACAATCTTTGATCGTCTTGCCATCAATAGAAAATCGAACCATTGTTCGCATTTTATGCCAACCCTGTTTTCCAGCTGCACCAGGATTTATATGAAGACAATTGATTTTATCATCGAACATGATCTTTAAAATATGTGAATGACCGCTAATGAATAAGCCTGCTTTCTCGGTAACAAGTTCCTGCTTTAAACCCGGAACATATTTAGGAGGATAACCACCAATGTGCTTCATGTATACAATAACATCTTCACATGTAAATAATAGTTTTTCCGGGTATATGCTTCTCACATCTTGCCCATCAATGTTACCATAAACACCCTTTACGATTAACCCTGTTTTAGTTGATAGTTCTTCGGCAATTGTTAATGTACCAAAATCACCTGCATGCCATATCTCATCACAATGCAATAAATGATTACATATAGCATCATCTATATAACCATGGGTATCTGAAAGCAAACCAATCTTTATCATCTTACGGATCATTTATGAAAAGAGGAAATTAACAACTTGCGGTTTGATTTCTGAGTTGAATCATAAAACCAAAAAAAACGCCCATCTAATTTCGTTCAAAAGAATCAAACATGAATATTGAAACATTGGTACAACCTACAGCCACCGTTGAAACATCAGACATTTTTGAATTGAATGTTACATTGATAGAACCAAAATTAAAGCATCCAACTATCTTTCAGCATTTTGATGCACTGAAGCCAGGTGAAGCTTTCAAAATATATAATGACCATGATCCTAAACCCTTATACTATCAACTGATTGGTGAAAGGGGCAATATTTTCAGTTGGACATATCTAGAGAAAGGTCCACAATGGTGGAAAGTAATGATAAAAAAACTTGACCTTGAAAAGGGTGAAACCATTGGTGAGATTGCTGCAAAAGATATCAGAAAGGCAGAAGTTTTTAAAAAATATGGAATTGATTTTTGTTGTGGAGGAAAGAAAAGTCTGAAAGAAGTTTGCACTGAAAAAGGCCTTGATATTACTACCGTTGAAGCAGAATTAAATAATACAATTCTATCTCCTGTACCGGTTTTTGATTATACTAAATGGGATGTTGACTTTCTTGCTGATTATATTTTTAATCAGCACCACAAATACTATTATGCAGAAGAACCAACTATTACAGGACTAATGGAAAAAGTAGCTGATCATCATGGTGGACCACATAATGATCTTCACCAATTAAGAAGTTTGTACAGGCAATTGATCCAGGAATTGAATACGCATTTCATGAAAGAAGAAAGAGTTGTGTTTCCTTTTATTAAAGCATTGGCTTATGCACAAAAAACCGGTAATATGGAAATGCTGCAACAACAGCCTTCTGTTACAGAACCTATTCAAATGATGGAAAGCGATCATGAAGCTGCTGGTGAAATTTTAGAACAGATGCAACAGCTCACTTTCAATTATACAGCACCTGAGGGTGCATGTAACAGTTACCAGTTCTTATTTAAAAAATTAAAAGAGTTAGACGAAGATCTGCACCAACATATTCATTTAGAAAATAACCTGCTTTTTCCAAAGGCATTATCAATAGAAAAAGAGTTGAGAAAGCAACTCTAAGAGCATTTAATAATGTCCCGTTATAGCGGGACATTTATTTTACCCTATGAACAAAGCCCTTTTTATTCTACCTCTTATCCTGCTCACACTCATTACAGCTATATGGAGTGGCTGGATAAGAATTGGAATTAACTTACCAGTGACTGCTGTTGCAGCCCATCATGGAAGTTTAATGATAAATGGCTTTCTGGCATCGCTTATACTTCTTGAAAGAGCAGTAACATTTAAGAATAAATGGATATTACTGTTGCCTTTTGTGAATGCTGCCAGTCTGATAGCAGTTGCAGCAGGCTTTCACAACATTGCTCCTATAATTCATATTGCAGGTAGTTTTGGATTTTTATTGATGTGTGCATGGTTCATATACCAATATAAAGAGCTGTACTATTATGTTTTTTTTGCAGGAGCTTTTTGCCTGCTTACAGGAAATATTGTGCTATTTAAAACTGAATTATACCCGGCTTCAATAGTATGGTGGATGCAGTTTTTACTCTTTACTATTGTAGCGGAAAGGTTAGAACTGAGTAGGTTTTTACCATTGAGGGCATCGAAAAGAATTTTGCTTATTGTGATTTTGGCTGCCGTTCTCGTTTCTGCGTTCATTCCATTTCATCTTCATGGAAATATCATTTTCGCAATTACTTTAACTGCAACTGCTGTGTGGTTATTAAAGTATGATATGGCTTTCAAATCAATCAAAGCAAAAGGTCAGCATAGGTATTCCGGATCATTGTTGATAACTGGATATTTATGGCTTATCATCACATCAATACTACTTATCACAGAGAAAAATCTGTCGTTCGGTTATGATGCAGTATTACATAGCTTCTTTATCGGATTTGTTTTCTCGATGATTTTTTCACATGCACCAATCATTCTTCCTGCAGTTGCAAAACTTCCAATTAAAATCTACCGCCCATTATTGTATGTATGGTTTATTGCTCTACAGTTCTCATTAATTATGAGAATAATTGGAGATGTGGCAGAACACATAGCAATAAGAAGATGGTCTGGAATGATCAATGGGATTACAATACTGCTCTTCTTTCTCACCGTCATCTTTATCGTAGTACAGGAATTATCTAAACGAAAAAGCAAATTATCAAAATCCTAATTCTTCTCTTGCGGTTTCACTCATCCGGTCTCTTGTCCATTTTGGCTCATAAGTGATCTCAACGTTTGCCGATTTTACACCATCAATTTCCAGCAAAACTGTTTTTACTTCCTCAGGCATGAAAGCAGCAGCAGGGCAAGTAGCAGTAGTCAAAGTCATTAATACATCAACATGATCATTATTCAGTTTAACATTATAGATCAAACCCAGGTCATAAATATTCACCGGTATTTCAGGATCGAAGATTGTTTTTAAAGCGTCAATTACAGCCTCCTCTGTAAGCATATCATCATTATTATTTTTTGCGATTTAAAATTACAGCCGTTACAATAGAAGTATTATCGAATGGCAGAAAATTTGAACACATTGTATTAAAATTATTTTATGAAAAAGATTCTTTTAGCATCAATCATAACAATTGGAGCTTTAACAGCCTGTAACAACAGTGATAATGAAAGTGAAGTTGAGTTGAAGGATCCTACCGAAACACAACCAGTTTCTGATGCCATACCAGATTCGATGACATTGGTTAATGACTCAGTTCTTGTTCCTGATGTACAAACAAATCCGAATGGAAGAGGCGATTCTTTAGACCGAAAATAATCGGTTAGACTTTCCCCTTGTTGTCTTGGATAGGTTTTGTTGAAATACTCAACAGCAATAATCCTATGAACATAACAATACCGGCAACGAGCAATAGCCTGTCAATATATGGAACACTTTGATAACTCAGAGCAGAAACACCCTGAATCATAAGAAAGATTTCATTCAATGCAATTCCTGCAGTGAAGATGTATGTACCCCATAACACTAATCGGTTTAACTGAATGTATCGCTGTGATATGATATAACCGAGTATGAATAATGTAATTACTGCGAGTAAAACCAGGTGCAGGTAACCGATGATGATTGGTCTGAACCCGAATGCAAGGTCACTCAATGATGGAATAGTTGATCCTAATTGCAGCAAAAGTTTGATGGCAAGTGCAACAGAAGATAACCACATTAACCAGTTGCCGGTTGCATTATTTATTTTGAGCAGTGCTTTTTGTTTGTTTATCTGCATAAAGAGTATAAAGCCACCAACTACCTGAGCTATCGCCGAAAGCACAACAATTAGATAAACCAGTGTTGGAATTGGCAACCATAAGGCAGATAAAAAATATGCAGGAATGCATGCAATTGCAAAAAGCAAAAACACTTTTTTCATGAATATCATATTCAAACCTGAAGACTTAAACTTGTCTGCCAGCAATCCCATGCAAGAAAAAAAGAACCAACCATTATATTGGAAATGCAAAAAGAAATATACGGCAGCAAGGTAATAATGCTGATGCAAATTTTTTGTTGCCATCATATATGCAAGACTGAATGCACCAAGGGAAGATATTACATTAAATACCAATGAAGCTTTGAACCAACGATGGCTATGTTCGGTAGGAATACGATTTAAAACCCTCCAGTACTTTACTGCAAACCAATAACTGGTTAAAATATTTAGCGTAGAAAAGGTTATTGACACTGCTCCATAACCTTGTACAGGAAATGAAAACAACATTCCATAAGCAGTTACCAGGTTAGCATATAGTAATAGCCTGAAATCTTTAAAAGCTTCTTTTTGATTTTTACATAAATAGGCTACCATTAATGCCATTAAAACCTGTGTAATCCATCCTGAAAAAGCAAAATGAGAATGAGCGTGGAGAATAAATTTTTGTTGCAGGTAAGGAAATGAAAACGATATTTTATATCGCATTAAAATTCCGAGAGCTGATACGATCAATAAGTTTAAAAAAGAAATTCTGATCCAGGGATGCAATGCCTTATTCATTATGCTTGCAATTTCCGCAAAAGACGTGCTATAGACAAAAAATATCTGTGATTATAATCACATCAACAATAAACCTTACCCTTCTGGATTGATAAAAATTTCTTTTCTTCCAGGTCTTTAATGGTTCTGATAACTGTTTCCACTCTCAGGCCTGTCATATTTGCCAGCTGTTGTCTTGTAAGAAGCAGTTTGTTACATTTTGGGCACATGTTCATTTTATTCTCCTTCATGTAATTAATAAGCGTGATAATTCTGTGCCCTGGTGAATAACTGGAAAGTTCTTTCACCAACATGAATTTATATCTTAATCTTTGAGCCAATAGTTTGGTGAAAGCTAAAACAATTTCCGGATGATCTTTTAGCAATTGTTGAAAGGTTGAATGATGTAATCTGATGACCAACGAATCTTCTTCAGCAACTGCTGTAGCAGCATAAGGGTCATCATCGAATAATGGCATTTCTCCAAAACAATGTCCAGGTTCTATCATGTGCTGGATAAACTCCTTACCCTCATCATCAATATTTATCCATTTGATTTTTCCCTCTGTTAATTGGTAATAAAACAAAGCCTTATTGCCTTCCGAGAAAATCGTTTCACCCTTATGCACTTTTTTAAAAGTGGCACCATAGGTAAGAAGTAAATCAATATCTATCATGATATGTTGATTTTATTCAAAACTATAGTTGACAAAATATGCAAAACATGACAATCAACAGATTAAAACATGACCACTGTCATATGTCATTTTCTCTAGTTTATGATTCTACGCACAATGTTCCACACTATTGGGAACAACCTTTGTGCAATAAAACCAAAAAATAATTATGAAAAAATTACTCATCATCGCAGTTTTTGGAGCATTTGCTTATGCTTGCGGCAGCAATGATAAGCCTGCAAACGAAAATGGCGGATCAACTGCTGAAGCAACTTCAGAAACACCAGCAACTTCTGACCCGGCTTATGATGCAAAAAGAGGTGCAGGCAAATTTACAAATGTAGAAATCAATCCACAGCTGGATAATGCTATGGCAGACAGAGGACAAAAAGTTTACGATGTAAAATGTGCAAGCTGCCATAAACTTACTGAAGAAAGACTTGTTGGGCCAGGATGGGCTGGTGTTTCAACACGCAGAACACCTGAATGGATAATGAACTTCGTTACAAATACTGAAGAAATGCTTGCAAAAGATCCCGAAGCACAGGCTCAGCTAGAGATATGTTTGGTTAGAATGCCAAATCAAAATCTTACAGATGATGAAGCAAGAAGTGTATTTGAATTTATGCGTAAGAATGATGGTGTGAAATAATAAAAGTCATAAGTCAATGGTCATAAAATTATGTGACCATCGACTTGCTGACCAATGAACCATAGTACAAGAGTGCGACGCAACTAAAGCTCAATTAAAGCTCTATTCCTAAAGAACAAAATATCCCTTTTTAATAATAACTAATATGAAAAAAAGAACACTTGCCATTCTCATTGCATCTTTTGGTGTGCTGATGAGTATGTATTCATGTAAACCAAAAAATGCAGGCTCAGCCGTTAGTGGTGATGCAGCCGCACTTTCTTATGTAGCTCCGGGCAAATACGATGAATTTTACAATGTGGTTTCCGGTGGTTTCAACGGACAAATGATGATCTATGGTATACCATCAGGCCGTTTATTCCGCATCATTCCTGTATTTTCCCAGCATCCTGAAAATGGTTGGGGCTTCAGCGAAGAAACCAAACCAATGCTAAATACTTCTCATGGTTATGTACCATGGGATGACCTTCACCACATAGCGCTGTCTCAAACAAAGGGTGAGCATGATGGTCGTTGGGCTTTTGGTAATGGTAACAATACACCAAGAATTGCACGTATCAGTTTATCAACTTTCAAAACTGAAGAGATTATTGAAATTCCAAACAGTGCAGGTAATCACTCCTCTCCTTTCATTACAGAAAATTCTGAATATGTAGTAGCCGGTACTCGTTTCAGCGTACCAACTGATGATGCAAACGGTGATGTACCAATCAATACTTACAAGCAGAATTTTAAGGGAACAATCAGTATGATCGCTGTTGATCCTAACTCTGGTAAAATGAGCATTGACTTCCAGATAAAATTACCTGGTGTAAATTTCGATCTTGCTCGTGCCGGTAAAGGAAAATCTAAAGACTGGTTCTTCTTCAGCTGCTACAATAGCGAACAAGCTAACACATTGCTTGAAGTAAATGCCAGTGCAAAAGACAAAGACTTTATCATGGCTATTAACTGGAAGAAAGCCCAGGAATATGCAAGAGCAGGTAAAGGAAAAAAAGTGCCTGTAAAATATGCACATAATGTATTGGATGAAGGAACTCATACAGCCACTTCAACTATTATCAATGAAGTGTTGGTGTTAGATCCGAAAGATTGTCCTGATATGGTGTACATGATGCCTTGTCCAAAATCTCCACATGGTTGTGATACAGATCCAAGTGGTGAATACATAGTAGGTAGTGGTAAACTTGCTGCAACAATACCTGTATTTTCTTTTACAAAGATCCAGCAGGCTATTGCCAACAAAACTTATGATGGAAATTACGATGGTATTCCTGTATTGAAATATGAAGCTGTGTTACATGGTGAGGTTGCAAAACCAGGCTTAGGCCCTTTGCATACAGAGTTTGACGATAAAGGAAATGCTTACACATCATTCTTCGTTTCTTCAGAGATCGTAAAATGGAGTGTGAAAGACCTGAAAGTACTTGACAGGGTTCCTACTTATTATTCAATCGGTCACTTATCAGTTCCTGGTGGTCCAACAGCTAAACCACATGGAAAGTATGTGATAGCATATAATAAGATCACCAAAGATCGCTATCTGCCAACAGGCCCTGAACTTACACAGAGTGCACAGTTGTATGACATCAGTGGTGATAAAATGAAACTCATTCTTGACTTCCCTACCACTGGTGAACCACACTATGCTGAAGCAATTCCTGCCAGTCTTATAATGAAGAACAGTAAGAAATTTTATAAGATAGAAGAGAACAATCACCCTTATGTTGCAAAAGGTGAGAAAGAAGCTAAAGTGGTAAGACAAGGAAACAAAGTGCATGTTTATATGACAGCCATTCGTTCTCACCTTACACCAGACAATATTGAAGGTATAAGACTTGGTGACGAAGTTTACTTCCATGTTACCAATCTTGAACAGGATTGGGATGTACCACATGGCTTTGCTATTAAAGGTGCAAACAATGCAGAAATACTCATCATGCCAGGTGAAACACAGACCTTAATGTTCAAGCCTGACAGAGTTGGAATTTTTCCATTCTATTGTACAGATTTCTGTTCAGCATTACACCAGGAAATGTCTGGTTACCTGAGAGTATCTCCTGCAGGTAGTAATGTACCGTTAACCTTTAGTACAGGAACAAATGTTCCAAAGGCTGACAGTGCAAACAAAAAATAATTTTCATTAGTACAATAAAGTGTCCCGCCAAAAGCGGGATGCTTTTCCTAATCACCCCCAAAACTTCACATATGAAAAAGCTATTTAACTTGTTTACAGCAGCCTTTGTTGTAATGCTGCTATCATGCAACACACAGGAAAACACTGCAGCAACTAATACTGAGGAAACAATTACTGCAGGTGGACAAGAAGCTGTGGCCGACGATGAATCACAACCTGATGTTGTAAAAGTTGCAGTAGGTTCAAAAGATCATACAACATTGGTAGCTGCATTAAAGCAAGCAGAACTTGTAACATCACTTTCTAATGCAGGCCCATTTACTGTATTTGCGCCAACTAATGCAGCATTCGATAAAGTACCGAAAGAAACATTGGATGCATTAATGACTAACGAGAAAAAACCTGATCTGCAAAACATCCTTCAATATCATGTTACTACGTCATCTCTCAGAACAGAATATTTTACAGACGGACAAACCTTAGGCATGGTGAATGGTGATAATATTACAGTTAGTGTAAAAGATGGAAAGATAACTCTTAATGGTGCTGCTACAATCATTGCAACAGTACCTGCTTCTAATGGAATTGTACATGTAATTGATGGAGTATTATTACCTCCTGCTAAGAAATAATTATGTAGCGGGCTGTATTGCTACTATGGAACTTCGTTGTGTCACTCACTTGTACGCTTTTTCGATTACTGAACAATGCTAACAGCAAAGATGAAAATTATGAAAAACAAAATTGGAAATTTTACGAGGATAGCTCTTACAATTTGTGGATTAGCATTAATTGCTGTTCTTTTTGTTCCACTTTGGACGATTGATCTTATTGCACCTCAGTATCCGGAAGGATTAGTGTTGATCATCTATCCTCATGGCTTAGGTGGTAATGTTGAAATCATTAATGGACTTAACCATTACATCGGTATGAAAACATTACACAACGAAAATTTTATTGAGTTTAAGATACTTCCTTATATCATCGGAACTTTTGCAGCATTATTTTTAATTGTTGCAGCCATTGGTAAAAAGAAACTGCTTTACATTCTAACAGCATTGTATCTGTTATTTGGAATTGTATCTATGGTAGATTTCTATAAATGGAATTACGATTATGGTCATGATCTTGATCCCAATGCTGCAATTAAAGTTCCGGGCATGGCTTATCAACCACCTTTGATCGGCTATAAACAACTATTAAACTTCAGTGCATATTCAATGCCTGCAACAGGTGGCTGGATTTTTTTCGGTGCCGGACTCATAACATTAGGCTTTGCTATAGTAGAATGGAGAAAAGATAGAAAAAAGGCACCTGCTTCCAGAATAACAACTACTGCAGCTTCTTTCTTTCTGATGTTCACGCTAAACTCCTGCAGCACCGAAGCCGAACCAATCAAATTTGGAACTGATCAATGTCATTCATGCAAAATGACCATTAGTGATATTCATTATGGTGCAGAGATCGTAACGAAGAAAGGAAAAGTGTACAAGTTTGATGATACACATTGTGTAGCAGAGTTTATAAAATCAAAAACTGTTGATCAATCACAAATAGCCAATATTTACCTCGTAGATTTTGCAGGTAACGGTAATCTTATTGATGCCAACACTGCATTTCTTTTTAAAAGTGAAGAATTAAGAAGTCCTATGGGTGGTAATGTTTCAGCATTCAATAGCCAGGAAGGTGTAGCTACCATCAGTAAACAATACAAAGGCTCCTCACTAACCTGGAAGGATCTAATTAAATGAAGCCGATCATACACATATTATGCATGTTGCTTCTCTGCTATCATTCATTTGCAAAAACGATCAATGTAGGAAAGCAACATGCTTTTGCTTCCATCACACAAGCTTTGAATGCAGCATCAAATGGTGACAGCATCATTGTACATGCCGGGATTTATAAAGAAGGTAACATCGTTATTAATAAAACAATTTATTTAAAAGGGATTAATTACCCTGTAATCGATGGACAGAAAAAATATGAAGCAATTACTATTAAAGCAAACGATGTTTCGGTTGAAGGATTTAAGATAATAAATACAGGCAGCACCAGTACAGAAGATATTGCCGGAATAAAATTAGCCGGCGTAAAAGGTGTTATTGTTAGAAATAACATTTTGGATAATACAAATTTTGGCATCTATGTGCTCGGATCAACCAAATCGCTGGTTGAAAAAAACAAGATCACATCGTATGGTAAGGTAGAACAGTCAAGTGGCAACGGTATTCATTGCTGGAAAAGTGATAGCATGAAGATCATTGGTAATACAATAAATGGTCATAGAGACGGTATATACTTTGAATTTGTTACCAATTCTATCATCTGGAGAAACAACTCACAAAAAAATCTACGGTACGGTTTACATTTTATGTTCAGCAATAACGATACTTACATCAGTAACATTTTTAAAAATAATGGAGCAGGTGTGGCTGTTATGTATTCCTATAACGTAACAATGATCCACAATTATTTCTCTGACAATTGGGGTGATGCTGCTTATGGCTTATTACTGAAAGAAATACGGGATAGTTATATCGATGGAAATTCTTTTGAAAGAAATACCAGCGGCATTTATATGGAAGGAGCCAGCAGAATTCAACTGGTAAAAAATAATTTTCGCAATAATGGCTGGGGAATGAAGATGCAGGCCAATTGTATGGATCTTGTAGTTGAGAAATGTAATTTCATCGCAAACACTTTTGATGTATCCACAAACGGCACGTTAGTGTTGAATAAGTTTGATGGAAACTATTGGGACAAATACGATGGTTACGATCTGAATAAAGATAAGATCGGTGATGTTCCTTATCGTCCGGTAAGTATGTACTCCATGATCGTTGAACAAAATCCTCCGGCAATGATATTATTCAGAAGTTTTATTACCACTCTGCTGGATAAGACAGAAAAAGTATTGCCCAGCATC
Source organism: Bacteroidota bacterium (assembly GCA_023386555.1). GTDB lineage: Bacteria > Bacteroidota > Bacteroidia > Chitinophagales > Chitinophagaceae > JAEZDC01. The sequence goes on along the minus strand of JAEWJK010000013.1, from coordinate 169,419 downwards.
ACTCCAGAAAATCTGAAAGACGAATTTCCTTTAATGAAACCGGCAGGCTATGATCATCGCAAGTAATGTATCAAAGAAATTTGGAAAGCTTAGAGCTTTAGATAATGTTTCAGTCACTTGTAACAAAAGTGAATGTATTGCTCTTATCGGACCAAATGGTAGTGGTAAAACAACTATCATCAAATCTATATTGGGAATGGTAATTCCTGATAGTGGTTTTATCACATTCAATGGAAAAAATATTCTGCACGACTGGCATTATAGGCAAAACATTGGTTACATGCCACAGATCGGTCGTTATCCTGATAATATGACCATAGGACAAGTGCTGGATATGATGAAAGATATACGGCATAAAAAAGATCAAAGATTAGATGAAGAGCTGATTGAAACTTTCGGATTAAAGTCAATGTTCAATAAAAGAATGAGAACACTTTCAGGAGGCACACGTCAAAAAGTAAGTGCTGCTCTTGCTTTCTTATTCAATCCTGAAGTATTGATCTTAGATGAACCTACGGCAGGACTAGACCCTTTATCATCTGAATTACTGAAAGAAAAGATCATCAAAGAAAAAACAGAAGGAAAATTAATTCTTATTACTTCACATATTCTAAGTGAACTCGATGATCTGGTAACACAGGTAATTTATATGCAGGAGGGTAAACTACAGTTTCATAAAAGCATTACGGCATTACAGCAGGATACAGGTGAAGAAAAGTTGAACAAAGCCATTGCATCTATCATGTCAAAAGCTAACAGATGAAAAAGATCATAAAATATGTTGTCATTGACATCTTAAGAAGCAGGATTGTTCTTGCATATACATTATTTCTCTTAGCTATGTCTTTAAGTGTATTGAATTTAGAAGACAATGCAGCTAAAGGCTTACTTAGTTTATTGAATGTTATCCTCATTATCGTTCCATTGGTGAGTATCATTTTCTCAACGATATATGTCTACAACAGTTCAGAGTTTCTTGAATTGCTCGTAAGTCAACCACTTAAACGTAAAACCATATTGCTGAGTTTGTTTATAGGATTATCAATTTCACTTACAATAGCATTTTTAGTAGGAGCAGGAATTCCAATTCTGATTTATGCAGCTACTTCAACCGGCCTCATGATGTTGATGATCGGTTTGTTGCTCTCAGTGATATTTGTTTCAATAGCTGTGCTGGCCTCAATTACAACAAGAGATAAAGCAAAGGGCATAGGCAAATCCATATTAATGTGGTTGTATTTTTCAATCTTATTTGATGGGTTGGTACTTTTCTTTCTTTTTCAATTATCAGATTACCCGGTTGAAAAAGGATTGGTAGCTGTTAGTGCACTTAACCCGATTGATCTTGGAAGAATACTCATACTCCTACAAATGGATATTTCAGCATTGATGGGATATACCGGAGCTATATTCAAAGATTTCTTCGGCACTGCACTCGGAACAGGGATTGCATTTTTCGTGTTGATCAGTTGGATGACAATTCCACTAATGTTCTCCATAAAAAAATTCAATTCTAAAGACCTCTAGACTCTATGAAAAAAGATATTACATCAAGAAATAACATAGAAACATTGGTAAACTGCTTCTATGATAAAGTGAAAGCTGATGATATTATTGGACCAATTTTCAGCAATATCAATTGGGAAAGACACTTACCTATCATGTACCAATTCTGGGAAAACGCAATATTTTACTCAGGAGGATACAACGGAAATCCTTTAAAAACTCATCAGAATCTTCATAAAATATTTCCATTGAATCAGCATCATTTTGAAGTATGGATACAATTATTTACCTCAACCGTTGATGAACTCTTCTCCGGCGAAAAAGCAGAATTGGCAAAACAAAGAGCCATTTCAATTGCAACAGTAATGCAAATCAAAATCAGCTGATTTAAAGTTTCCACTGCATCTTTGTAAAATCTTAACAGCCTGGCTGCTGTATATCATTTGATATATGGCAATTAGCTATAATTTCGCACTGATGAAAAAATTGCTCCTATCATTAATGATCTGCATGTACTGCTTCTCCTCTTCAGGAGCATCAGTTCAGCTGCATTATTGCTGTGGCAAACTTCAGAACATCACGTTTGGCTCTATACAGGAGAAAGATTGTGGCATGCAGCAGGAAATGACTTCTGGCAAATGCTGCGAAACAAAATCTCTTTCTGCAAAAGATAATAAAGGTGACCAGGAGTTTTATAACATCAATATAGGAACTAAAACCCTGGCTGAACCTTTACCAGTTACACATTCATTTCAATCGAACATTCAATCACTACCTGAAGTTGTTGAATACTTTACGTTTGATCCCCCTTTATTCTCCAAGCCTCTCTTCATTCTTAATTGTGTTTTTAGAATTTGATTTTGGTTGATCTGATTAGTCTGTCAACACTTTTCAAAATTTCTAAAAACAATTTATGCGTTTTACAAAACAGTTTCTTTTACTGTTATTTACAGTATCGTCCTTTACATACAACTATGCCCAAACAGAAACTTCAGCAAAAATTAAAGTAGCTGCTGCCTGTGGAATGTGCAAGATGAGGATTGAAAAAGCAATGAAAATCCCCGGCATCACTAAAGCCAAATACGACCTCAAAACTCAGACATTATCTGTAAGTTTCGATGCTTCCGTTTTTAAAGTGGAAGACATTCACAACAAGATGGCTGAAGTAGGTCATGATACTGAGCTGAAGAAAGCTGATGATAAAGTATATAAAGCACTTCCTGAGTGTTGCCATTACCGTGATTTAGGAGTTCATTCAGATGACGATGAAGTAGCAACAGATGATGAGCATACAATAAATGGAATGGTGGTGTTTGCAGATAAGAAAGGAAATTTTTCTCCCCTTGCCGGTGCTACAATTCACTGGCTGGGGACGAATATTTCTGCAACTACAAATACACATGGAATATTTGCTATTCCTTTTGATAAATACAGGAAGCTGGTTATTGGTTATACAGGTTATAAAACTGATACGCTTCATGTAACTAATAATAACGATCTGCAAATCGTAATGGCTGAATCAGGTAGTTTAAATGAAGTAACAGTTACATCAAGGCAAAAAAGCACCATTGTAAATACACGATCAGCAATAAGAGTTTCTACAATTACTTCAAGAGAATTATTAAAAGCAGCATGTTGTAATCTTAGTGAAAGTTTTGAAACCAATCCTTCAGTGGATGTTTCATTTAATGATGCAGTAACAGGTTCTAAACAAATTCAATTATTAGGCTTATCGGGAAACTATACTCAATTAACCGTAGAAAATCTCCCTGGCCCCAGAGGTATTGCAACACCACAAGGTTTAAACAGCATTGCCGGACCATGGGTAGAAAGTATTCAACTTACAAAAGGAACTGGCTCTGTTGTAAATGGCTTTGAAAGCATTGCAGGACAAATAAATGTTGAATTAAAAAAGCCTGAGAATACTGAAAGACTTTTTGCAAACGGCTACATTAACAGCATGGGTAAAACGGATCTTAATCTTACGCTTTCACAAAAGCTCGGCGATAAATGGTCAACAGGTTTGTTATTACATGATGCTTTTCTTTATAATAAACCAGATTTCAATATGGATGGTTTTCGTGATCAGCCTACAGGAAATCTTTTAAGTGCTGTAAACAGATGGAAGTTTGACAATCAAAAAGGGTTAATGCTTCAGTTTGGAGCAAAGGTTTTATTAGATGACAAAACAGGTGGAGAAGTAGATTATACTGATGATCACAAAGGTACCACACAATCTTATGGCCTTGGAATTAAAACAAACCGTTACGAAGGGTTTGCTAAAATCGGCTATGTTTTTCCCGGAAAAAAATTCAAAAGCATTGGCTTACAAATTTCTGCTTTTGATCACGATCAGGAAAGCTATTTTGGTTTAACGAATTACAATGCCAATCAAAAGAATTTCTATTCAAATCTTATCTATCAAAATATCATTGGAACTACAGATCATAAATACCGTGCAGGTCTAAGCTTCATAGCTGATAAATATGATGAATCATTCAAAGGCATTCGCTTTAGAAGAAATGAAATTGTACCCGGTGCATTCATGGAATATACTTATACAATGAGTGAACATTTTAATATTGTTGCCGGACTTCGTGCTGACCATAATAATCTTTTCGGATTTTTTGTTACACCCAGAATCAATGTGAGATACGAGCCTGTACATGGTACCACCATTCGTTTAAGTGCTGGTCGTGGACAACGTACTGCCAATATTTTCGCAGAGAATATGAGTGCTTTTGTTAGTGCAAGAAATGTTGAAGTTATTCTTTCGCCAGATGGTAAAGCTTATGGTTTGAATCCTGAAATTGCCTGGAACAAAGGGATAAGTATAGATCAAAAACTTAAATTATTTACAAGAGATGCAATGCTGAGTGTAGATTATTTTAGAAATGATTTTCAGCAACAGGTTATCGCCGATCTGGAAGATCCCAGGAGTCTGGTTTTTTCCAATCTTGATGGAAAATCATTTTCAAACAGCTTACAAACAGAATTGTCGTTTACTCCAGCAAATAAGTTTGATGTGAGACTTGCTTATCGTTGGTTTGATGTACAAACAACTTACAGTGGTAAAATATTGCAAAAACCTTTTAACGCTCAACACAGGGCTTTTGCCAATCTTGCTTATGAGTTAAACAGCTGGAAGTTTGATTACACCTTCAATTACATCGGTAGCAAAAGAATTCCATCTACCATAGGTAACCCAACACATCATCAAATGCGAACAAATTCGCCTGGCTATGTAACAATGAATGCACAGATCAGCAAATCTTTTGGAAAGGAAAAGAATTTTGAACTGTATATAGGTGGTGAAAACCTCAATAATTATCTGCAGATGATGTCTATCATTTCACCGGAAGCACCATTCAGTCCACATTTCGATGCATCAATGATCTGGGGACCAATCAACGGAAGAACATTTTATGGTGGATTCAGGTATAAAATAAATTAAGATACCAGCTTTTGTTTTTCATGGCATCCTGGTTGCGTCGTCAAATCGACGAAGGAGATTCACGAACACCTATATAAATATTAAATCAGCTTGTGAGTAAGCACTTCATCTGTATCTCTTTTGGCATCTAAGCCCGCATCAGGTTGATTACTTACATTTGCAGCCGTCCTTGGCTGCATAAGGTTATGCTGTACAAGTGAGTGACACAAGGAACGATGAGTTAAGAATAAAAGCCGATCAATAAAAATGAATTCTCCTAAACGATATTTAATTACTGCTGCATTACCGTATGCAAACGGACTAAAACATATTGGACATTTAGCCGGTGCATATTTACCTGCTGATATTTATGTGCGATACCTGAAAGCACAAAAAAGAGACGTGGTTTTTGTTTGTGGAAGTGATGAACATGGAACAGCCATTCCAATCCAGGCTATGAAGGAAGGCACTACAGCACAAGCCATCATTGATAAATACCATCCGATCATTGAACAGAATTTCAAAGACCTTTCAATTGATTTTGATATTTACCACAGAACTTCTGAAAAGATACATCACGAAACGGCCCAGGAATTTTTTACTGCATTAAACAATGCCAGTGAACTTGAAGTAAAAGAAACAGAACAGTATTATGACGTAGAAGCAAAGAATTTTTTAGCCGACAGGTTTATAAAAGGCACTTGTCCGAATTGTGGTTATGATGGAGCTTTTGGTGATCAGTGTGAGAAATGCGGCAAGAGTTTAAGTCCTGATGAATTAATCAATCCTGTTTCTACATTAAGTGGAAATAAGCCGGTAAAAAAAGCAACAAAGCACTGGTACCTTCCTTTGAACAGGCATGAAGAATGGTTGAGAGAATGGATATTGAAAGAACATACAGATGACTGGAGAGCAAATGTAGTTGGACAATGTAAAAGCTGGATCGATGGAGGTTTACAACCAAGAGCTGTAACAAGAGATTTGGATTGGGGGATTAAAGTTCCGGTTGCAGATGCAGAAGGAAAAGTATTGTATGTGTGGTTTGATGCTCCTATTGGTTATGTAAGTGCAACCAAACAATGGGCAATAAATAATAACACAGATTGGAAACCGTATTGGTACGATAAGGATACAAGCCTTGTTCATTTTATTGGCAAGGATAATATTGTTTTCCATGCGATTATATTTCCAATAATGTTGAAGCTGCATGGAAATATTGTTCCATCAAATGTTCCTTCGAATGAGTTCATGAATCTTGAAGGTGATAAAATGAGTACCAGCAGAGGTTGGAGCATTGAAATGGATGATTACATTAATGATTGGATAAAAAAAGAAAATGGTGGTGCCCAGTTTGCTGATGGATTAAGATATTACCTTACACAGATTGCTCCCGAAACAAAAGACAGTGAGTTTACCTGGAAAGGATTCCAGGATGCAATTAATAATGAATTGGTTGCCGTCTTCGGAAATTTTGTAAATAGAACCTGGGTATTGATGCACAAGCTTTGCAATGGTAAAGTGCCTAAGCTGCATGAAGATATGCTGGATGATAAAGACAAGCAGTTAATAGCGGAAATTCAAAAATCAAAAGAAAAAATTGAAACTTTACTAGAAGGATATAATTTTCGTGAAGCACTATTTGAAGTAATTGATCTTTCAAGGAAGGGAAATAAATACATGCAGGAGAAGCAACCGTGGATTGTTGCAAAAAGCCTGGCAGAAAATGCTAATGCACAAAAACAGATCGATAATTGTCTGCATTTGTGTTTACAACTAACAGCGAATCTTGCCATATTCATCAATCCATTCTTACCCAATACTGCAAAGAAAATGTTGCACATGATGAAGGTGGTTGAAAAGATGTTGGATTGGGAAAATGCAGGCAAAACAAAACTCTTAAGCGTTGGATACACTTTAAGAGCACCTGAACTACTCTTTAGAAAAGTGGAAGATGCTGAGATAGCAGAACAACTGGAGAAATTAAAAATCAAAAGTCAACAATCAAAAGTGGAAACAACAACAAATAATATTACAGAAACAAATCAGCCATCAGCAAATCTGAAATCAGAGATCGTTTATGATGATTTTGCTAAAATGGATTTCAGGATCGGCACTATTACATCTGCAGAAAAAGTAGAAAAAGCAGATAAGCTATTGAAACTGGAAGTTGATCTTGGTTTTGAGAAAAGAACGATTGTTTCAGGAATTGCCATGTATTTTAAACCGGAAGAGATTGTTGGAAGACAAGTAACAGTCGTAGCCAATCTTGCTCCCCGAAAAATGAGGGGAATTGAAAGTCAGGGTATGATTTTAATGGCGGAAGACAAAGAGGGTAAACTGCATTTTATAAATCCTGAAGGAAAGATAGATGAAGGTTCCAGTGTAAGCTGAGAATATTTAAAAACTTAATAGAAAGCTGCTTGAATTTCAGGCAGCTTTTTTATTATCTTCGAAAATAGTTGCATAACTAACTATTTTTATTGTTCTCGCAGAAATCGCTGAAACCGCAGAATGTTAGAGGAACTTACATATAAAGTCAGAGGATGCATTTTTGAAGTGTTCAAGGAACTCGGCCCGGGTTTACTGGAAAGTGTATATGAATCTGCACTTGTATATGAACTTTTAAACAAAGGTTTAAAAGTTGAAGCCCAGCTACCATTACCGGTAAAATACAAATCCATTCAACTACAAGTTGGATTGAGGCTCGATATTGTTGTAGAAGATTGTGTAATCATTGAAGTGAAGTCTGTAGATCAACTTCATGATGTACATAAAAAGCAATTACTTACTTATTTGCGTTTAACAAATAAAACGGTAGGGTTTCTTGTGAACTTTAATACTACGCATTTAGAAAATAAAGAATCATTAATCAGAATCGTCAACAATTATTCTTCAGCGGATTCTGCGATTTCCGCGAGAGACCAAAATATTTCCTCATGAAAAGAATTATCAAAAAAGTTGCTGTATTAGGTAGTGGTGTGATGGGTAGCCGTATTGCCTGTCATTTTGCAGGTATTGGCGTACAGGTTCTATTATTAGATATTGTTCCAAAAGATGTTGCTGCTGATGCAAAACCAGCAGAGAAAAATAAAATAGTAAATGATGCTTTGCAGGCAGCTTTAAAAAGCAATCCATCTCCTGTTTATACTAAAGATGTTGTGAAACGAATCACCACAGGCAACTTTGATGATAACATGAAAGATATTGCTTCGTGTGATTGGGTAATTGAAGTGGTTATCGAACGATTGGATATTAAACAACAGGTTTATGAAAAAGTTGAACAATTCAGGAAGCCTGGATCATTGATTACTTCCAATACTTCCGGCATTCCCATTCATTTGTTATCACAAGGCAGAAGTGAAGATTTCAAAAAGAATTTTTGCGGTACACATTTCTTTAATCCACCAAGATATTTACGTTTATTAGAGATCATTCCAACTCCTGATACCGATCCTTCTGTTACAGATTTCCTGATGCATTATGGTGATCTTTTCCTTGGAAAAACAACAGTGCTTGCAAAAGATACGCCTGCATTTATTGCTAACAGGATTGGTGTATTCAGCATTATGAGCATCTTTCATATCATGGATAAATTAAGTTTAACCATAGATGAAATTGATGCATTAACAGGACCGATTGCAGGTCGTCCAAAGTCTGCTACTTTCAGAACGGCTGATGTGGTAGGTATTGATACTTTAGTAAAAGTGGCGAGAGGTGTTGGTGAAAATTGTCCGACGGATGAAGCCAAACACATTTTCCAAATTCCAGCATGGCTAGAAAAAGTAGTTACCAATAATTGGTTAGGTGATAAATCAGGACAAGGCTTTTTTAAAAAGATAAAATTACCGGTAACAGAAGGTAGTCCTGAAGAAAGAAAATCTGATAAAGAAATCCATGTACTCAATCTTCAAACATTAGAATATGCTGCAAGACTAAAACCAAAGTTTGCTACACTTGAAGCAGCGAAGCCAGTTGAAGATTTAAAACAACGTTTAAAGATTTTAGCTGCAGGAAAAGATAAAGCCGGAGATTTTTACAGGGAATTTCATAACAGTCTCTTCTCTTATATCTCATTTAGAATTCCAGAGATCAGTGATGAATTATATCGTGTAGATGATGCAATGAAAGCAGGTTTTGGTTGGGAGATCGGTCCTTTTGAAAGCTGGGATGTATTAGGTGTTGCTAAAACTGTTGAGTTGATGAAAGCTGCGGGAGTAAATGTAGCATCATGGGTAGATGAAATGTTAGCTGCTGGCAAGGAGAGCTTTTACAAGTTAGAAAATGGCAAACGATTGTATTATGATGTTGCTTCGAAATCTTACAAAGAAATTCCGGGAGCATCTTCATTCCTCATCTTAAATAATCATTCAGATAAAACAATATGGAAGAACAGTGCATGTAAATTATATGATATTGGTGATGGTGTTGCAGCATTGGAGTGGAATACTAAAATGAATAGCATCGGTGGTGAAGTGTTAGAAGGTATTCAAAAATCAATTGCCATTGCAGAGGAAAAATTCAAGGGACTGGTAATTGCAAATGAAGGAGCAAATTTTTCTGCAGGAGCCAATGTTGGAATGATCTTCATGTTTGCTATTGAACAGGAGTATGATGAATTAGATATGGCCATTCGTATGTTCCAGAATACGATGATGAGAGCCAGATATTCTTCTGTTCCTGTTGTTGTTGCCCCACACGGATTAACATTAGGGGGTGCATGTGAATTGAGTTTGCATGCAGACAAGGTTTGTGCTGCTGCCGAAACATATATTGGTCTTGTTGAATTGGGTGTTGGTTTAATTCCAGGTGGTGGTGGTACCAAAGAATTTGCTTTACGTGCTGCTGATGAAATGCATGAAGATGAACCGGAAACAATCACTTTAAAAAATCGCTTTTTAAATATCGCTACCGCAAAAGTGGCAACATCCGGTTTTGAAGGATATGAAATTGGCGTATTAAGAAAAGGATTGGATGAGGTAGTGATCAATCAATCAAGAAGAATAACAGAAGCGAAAAAATCTGTGATTGAATTATACGACCAGGGTTACGTAACACCTGTTCAGCGAAAAGATATTAAGGTGTTAGGCCAATCGGCTCTCGGAACTTTATATGCAGGCATCAACGGAATGTGGAGAGCAGGTTATGCAACAGACCATGATGTTGTTGTTGCAAAAAAACTGGCTTATGTTATGTGTGGTGGTGATCTGAGTGAACAAACATTGGTATCAGAACAATATTTACTTGATCTTGAAAGAGAAGCGTTCCTAAGTTTATGTGGTGAAAGAAAATCTTTAGAAAGAATCCAGGCTGTGTTGAAAACTGGTAAGCCAATTAGGAACTAGACGAACAAAGTTCAGAACCTCGAAGTGAGTGACACAACAGACGATGCCACCAGTAATGAAGTTGGTGAAACTTTCATCCCTATATTCAGCCTCTTCGTAACAAAAAGTTAGGTTCTACTTCCAAAAATTCTACTTTCACCCTAAATAATATAATTACTGTGACTACTGTTCTCTCATTGAAAGGCATTTCTAAAAATTACGGAAAGATACAGGCACTCAAAAATGTATCATTTGATGTTCCACCAGGCTCAGTGTTTGGCATCTTAGGTCCAAACGGAAGTGGTAAAACAACTTTACTGGGAATTATTCTTGATATTCTCAGGCCAACATCCGGCAGTTTTGAACTGATGGGCCAATCTCCTTCTGCAGAAGTAAGAAAAGGTATTGGAACATTATTAGAAACACCAAACTTTTACCATTATCTATCGGGTGAAAGAAATCTTCGCATTGCAGCAGAGATAAAAGAAAGAGGCTTAGGTGATATTGAAACTGTACTTGAAAAAGTAAATCTGCATCAACGCAAAACAAGTAAGTTCAATACTTATTCATTAGGCATGAAGCAAAGACTGGCCATTGCTTCAACGCTTTTGGGAAATCCAAACGTTTTGATCTTTGATGAACCTACTAATGGATTAGATCCTGTTGGTATTGCAGAAATAAGAGAACTCATCAAAACACTTGCAAAAGAAGGTAAGACAATCATCATGGCAAGTCATCTTTTGGATGAGGTTGAAAAAGTTTGTACGTATGTTGCCATTTTAAAGAAAGGAGAATTACTTGCTGCGGGCCATGTAGATGAAGTATTACTGAATGAAGATATTGTTGAAGTTGCTGCTGTTGATCTTGTAAAGCTGGAGAATGTGATTCAATCGTTGAATGGTTATTCGCAGATCAAACATGCAGAGAATAATATGTTGCAGTTGTATTATCCAATGGGTTCAGCAAAACTTGATGAGGTCAACAAACATTGCTTTGATCATGGAATTGTATTAACTCATCTCCTATTAAAGAAAAAAAGCCTGGAAACTAAATTCTTTGAACTGACCGGCAAACAAAGTGATCGATAGGTTACGAACTGCAACAACAGCATGAAACTTTTGTTGCGTCGCATTACGTTCATCAGTTGTACTACTATTAAACAAACAAAAATGTTACATCTTCTTAAAATAGAATGGCTCAAAGTAAAGAACTATCGTACGTTCTGGGTATTATTTATACTTTATCTTATCAGCATTGTAGGTGCCAATTATCTTGTGTATGAAGTATTGATGGCAAACTTCAGGGAAACAATGGCAAAAAATCCCACCGATGCATTCATTCGAATGATGATCGGCACTCCTCCTTATGCATTTCCATTGAGCTGGGCTATGACAGCTTACGTTAGCAGTTTTCTATTGATTATTCCAGGTTTTCTCACCATCATTCTTTTCACTAACGAGTTTACATTTAAAACACATCGTCAAAATTTGATAGATGGTTTAACCAGGAATCAGTTTATTACAGCAAAGTTGCTAAGCATCATTGCACTTTGTTTTATTTCTGCATTAACGGTGGTAATTACCGGTTTTGCATTTGGCTCATTAACATCAACCAAACCTTTTAGCGGAGAGTATCTGAAGTATTTCTCATTCTCTTTTCTGCAGTGTTTAAGCTATTGTTCGTTAGCATTAATGTTTGGAACAATCTTCAAGAGAAGTGGTATTGCTTTAGGTGTTTACTTTATCTATGTTGTGATCTTTGATAATGTATTGTTCCAGGTACTTAACAAGTATGTTTACAATACAGGTTATTTTCTACCGATTGAGACTGCCGATAATTTGATTCCTTTACCAATTGCCGAAAGTGTGCAGGAACACTTTCTTGTAAAGCCAGACTTTACTTATATACTGCTTAGTTGTTTTGCTTACCTTGCTCTCTACATCTTTGTGAGTTATAGAAAATTTAAAAGTGATAACTTATAAAATCAAAAAGAGCTGTCAGGTGACAGCTCTTTTTTAATGCATTATTATCAACTTTTGTTTTGTTCCTGAACTTTTATCAACCAGGTAATAAACTCCATTGCTCAGATTGCCTACATCAAAACGATTGTTTCCAACAAATAGTTGAAATGTTCTAACAGCCTTTCCATTTCCATCAATCAATTGAATTGATGTTTTGATTGTAGCCTTTACAAACAATTCATTAATTACAGGGTTTGGATATACACTAAATACCTCCACTTGTTTTTCTGCTTTCAGTACTACTACAGTCGAAAACTCATAGCTATGATCTTTATCAATCATCTTTAAACGGTAGTAGTTTACACCTGTCTTCACATCTCCATCTATAAATTTATATGCGGTTTCCATTGATGCATGTCCTTTGGCTTGTACAACACCAATCGTATTATATTCAGTTCCGTTTTGGCTTCGCTGTATCTCAAACTTATCAGCATTGATCTCGTTCTGTGTTACCCAATTCAATTCAGCACCATACCTTGTCAATTCACCTATAAAATTTATCAGCTTAACAGGAAACGGACATCCTGCAGCGATCATTGGTGTACCACTTCCGGTAGGATTGAAACAGGTTGGTTGTGTGCTGTAAGCCATCTTGTCTAATCCACCCTGAACTTCCTGTGGTGCAGGTGTTCTGATGTTAGATCCATTTGTTACGGAGAAATTCATTAATTGGCCGGGAGCAATTCTGTGTCCTAATCCATGTGCATGACCTAATTCGTGTAAGATCACCGTTTCAAAATCATACTCAGCACCTGATGCCAGTCCAGGTCCAAATTGCCAGGTTACACCTGATGGTCTAGCCTGGATATCTATTTCTTCCATCCACCAAACTGTATTTTCCAGGTTACAGGTTCCTGTTGCAAAACCCGAAAACCTGCTTGTTGCTCTTGCTAATACTCCTGCTGGTAATGAAGCATCGAACAACACTACATTCTCATCATCATTAGCATAAGCGGAAAAAGTACTACCGATTGCTCTCCAGTTTATACCGGTATTGCATGTCCATGTATTCAATGCTCTCTCAAAGGCTGCTACGGCAGGTACATTACTGAGAAAGCCTGTATTGTACACAAATGTATATCCACCTAAACCATTAAGATTTCTTAAGTAATAACGTAATCGTGTAGTTGTGGGAAAACCACTAAAATCCTGGTTAAGCGAAATATGCGAATACCTAATAACAAGTGGTTGTATAGAAGAAAAAATGCCATTGACCAAAAATGTACCGGTTCCTGCATTTGTTCCATTTCCTGTTGGCACCTTAACTACGATTGTATTGTCTGACCAACTAACATAATCTGATGTATTAGGAGGAGAAATAAAAGTTGATCCTCCATTATCTGCATTTGGAAACTGAACAGTACCTGGTGTTGATCCAAAACCAGATCCATTGATGGTTAAGAAATCAGCAGGGTCTACTGTTCCTGCATCTGTAGGATTAGGCCCAAAAGATGTTACAGCATCAATCCTATCTGTTCTGCCTGATAATTCAGATGGTGTATAGATCGTTCCATCTGGCTTTTTCGCCTCTAACCTTGCAATAGAAAATAGCTTTTGCAACAATACTGTTTCTGAAACTGCACCTTCAACAAACAAATCGTGATATTTACCGTTTTGAAATAACCATGCACCTTGTGCATCTGCAAAAGGCATAGCCTGTATCTTACCCGGAAAAGCATTACGAATGTTATTATCATCGAATAACGGGTTATCATTTTCGAGCATTAGAAAATAGCGTTGATTCTTTTCGAGCTGAACAGCAGGATAAGTTATTTGTGCTTTCCCATTTAATATTCCACCAAGGGTGATAACATAAACTTCACTTTCTGCATTATGATTTTTTATCCATGCATCTACTTCAATCTTATTCAGCGTATAGATGTTGCCATTCTCATCATTATAACAATGCTGAGCTATCACCTTTCCCAGCAACAAAGAAGTTGAATTATTCACTCTTTCATTTAACGAAACAGGATAAGAAAGACATTGGGAAAAAGATTGTACAGAATAAAGTGTACAGTATGATAACAGTATACTAAACAGCGGTAGAAATCTCTTGATCATAAAAAAGGTGTGTGCTCACCTTACTTCAAATGCAATGCCGCTCTAAGTGTTGGATATAGAAAAGTAAAGCCTGTGTTACTGATCTTTTCTGAACTTACCGTAGCACTTTTTAAAACTTCTATACTCATTTCACCCAATGCAAGTTTCAGAGCAATTCTTGGTACATGAATAGGAAGAAACGCTTTCCCTCTCAGTTTATTTGCAAGAGATAATACTAATTCTTTATTGGTAACCGGCTGTGGTGCTACTGCATTATATACACCTGAAAGATGTTTATTCTCTATAGCATTAATAAACATACGACATAAGTCTTCCACATGTATCCAACTTATTACCTGTTCACCACTACCCATTATAGTTGCCATTCCAAATTTCAGCGGTTTAGCGAATTCTTCTAATGCACCACCATCTTCTGCCAATACAATTCCTATCCTGAATTTTACCAGTCGTTTATCCAGTGCTGTAACAGGGTTAATACTTGCTTCCCATAATCTACAAGTCTCTCCTAAAAAATGAGTATTAGCTGGTGTTTCTTCTGTAAACCCTTTTTGCTTGCTATCTTTTGTATCTGGTCCGTACCAACCAATTGCTGAAGCACTTACTACCGTTTGAACATTATTTGGAATTGTATTCAAAGCATTTACAATGATATCTGCAGATTTAGTACGACTTTCAACAATCTCCTTTTTTCTTTCCGACGTCCACCGTTTTTCAGCTACACCTGCACCTGCCAGATGAATAATGTGATCAGCCTTTGTGATTGCTGTTGCGTCAATTTCTCCGGATTGCACATTCCACTTAGCAAAAGAAAGATTTGGATGATCACTTTCTCTTATGCTTCTTGATAGAATGATTACATGATACCCTTTTTCAAGAATCATCCTTGTTAGATGACTACCTACCAACCCAGTTCCGCCGGTAATTAATACAGTTGACATGATGCTAACTTACGAAGAATAGATGGCTGACAAATGAAACAGTTAAACACACACAATAGATAATCTTACTACCACTATCGAAACTTGATGTAGAAATTATTCCTTAAGATATGGCTCTTTATTTCACATTATAACTTATACATTAAACACCTTTAGCTTTTATAGCATCACGTATCTCTGCCAATAATTTTTCTGATGCAGTAGGTGCAGGTGGACCAGTTTGCTGTGGCTTTTCAGCATGTTTTCTTCTCAATGCATTAATACCTTTTACCAGCCAGAATATTACAAAAGCAAGAATAATAAAATTCAGCAGCACAGTTAAAAAGTTACCCCAGGCAAATACAGGTCCAATGGCTTTGGCTTCCTCCAGGGTCATCCCAGGTTTGATTCCATCAGCCAATGGCAAGTAAAGATTACTGAAATCGGCAGAGAAAAATACACCAATCAATGGCATTACAAGATCTCCTACTACGGAATCTACTATCTTACTAAATGCTGCACCAATGATTACTCCTACTGCAAGATCTACTACGTTACCACGAACGGCAAACTCTTTAAATTCTTTTGCAAAGCCCATAAACAGTTATTGTTAGATAAATGTATTAATAATTATGCATATAGTTATTCAACCGAAACAGGTTCTTCAGGAGTTTCACCTTCATCTTCTTCTCCATATTCTGTTTTTACTTCAGCAGATTCAATTCCTATTTCGTTCAGATATCTACTGAAAGCAGACTGATAGCCATGTGTAACAAAAACTTTTGAGGCCCCTGTAGCCTTTACAGACTCTAACAATCCATTCCAATCTGCATGATCGCTGATAATAAAACCTCCATCAACATTTTTTCGTCTTACGTTACCCCTTACCTGCATCCAACCACTGCAAACACCAACAGCATACGGTTGAAAACGTTTCATCCAGGTGGTTCCCTGTGCTCCTGGTGGAGCAAGAATTACTGCATTCTTTAGTTTCTCTTTTGAGGTTTCGTAAGTAATCCTTTCCATTGGTGGAAATTTCCATCCTGCATTTATCAATGTCATATACATGTTATAAACTGCTCCATGTGCATAGATAATATCCGTTGCTTCACTTAATGGTTGTAATATCCTCTGGGCTTTCCCGAGACTATAAGCAAGAATGATAGATGATTTGCCTTGCTCTTTATTCTTCAATATCCAGTTTTTCATCTGGCTGAATATTTCTGACTGTGGTTTCCAATTATAGATGGGAAGTCCAAACGTAGATTCAGTGATGAATGTATCACACTTTACAGGTTCGAATGCTCCGCTGATGCCATCGTTTTCTGTTTTGTAATCACCACTAAATACCCAAACCTCTCCACCGTATTCTAACCTGATCTGTGATGACCCGATCATATGCCCTGCAGGATGAAAAGAAACTTTTACTCCATTGATGTTAAGTTGTTCACCCCATTCAATGGATTCGTAATTGCCTTCACCTAATCTGGCTTGCAATAATGGTTTTGTATAATGATGAGAGAGATAAGCTTTGCTACCAAACCTTGCATGATCTGAATGTGCATGAGTTATCAGTGCTTTATCTACAGGCTTCCAGGGATCAAGATAAAAGCCTCCTTGCGGACAATACAGACCTTTGGAAGAAAATTCGATGAGCGTCATTGTAATAAAGTTAAAATAAAACTGCAGGTATTATTTACTAATAACTGTTTGTAAATTGTTCTATAATGCTGTCTATGAAAAAAATATTTATGATCGTCTTATCCGTTGCCGTCAGCACTACATCCTACACCCAGAAAAATCCAGCCGATACTAATAAATACAAACTGATCTTGCCCCAGTTTTGGAATAATAATAAGAACACAATGGCTTTGATAGATACTACACTACCAAAAATCTGGCAACAGCTAACCAATATGCGTATCTGTACAAAAGATTGTAATCCCTACTATATCGTAACAATGGAGGTTTCACAACCTGTTTATCTTGATCCATACATGTCATTTGATGAACGTCCACAGGTTAACGAATCTTTCATTCAAAATTCGGTTGCTAACATTAATGGCTACTATATAGTAATACCATACAAATTTTCGGCTAAGTTAAGTTTACGAACTAAAACCGGAGAGCTGGTCGCTGAGCGTATACTGGTTGATACAACAGAAATATTTAAGCGATTTCAAGCTGCCAGCTTAACAAGTAACAGTGTACGAGAGCCTGTTACGATAGAGCCTTCTTATACTGGTTCAGATCCTGCACAAAGAGAAACCTCAAGAAATAACCAGCAAATGCAGATGAGTGCAGCAAGATTACCTAATAAATACACGCCTGAAAGAATTTTTGATCCTAAAGAATTTAAAAGGAATATGCGTTTCGACAAAAAACCATTGTGGTTGTATAATATTATCGATGAAAGAATAAAACAAATGAACTGATTATTTTACAGTTTTTATTACACCATCCATCTTTATCACATAATATAATTTCTTATTCTCCAGGTAATCAATTTGGGTATTATCATTTTTTATTCTTACTGGCTGCACATCAAACTCGTTCGTGATCTTGAAATCTCTGTCAGAAAGATTATTGATAAACCTATCATCATGCTTTAGGTACAACTTTGTGAAATGATACATTGCTTCATAGCCTTTAAACATCATATCGCTGGCTTTACCATTTAGTTTTGCATTATAATTTGCAGCCAGTTTCGAAAGAAATTTATCGCTTCTCAGATAATTATATGGAGTTGAATAAACCACCTCCACTCCTCTTGTATCACTTCTTTTTAATTCTTTCATATTATCCCAGGTAGGCATTCCTATAGCTATTGCTTTGTAAGATGATTTGATGCTGCTCAATGTTCTTACAATATTTCCGGCGAAAGTTTCGTTTAACGTAGCTCCAATAACAATATTCGTTTTATTACTATCTAATTTTGAAATGATTTCCTGCGAATTAAACGCATCACTTACTTCAACATAACTAATTCTTACCGGAAGTTGGGAATACTTTTTCGAAGATTCGATAATATTTTCCATAATGTACTTATCCATTACATCACTCTTTCGCTTGAAGAGAACAATGTTATCCATACTATGATTTCGCTGCACATATTTAAAAACACCTTCAATGTGTGTGGCTAAAGTTGGATTAATAAGAACAAGATTCGGATTATCGGTTATACCGCCATCGTTTGGATATGTTGCAGATATAAGAGGGATATTTTTCAACGCTGCAAAATCAGCTACTTTCTTCAACTCATCTTTTGCAGTAAAAGAAGCGATAATGAATGATGCAGATGAAATATCTGGTTCACCTAAAAATGAGCTGAGGGATTTTGTTTTTGATTTTGTATCATGGATCATCACTTCAATAAACTTGCCTTCCTGTTGTAATGAATCAATTGCCATCATTACACCGTTATAAAAATCAAGGCCCGGCAGCATATATTTTGGAAGATTATTATTTCCCAATTTATAATTTGCTCCATTAAAAGCTGAATCGAGATAAAGTGGAAGCAACACAGCTACTTTTACAGGATTGGCAGAATCTCTTTTATAATTGGAAAACCCTTTAGCTGAAATCGAGATGATAACTGCAAGAAGAAAAGCTTTTTTGAGGTGCATGTAACTGTTTCTCATTTGTAAGCAAATTTTATACCTTATTCCCACTCAATGGTAGCAGGTGGTTTACTGCTAATATCGTACACAACACGATTGATGCCTCTTACAGAATTGATAATTTCATTAGAAACATGGGCTAAAAAATCATATGGAAGATGAGCCCAGTCAGCCGTCATTCCATCAATTGAGGTAACAGCTCTTAATGCCACCGTAAATTCATAGGTTCTTTCGTCTCCCATTACACCAACACTCTTTACCGGTAACAGTATTGTTCCAGCTTGCCAAACAGCTGAATAGAGATTGTATTCTTTCAAAGCTTTGATATAAATATCATCTGCAGCCTGTAACAACTTAACTTTTTCTTCTGTTATTTCACCTAGAATACGAATGGCTAAACCCGGACCAGGAAATGGATGACGTTGTATCATATCTGCCGGAATGCCAAGTTCGAGTCCTACTTTTCTTACTTCATCTTTAAAAAGTGAACGTAAAGGCTCTACTAATTTTAAATGCATTTTTTCAGGCAATCCACCAACATTGTGATGTGATTTTATGGTAACTGAAGGTCCATGAACACTTACACTTTCAATTACATCAGGATAAATCGTTCCCTGACCTAAAAATTTTACTTCCGGTAACTTAGAAGCTTCTTCCTGGAAAACATCAATGAATAGTTTACCGATTACTTTTCTTTTTGCTTCAGGATCTGTTTTTCCGGATAGTTCATCATAAAACAATTGCTTTGCATCAACACCTCTTACATTAAGATTGAGTTGCTTGTATGTTTCAAGTACTTGTTCAAATTCATCTTTTCGTAAAACACCATTATCTACAAATATTCCATGTAACCGATCACCAATTGCTTTGCTGATGAGTGTTGCAGCTACAGTACTATCAACTCCACCACTTAAAGCCATGATCACATGACCATCACCAATCTGCTGTTTTAACTGTTCAACTGTTTCATGTACAAATGAAGATGGCGTCCAGTCTTGTTTACATCCACAGATTTTTACTAAGAAGTTTTGAAGTATTTTTTTCCCTTCTGTTGAATGATATACTTCGGGATGAAATTGCAAACCGTATAAAGGATTTGATCTATCTGTCTTTCTGAATGCAGCAATTGGAATGCTGTTAGTGGTAGCCAGCAATTCAAAACCTTCAGGTAACACCGAAATCGAATCGCTATGACTCATCCAGACCTGTGAATGATCTGAAACTCCTGTAAAAAGATCATCATGTTTATGATCTAATACCGCTCTGCCATATTCTCTCTTATTAGATTTATCTACTCGTCCTCCAAAATTTTTTGCAGTCAATTGTGCTCCATAACATATACCCAGTACCGGCAATTTGCTGTTGAAAGATTGTATATCAACAATAGGAGCATTTTCATCATTCACACTAAAAGGTGAACCACTTAAGATAATACCTTTCAGTCCATCATAAGAAAAAGGTTTATTAAAAGGAATGATCTCGCAATAAACATTTGCTTCCCTTACCGCTCTTGCAATTAATTGAGTGTATTGACTGCCAAAATCGAGAATGAGTATTTTTTCTGACATGTGGCGAAGGTAAGATTCAGTTAGCAGTTAGCGGAAAGGCGTTAGCAGAATATATTTTGAAGTATTTATGCTGCCATAAAAAAGGAACGTAGAAGTGAGTGACACAACAGAAGATGCCATAAAAATCTGCTGCTGACTACATAAAAATCTTAGTACATTAGTATTTTAAAACCCCTGCAATGAAAAGTTTACTGCTCATTAGTTTAATAGCGATCACTACATTTTCCTGTAACGTAAAAATGAATAAACGCATTAAGGGAAATGGAAATGTTACTACACAAACCAGGACTGTTGATGAAGTAACGAGAATTAAGGTAAGGGGTGGTATTAATGTTGAATTGGTACCCGGAACTTCAACTTCTGTTAGAGTGGAAGCAGACGAAAATCTTCAACGATATATTATCACAGACAATGAAGATGGATGGCTTGTAGTGAAAACCAGGGATCATGTAAACCTGAAATCTGATAACCCAATTAAAGTGTATGTATCTGCAGATATGATAAACACCATAAATATTGCAGGAAGTGGAAACGTACAGGGAAAAGGAAAATTCACCGGTGCCAATAAGCTTGAAATTGATGTAGCAGGAAGTGGTGATGTTAACATGAATGTAAATACCCCAAGAGTAATAGTTGATATTGCAGGAAGCGGCAACGTTATTTTATCTGGTGAAACAAAAGATGCCAGGATCAATATTGCAGGATCAGGGAATTATGATGCTGAAGAACTCATGACAGAAACAACTGATATAGATATTGCAGGTAGTGGTGATGCAAAAGTTCATGCAGATGTAAGCCTGAAAGCAGACGTTTTTGGAAGTGGGAATATTTATTACAGAGGTAAAGCGAATGTAAGAACCAATTCTACCGGCAGCGGAAAGGTTAAGTCCATGGATTGATCAAAAAAAATCTTTCCTTTCCTGTAACCTTTTACGAACAACTTCGTTTTAGGGAAAAATCAAAACAACATGAAGAAATTATTACTGGCTTTCCTGCTATTATCAGGTTTGCAGACCTTTGCAGGTGGTTATGAAACTATTGAAGGCAACGGTAACTTAAAAAAAGAAACCCGTTCAGCTTCAGGTTATTCAGCTGTGTCTAGTGCAGGAGCATTTGATGTAGATATAAGTTATGGTAACTCAAGTTCCATAACTATTGAAGCGGATGAGAATCTGCTTCCATACCTGGAGACTGTAGTAGAAGGTAACGAGCTTAAGTTACGAACCAAAAAAGGATATAATCTCAAGACCAAAAACAAAATGAGGGTGACCGTATCTTTAACAAAACTTACTGCATTAAAAGTTGCAGGGAGTGGAAATGTTAGAGGTGATGGCAATTTTAGCAATGATGGCACTACTGATATCAGTATTTCCGGTAGTGGAAACATCAAGCTGAATTTTGGAAAGTTTGATGCCATAGAAACAAAGATCAGCGGTAGCGGAAATATGATTCTAAAAGGAAAAGAAACTTCAAAAATATCTGCACAGATAAGTGGAAGTGGAAATATAGAAGCTTATGAAGTTACTGCTAATGAAGTGGTGGCAAGGGTTACAGGAAGTGGGAATATAAATGTAACAGCTAACAAGTCTGTAGATGCATCAATAGCAGGAAGTGGAAACGTAAACTACAAAGGCACTGCAACAGAGATTAAACAAAAATCTTCGGGAAGTGGTAAGGTAAGAAAGGCGTAATTATCGATTCTGAATATCAAACTCCATCATTCGATGGAGTTTTTTTATTCCTCACTATCTTCATTTTCCTGCTTACGAATTGTTCTTGCCTTAATCAATGAGTTTCTGCCATACTTATTCTTGACTGAGTCGATTGCTTTGTAGAGATTAGATTTCTTCTCTGCATCATCAAATAAATTCGCCTGCATAGCATGATTGGTAAGTTCAGATAATCTTACACCCAGCAATCTAACAGGCTTGCCTTTACGATATAGTTTATTGAACAGATCTTTGGCAACTGCTATCAATTCATCATCCCGAAAAGTGTAATCAATCGAAACCTGCTTTGATGTGGTTTCAAAATCGGGATAACGGATCTTTACTGCTATACAACCAGCTAACTTTTCGTCCTGCCTCAATTCAAAAGCCACTTTCTCTGTCATCCTTACCAACTCACTCAATAAAAAATCCATATCACCGGTATTTTCATGAAATGTATTTTCAGTGGAGACAGATTTTGCTTCGTGGTATTCATGCACTTCACCAAAATGAATTCCTTGTGCTTTATTCCAAAGATCAATACCCCATTTGCCAAGTTGCTGCTCTAAATCCTCAATAGAAAATTTAAGAATATCTCCTATTGTTGCAATTCCCATAGCTTTTAATACTTGGAAACTAGCATCACCAACACCCGGAATTTTATTGACCGTTAATGGAGCCAAAAAATCTTTCTCCTTTCCAGGCTGAATAAAAATATATCCATTCGGCTTTGCCTGGTCAGTAGCTACTTTAGCAACAAACTTATTTGATGCTAAAGCAAATGAAATAGGTAATTGCGTAGCATCAATAATCTCTTGCCGCAGATCTTTTGTCCATTGAAATGGATCAAAGAATTTATCCATTCCTGTAAGATCAATATAGAACTCGTCGATAGAAGCTTTTTCAAATCGTGGAGCTTTTGCTGCAATGATTTCCGTAACCCACCTGGAGTATCGGCTGTATTCTCCTCTTGTACCTCTTACCAAAACAGCATGCGGACATAATTTCATCGCTGTTGCCATTGGCATTGCCGAATGAACTCCAAATTTTCTCGATTCATAACTGCATGCTGCTACAACACCTCTTTCCCTGCTGCCGCCAACAATTACAGGTTTGCCTTTAAGTGAAGGATTGTTCAACACCTCAACACTTACAAAGAAAGAGTCAAGATCAAAATGAGCAATATATCGTTGAGTATGTGACAAGAAAGCTAAGGTAGAAACTAATTTTTATGAGACAGGGTGCAGAATAAGAATTAAGCTTTTCTTGCGTCGCACTCTTTAACTGCAACAAATACATCACCTATATACATCCAATAAACCATCTGGCAGTGTAACATGAACCTGCTGTTTTTTATGATCTATTTTATCCAGTGTTTCATCATGAAGTGGAATAAGGGCTTCATTACCTTCCAATGAAATCCGAAGTAAAACCTGGTGAGGTTGTTCAATCACTTCCTCGATCTTTGCAAGTTCTTCTCCTTCATTGATCAATAAATAACCGATCAATGCAATAGCAGAAGATTTACCGGCTAGTTTCCTGAAATCTTCAGTCTTAAGCCAAACCTTTTTTTGCGTAAGCCGTTGAGCAGATTCTTTGCTATTAACACCTTCCACTTTCAAATAAATTTCATCTTCGGTCTTTACTTTCGACTCAACAACAAACCAGGGAATGTAACTGTCTTTTACCTCTTCGATAAAAACTACATTCACATCTTTTAATGCTGTTCTTTTACCGAGGCCATGCTTTAAAATCACTTCTCCGCTTAAACCAAAAGTTGCCACGATTTTTCCAATACTTGTGTACTCCATGCTTATAAATTCCGACAACAAAGGTGTGGAATAAAAAAGATTTTTGCCTGTAATAAAATACCTTTGCCGCATGCTTATTCTAGACGGCAAAAAAGCTTCACTTGCAATCAGATCTCGTTTAAAGGAACAGGTTCAACAGCTTACAAATAGCAGAAACCCACATTTGGCTGCCGTTTTAGTAGGTAATGATGGTGCCAGTGAAACATATGTGGCCAGTAAGGTGAGGTCCTGTGAAGAGATTGGCTTCGAGTCCACTTTAATAAGATTTGATAAGGAAACTTCTGAGCAGGAACTATTGGAAAAAATTCACCAGCTAAATGCTAATGCAGAGATCGACGGCATTCTTGTTCAACTTCCGCTTCCAAAACATATAAATGAGCAAAAAGTTATTGAAACGATTGATCCGCTGAAGGATGTTGATGGTTTTCATCCATCCAATGTGGGCAAATTGGTTCAGGGTTTACAAACTTTTATTCCAGCCACGCCCTATGGAATAATGCTGATGCTGGAACATTTCAATATAGAAACCAAAGGCAAACATGCTGTGGTTATTGGCAGAAGCAATATTGTTGGCCGGCCAATGAGTATTCTTTTAAGTAGTAATCTTCCAAAAGGGAATTGTACAGTCACCCTTTGCCATTCTCACACTAAAAACCTTGAAGAAATTTGTCTTCAGGCTGATATTATTGTGGCAGCTTTAGGTAAACCAGGTTTCGTAAAGGCAAATATGGTTAAAGAAGGTGCAGTGGTAATTGATGTTGGCATCACAAGAGTAGAAGATGCAACTGCAACAAAAGGATATCGCATTAAAGGTGATGTGGCATACGAAGAAGTTGCAACCAAAGCATCAGCAATAACACCGGTGCCTGGTGGTGTCGGATTGATGACGATTGCCGGCTTGTTAAAAAATACAATGCAGGCTTATTTAAACAGGACGAAAAATTAATGTTTGATAACAACCATACATCAGTTGAATTGAAGCTTCCTGTGATGGAAGCTTTTTATACTATACAAGGTGAAGGTTTTCACCAGGGTAAAGCTGCATATTTTATTCGTTTAGGTGGATGTGATGTTGGATGTTTCTGGTGTGATGTGAAAGAAAGTTGGGATGCTGATGCTCATCCAAAATTTAGTATTGAGGAAATTATTTCGAAAGCAAAACAAGATTCAGGAAATAATAAGGTGATTGCTGTTATTACTGGTGGAGAACCTTTGATGCATAATCTTGATGAACTAACTCATCAGTTACATTCAGCAGGATTTGAAACCAATATTGAAACCTCAGGCTCATCTCCTTTGTCAGGTGAATGGGATTGGATTTGCTTATCACCCAAAAAATTTAAAGCCCCTTTACCTGAAGTATTGAAAAAAGCAAATGAGTTGAAGGTTATCATTTACAATAAAGATGATTTTAACTGGGCTGAAGAACATGCTGCGGCAACTTCACCGGAATGTAAACTTTACCTGCAACCTGAGTGGAGTAAAGCTGATATGATGACTCCATTAATCGTAGATTATATCAAGTCCAACCCTAAGTGGGAGCTGAGTTTACAGATCCATAAGTATATCAATGTTCCTTAGTTGAGCTTGACGCCATTATAACAGAAACCTGAAGTGCTTGCGACGCAACGAAGATGCTATGAAACACTAAAGCTGGTATAACAAACGTTTTTAACATCAATATTCAGATGTTTTAAACGAACTTTCGGCATCTATGAAAAGAATTTTGCCATTCATTTTGCTTTTTATTGCTTTTAATGTTGTCGCTCAAACGTATGATCCTGCAAAAGTGAATGCGAAAGCAAAAAAATTACATGAAGAAGGTTTAACCAGTTATCGTGATGGCGATCTGAAAAAAGCGGTAAGCCTTTTTAAACAGGCAATATCTATTGATGCAAATTTTGTTGATGCTATTCTTGATCTTGCTACTTTATACAATGAGTTGAAAGATTATCCTAATGCAATTATCCAATTTGAAAGTGGGCTATCAAAAGATTCAACGGTTTTTAAAACATCTTATCTGCAATACTCGACAAGTCTTGCCGGTGTTGGAAGATTTAGCGATGCTTTAAACTCGGTGAATAAATATCTGGTCATTCCAAAACTTGGTCAACGAGCTATTGCACAAGGAAATTTCAGAAAAAGAACTTACCAGTTTGCATTAGATCAGGCATTAAAATATCCATCGGGTAATTATGTTTTTGCTCCGGAGAATTTAGGAGATAGCATTAATAGTAGCCAACTTGAATATTACCCTTCCATTACTATAAATGATAGCATTCTTGTGTTTACTCGTCGGGGAGCAAATGTTCGTGAAGATTTCTTTGCCAGCACCATGAATGATAAATCATACAGTAAAGCAAAGTTGCTGGATGGTGAATTAAATGATGAACCTTACAAAGGTGCTTTACATATTTCGCAGGATGGTGAGTGGCTGATTTTTGCTGCTGATTATGGTCCTCGTGGCTATGGTGGTTATGATCTTTATATTTCTTACTGGACACCTCAAGGTTGGAGCGAACCGGAAAATCTCGGCGAGAATATTAATACAGAAGCCTGGGAAAGTTCTCCGAGTTTAAGTCCTGATAAAAAAACGTTGTACTTCAGCAGTACAAGATATGGTGGCTATGGACAAGGCGATATTTATGTAAGTCACAGAACCAATAAAGGATGGTCACCAGCACAAAATATGGGGCCACAAGTAAATAGTCCTGGCGGTGAAATTGCTCCTTTCATTCATGCCGATAATGAAACATTGTATTTTACCTCTGATGGCTTATTAGGTTATGGTGGAACTGACCTGTATATGATGAAGAAAGATCATCGTACAGGTAAATGGGGTGCACCAAGAAATCTTGGATATCCAATTAATACAATTGATGATGAAGGTGGATTATTTGTTGCTGCCGATGGTAAAACAGCTTATTATTCCAGCGACAGAACAGATAGCCGTGGTGGATTGGATCTTTACAAATTTGAGTTGCGAGAAGATGTTCGTCCGGCAAGAACATTATATGTTCAGGGCTATGTGTATGATGCAAAAACGAAAAAAGGTTTGCCATCTTCCGTTGAGTTGATTGATAACAATACAAATACAGCCAGGACAAAAGTGCAGACAGATGAAACAGGGTTTTACTTCATTACCCTTCCTGTAGGAAATGATTATACGTTTGCCGTGAACAGGCAGGGATATTTATTTTTCAGCAAGCTATACGAACTAAGTAAAGAAAGATCTGACAGTACTTATAAAATGGACATTCCACTTCAGCCGATTGAGATGAATGCATCAATCACATTTAAGAATGTGCAATTCGAAACCAACTCATCAACATTGAAAGATGTTAGCCTGGTTGAGCTGGATAAATTACTGCAATTGCTAAATGAAAATCCGCAAATAAAAGTGCTGGTGAGTGGACATACAGATAATATTGGTGCACCTGCAGATAATTTAAAACTTTCAAATAATCGTGCAAAAGCTGTAGCTGATTACTTGATAAGCAAAGGCATTGATCCAAAAAGATTAACATGGAATGGATTTGGTGAAACCAAACCTGTTGCAGATAATAAAACCGAAGAAGGCAGGGCGAAGAATAGAAGGACCGAGTTTACAATTGTGGGTATGTAAATTGTAGTAAATTAGAGATATGAAATCAAGATCGTTTGATAATGTTATTTGGAAGGAAGGTGAACATTTTGTTGCTCAATGTTTGAATGTGGACGTATCATCTTTTGGCGATTCTAAAGAAGAAGCGTTGACTAATTTGAAAGAAGCATTGGAGTTGTATTATGAAGATGAAAACCCCTTAAACTTTACTACGATAGAACAACCTGAGATCGTACATACTAAAATAAATGCCTAAGCTTTATTCATCGTATCACATTATTCGCATTCTCCTGCAACATGGATTTGAAGAAGTCTCTCAAAAAGGAAGTCATATTAAACTCAGAAAAAGCGGAAATCCAACTTTAACTACTATTGTACCTGCAGATAGAAAAGAAATACCTATAGGAACTTTTCGTTCAATATGCAGACAAAGTAATTTGCAACCCACAGACTTTGAACGATAATTTTTATCTTCAAGTCAATGAACTCTGATCTCTTATATCAAATTGCTTTAACCAGTGTCCCCAACATTGGTGCTGTACACGCAAAGAATTTAATTGAGCATTTTGGGGATGCTACATCTGTTTTCAATGCAAAGAAAAAAGATCTGGCAGCCGTTGAAGGTATCGGAGAAATCAAAGCAAGATCAATTAAAAGTTTTGATGATTTTACATCTGCAGAAAATGAAATAAAATTTACAGAAAAGCATCGTATCAAACCTTTGTTTCTGAGCGACGATGATTATCCCAAACGATTATTGCATTGCTATGATCCTCCTACCCTATTGTATTATCGTGGTAATGCTGATCTTAACAATACAAAAGTGATCAGTATTATCGGCACAAGAAATAATACTGATTATGGCAAACAAATAACCGAATCGATTGTACAAGGATTAGCCGAGTTGAATGTTTTAATTGTTAGTGGTCTTGCTTTTGGAATAGATGCTATTGCTCATAAATCTGCAGTAATCAATAATCTTCCTACAGTTGGAGTATTGGCTCATGGACTTGATACGATTTATCCCTTACAACATAAACCATTAGCAAAAGATCTTTTACTTAATGGAGGATTGTTAACAGAGTTCGTCAGTAATACAAAACCGGATAAACATAATTTTCCTAAGAGAAATAGAATTGTAGCCGGTATGGCCGATGCTACTATTGTAGTGGAAACACAGGTAAAAGGCGGAAGTATGATCACTGCTGAGTTGGCTTATAATTACAATCGTGATCTTTTTGCGGTTCCGGGAAAAATTTTAGATACAAAAAGCAGTGGCTGTTTAAAGTTGATACAACAGAACAAAGCCATTTTGTTTTTGGATGTACCCCAATTATTACAGGCTATTGGCTGGGAAGAAAAAGCCAAAACAAAAACGAAAAGAACAAGGGAATTGTTTATCGACCTGAGTGATGATGAAAAAGTGATTGTTGATCTTCTAAAAGATAAAGAATCGGTTAGTATTGATGAATTACATTTAAAAAGCAGTTTAAGTAGCAGTTCTGTTGCTGCAGCGATCCTAAATCTTGAACTACAGAATGTAATTGCTTCTTTGCCGGGAAAATTATATCGGTTGAATTAGAATTTTGTCACGCAAAGACCCCAATAAAAATTAAGACTCCAATTTTATGTGCAAGGTTGATTAGAATTGATGAATAAGGTTTTATCAGTACAAGTGAGTGACACAACGAAGCTTACTTAAATTACTATCGCTTGTCACCCAAATATCTAATTACAAATCCCTAATTCCCAATTACTATTTTCTACTGTAATTCGGTGCTTCTCTTGTTATATCAATATCATGTGCATGACTCTCTGTAATACCTGCATTCGTGATCTTGATGAAAGTTGCCTGCTGTAAAGTCTTAATATCTTTTGCACCACTATAACCCATTCCTGCTCTCAAACCTCCGGTATATTGATAAACGATCTCTGAAACATGTCCTTTATAAGCTACACGACCCTCAATCCCTTCCGGTACATATTTTTTAACATCAGCCTCTACATCCTGGAAATAACGATCACCACTTCCTTGTACCATAGCACCCAAAGAGCCCATACCCCGATACTCTTTAAACTTTCTTCCTTCATAAATGATTGTTTCACCTGGACTTTCTTCTGTTCCTGCAAAGATGCTTCCCATCATCACTACATCTGCACCTGCAGCAAGTGCTTTAACCATATCTCCGGTATAACGAATACCACCATCACCTATCACAGGAATATTTCTAGCTTTCAAAACACTTGCAGCTTCCATAATTGCAGTGATTTGAGGTATACCGGCACCGGCAACAATTCTTGTTGTACAAATAGAACCTGGTCCAATACCAACTTTTACTGCATCTGCACCTGCATCGGCCAAAGCTTTTGCACCTGCAGCTGTACCCACGTTTCCGGCAATAACCTGTAGACCTTTGAAATTCTTTTTTAAATTCTTTAATGCATCAATTACACCTTTACTATGACCATGAGCACTGTCGAGTGAAACAATATCCACTCCTACACTTTGCAATGCAGCAGCTCGTTCGTTAATATCTGATGTGATACCTAAAGCAGCTCCAACTAATAATCGTCCGAATTCATCTTTAACTGCATTAGGAAAATTCCGAAGCTGTAGAATGTCACGATAAGTAATAAGACCAATCAACTTTCCTTTTTTATCTACAACAGGTAACTTCTCGATTTTATATTGCTGAAGAATTTTTTCAGCCTTCTTCATATCCGTACCCTGTGGTGCCGTAATCAATTTGTCTTGGGTCATCACCTTGCTAACCTTCTTCTTAACATCAGTTTCAAATCGCAAGTCTCTATTGGTAAGTATGCCGACAAGTTTTTTATTATTATCTATAATAGGAATACCGCCAATCCGGTTCTCTCTCATAATTCGCTGAGCATCTCCGATTGTTGCATCTGCATTTAATGTAACCGGATCTAAGATCAATCCGCTTTCACTTCGTTTTACTTTACGAACATGGTCAGCTTGCCTTTCTATACTCATGTTCTTATGTAAGATTCCAAGTCCACCTTCTCTTGCCAATGCAATTGCAAGATTGGCTTCGGTAACTGTATCCATAGCTGCAGACAGCATCGGAATATTAAGCTTGATTGACTTTGTAAGATTGGTTTGAATACTTACTTCTCTTGGTAATACCTGGCTAAAGGCTGGCATTAATAATACATCATCGAAGGTTAACCCTTCACCAAAAAATCTTTCAATAACAGCCTTGTTTCGGGGAGAATTGGAGTTTGTTGCCATGTGCAAAGATAATTCTGCTGGCAAAACAAGAGAAATGAAATTATCAGCCTATAAAAAAACCTGTTGTGAAACAGGCCTTAATAATATTCTAGAGTTTAATCTACTCTTTTTAGTAATACCAAAAATGTAGGAAAGTGATCACTATATCCACCTCTGTAAGTATTACCGTCCCAGGTTCTCATCGGATAACCTTTGTATCTACCCCGATTTTCCATCATAAACTCTTTATTAAAAATAAACTGCTTGTGGTAGAAAAATCCCTTCTGTTCTTTATTCAACCAAGGATGAGAAATGATAATCTGATCAAAAAGATTCCAGTTGTCCTGGTAAGCCAGTGTGCCAATTCCATTCTTATACAATTCCCACCATGGATTAAATAATCCACCTGATCTTACATCCTTGGCTTTACCTTTTGCTTTTAAAACTTGTGTGATACTGGGGCTTGTTGGATCATCATTCAGATCACCCATTAAGATTACTTTCTGTTCACCATCTGCCTTTGCAATAGAGTCGATATGATTTTTCGCAACAGTTGCAGCAGCAGCTCTTGCTGGTGCACTTCTTTCTTCGCCACCTGATCTGGATGGCCAGTGATTCACATAAAGATGAATCGTTTCTCCATCAAGCTTGCCTTTTACCCAAAGAATGTCCCTGGTGAAATAAGCATCTTTACTCCCACCAGGCAATTGAACGAAAAGCTTGTCTGACGCCTCAACTGTAAAATATTTGGGATTATATAAAAGCCCTACATCAACACCTCTAATGTCTCTTGAATCGTAATGAACAATTTTGTATCCTCGTTTAATAAGCAAAGGATGTCTGACAAGATCATTCAAAACTGTATCGTTTTCTATCTCGGAAACACCAATCAAAGCAAGTCCATCAGGATTAGGAATTCCGGGAACATCAGTACCTATTTGCGATAAAACAGAAGCAAGTTTACCAAGCTTGTCATTATAAATGGCCGTATTGTAATTCTTTGGACCTGAAGGTGTAAACTCGTTATCGTTCTTGATTGGATTATCAACTGTATCATAAAGATTCTCGAGGTTATAAAAACCGATCATAGAAACTTTAAAGCTTTTCTGACTAAGGCTGAAAAGTGGTAGGATAAATAAAACAGCAAACAATATCTTTCTCATGGGTATATTTCTACAGCAAACTTACATTGGTAATCTGAACAGAAGAGATTACAGTCGTTAAATTACTATTATAAGAGTATAACAACAGAAGGGCCTTGGAGAAAATTAATCAAGTGTTGGCTGGGAAGCTTTATATGCTTGATTTACAGCAGAAACATCAATGAAAAAAAATTCCTGACAGACAATTAATTTGTTATCTTCGGTAAGTCCAAGGTTACAGTTCTTCCATTTCTCATTGATCGTTTCTTTCGTAAATGGGTTTTTTGGCTGGTCTGTTTTGCCATGGTTTATTATTTCACTTAACATTTTTAAGAAATGAACATTTACGTTGGAAACCTGAACTGGAGTATGACCAGTGATGACCTTTACAACATGTTTGCACCTTATGGAGAGGTTGCATCTGCAAAGATCGTTACCGACAAATTCAATAATAATCGTAGCAAAGGCTTCGGTTTTGTTGAAATGAATGATGACGAAGCTGCAAGAACTGCAATTGCTGCATTGAACGAAACAGAAGTAATGGACAGAAAACTGGTTGTGAACGAGTCAGCTCCACGTCCTGAAGGACAAGGTGGAGGTGGTGGATTCAAGAAGAAAAGCTTCGGTGGCGGAGGTTACAATCGTGGCGGAGGTGGCGGAGGCTACAACCGTGGCGGAGGTGGCGGAGGCTACAATCGTGGTGGTGGCGGTGGTGGATACAACCGCGATTAATTCACGTTTACCAGGAAAGAAATGGAAGTCTCGCTGAATTAGCGGGACTTTTTTATTTTTAGCCAATGATCAACTTATCCGTACCGGTAGCTGGCTGTATGAGATGGGGCAAATGGGGAGCTAATTTTACCCCAGATGAATATGAGCAACTCATCGATCAATGTTTGGAGAATGGGATTACCTCTTTTGATCATGCAGATATTTATGGAGACTACAGCACAGAGGAAGAATTTGGATCAGTAATAAAAAATCGTTCATCTCTCCGAAATCAAATTCAACTAATTACTAAGTGTGGTATTCAGCTTAAAACAAATCCCAGGCATGAGCATCTTATAAAATCATATAACACATCAAGAGATCATATTATTGCTTCGGTTGAATATTCTTTGAGAGCACTTGGTACTGATTATATTGATGTTTTATTGATTCATCGCCCTGATCCGTTAATGAATCCTATTGAAGTTGCTGATGCAATTGATCTTTTAAAAAGACAAGGAAAAATTTTACAGTTTGGTGTATCAAATTTTCAAACGCAGCACATTGATCTGCTAAGAAAATACATCTCGGTTGACTACAATCAAATAGAAATATCCATCTTAAATCACCTTCCTTTCACAAACGGAATATTAGATCATTGCCTTTTACATAACATTGTACCAATGGCCTGGGCACCTTTAGGTGGAGGAATTATGAGTGATGATAGCCATCCCAGATATCGGGCTATCATATCTTCAGCTGCGTTATTAGCTGAAAAATATAATACAGGTATCAATCAAATTCTGATCGCATATCTATTAAAACATCCTTCAGGAATTGTTCCTGTACTTGGAACAACAAAAATAGAAAGATTGATCCAGGCAAAAGAAGCAAAAGATATTTCGCTCAGCAGAGAAGATTGGTTTTCACTTTACATTGCCTCTACCGGTGAAGATGTAGCTTAGTTATATAAACGGTACATCAGCTAACATCCATTTTTATATCTTGCTGAAATGAAAAAAATACTCCTTGTATTGTTATTGGCTATATCGTTTTCTTCGAATGCACAAACTACTGAAGATTCGATAAAATCTGTTGTAAACAAAATGTTCACTGCTATGTTGCAGGCTGATGGAAAAATGTTTGCTGAATGTTTTGCAGACAGTGCCATTCTTCAAACTATCGATACAAAGAATGGAGTTAGTATAAAAACAGATCAATTAGCAAAATTTGCCACGATGGTAAATGGCTTGAAAAAAAATATAGCAGATGAACGTATTCGTTTCGAGGCAATTCATATTGATGCAGATCTGGCTTCTGTGTGGACACCTTACACTTTTTATTACATTGGAAAAATTAGTCATTGTGGTGTGAATTCATTTCAACTGGTTAGATTGAAGGGCAGTTGGAAGATTCAATACATTATTGATACCAGAAGAAAAGATGGGTGCCTGTAATTATTTGTATTGACTGTTGACTTTAATTACACCGAATATTTCTTTTTGTGACCCTTCAGGATTTTTCTCCTCAGCATCCATCACCTGCCAATTTCTTGTAACATCAATTAAACCATCTTTAGTAAGCCAGACAATACGTCTGTTCACTGTTTGTCCAACGTTACCGCCGATCGTAATAATAAAACCCTTCTCTTTATTTACTTCAACAATAATATCACAATGAGATATACATGTAGAGTTAATGCTCTTCATTGTAAACTGATTGCCACGTCTGTTCATACAAATAAGATCACCGGCTTCCGGCCATCTCGATTTCTCATCATGAATATCATAGGCAGCAAAAATGGGGTCTTGTTCAGACAAAGCATTATCTCTTGCCCAAACAATATATTTCGCATGATTGTTTGAATAAGGAAAATTGTCTCTGGCTCCGGCCTGCAACATTACATGAGAGACAAAAACTGCACTCCATGGATGACGATATTGCCATGAACTGTTCTTCAGATTCTGTTCAGTCACAGTTATAACACCCAATTTCCAGTATTCTTTTAAAATTGAAATTGCATCTGTATGTGTTTCTCGTAAGGTACCATTCACATGCCAGCGATCATATTCCTCAACAGCTTTTTTTACTATAAGTTTCTTAAATGTGATCTCTTCTGAAAGCTCATTGTTCGCTGCTGAGACACTACCTTTTACCTGCAACATCTTGCTGTAAGCAGCGCTTAAAGCAATAATGCAGATACAAATCAATAGAAGGCTTCTGATAATATTGGGAGCTCGTTGCATGAACTAAAAGATGCCACGCAAAATAATTTATTCCAATAAATCAACAGTAGATTACCTGGCTAAAGCTGATTTATTAAGCTGATTATAAGGTAACATTACTTTCCAACACTTTTTGTTTCCAGTACTTCAATATCAAATTCTAAAATGCTATTTGGTGGAATCTTAGGTGCTCTCGTTCTTATAGAATAAGCAAACCCAGATGGAATAACAATCTTTAGCTTCCCTCCTGTTTTAACCATTGGAATAGCAATTTGCCAGGCCTTGATCAAACGATTTAACGGAAATGTTGCCGGCTTATCTGTAGCCTGATCAATGATCTCTGTTGACCCGTAAAGACGTAATTGATAACGTACAGTAACAGTATCTGTAACTGAAACATCTTTACTATTTCCTGCGTCAATAATCTTATAAAAGATTCCCTCTTTTTCATTTACTGCATCCATTTTACCTGATGCAATTTGTTTTTGTAAATAGCCTTTTTCTAACTGGTATTGCTGAACGCTGTCAACATTAGGCATTGGATTTATAGATGGTCTTACCTGCTCATTAGCATCATCAATTCTTTTCCACGATCCAGCTGAACGTTGTACCCAAACATTGTTTAAACTATGAGGAATGCTCTCCTTCTTATCATTCGAAAAAAAAGATGCAGGATTTTTAATTGAAGACCATTGCCCTAAAACTTTACAAGTACCGATAAGTTTCCACTTATTTTCTTCAGGCAATAGTATATAACCGGAATACAACACGAAATTTCCAGCAGAGTCTGCAGCAGAAGCAATCAACAATTTATAGGTCGTATTAAACTTCCAATCGTATTCCCATTCCAGTTTGTTCTTTTCTTTATCTACATTAATTCCTGTTGCAATAACAGATGCTGTTGAAGGAAAGTAAAATTCAACTTCCTTTTCTTTTCCATCAACTTCCAGAGCCAGGCTTACATCAAAGGTTTTAATGCCTGCATATACTTCTTTTTTCGTGTTTACAGATGATATATTGATATCTGCAATTAGGGAAACTGCTTTAACACTATCCGGAAGACTGTAGTATAAAATTGAATCTTTACTAACAGCAAACAATTGATTACTAATTATCAGGAAAGCAATCAGTAAAGGGTATCGCATATCAGCATTTTGTAGGCCTAAGATACGCTCTTATTTTGCTTGATAAAAATGTGTAAATAAATCCCCACTATATAGCAGTAACCATTCAAATTGCATTTAACTCAATGTAAATAAACTGGATGCATTTTTGCAGCTTCATTTTCTCTCTTACAAATTAGCTAATGAACCCAATTGCAACCAATCCGCTACAAAAGAAGCACGACCCGTATTCGGAAAAATTTGAATACCTGGAAGAACTTATCCAGGGACAAAGTAATATTCTTGAAATGATCTCGCAAGGATCAGAACTCAAAGAAACTTTAAATGCAATCGTTTTATGGGCAGAAAAGGAAAGCACTGAAGGTTTACTAGCTTCTATTCTCCTAACAAATTATAATGGTGAGAACTTATTACATGGTGCTGCACCCTCTTTGCCTGAAGATTATAATAATGCTATTCATGGTGTTTCTATTGGTGATAATATCGGGTCATGTGGCACTGCAGCTTTCAGGAAAGAATTAGTTATTGCAGAGAATATAGAAACGGATCATCGCTGGAAAGATTTTAAAGCTTTAGCAGGTAAATACGGATTAAAGGCATGCTGGTCATCTCCATTAATCAACAAATCGGGTAATGTGCTTGGCACTTTTGCCATGTATTATCAGCATCCGAAAAAACCTTCTGCACATGATCTTAGAATAATTAAACTGATCACTAATACAACCATTATAGCTATTGAATTAACCAGGGCAAGAGAAGAAAGATTGATATTGCTCGAGAATGAAAAAAAGTTTCATCAAAAAACAAAAGAGGAATCTAAACAGTTTTACAGGCTGTTAATGAACATACCTGCAATGGTGGCAGTTTTAAAAGGACCAGATCATGTTTTTGAATTAGCTAACGCTATTTACATGAAAGCAGTAGGTCCGGACAGAAATATTTTAGGTAAGCCTGTTAGCAAGGCTTTACCGGAAGTAGTTGAACAAGGCTTTATTCAAATTCTAGATGAAGTATATAAAACAAGCCAGCCTTTTTATGGAAATGAGGTACCTATTCAACTTCATAAAACAAATGCGAGCAAACTAGAAACATCATATTTCAATTTTATTTATCATCCAATAAAAAATGAAGAAAATATTACAGAAGGAATATTTGTACATGCTGTTGATGTAACAGAACTGGTTACCGAAAGAAAAAGAGCTGAAGAAAATGAAAAACGTTTTAAAAGTTTCGTATTGAATTCACCTATGCCGATAGGAATTTATGTTGGCAGAGAAATGAGAATTCAAACTGCAAACGATGCCATTTTAAAAGCGTGGGAAAAAGACAGGTCTGTAGTTGGTAAAACGTTTCGTGAAGCTTTGCCTGAATTAGAAGGTCAACCTTTCTATGATATTCTTGATGATGTTTATACAACAGGCATGCCTTACGAAGCAATCGAAGAACTTGTCTATCTATCAAGAAATGGAAAGATTGCAGCTACATACTGGAATTTTAGCTATACACCATTGAAAAATGAGTTTGATGAGATTTACGGTGTAATGAATACTGCTGCAGAAGTAACAGAATTAGTTACAGCCAAACAACAATTACTGGCAACTGATGAAACCTTAAAATCAGCAATAACAATATCAGAACTTGGAACGTGGCAGATCAACTTACAAAGTAATACTGTAACGTATTCTGAACGTATTGCCGATTGGTTCGGATTAACTAAAGAAGTTGTACCACTGGAAGAAGTTATTAGCAGAATAAATGAAAAACACCAGCAAGAAGTATCCATTGCAGTTCAGCAAGCCATAGATACAAAAGGAATATATGAAGCAGAATACAAAGTGATCAACCCGTTCACAAAAAAAGAAAAATTTCTTCATGCAAAAGGCAGAGTAGTTACGGACGAAAGTGGTAACCCTGTTTGGCTAAACGGCATTTGCAAAGACATCACTTTCCAAAAGGAAACAGAAAAAGAATTAGCGAAACAAGTAGAATTAAGAACTGTCGAGTTACAGCATGCCAATAATGAATTGAATACATTAAACGAAAATCTGAAACAGTTTGTATATGTAGCAAGTCATGATCTGCAGGAACCATTACGAAAGATCAACCTGTTCTCTGACATCCTAAAAAACAAAGCTGCCAGTTTTCTCGACAGTGATTCAGAAAACTATCTTGCTAAGATTAGGAGATCAGCCAATAGAATGACCAATCTTATTAAAGATCTGCTTGATTATTCAAAAGTGGAAGGTGGTAATCGTTCATTTGAAAAAGTACATCTTGATACAGTAATTGCAAATGTTCTGGAAGATTACGAAATTCTTATCGAGCAAAAGAAAGCTGTTATTAAGGTTTCTGCATTACCCATTATACCAGCAATACCATTGCAAATGAATCAACTTTTTTATAATCTAATTGGGAATGCATTAAAGTTTACAAAGGAAAATATACCACCAAAGATTAGTATAACTTCAAGAATATTAACTACTGATGAAATTTTGCCTTATGAGAAGTTACAGTCAAACAAAGCCTATTCAGAAATTACTATAACTGACAATGGCATTGGCTTCAATCCAAAATTTGCTGAGCAAATATTTGAGATCTTCCAACGTTTACATGGCAAAGACGATTATGAAGGAACAGGAATTGGATTGGCTTTATGTAAGAAAATAGTTGAAAATCATAAAGGATTAATCTTTGCCGAAGCAAAAGAAAATGAAGGTGCTGCCTTTCATATTATTCTGCCGATTAAAGAATAATCATTTGAATTCCTGGTATTTTGCTCTTAAGAACATAAATACACCATAACATATCAATCCTATAGCTACAGCTGCAAGTAAAATTGTTCCATAAGAGGACTGTTGCAGCCATCCTAAAGCTTCATCACTTCCGCCAGCCTCTTTTGCATTTGCATGAAAGGCAGCTTTAATGAACATCCAGCCAAGTATCAACCAAACAATTCCTCTTGCAGTATATCCTGCAACCCCAACTTTTGATACCCATCCTGCGGTATCATGGTGCAAAGCTTCTTTTACATACTTCTTATACTTACCAGAAAATGCCCGATACAATTGATACAATCCTGTGCCGATCATTATTACTGCAACAATGCCAACCAACCACTGACCAAAAGGTTGATCTAATAATTTAGCTGCCCAGTCTTGTTGTTTATCACCACCACTATTGGATGAATTACCAAGCACAATTTTCATCGCATATACAGCCAGGCTTGCATATACAAGTCCACTAAAAAAATAGGTAAACCTTTTTGAGAAACCTTTCTTGTCTGAACCTTTATGTTCTGTGTCTTTGAAAGCCTGTATCCATCTCCAGATCGTATAACATACAAGACCGATGGCAACAACCAACAACAACCATTTACCAAAAGGCTGATCTTCTATGAAACCAAAAACGCCACCTTTTCCTGCATCTTTAACTGAGTTTCCACCAAAATGTAGTGCTGCCATTACTGCGATTAATCCGCTGAGGCAATACACAACACCTTTGGCCGACAATCCAAATCTTGCTGCAGTTTCATACCATTTGGAAGGATTGATTGTATTCATGATTTTATTCTTGATAAGGATGTTCATCAAGAACTTAACCAGAATTTTTCTGAGGAGGATTATCCGAAATCTATCTCTGTGTTATCACCAATATTCAGGCTTCGGCTGAGGCCTCTTACAGATGCATCGCTACCGATGAGTGAATTATCTAATACCACTTCGTACAAGTTAGTATACGACCCAATGATACTGTCTCGAATAATGGAATGTTGCACTACCGTATCAGCACCAATCGTTACATGCGGACCAATAATAGAATTGCTGATATTACAACCAGGAGCAATACTTACAGGAGGAATGATGATGGTATCTTTGAAATCATGGCCATCTGTAATGTTGCCACCATTCTTCTTTAAAAGAAGTGCATTAGTAGTAAGCAGTGTTTCTCTTTTGCCACAGTCGAACCAGTTCTTTACTTTGAAAGATCTGAATTCAGCACCACGGCTTATCATACATTCCAAAGCATCGGTTAAGTTATATTCGCCATAACTTTTTATCTCCTGTTCAAATATGTGGTGGAGACATTCAAAAAGAAAATGTGTTTCTTTTATCTTGTATAATCCAACAAGAGCCATGTTACTTTTAGGAATCGCAGGCTTTTCAACCACATGTTCAATCTCACCTTCATCACCTAATTCCGCCACACCAAAACTTCTTGGATCATCAACTTTCTTAATGCCAAGCATACTATATGGACTTTCAACAACTGCTTTTACATCATACTCACAAATGGTATCACCCAGTGCAACGAAAACTTCATCATCACCAACAATATTCTTTGTTAGTTCAACAGCATGACCGGTACCTTGTCTTTCATTTTGATAAACAAAATGAGTGGTAAGATCAGGATAGGTTTGCTTAACGTAATCCTGGATCTTTTCGCCAAGATAACCTACAATAAAAATAAATTCATTTATGCCGGCATCTCTTAATTGATCCACGATAAAACTTAAGATCGTTTTACCAGCAATCGGAATTAATGCCTTAGGTTGTGTATAGGTATGAGGCCTGAGCTTGGTACCAGCTCCTGCCACAGGAATAATTGCTTTCATTAGAATAATCGTTTTGCTAACTCCTCAAAATCAATGCTTCAGGTTCTGTTTTGCTCAGATAACAAATGTGAAAGTAGTGAATTATCAATAAGTGGGTTTGCTAAAATAAGTTAGCGGCTGGAGGAAGGATTATTTGGAAGCCAACTGGATCATTTTGTTGGAACTTTCGTTGCGTCGCACTCTTGTACTGGAGGCTCTTTCATCAACTACAAAGCCTCAACTGTCTTATCAGCTTTACTTATTTCTTCTTTTATCTTTCCGATAAAAAGAATAATAAAAAGGGGAATTAGATTTAGGCTAAGGAAAGTATCGGTTGTAGTGGTGTCAATATTAATTGCCAAGGTTGATAAGGTAAAATTAAAGAGCAAATTATAGTCATTTATGTTTAGCCCAATAGACAAAGTCAAACCCGAAGCGTATGCAAATCCAAAGCTGAAAAAGAAAAAATGAACTAATTGCAAACATTGATGAATTAATGAGTACTTTAACCCGTTTATTTTTTTCTCTAGCAAGAGATTACCACAGTATATAGAATAACCAAAAAGCAATATTCCGATTAAAAAAATAAACCATAAAGTAGATAAATGTTCGGATTGGATAGCACCAACAATAGTTACTCCTAAGCCTATCACACCACCGACAATCTGATAAATTCCAAGTATTCTGATTTTGGATAAAGAGTCTTTTGATAATGAGTCCATCATATTAACTATTTAATGAAAACTA
Organism: Bacteroidota bacterium; assembly: GCA_023386555.1. Taxonomy (GTDB): domain Bacteria; phylum Bacteroidota; class Bacteroidia; order Chitinophagales; family Chitinophagaceae; genus JAEZDC01. The sequence goes on along the minus strand of JAEWJK010000013.1, from coordinate 128,073 downwards.
TTTTCTATATTTTTTGTTTGGATGCTTCTTTGCATGATGAACTGAACTTACAAAAATTTCGTTTTTATCTTTATATATTTTGTAGACTATTATAAAAGGAAATCCTGACACTTTAGCTTCTCTGTAATTTATATTAGACTTTGTGCTATAAACTGAAGGCCTTTTAGCTATGTTTTCTAACTTATTTCTAACCGCTGCAATGAATTTTTCTCCTAATCCTTCTAACTTGTCTTCATACCAGCTATAAGCTTCTTCATAATCTTTTAAAACATCAGGATGAAAAGTAATTGAAAAGATCATTTTTTATTTCTTTTCGCCTTATATGCTTTCCTTGTTTTATTCTCAAGTTCATCTAATGATAAACCTTTTACTTTTCCTGTTTCATATTCATTGAATCGTTCGTTAACGGTATTCTCAAAACTCCTGCTTTCCTCAGCAAACGTTTCAACAACCGTTAAAACAGCTTTTTTCTGAGCCACGCTGAGCTTGGGCAAATATTCCTTTATTTTTTTCTCAATGAGATTAACAGCCATAAGTTTTCTTATTCACTTATAAATGTAAGCAAAGCTGCTCAAAGTTCTGTCAGTACAAGTGAGTCCCGAATAAGTCGGGAGAATCTGACACAACGAACGCTGCTCCATCTTATACAGCTGGACACATAAAAATCTTCAGCCGGCTCAATAATAATCCTTATTCCAAATACCCAATTCCCAATTCCTAATTAACCAATACCACTTACTTTTGCCACACAATATTCACTCATGCAAAGAGATACACAGGTATTCGACATTATTAAAGAAGAATTACACCGTCAGCGTAGAGGTATTGAACTGATCGCTTCAGAAAATTTTACCAGCTTACAGGTGATGCAGGCTATGGGAAATGTGATGACGAACAAATATGCTGAAGGCTATCCCGGCAGAAGATATTATGGTGGCTGTGAGGTAGTAGATAAAACGGAAACACTTGCCATCGATCGTTTGAAAGAAATTTTCAATATTGAATATGCCAATGTGCAACCTCATAGTGGTGCACAAGCCAATGCTGCATTGATGCTGGCTATTCTTCAACCAGGTGATGATATTCTGGGTCTTGATCTTAGCATGGGTGGCCATCTTACTCATGGTTCTCCAGTAAACTTCAGCGGCAAATTATACAAACCACATTTTTACGGTGTAGTAAAAGAAACAGGTTTAATAGATTATGAAATGCTGGAACAAAAAGCCAGAGAAGTTAAACCAAAACTTATTATCTGTGGAGCTTCTGCTTATAGTCGTGATATTGATTATGCAAGAATTCGTAAAGCTGCAGATGAAGTTGGTGCCTTGGTAATGGCTGATATTGCACATCCTGCAGGATTGATTGCAAAAGGTTTGTTGAGTTCACCTTTCAATCATTGTCATTTTGTTACTTCCACTACACATAAAACCTTACGTGGACCTCGTGGTGGTATTATCATGATGGCAAAAGATTTTGAAAATCCATTTGGATTGAAAGATCCGAAAGGTAATATCAGGATGATGAGTCATGTAATTGATATGGCTGTTTTCCCTGGAACACAAGGTGGACCGTTAGAACATGTTATCGCTGCGAAAGCTGTAGCTTTTGGTGAAATATTAACTGATGAATTCACTGTCTATGCAAAGCAGGTGCAAAGCAATGCACAGGCTATGGCAAAAGCATTCGTTGCAAAAGATTATCACATCATCAGTGGCGGAACAGATAATCATTTAATGCTTATCGATCTTCGCAATAAAAATATCAGTGGTAAAAAAGCAGAAAACATTTTAGGTACAGCTGATATTACTGCTAACAAGAACATGGTTCCTTTTGATGATAAAAGTGCTTTTGTTACATCAGGTATAAGATTTGGGGTTGCCGCTATCACTACAAGAGGAATGAAAGAAAACGATATGCAGTTTGTAGTTGATATGATTGATAAAGTATTAATGAACGCTGACAATGAATCTTTGATCGCTGATGTGAAGAAAGAGGTGAACGGTTTCATGCAACAGTTTACTTTATATCCAGAAATGGATTAATTAAGAATTTAGAATTTAAGTTTAGAGTAAGCAACTCTAAACACCACACTCATAACTATAAACTTTTTACATGATTCAACGTATACAATCACTCTGGCTTTTAATCGCTGCCATTTGTGCTTTCCTTTGTTTAAAGTTTTCTTTTTACACCGGTAATATTTTAGAGAACGAACAACTGGTGCTGAGAAAACTAACTTCACTTGGTTTAGATGGCACCACCACTGATGTTGCTACAGAAGTAAATGCCATCAGCCTTTTACTAGCTACTGCAACAGGTATCATTGCACTGGTAGCAATATTCATGTTCAGCAATCGGAAAACTCAGATAAGACTAACGCTTGTAGCCTTGCTACTGTCATTACTTTCGTTAGGATATTTATTCTTACGCACTAATGATTTTTCCGATGGCACATTAAGTCTTACGTCTATATTCGCATTTTTACCACCGGTATTTCTATTCCTTGCCTGGAGAGGAATTTATAAAGATGAGAAGCTGGTAAAAAGCATGGACAGGCTTAGATAAAAAAATTTATCGTACCAATTCAAATGAAGAGAATGGAAACGTTCTCTTTTTTTATGTACTTAGCTGAAGAATAAATATGTAGCTTTTCTTGCGTCGCACACTTCAACAATTTAAACTTTACTGAACATTGAAACTATCCACATCCTGCATCTTCTTATCTTTCTATTATGAAATTGTTATCACTCAATATTGGTCTGCCACAAACTTATTTATACAACGATAAAGAAGTATCGACGTCAATTTTTAAATCCCCTGTCTTCGGATCAAGATCAGTCACCAGAACCAATATTGAAGGTGATGGCCAGGGTGATTTTGTTCATCATGGTGGTGCATTGAAAGCTGTGTATTCTTATGATATTGCTTACTATGATCATTGGAAAAACATCTTACAAAAGGATGATTGGAGTTATGGATTATTCGGTGAGAATCTTACCACACAAGGTTTGACCGATGATACAGTTCTCATTGGAAATATTTACAAGATCGGCAGTGTTTATTTAAAAGCTATTCAGCCAAGATTCCCTTGCTACAAACTCAACATCAGGTTCGGTATAGACAATATGCTGCAACAATTTATGCAACAGGGAAAACATGGAACTTATTTCAGTGTAGAAGCAGAAGGAAGTTTGCAAGCCGGTGATGAAATTACTTTGGTCGAACAATCCAAACACAACATCACCATTCAGCAGTTGGTGGAATGTTATTATAACAAAGGAGCAGATAACAACCTTCTGGAACAGATACTGGCAATAGAATTTTTACCCGAAAGATTACAGAAAGCTTTTACCAGCTATAAAATGATTTAGGTGTTTTTGAGGGTTGACAACCTTCGGAAGGTTGTCAACCCTATTCACATTGAGTTTTTACCTGAGAGATTACGGAAAGCGTTTGAAAGCTATAAAAATGAACCCTCAACTTAGTATATAGTATTATAAACTTAGTTTGATGAACCATAAATGAAGTAAAGAGTTCTGTAAACTTGATTCAGAGAACCCAAAAGTTAGTTTAGGGTATTATCAATTAACTAAAAGGTACTGCAAAATTGATTGAGGTACTCAAAACTTAATTGAGAGTACTATAAATCAAGTAAAGAGTTCTGTTAACTTGGTTGAAGAAACTCCAAACAAAAAGGGTTGACAACCTTTTGAAGGTTGTCAACCCTATAGAATACCTTTTCAACTCAAAACTATATACTCTAAACTTTAAACTTTTCTACCAACTTCCACTGGCTCCACCACCACCTGAACTTCCTCCACCAAAACCACCGAAGCCTCCACCACCAAATCCACCTCCTCCAAAACCTCCACCACTGCTTCTTCCTCCACCTAACATAGATCCGATGATCATTGGACCGATCCAGTCTGTACCACTACGACTGATCATTCTTCCTTTACGGCCACCTCTTCCACCTCCACCACCACTTCTACCAATGAAGATCAGAACAAAAATGGCAATAAGAATGAATTTGAAAATAGAGCCGCCACTCACTCCTTCGCTACCTCTTCTTCTCTCTTCTCTTGGCGTATTGTATTCTCCAACTGCGGCTTTGCTTAAACTCTCAACTGCTTTCAAAATACCATGATAGTAATCTCCTTCTTTAAAATAAGGAGTCATATCATTTCTAATAATACTTCCTGCAGTAGCATCAGGTATAGCACCTTCCAATCCATAACCAACTTCAATCCGCATCTTTCTATCTTCCACCACAACAATAATCAGAACCCCATTATTTTTCTTAGCATTACCGATGCCCCAGTTTCTATAAGTAGTTACCGCAACATCTTCAATACTTCCACCATTCAATGTATTGATTGTGGCAATAGCGATTTGGTTGGAGCTGCTTTTATCAAGTTGAATAAGCTGATCGTTCAAGAGCTGTTCCTGTTGTGCATCCAGCACATTAGCTCCATCATGAATTAATGAGCCTGGAGAAGGTTTCGGAATTTCTCTCACAACATCCTGTGCAACCGCAACAAGATTAATGCAGGTAAAAAGAAATATGTAAAGGAGTTTCTTCATTCTTAATTTCCAAAAACGATGTCGTCTGATAATTCATTCTTGTCTGTAGACCTGTTATACGGAAAATGTTGCACCAATACTTCGCCGATCTCTTTTACTACTGTAGCAATACCTTCAGCATAATGTTCTTTGTTGAATTCAGCCAACATGTGTTTCAATTCTTCATTCCAGAAAGCAGTACCTACTTTCTGATGAATGCCTTCATCACCAAAAATAGCCAGCTGATGATCTTTCAAAGCAACATAAACAAGCACTGCATTCCGATCGGCTGTTTCATACATTTTCAAACCCTGGAAAATTTCCACAGCTCTGTCCAAAGCATCCATGTACTCACATTTGCTTTCAACATATACTCGTACTTCTCCACTGGTTCGTTGTTCGGCAGATTTTATGGCAGCAACAATGAGTTCTTTCTCTTCGTCGGAAAAGAACTCAGGTTGTTTTTTCTGTAAGAATGAAAATAGACCCACAGTTATTATTTAGTTGTATCTGTTGTTGATCCTGTATTGGTATTGCTGCCACCAGCATTGGTATTACCACCATTGCTGCCAACGTTATCACCAAAATCAACATTAGGTGCGTTTTGAGAACCTGCATCAGCTTCGAAAGGAGTTTTAGGACTGAAGCCTAACATACCTGCAAAGATGTTGGCAGGAAATCTTCTAACTCTTGTATTGTATTCCTGAACGGAAGTATTAAAATCATTTCTTGCAACAGTGATCCTGTTCTCTGTTCCTTCTAATTGAACCTGCAAATTGCGGAAGCCTTCATTTGCTCTCAGGTTTGGATAATTTTCTGTTACCATTAATAATCTTCCAAGAGCTTGTGATAATTGTCCTTGTGCCTGTTGAAACTGCTGTACTTTTTCAGGAGTAAGATCATCAGGGTTTACTGTGATTTGTGTTGCCCTGGCTCTTGCACTGATCACATCATTCAACGTACCTCTCTCAAAATTTGCTTCACCTTTTACAGTGTTCACAAGATTTGGGATTAGATCAGCTCTACGCTGGTATTGTGACTGAACAGCAGCCCATTTATTTTTTACATTTTCATCCAGGCCGATAAGGCTATTGTAAGTGTTACAACCACCGCAACCTGCAAGTAGTACAATGAATCCGATAATTGCGACAATGATAAGACCTTTGCTTTTCATGTGTAAGTGTTTAGTTTGCTAAAAGTAAACAAAAACCCGTCCATATGAACGGGTTTGACAATATGACTTGTTTTTGGTGTCTGTTCACTCCTAAGAGTGACTGCACACCTACCATTAATAATAAATAGTCAGACCCGAGACGGTCAGACTATTTGTTGATCGCTGCAATTCCAGGCAACTCTTTTCCTTCAAAATATTCCAACATAGCACCACCACCTGTAGAAACATAACTCACTTTTTCTGCAAAGCCGAATTGGTTGACTGCAGCAACACTATCACCACCACCCACTAAGGAGAATGCACCTTTTTCAGTAGCTTCTGCAACAGCTACAGCAATGGCTTTGGTACCTTTCTGAAATTTTTCCATTTCGAAAACACCCATTGGACCGTTCCATAAAATGGTTTTTGATTTATGCAATATGTTAGTGAATGATTCAATTGCCATCGGACCAATATCTAAACCCATCCAGCCATCAGGAATATTGTTGCTGAGTGATGATGAAACATCTGCATTCGCATCGAATTTATCGGCGATAACAGAATCGGCCGGCAGATGAATGCAAACACCTTTTGCTTCAGCTTTCTTCAGTAATTCTTTTGCAGTATCTAATCTGTCTTCTTCGCAAAGAGAGTTACCGATCTTACCACCTTGGGCTTTCATAAAAGTATAAGCCATACCGCCACCGATGATGATGTCTGTTGCTCTTTCCAAAAGATTTTCGATGATCAATATTTTATCTGAAACTTTCGCTCCACCAATGATAGCAGTAAAAGGTTTATCATTTGCATGCATTACTTTTTCTGCACTGCTAACTTCACCTTCCATTAACAGACCGAACATCTTTTTTTCTCCCGGGAAGAACTTTGCAATTACTGCTGTAGATGCATGAGCACGGTGAGCTGTACCAAAAGCATCGTTTACATATACATCACCGAGTTTAGAGAGCTTTTCTGCAAAGGCTTCATCACCTTTTTCTTCTTCTTTATAAAAACGAAGATTCTCCAACAACAATACTTCACCGGATTTAAGATCAGCTGCCATTTGTTTTGCTGATTTACCGATGCAATCATCTGCAAACTTCACTTCTGTTCCAATGGATTTGCTGAGATGAGATACAATATGTTTTAAAGAATATTTTTCTTCAGGACCTTCTTTCGGACGACCCAAATGACTCATGAGGATGACACTGCCGCCATCATTCAATATTTTTTTGATGGTAGGAAGTGCAGCTCTAATCCTGTTATCGTCTGTTATCTCAAATGTTTTTTTATCTAATGGTACGTTGAAGTCAACACGGATCAAAGCTTTTTGTCCGGAGAAATTGTGAGATGAAAATTTACTCATAATTATTATTTATTTCAATAATGTCTTTTTTAAAATCGAACAATAGCCGTATGGCTTTGGGTAAACTGCTTTTCAAAATTTCATATAACTTTTTATTATCGCAGTTACCTATTCTAAGACTGATAAGTTTTGGAGGAGAACCTAATAAGCTGATGATTTCATCAAGGTCTGAATCTTTAGAAATAAGAATAACTTTTCCATGTTCTCTTGCCTTTTGATAAATTTCTTTATCGTTTAATTGATATAGTTGTAATGAATAAGCAGATTTTATAGAGTAACCAGTTTCATCACTCAGCCATTTTGCCAAAATGGGTGAAAGATGATTATCAAGCCAGATTTCCCATTCATGCTGCATTAATGATAAGAGTATTTCTGGTTCTGTAAGCAGCATAAACAAGAGCAGCTTGAATATCTTCTTTTTGTAATACAGGATGCTGTTCTAATATTTCATCAGGAGTCATATTGTTGCCCAACATTTCCAAAATATCTCCCACAGGAAAACGCATTCCACGAATAGTAGGCTTGCCAGCCATTAACCCGGGAATAATCGTTATTCTTTTTAATAGCTCTGTATTCATAGAGACTGATTAGGACTCAAATTTAAACAAAAAACCGCAGCTATTGGCTACGGCTTTTGTGTTAAATATGGTGAAGAACTTACTTCAGTACAAGAGTGCGACGCAACGAAAGCTACATAGCACTACATCTGCTGGCTCAATAATTATTTACTGATCAATCCTGCAAAATGTTTAACAGTACGAACGAGTTGGCTTACATAACTCATTTCATTATCGTACCATGATACAGTACGAACCATTTGAGTATCGCCAACCGTCATCACTTTTGTTTGTGTTGCATCGAACAATGAACCGTAAGAGATACCGATGATATCACTGCTTACGATCTCATCTTCTGTATATCCAAAACTTTCGTTAGCTGCGGCTTTCATTGCAGCATTAATCTCTTCTGCAGAGGTTTTCTTGCCAAGGGCAACAGTCAACTCAGTTAATGAACCGGTAATGGTAGGTACTCTTTGAGCAGAACCATCTAATTTACCTTTCAAAGAAGGAAGTACAAGTCCGATTGCTTTTGCAGCACCAGTGCTGTTTGGAACAATATTACCTGCGGCAGCTCTTGCTCTTCTAAGATCACCTTTCGCATGAGGAGCATCGAGTGTATTCTGATCGTTTGTATAAGCATGAACGGTTGTCATTAGTCCTGCAACGATGCCGAATTTTTCATCTAACACTTTAGCCATTGGAGCTAAGCAGTTAGTTGTACAAGAAGCACATGAGATAACAGTTTCACTTCCATCTAATATTTCATGGTTAACATTAAATACAACGGTTTTTAATTCACCTGTTGCCGGAGCTGAGATAACAACTCTTTTAGCACCTGCAGTAATGTGAGCTTCTGCTTTTGCTTTATCGGTAAAGAAGCCGGTACATTCCAAAACCACATCTACCTGGTGAGAACCCCATGGAATCTGGGCCGGATCTTTTTGTGCATATATTTTTACTTCATCACCATTAATAGTGATTGAATTCTCACCTGCTTTAACATCAGCGTCAAATCTGCCTTGTGCACTATCATATTTCAGAAGATGAGCTAAAACCTGTGGGCTTGTAAGATCGTTAATGGCAACCACATCAATTCCCTGCATATTGTATATCTGGCGAAAAACAAGACGACCAATTCGTCCAAACCCGTTAATGGCAACTTTAACCGTACTCATGTTCAGTAATTTAGATTATTAATTAAAAAGCGATGCGAAATTACAGGTTTGCAGTAAACAACGAAGTGATAAATAGTAGTACTAGTGTATTGTAGCATTATCATACTAATACAAAGATGACTGTGATAGTTGGTTATTTTTTTCGAGGTTTAAGATTTTATATCTAAAAAGTTTTGGCTGTAACGTGTTGCAAACCTATTTTTGCAACCCTTTAGAAAACGAACATGGCCCGTTCGTCTATCGGCTAGGACATCTCCCTTTCACGGAGGAAAGACGGGTTCGATTCCCGTACGGGCTACTAAAAACCTCAATTTGTGAGGTTTTTTTCTTTTATTGCCTTAATGTACAATCAATTAGTATTTTAATCTAATATGATTGACAACTAACGTAGATTGCACTACAATTATTTATGTTGGTGCTTGAGCAGACCTAGCACTTTCATTTCTGAAAAATACCCCAGCCTGTTTTTACAGGTGCTACATCACTTCCGCCACGCATGAAAAAATTGTAACTACTGTATCCTAATTCCTGGAAACAGTTAAACCATTAATCATGCAAATAAGTATTCAATCATTAGAAATAGAACTTAACAAGACATCTTATCGGTTCATTGTTAAAAAGATGCACAACACCAGTAAAAATGAACTTGTTTTTCATTGCTGGGCTCCTGAAGATAATATGAATGCCAAAGCACTCCTCCAAAATGAAGTGCTGATGTTTGAATGGGATGAGAAGAAAGCCGAAATTAAGCCACATAATGCTAGTCCATTGAGTGATAAGCTTAAACAGGCAATTGAAACTTCATTTTCCGTGGAAAAATAATAAAACAAAGTGGTAAGCCTCTGACTTACCACTCTGAATATTAAAGATTTTCCTCCCCAGGAATGTTTGATCCCAAATTGGAAGATTGTGGCTGATTCTGAAGTTGATTTTGAGCCTGGTTTGCTTTACTGCGATTACTGCCTGAAGCTTCACCACCTCTACGACCGATTTCGGCCATGTGTTCTCTGTTACGACTAACAGCTTCACCACCTTTACGGGCAATTTCTCTTTGTTCTTCTTTATTCATTGCAGCAAAACCACGATTTGATCTGCCTGATGGATTAGTACCACGGTCATTCCCTGTATTTTGACCTCTCTGATCGTTTCTTGAACTTGGCATAGCGAAAACAATTTTAGTTATCTAATTAGTAAGTGCAGGAAAATTCCTTCAACACTATGCCAAAAGGCAAAGACTATGATTAACAATTAAGAACACTTTTAGGAACTAAAGAAATCAAATTGCATGTAGTAGTAAGTACACAAAAAGCAAAACACATTCCATTATTAGTGAGGAAATGTTAGTGACGTGATGTATGATTTATACTTAACTCTCTTTCAATGATAATCCCTATTTGTGCAGCAAGATCGGTTTTACCAGTTTTCGTATCTATCCAAATTCCATCGTCCCTTCTGGCAAAAACATATTCATGTTTATCTGCAACGATACAATAATAATAATGTGTATTATCTGAATTGTAATGGATGAAGACTTCAAGAAGCATTGCTTTCCCCTCATTATCAAAGTAAGTATCAAAAGCAAATATTGCAGATTTGTCTAACATACAGCACCATTTACAGATGATATGCAATATCTAAGCCGTTACACTTCAAAGGCTTCAATGGCATCATTATCAGCCAATAAATGACTGATTAGTACATGAACTTTACGGCCTGCCGTTATTCGATAAATAACTACTATCCGGTTCGAGTTCTTTTTTAGTTGCGATCTTGAAAAAGTAACACCAAGTGTTTTAAGCTGTGCTTCTAAATTATCAATAGAATGACTATCAGGCTTGAAGATGATCTCGTAACTTCTTTTTTGGATGATAGCCTGTAAGGCACGTTCAAATTTGTTTAAAATAACTAGCGTTGATAATACAAGAAAAAGTTCAACTGCTGCCAGAACATAAGCACCTACTCCAATGGTCATACCGATAGCTGCAGTTACCCAAATAGTTGATGCGGTGGTGATGCCTTTAACAGTCAACCCTTCTTTCAACATCACCCCTGCACCAAGAAAGCCAATACCTGTTACAATGTTTGATGCAACTCTATCCTGGTGAAAATATTTTTCTGAAATGATGGTAAAAATCGTTGACCCAATACAGATCAATGCAAGTGTTCTGAAACCTGCGGGTTTATCATGAAATTCTCTTTCAAATCCTAAACAGGCACCAGCGATCAAAGCAATAATGACTTTGATGATATCCTCTGTTATAAAGTCCATTTGTTAAGTAATGTTTGAATTAAACTATTTCCTTCTTTTCAAACTCCAGGTGATCCAAAATTCTGCAATTATTTCTCCATCGGTATTGGTAGCAACTGAATAACATTTTACAGGATATCCATCTCCGGTAACCTTTGTTCTTTCAACTATTTCACTAATCATTGTACCATCATTACAAGTAAAACTGACCTTACCAGTTGCTTTCTTATGATAAACACCTTCTGTTTTTATTACTAACATACTTACGGCAGGATCTTGTTCATAAATATTGCCCATACATAATACTCCTGTGCTAAGTTCTGCTGCCATTTGCATTACTGCGAAATACATTGACTTAAATGGATTTTGGTTGATCCATTTATAAGAAGCTGTGGTGATGCAAGATGATTCTGATAACTGAGCTATTCTTATCCCGGTAAAATAAACAAGCGGAAGTTTATTTAGCAGAAACAACCTGTATGCAACAGGATTTATGATCTTGTTTCTGAATTTTGCAAAGCCTGGGTTCATGATACTAAACTACAGTAATTGTAAGACAGTTTGAACAGATCATAATGTTTCAGAACGATGAAGTGAGTGACACAACAGACGATGCCATGAAAATATAAAGCCGGAAAAATAATTATTGACCAGGTAACATTAATGCAGCCAATACATAATCTGCCAGAAGAATAAGGATACAAGTTGTAACTACAGCAGTAGTACTTGCTCTTCCTATTTCTAAAGCACCACCTTTGACATAATAACCAAAATATGCTGATACACTGCTGATGATAAATGCAAAAGTGTAAGCTTTACTTAAAGCGAATGTAACATTGAATGGTGTGAAGTTCTGCCGAAGACCCATATCAAAAATATCTGTAGCAATTATCTGTGACATTGAGCCGGCCATTCTTCCACCCCAAATACCTAAGGCTGCAGAAATGGCAATTAAACAAGGTATCATTAATAAAGCCCCGACAACTTTTGGTAGTACTAAGTAAGTTTTAGTATTGATGCCCATTATTTCTAAAGCATCAATTTGTTCGGTCGTTCGCATGTTACCTAACTCACTTGCTATTTTACTACCTACTACACCAGCTAAAACAATACTTACAACAGTAGGAGAAAGTTCAAGGATCATGCTATCTCTTACAATCTGTGCTATAGTAGCTTTGGGAACAAGTGGTGTAACCAGCTGATAGGCTGTTTGCACAGTAGTTACTGCACCAAGGAATAAAGAAATGATAATAACAATGGGAAGAGATCCAATGCCAATCTCAACACATTGATGCATGAATTCTTTCCAATACATTTTTGCATTTTCAGGCCTTTTAAACATAGCCTTGAGCATAAGTAGGTATCTGCCGAAATGTGTAAAGAATCGCATGTTATAATTTAAAATTCCAAATTATCTTCCAAGTATATTGTCAACCGTCAACTTTTACTTCTTATTTCTTTTCCGTTTCCACCAGGGAGACTTCTGAATTTCCTCGGTGTTTACACTGCTTTTCATCTGTGCATCCACCACTGCAATATTCGCCATATTTATGATGCTGCGAACACTGCTTCCCAGTTGTAAAACATGAACTGGTTTCTTCAAGCCTAACAAAATGGGTCCGATAGCATCTGCATCACCCACTTCTCTCAATAAATTATATGCCACATTACCTGCAGCCAGATTTGGGAAGATGAGAACATTCACTTGTTCGTTAACCAACTCGCTAAATGGATAATTATCTTTCAGTATCTCTTTATTAAACGGAAGACTTGCCTGCATCTCTCCATCAATGATCAGGGATGGATTTCTTTCCTTTACTAATTGAGTGGCTTTGGCTACTAATCTTGCTTCAGGAGAATCACTGCTACCGAAGTTGCTATAGCTGAGCATGGCTATTCTCGGAGTAATGTTGAAAGCTTTTACTGCTTTTGCAACCATCAAAGCAATATCTGCAAGTTCTTCTGCTGTAGGATTGAAATTGACTGTAGTATCAGCAAGGAATAACGGACCTTTTTTGGTGAGCAAAAGATACATTCCAGCTAGTTTCTTTACTCCTTCTTCCATTCCGATAATATTCAAAGCCGGACGAATGGCATCAGCATAATTTCTTGTAAGACCAGAGATCATTGCATCAGCATCACCCATTTCAACCATCATTGCACCGAAATGATTCCTGTCTTTCATCATCTTCTTACTCTCGTAATAGTTGAAGCCTTTACGCTGACGTTTTCCAAAGAATATTTCTCCATATACATTTCGCTTCTCCTCCATCTCATCACTTCTTGGATCGATGATCGGCATATCAGAAATGTCGAGTAAATTCTCTTCCGCGATCTTTTTTATCTTATTTGCATCGCCTAACAAAATTGGCAAAGCAATTCCTTCATCATAAACAATGGTTGCTGCTTTCAATATCTTCTGATTATCGGCTTCAGCAAAAACCAATCTACGTGGATCTCTTCTTGCTTTTGATCCAAGTACTCTTATCAATTGATTATCTAATCCAAGCCTTTTATCTAAACTTACTTTATAAGCCTCCCAGTTTGTGATTGGATGTTGAGCTACACCACTATCAATGGCAGCTTTGGCAACAGCTGGTGCAACAGTTGATAATAAACGAGGATCAACCGGTTTTGGAATGATATAATCAGGTCCGAAACTCATACTCTTTTGATTGTAAGCAAGATTCACCATATCGGGCACAGGTGTTTTGGCAAGATCAGCCAAAGCTCTTACAGCAGCAAGTTTCATTGCTTCATTGATAGTAGTTGCTCTTACATCTAAAGCACCACGGAAAATGTAAGGAAATCCCAGTACATTATTTACCTGGTTAGGATAATCGCTTCTGCCTGTTGCCATGATGATGTCTTTGCGTACAGCAGTAGCAGCTTCATAACTGATCTCAGGATCTGGATTAGCCATCGCAAAAACAATAGGATTTTTTGCCATGCTCTTCACCATTTCCGGTGTAACAACATTACCTGCACTGAGTCCGATAAACACATCAGCATCTTTCATTGCTTCAACCAAAGTGCATTCAGTGTTTCTTGTATTGGCAAAACGTTTTTTTTCTTCTTCCAGGTCGGTTCTGCCTGAATGTATCACACCTTTCCTATCAAACATGGTAACATTCGTATGTTTTGCACCCAGTGCTTCATATAATAACACACAAGCCATTGCTGCAGCTCCGGCACCATTCACTACAATCTTTATCTTTTCAATTTTTTTCTTCTGAATTTCCAATGCATTCAATAATGCTGCAGCACTGATGATAGCCGTTCCATGCTGATCATCATGCATAATTGGAATCTTACAAACCTCTTTCAGCTTTTGTTCAATATAAAAACATTCCGGAGCCTTGATATCTTCGAGATTTATACCTCCGAAAGTTGGCTCTAACGATTTTACTATCTCAACAAATTTCACCGGGTCTTTCTCGTTGATCTCAATATCAAACACATCTATATCAGCAAATATTTTGAACAAAACACCTTTACCTTCCATTACAGGTTTGCCGGCTTCGGGACCAATATCACCCAAACCTAAAACAGCAGTTCCATTGCTTATAACGCCAACTAAATTTCCTTTTGCAGTGTATTTATAAACATCTTCAGGGTTGGCTGCGATTTCTTTACAAGGTTCTGCAACACCCGGACTATATGCTAACGATAGATCTCTTTGCGTTTTTGCTTCTTTGGTAGGAATAACTTCTATTTTCCCAGGTCTTCCTTTGGCATGATACTCTAATGCCTGCTCTTTTCTTAATCCTTTAGATTTTTCCATGTTACATTTTTAGGTGACCAACTGTTAGTTATTATAGCATCGATTGTTGTGTCACTCACTTCAACGTTCTGAACTTTATTCAGCAGTTTTCCTTCCGAATTAATCATTCAAAAAGTGGTGCAAAATACAACATAAAGAATTGGAAATGCCTGATAAACCTCAGCAAAGTACTAAAGCAATTTTCGCATAAAAAGCGCTTCAGGAAGATGTAAAAAAAAGAGCCGGTTTGTAGGCCGACTCTTATTTTAAAAATGTTATCGCTGTATGATTATTTTCTTTCGCTGTACCCTGCCGTTGTTGCCGTAAACTTCAACAATATACATTCCGGACGTCATATCACTAACATCAATTGTAAATAAGCCCGGTTTACCCACTGCTATGGCTTTCATTAGTCTCCCGTTTATGTCGTATAGATTTATTTTCTGAATAATTCTGTTTTGGGCAGTTTTTTTAATGTTTGTTTTAGCCCTTTTATTATAAGCATTATTTCCTGAGCTATCGCTACCATTGGGATCTATTATAAGTGTTCCATATGATGGGTTGGGATAAGCGCCAAAAGCAAAATAACATTCCTGCACATCAAACTCAATAAAGCTGGTTATACTGCCACAGTTTGTGTTTTTTGTTACCTGCATAGTGTGGGTTCCAAATTCATCAAAAGTTACATCAGGTTGAACGCCACTATGCATGGTGGGAAAGCCTGTTGGCGGAAACAAAGTCCATGCGTATGAAGTAGCCGGGAATACAGTAGAGGTTTCATTAGCGTAAAAATAATATTCGTCTCCAACACAAGCCGGATCTACCAATGCATTAAGAGTAGCATCATATGGTCCTGTAATCACGGTTGCCGTTGGGCCAACCTGGCATTACTTAAGGAAATGCATAGCAGTGCTAATACCAATGATGTAATTTTTTTCATCAGGTTAACTTTTAGATTAAGAAAGAAAAAGCGATTGTTTTTTGAATGAAAGGGTTTATTTAAAGTTTCTTATCAAATCTTCCATTAGCCACTCTGATGGTATCTCCATACCCACATGCAGGATTTACCATTGCAAATTCAAATGTGCCGGAAATAATCCCATTTGCCAGATCGTATTTCGTTATTGTCAAGGTTCCCTTTCCTTCCACATCACATATTAGTTGAGTTAGACCTTCTGTCCATTTTCTATAAATAGCTCTAGTCCTTTTAAAATTATCAATCTGATAATCGCCAATTGTCTTAACGGAATCTGAATTAATTGTTATTGATTCATAGATACCATTATCTATTCTGTAAGTTCTAATACTCAAATCTCCATCAGCGAATCCTGGGTCTACTACAATATAATAGTTTGGAGTGTTGGGCCTATATCCTTTTGGTGTCCATGCTTTTCCATTGATCAAGCAACCAAAAGTATTTTTACCTTCCCTTGTTGCAGGTGGTAATTTTTCCAGTTCAGTAAGTTCAGTTTTCTTTTTGCATGTAATGAATGCAAGTGAGAGTAGAATCAGGATAATTGGTGTGTTTCTCATACTGTAGGGTTGAGAGATACTAAAGCTAAACCAGATAAATAAGAAAGCGAGGTAAACAGGATTAAAATTTAAAAAATTTAATATGTGTTCAAATTATCCTTATCAGCAATATCCAATCCATAAGGAGCTAAATAGCCTGACGGAACCCGGCTTTTATCAAGATTGCCAAACAAGTTATCTAAATTCTAATCGAAGGGAAGCTACTTGTGTAATACTTATGTAAGCAATCTCGTGAGACTACATTTTAAAATTCAAAGGTACATTCAACTTTAAACTAAAATTTCTACCCATATTAAATACACCCATTCTTCCGGTAACATTATTTACTGCAGTATATTTTAAACGACTTAAATGATTTTGATAAGCAACATCTGTAAAATTATTCAATGCTACATGCAGGCTGAACAAAGTTGAATTTCTACTTTTCACATCGGTGCCCATACCAAAATTGAAAATGGTGTAACCAGGAGTTGCTGTTTCTGTATTATAAGTAGTGAATATTTTTTCCTGGTTGAATACATGTTCCATTTCCAAACGCATATACAAATTTGAAAAAGACTTTCCGGCTTTTCTAAAGTCTGTTCTTATCTCGCTGTTCAATTTTGCAGGCGGCATAAAAGGAAGATTATTATTGCCATCTATTGCTGAATGAAACTTGCCTCTTACATAAGAAAAATTATTCTCGAAGTGTAACCAATCCAATGGATGTGGATGAAGATCAAAACTCACTTCAAAACCGTATAATGAAGCTGCAGATTGATCAAAACGAAATGCAGTAAGTGCTTCACCATCTGCCATAACGATAGAATCATTTCCTGAAACATCATTAAGCTTCCTGTAAAAAATATAGTTCTGAATATTGTTATAAAAAGCAGCGACTGATAATCCAAAGTGAGTAGTATTTAACTCTAATCCTGCATCAAACTGAAATGAAGTTTCTGATTTCAGATCCTGCTGACCATATTCGTATCTGTCAGTGCCTTCATGTGCACCATTACTGGAAAGTTCGGCAACATTCGGAGCACGGAAACCTCTTGCAATGTTTGCTTTTAGTGTAAGGTCTTTGCTTATATCATAACTAACACCAACACTTCCACTTATGTTAGAGAAATTTCTTTTAAAATGGCTGAATTTTATTTCTCCACTCTCTGATAGTTCATCAGTGGTCAGCGTTCTCATATCACCACGTAAACCTCCGCTTATTGTATACTTTTCAAATGATTTTTTAGTATATACGAATGCACCAATATCAAATTGTTTATACTCCGGTATTAAAACTTCTTCTGCCAGATTGCTGTTCTGCTGGTGCATTCCATTTATTCCCACAGACGTTGCCCAACTTGATTTACCTGATGGGGAATGATATTGAATATTATAATTGATAGTATTCAGATCAAAATATAATTCAGGTGTATTGATATCGGTTGGATCACCAAATTCCTGACGTTTATTATTTTGGTATCCCACCATAACATTCATCCTTCCTTTTGGTAATCGTATGTTGTTATCCAAAGCCACTTTAAAATGTTTGATATGTTGAAAAGGTGCGATCATCCTTCTTTGATCAAGATCTTCAGCAAGTGCAACTCTTTCCAATGGACTTCCGCCATACAATAAAAATTCACCTGTGGCAGCATCCCTTTCACCTTCTATCAATCCGGTTCTCTGATTAAAATTGCTAACCAGTAAATGACTGTACCCCCAGTTTTTGTTCATTCCAAGATATCCACCAAAATTCTTTTCATTAAACCTGCTATTCAATACACGACCATCATATTTGTTGCGGTAATCACCTGCTGATTTATGGCTGCCATATACATTCCAGTTAAATCCATTGTTTGAATGACCTGCAAGTGTTGCATTAACACCGAACATTTCATTATTGCTCATGTAACTGGAAAAAACATTTCCCTTGACTGTACCTCTTTCAACCGGAACATTTGACATTAAGTTGATCACTCCTGCCATTGCATCACTTCCATACATTAAAGAAGCTGGTCCTTTCAATATCTCTGCTCGTTGAACACTATATTCATCTACTTCAATTCCATGTTCATCACCCCATTGCTGTCCTTCTTGTCTAATACCATCATTAATAACAATTATCCTATTATATCCTAAACCACGTATAACAGGTTTAGAAATAGCCGGACCAGTAGTTAAAGAACTGATGCCTGGTTCTTTTGCTAATGCATCAATAATATTTGTAGAAATTGTTTTTTGCAGATCATTTCTCCGAATTAATGTTACGGGTTGTGTTGCTTGCCTGAGTTTTGTGGCTGTAGCCACACCTGTAACAATTACTCCCTGGTGTTCTAATACAGCTTCTTCTAACACAAAATCATGTTTTACATTACCTGAAATATTTACAGCTTCAGTTATTGAGCTGTATCCGAGGTAGATAACTTCTATCAGGTATGTTCCTGCAGGAAGAGATTGAATTTTATATTGGCCAATGCTATCAGAAATAGTTCCGGTTTTAACGTCATGTACATATATTGAGGCACCTGCTAACATGTTTCCTTTTGCATCTTTCACTTTGCCGGAAAGGCTATTAGTTTGCGAGAACGAAACCAGTGAAAAACAAAGTGTCGCAGTTAGAAAGCCAATCCATTTCTTCATAAAATCTAAAATTTGCTACAATGTTGCAAAAATATACAAGGCTATTAAATCACCAAAAAAATTTGAAAAGCGATAGGTGGTTTTAGATGCAGCTAATATGTGTAGATAATTGTCAAAGATTAGGATTGGTAAGTGTGGGAAATGCGAACTAACTGCTTAGGAGATTATTCGATGCGAATCTGATTATTGATGAAAAACCGTACTTCGGATGTTCAGAAACTACCATAGAAGAAGCAGTGATTCAAAGCCGAAATTGTCTATATTTAGGGTTGAGACAAACCTACAAATGACAGAAGAAGCTATCATCTTTGGCTGTTTGCATAATGATCCTGCATCACAACGAGAGTTATACAATAGATATAGCCCTAAGATGCTTTCAGTCTGTTACCGCTTTGCACAAAGCAGGGAAGATGCTGAAGACATGTTACAGGAAGGTTTTATTAAAGTATTTACCCAAATACACACCTTCCAAAATAAGGGAGCTTTCGAAGGTTGGATAAGAAGGATCATCGTTCACACGTGTATCAATTTCCTGAAGAAGTATAAGAAGTTCAATGAAAATGTTGACCTGGCTTTTGCAGGATATCTTTCTGTAAAAGAAGAAACAATGCCTTCAATTATGCAGGCAAAACAAGTGATTGAATGTATCAGGTTATTACCAATTGGATATAGAACTGTATTGAATCTTTATGCATTGGAAGGTTACAGTCATAAAGAAATAGCTGTGATGTTGGATATTGAAGAGAGCACCAGCAGAAGTCAATACACCAGGGCAAAATCTATGTTAGAAACGATACTTGTGAAGAAGAAGATTGTAGAAAAGCCTAAAGAAAGTTTTGACCTGGCGGCTGTATTAAAAAATTAAAGATGAAGTGAGGTTTGTATATGGATGATAATTTTTACGATAATGATTTTGAAAAATTCCTGCAGCAGCAAGTAAAGCATCACAGGATGTATCCTTCAGATGCTGTATGGAAAGGAATATATAAACAAATGCACGGCAATAGAAAATGGCCGGGCCTTTATTTCTTTGCTATTCTTACGGTAGCTGCATTAACTATTTGTACGCTATTCATCGAATCAAAGCCTATTATTTATGCTAAACAACAAGTTGCAGTGGCTGCAACACCTATATATGATCAATTAGATCCTGTTCATACAACACAACAGACCATAAAAAAATTTAATCAAAGCCCAGTTCCTGTTTTAGATGATATTTTTGCAACGACTGCAATTGAAATAAGAGAGGTAACCGACCCTTCCATTACTATCAATGATGAGTCTACCAGTTACCATGAGGTTTCTATTCATCCTGTTTTGAATACTGAGAATATTGTCTCTCCTGCCATAGTTAACAACGAAGTGTTAATTACTGCTGCTGAAACAAAAGCATTGATTACTGCTGATAAACAGGTCTCCACAATTGAAGCTGTTGAGGATGCTAAAACTGAAATGCAATCAGTCACCAAAAATCCTACAGATGAGTACCTGGAACAACATCCTGAAGAAGCTGATAGGATATTAAATCAGCAAATAAGAAAAAAGCCATCTAAATGGCAAATGCAATTTTATATTACACCTTCTTTAAATTATCGCCAGATTGTTGATAAGAACCATACTAATACTAATTTCTACGGACCTGTAGCTAACAACACGAGAACAAGTGCAAATAAAGTGATGCGTTATAAACCAGGAATGGGAATTGAAATTGGCTTTGGGGCATTATACAGCTTAAGCAACAGAATCAAAATCAAGACAGCTTTCCAATACAATATCAGGCAGTTTAATATTGAAGCATATTCCGGAGGTACTGAACTGGCTAGAATTAGTAATCAGCCAGGCAATAATACTTATGCAATAACAAGATTTAGAAGTTCTGGTGTAGATAGAGAAACAGAGTTGATCAATAAATATCATCAGCTTTCAATACCTGTTGGATTAGAATATGCATTACTCAATTCTAAAAGAGTAGGCATTCAAATTGGTGGAACAATTCAACCAACTTATACCTTTAGCCAAAGTGCATATTTGCTTACTTCAGATTATAAGAGTTATGCCAATGGAAAAGATATTCTGCGTAACTGGAATGTTAATAGCACCATTGAAGCAAACTTTAGTTTGAAAGCTAAAAGTGTTGAATGGAAGTTTGGGCCGCAATTACGTTATCAGCATCTTCCAACATACTCAGATCAGTATAATATTAAAGAATACCTTATCGATTATGGCTTTAGGATTGGGTTTGCGAAAACAATTCAATGATATTTGCCGTGACTATTACTAACTGCAAAAGAGCTGTTCACCAGCTCTTTTTTATTTTAATGAATGCTATTTTTACTACATGAAAATCTATAGCGCAATCCTTTTATTTTTCATTTATAGTTGCAGTAATAATAACCAAGAGTCTAATGAGCAACCTATAACTACTTATGATACTTCCACGCTATATTATGATATTCCATTGAGTGTTAAGAATGAAATAGCCGAAATTAAAAGAACATTTGCTTTTACATATAAGATCACAAAAGAAGCTGATAGAAAAGACTCAACAGAAATTGATAGCACTACATTTTTAAAATTGGCCGCACCATTTTTTGCAATTGATCTTAATGATAAAAAGATCAGGAGATACTATAAGGAAGATATTTTTGAAGACGGAGATACAAAAAGTATAGTTTTAAACTACAGCACCAACCATCCTGAATTGCCTGTAAGGTCTGCTTCGGTTATGCTTAATAATGAAACACAACAATTTAAAAGAATGGATATTCTTAAGACCTATATAAGTGGCGATACAACCTTTGAGGAAAGACTTGCATGGATATCCAACAAAAACTTCCAGATCATACAAATTGCTTCCACCAAAACAGGTGAACAAACCAAACAGATGTATGTAAACTGGAAACAGAGATAATTAACTTTGTTTACCAGATGACCAGCAAAGAATTTCAGCAAAGAGCACATAAAATTCCTACCGAACCCGGCATCTATAAATACTATGATGAAAAAGGTGTATTGATCTATGTTGGTAAAGCAAAGAATTTACGCAAAAGAGTTTCATCTTATTTCACAAAAAGTTTATCCAGTTATAAAACACATGAACTTGTTCAACGTATTTCTAAAATAGAATTTACCATTGTCAATTCGGAACAGGATGCTCTATTCCTTGAAAATTCGCTGATAAAAGAATACCAGCCACTCTTCAACATTAATCTTAAAGACGATAAGAGTTATCCTTTTATCATCATAAAAAAAGAACCATTTCCCAGAGTTTTTTTAACGAGAAAAAAGATCAATGACGGGTCAGAATATCTTGGACCGTTTACTTCTGTGGCTAAAGTAAGAGACTTATTGAATTTTATTCGATACAATATTCCACTACGAACTTGTAAACTCAATCTTACTAAACAAAATATAGAGCGAGGAAAGTTCAAAGTTTGCCTAGAATATCATTTAGGCAATTGCAAAGGCCCTTGTGAAGGTTTGCAAACATTAGATAGTTACAATGAAGGATTACAACAGGTTAAAAATATTTTGAAGGGAAACTTAACTCCGGTAGTTGCTCAGTTCAAAAAGGAGATGCAGTTTCTTGCTTCTAATCTTGAATTTGAAAAAGCAGAAATGCTTAGAAAGAAAATCGATCACCTGGAGAATTATGAAGCAAGATCAGTGATCGTTAGCAGGCATATATTTCATGTAGATGTATTTACAATGATAAGAGAATATGAAAATGCCTATGTGAATTACCTGATGGTTTACAATGGAACGATCGTACAAACGCATACTGTTCAATTAAAAACACCTCTTGAAGAATCGGATGAAGAAGTATTGGTTTTTGCCATCAGCAATCTCAGACAAACATTTAATAGTACATCTAAAGAAATAATTGTTCCAATACAATTAGAATATCATGAGCCTGAAGTAGTGATCAGTGTTCCAAAAGGTGGAGATAAAAAGAAGCTGCTTGATCTTTCTATAAAAAATGTAGAATATTACCAGGAAGAATTACACCGAAAAAAAATTCTGCAACTGGAAGGCTCTACAGATAAAGAGAAGAAAAAGGTATTATACCAGATGCAAAATGATCTTCATCTATCAGATCTGCCATTGCATATTGAGTGCTTTGATAATTCAAACTTCCAGGGAAGTTATGCAGTAGCTGCTATGGTTTGTTTTAAAGATGGTGTGCCGAGTAAAGAGAACTACAGGCATTTCAATATTAAAACCGTAGAAGGCATCAATGACTTTGCTTCTATG
This sequence comes from Bacteroidota bacterium, assembly GCA_023386555.1. Taxonomy (GTDB): domain Bacteria; phylum Bacteroidota; class Bacteroidia; order Chitinophagales; family Chitinophagaceae; genus JAEZDC01. Next base: position 104,836 of record JAEWJK010000013.1, on the reverse strand, counting down.
AAAGAAGTGGTAACCAGGAGATATAAAAGATTAGTTATTGAAGAGAAACACCTACCTCAGTTGATTATTATTGATGGTGGCAAAGGACAATTAAATGCTGCGGTAGAAGCATTAGATGAGCTTGGCTTACGAGGCAAGATTAATATATTCGGACTGGCAAAAAATGAAGAGGAAATATTTTTTCCGGGTGATCAGCAATCTGTAAAACTTCCATGGGATAGTGAAAGTTTAAAACTGATCAGGAGAATAAGAGATGAAGTTCACAGGTTTGGAATTACTCATCATAGAAACAAACGATCAAAAGGCACTTTTAAAAATGAATTAGAAGATATAAAAGGAATTGGTAAACAAACAGCAGACATGTTGCTCAAAAAATTTAGATCTGTAAAAAACATCCAATCAAAAACAATAGAAGAGCTTACTCCAGAAGTCGGATTATCAAAAGCAAAACTGATCTGGGATCATTTTCATTCTAATTAAAAAAAATAAGGGGCCAGGATGTATATCCAGCCCCGTTTTTAAAATCCAATATCCTATGAAAAACCGTTGTAAAGATAGAATTACTCCCTAACTCTGCAATACTACATTAAAGCTATTTTTAATTTTTTTATCCTCATTTTACGTTTGGTGGTTGAACAACGAGAAATAACCAATAAAAAAGGAGCCAAAAGGCTCCTTTAAAATATCGATGAACTAACTGTTTAGTAAGCCCAAAGGTTTTGTTCGTAGTTGAATATTTTTTCTTTAATATTCTCACCTTCCAGCAAACGGAAAAGTGGGTCTTTAATCAAATCTTTTAACCTGGCATCAGATGGATTATCCAAACTAGATTTTACGATATAACTACTAAAGAAACGACTTTCAAAAACATCTTCCCATGTCATTCGTCCACTTGCATTTTTTGGGTTATAAGCAAATGATTTCGCAAGTTTTGGTCTTAAGTCAGGATAATAGATCCAGAACAAGGTTTTCTCTGCTGAAGGCATTCCAGGTACTCCGGCAGAAATTTTTGCAACAGGGGCTATACCTAAGATACGAGTAAACAACCTGCTACTCTCTTTATCGAACATCACCTGCTCTTTGATTCTGAAAGTATAGATTGAATCTGGCTTTGGAGCATAAGGGTTTGTTCTCCACTGAATAACTGTATCAAATACGTTCTCATCATTCAGATTTGGGACATAGAGGGTATCCAGAGATGTTCCTGATTGACCAACAAACGACATCAGACTATCATAAGTCATAGGTGTGGTAAACCTATCATCATCTGCCGAAAAGGCCATCACTGAATCATTCTTCATAGCATCCAAAAGAATGGCAAAAAAGCGTTGATCACCTATATTATCTTTACCAGGATAAGAAAAAACACGGTTCATTTTTTCTTTCGCATTGATCTCTCTCCAGATAAAGTGACTGAACACCACATCCTCTTCACGGATATGCTCATAAGCAAGCGGAGTTCTTTCAGCTACCTGTGTGTTCTTGTCATCATAACCAAACTCTGGTCTCAGACTTCTCTTCACAGATCCGCCATACTCTTTACCACTTGTGCTCCTTGTTGTATCCAATCGCTTTTCAGGCACCACATTTCCTGTTCCTGTTGTTCCGGTCCCAGTTGTACCTGTACCAGTTGTTCCTGTTCCGGTTGTACCAGTACCGGTTGTTCCTGTTCCGGTTGTACCGGTTCCAGGTTTTTTAGGCCTGAATTGAGCATTGGCGATAGAGGCACTTAACCCAATAAAAACCGCACTTAAGATCAATACCTTTTTCATAGATAATTGTTTCTTTATTCTAACACTAACGTAATACCTTGTTGCAATGTACGTCCAACACCACCTGGTCCACGTACTTTAATATTTCCAATAATAACCGTTGATCCAGATTCTGCTCTGTTGATCCAACCTCTTACCGGACCAGAAAATGCAGGACCGTTTACTTCCGTCATTTCCGGCTCAGGAAAACCAGGACCAGTAAACATGATGAAATAAGAAACCACATCATATTTTACTCCTTCAAAAACGAAATCACCTAATGTGGCAATAACCCCTTGCTGAGCTCTGAACCTATTTACGGCCATAGAACCAGAGGCAATACCACCAACAGTAGCTAAAGGATCTGGAACCCTTTTTACAGGTATTTCAAATCTTGCCGTTGTTTTATTCTTTCTATCAGTTGCTACTACAGAAACTTTTCCTGTCTGTGTAAAAGTGGCTATATATTGACCTCTTCCTGCAGATCTAACAGATGCACCGGCACCTGATATTTGTAAGTCAATAGTTTCAGCACCACCAGAACCTGTAACGCTTACCGGGTTTTCTAATCCCTGGTAAAATACTCTAGTTTTGTCGGTTGAAACTGTTAAACCTGAAGGAGCACCAACTGTGTACTTAATTACTTTATTTACAGTGGCCGGCTGACCTGTGTTAGGATCTACATAGTTTACTACAACTGTTTTGCTATACTCACCTGGAGCATTTTCTGCTTTTGCTTTTAACTCATAATCGCCTAACGGAGTTCTTTGAGCAGTAGCTCCACCAACAGTAATGGTTGGCATTGCTTTACTGCTATAAGCACCGATGCCGGCATTAATAGTAAATTCTTCACCCGGCATCATATAAGTAGAACTTGAGTTAGCAATTACCTGGAACTGATCGTAAGTAATTACAACTTCACCCACTTTTCTGTGAAAATGTTCTACCAATTGTGCTTCAGCATTCTTAACGTCGTTCTGGAATTTGCTAAGAATAGTTAATGCTGCTACAGTAGGAACCATTCTGAAATAAGAAGCACTCCAATCACCTTTGTTTGCAATGCTTTTTGTTTCAGGTAAGGTGAGGTTGATTGGTAAGCTATTTTCAAACATTGTTTTAGCTTCCGGATCGATCGAAAGAAGTTTATTCTTTAGATCTCTTAGTTTGGCTTCAAGTTCCTTTCCTTTTTTCTGCTCAACAAACATTCTTGTTGCAGCATCAAGATTATCTTCTTTATAACTAGAATCTTCAGCTTTAAAATCTGCTTCTTTCAGCAATTGTGTTTTTAATGTTTGTATGTACGCATAAGTTTCTGCTGAATATTTCCTTGCCTGGTCTGCTTTTGCATGCCAGATCTTAGCTTTATCTGCAGTTGTTGCATCTTTCATTTTATCCTCGAAAGAACGAAATATCTGCAGAATCTTAGATTCTGCAATACTGGTAGAAGTTTCCAGCGTACTATTAACTGTTTTAAAGGCATTCAGGATCTCAGCTGATACGTTTAGTGCTAACAGTGCGGTTAACACGAGGTACATCAGGTTGATCATCTTCTGCCGTGGCTCTTTAGGTAGTGCCATTGTGTTTTATATATTTTAAGTAGTCCTTGTTTTTGGTTTCGGTCAATTTAACTAAGCAAGACAATTATTGTCTTCCACCCTGCATTGCACTAAGCATATTGCCATAGATGTTATTCAATCTGCCTAAGTTGTTTGCCAAAGCACCGATTTCTTTCTTCGCTTTTTCAGCATCTTCAGCGGTAGCACCCATAGCAGTTGCTGCCTGGTTTAATTTACCATAGAAGGCATTCAAGGCTTTTAAATGATTGTTGCTTTCCTGTAATTCCATTTCATAAATAGTGTTCAAAGAAGAAAGATTCTTTGTCATTACCTGTACCTGCTCGTGGAATTGCTTTGTTGTTTCAGAAGCACCGTTGAAAACCTGCATAGATGCTGCAGCATTTACATAAGCATCTTTTACAGTTCCTAAAGCTGCAGCAGCTTCTTTTGTTTTAACAGTATAATCGCTTGTTGCAGATACGGCACCACTTACATCAGCAATACCATCAACACTTGTAGTAAGTTTCTGGAAACCTGCACTGAGCTTAGAAAGATTAGCAGGAGTAATGTCTGCATCTTCCAACATTTTTTCCATTGTTTTTAAAGCAGGATTACCTTTCTCTTTTTTCTTCTCGTGAACAACTACTTCATCCATTGAAGGATCTGTAACTGCAGGATAATATAAATACAATGCTCCATAAACAGCAAATACAACAGCCTCTGTACCAAGACCTACAATAAGCATTTCATCAGCAAAATCCCAGTGCATCAACTTAAATAATGCACCAATAATTACCACGGCTGCCGCCAGCGATACGAAAATATCTACTACTTTACTAACTTTTGATGGAATTGCAACTGCCATAAAACGATGTTTTTTTTGATTTTTTCAGTTTTGATGTTATAACTAAAAGACTAAGAGGGGAAGATAATTCCCCTGCTTAATTCAGTAAATGTTCTTTAGAAATGTTTTTATACTAATTCTGCTTTTCGGGGTTATTATCTTTTTCTCATTTGTGCAGGAAGGTCTATCACACAACGGAAGCCGATGTATGATTTAGCAGTATCCTGGTATTCGAATGCTCTAGTTCCGGTCTGTAAGAAATAAGCCACATCTTTCCAACTTCCACCACGAACAACTTTTCTCTGCATACGAGGATAATCTCCTCTTGCTACTAAATTTCCTTCTGCATCGTACTCATCACTTTTTGCATTGATACGTACATCAGGGTTCATATCGTGTTGGAAGTTATAAGAACCTTCATAGTAGTAAGATGATGTCCACTCAGCTACGTTACCAGCCATATTATATAAACCCCAATCATTTGGCCAATATGCATCGGCTCTTACTGTATAAAATCCACCATCTTCAGGATAATTACCACGGCCAGGTTTAAAGTTAGCAAGCAAACATCCTTTTTTATTTCTCAGGTAATAGTTACCCCAAGGATACATTGATTGCTGACGGCCACCTCTTGCAGCATATTCCCATTCAGCTTCAGTTGGTAAACGGAAATCACTTTCAACTGCATATTTCTTTCTTTCCAGGTAGCTGTTTAAATAATGGCTTCTCCAATGAGCAAAGGCCATAGCCTGTTTCCAGCTCACGCCTACTACAGGATAGTTTCCGAAGCTTGGGTGAGCAAAATATTTTTTGGTCATTGGATCATTGTAAGAATATGACCAATCTCTCATCCAAACCAAAGTATCAGGATAGATCTTTTCATCATATCTAACAATGTAAGTGCTACGTGGTTTACGTTTGTTTTCCACTTTAGCAGCTTCCTTCAGATCAAAATATTCAATGTGGTAAATAACTTTTTGAGGATCAAGCTCCATTTTGCCTTTCAAACGATCACCTACACTTAAGATAAGTTTATCGGCAATTCCTTCAAGTACTTTTGGATCACTATACTTAACAGTCTGCATTTTCTTCCAGTCAACTGCAGTATCTCCGTTTGGTCCTGCTTTAAAATAATTCAAAGCCATCGCTGCTAGTGAATCTCTAACCCACCAAACAAACTGGCGGTATTCATTGTTAGTGATTTCCGTAGCATCCATCCAGAAACCGTTAATGGAAACTTGCTTGTTACGGGCAGTGAAGTTATAGTTCACATCTTCATCACTTGGCCCCATATGAAAAGTTCCAGGAGGTATATATACCATTCCCAGCGGTTTTCCCATACTCTTCTTTGTGCTAGGGCTTGCACCTACTAATTGTCCATTATCAGGTATACCCTTTGATTTTCCCTTCTTGTTACAACTGGTCATTCCAAATACCAGAGTAGTCAAGGCTAATACAGCGATCAGTTGGCGTTTCATTCCTTTTAATCTAAGATTGAGGTAGTGGACAAATATAATGATATAATTCAATCAACCAATTCCAGACCGATTTTTAAGAATTAGAATTCTCCTTAAAAAATAGCCGGTAAAGGAAAACGGTATCCTCTTTTTTTTATTGTGTTAAAGGAGTACTAAAACACCTTAAGGCTTACCGGCTTGCACAGCTTTCAAAGACTCTATCAGACTCCCAATCGAATCAAAAGGCTGCAAACAAACATAATTTTTACAGAAGTAAAACTTTAGTTCAGTGCCTACTCTGCTTTTTATTAAAGGGAAATTATCTTCATCTTTTTCTGCAGTTTGCAACACTTTGTTTGGAATATAACTTTGAAGCAGTTCCTGCAGAGATTGGTTTGTGTTACTACCTGTGATAGCGATCTCATTGATTCCATTTACAAAAACTTGAGCGAATTGAGCCCAGACACCAAATGAAGTTGGATATTTTGTGATGACTGCTTTAAGTGAAGTATTCATTGAAACAGCTCTTTCCTCCCATTCCGGCAGATCAAAAACTTTTGAAAGATATGATAACACCATTGCCATTATTGCATTACCGGAAGGAACAGCTCCATCATAAATTTCTTTTTTCCGGACGATGATGTCTTGCTGTCCATCTTTGGTATAGTAGAACATTGCCCGTGATTCATCACTATATTCTGCCAGGATCAACTCAGTTAACTCCCTTGCTTTCAACAGGTAATCTGAATCTCCGGTAATCTCTTGTAAATGAATATATGCATGAGCCAGGTAAGCAAGATCATCTAAAAAAGCAGGTATTCTTGCCTGTTCCTTAAAGGTGTGATGCCATTTGCCATCAACGAATAATTTCGCCTCTAAGAATCTCATATTCCTGATCGCAGTTTTCCTGTAATCATCGTTACTGGTAGCTGCAAACGCTTTACAATAAGCAATATTCATCAGGGCATTCCACCCCAAAAGAATCTTATCGTCCAGTAAAGGCCTGATCCTTTTTCCTCTTTGCGCTAACAATAAGCTTCTATTAGACTTAAGCTTATCCCGCAACATTGCAACATCCATATTGCTATCATTCGCAAATTGATCTAATGGTTGTTTAATCCTTAATATGCTCGTATGCTCCCAATTTCCTTTTTCTGAAACATCATAAAACTGGTTAAACAGTGTTGCATCTTCACCCAAAATAATATCAATCTCTTCCTTTGACCACGTATAAAACTTGCCCTCCACTCCTTCACTGTCAGCATCTAAAGCACTGTAAAATCCGGTTTCACTGCTCATTAATTCCCTTTCTATAAACTCAAGTGTATGCTCAATTGTTTCTTTATACAAATTATTTTTAGTTAACTGATAGGCTTCTGCTATTGTAGAAACTAAAAGTGCATTATCATACAACATCTTTTCAAAGTGTGGAGCTAACCATTCTGCATCGGTGCTATACCTTGCAAAACCTCCACCCAATTGATCATAAATGCCGCCATAGATCATTTTATCCAAACTCAACAAGGCCTGTTGCAAACATGTTTTATCTTTTGTGAAATAATAATGTCGAAGCAAATATTGAATGGTAAATGTTTGAGGAAACTTTGGTGCTGCTCCAAAACCTCCATGCTCGTTATCAGCCTGTTTTAAAATATTTGATGCAATAGTTTTGAGATCAGCTTCAGTAAACTGATCTTTCGATGCAGCCAATCCAAAAGAATTTGCCTGTTTGAGATGTGCCGTTAGATTTTCAGCCTGCGATTCCAGTTCATGTTTCCTGTTAGTATAAGCATCATGAACACTCAGCAATATTTCCTGCCAGCTTGGACGATTGAAAGCTCTCTTCGGTGGAAAATAAGTTCCGCCATAAAATGGTTTACCGTCAGGCATTAAAAACACATTTAACGGCCAGCCACCATTTCCTTCTATTGCCTGAACTGCATCCATGTACACATGATCCAGATCCGGACGTTCTTCACGATCGATCTTAATATTGATGAAATGTTCATTCATTATCGATGCCGTAGCCTCATCTTCAAAACTTTCTCGTTCCATTACGTGGCACCAATGGCAGGCAGCATAACCAATACTTACCAAAATGGGTTTATCTTCTCTCTTTGCTCTTTCCAAAGCTTCATCACTCCACGGATACCAGTCAACAGGATTATGTGCATGTTGCAACAGATACGGACTGGTTTCATTTATCAGACGATTGGTATGTTTGTGCATAGAGTTCGAGTGTTTAAAATTCGATTGTTTGATTGTTAGTGAACCTCGAAACGTTTAAACAATCAAACATTCAAACTACAATAAAGCTTGCTAAATAGCAATAAAAATGCCTCTGCATAAAGCAAAGGCATGAAACTTATAAGTTGAGATCTATTTTTTGTGTTCAGCCAGGAACTTATCTAACGCAGCAACCATACTTGGTGTTTGTGGAGCCGGTGCTTTAATGTTTAATGTAAGACCTGCATCTTCAGCAGCCTTGGTAGTATTACCTCCGAAAGTGCCAATATAAATTCCGTTCTGTTTGAACTTTGGAAAATTATCAAACAAGCTTTTTACACCACTTGGAGTGAAAAAACAAATCACATCAAAATGATCTTCTTTCGGCATCACGGTTTTAATATCGTTGCTCACCGTTCTGTACATAAATGCCAATTCAAATTCACAATTATGCGATTTCAGCCAGCCTACTATCTCATTATCCTGTTGATTTTCGCTGCATACATATAGAAACTGCTCGTTTTCTTTATGCTTGTTGATCACATCAAATAGACTTTTATTGGTTCCGTCAGCACCATAAAAAACCTTTCGCTTTCTATACAGAATAAACTTTTGTAGGTACAAGGCAACAGCTTCAGTGATGCAGAAATATTTTGTATCCTGTCCTACGGTGATCTTCATTTCTTCGCACATACGAAAGAAATGATCAATGGCATTTCTGCTGGTAAAAATTACAGCAGAGTATTGCATGATGTCGATCTTCTGTTTACGAAATTCCCTTGCAACGATAGGCTCAAGTTTAATAAAGGGATGAAAGACCAACTCTACATCATACTTCTTTGCCAGGTCAAAATATGGTGATTTTTCGCTTTCAGGCTTTGGCTGTGAAATGAGAAGCTTTTTAACTGCTTTTACAGCTGAATTCTTTGAACCGGTTTTCGCCATGCTATTGATCTAAGGTTGGTACAAGTTTAAAATCTTCCGTCTATATAATTGAAAACTACCTTACCCACAATAAGTAACGGTACAATTTCAACGCCGCAAAGGTAGAGGAAAAAATGAAAAGGACTGATATGCAGGTCTCTGCGAAAGCTTTTTAATGAAACAAAGTATCGATAAACAAATAGCATGATCAATAAAATTACCGAGGCAGTAATGGCTGCATCTACTAAAGATGGTTCGGCAAAAGCAATTACCAATATAAAAGGTATTAGCATTACACCGATGATCTTATTAATTAGAAAAACAATAAATATGTAGGTTTCAGCACCTTCTTTTGCATTAAATATCCATCCGGCAAACCTGAGAAAAATAAACTTCACGATATATAAAACAGCCAGTAAAATAAGACTGTACAATAATAATTTCCAGAAGGGAAAAACAGACCAATCGTAATGTTCCAAGACTAATGTTAAGTAACATGCACTGCTAAAGAAGAATAAAAGGTTGAGTAACAATGAACCTAAACTCTGTTGCAAAAGCTGATCTCTTGTTTGTTTTTGCCTGAAGCTGGTCTGGAAAAAAAGTCTGAATGTATTTTGAAAATATTTCGGGAATAAGAGTTTTGTGAAACCTACAAAGAAAAGTAAGCCTGCAAGTAGATAAAACACTGTGTCTTTCGATTCTGTTGTTCTGGCTTTCATTAACATGTAAACCGGCGTTTTATCAAAACCGAGATATGGGTGACGATAATAAGCGTAATAAGTACTGGTATCTGTATATACAACTGCAGGTACAACAACAGCCATTGAATCTCTTCTAAGGCTATCTGCTTGAGAGGCAGTTGAATCAGCCGGGATTGTGTCTCTGTTGACTGGTTGAGTTGGTGGCTTCGGTGTTGGAGGCCTTGGAGTTACAGGTCTTGTAGTATCTCTCCTTCGATTAGTGGTATCTCTTCTTCTGTTAGAAGTATCTCCCCCATTTCGATTAGATGTGTCTGTACGACGTGTGGTGGTATCAGTTTGTGCAGTAAGGTCTGCAGCAAACATCAATATTAATAACAGAAAAAAAATCCACTTCCAGCTCATTCATTACAAAAATAAGTAAGCAGATGGTTGTGAATTAAAAAAAGCTGGTATAACCGAAATGTATTTTTGATTGTCTCAGATCAAAACGAAGATCATTTCTTTTTCCAACTGCATAACTGATATTGAAAATACCTTGCTTAGTTTCGAAAGCCATACCTGCACCGATCCCAAAATAGGTATGCGATACAGATGATTGTTGGCTTTTATAATTCGTATAACCAACATCAGTAAAACCAAAGAAAAAAGAGTTCAACCCAACCAGGTAACGATATTCGATTGTTGCAACAGCAAATCGATTGGCAAAAATGCTTTCCTCATCAAAACCTCTTAACAGCCTGTAACCTCCAACCTGAAACATTTCATTACGAAAATAGTTTGGCGTTTGAAGTAATCCTGCCTGGAAAGCAGTTTTAAGAACAGCCTGTTTTGCAATAGGAAAATATTTTGCCGCATTCATCCTTAATCTTAATTGGTAACTATCCAGTTCAAGTGAATCGTAAAGTGTATTGTAGTTGAAACTTCCATCTTTGATATTTGTTATGGCATTATTTCGCCTGATCGTTTTTTTTCCTGCAGTTGTACTGAAAGTAAACTCAGTTCCGCTTCTTGGGTTGAAGCGATAGTTGGTATTGATGTATGAATATTCCAGCCCGATATTGAGATTATTTAGGTCGATGATGTCAGGTAATTGTTTATTAAAACGAATAATGTTGGTATCAACATCCAGCAGGTTGGTTCTTTGTGTTTGCAGAATTACTTTAGCAGATTGATTAGTATTGATATTGTATTGCAACCCTACATTTCCGAAAATGTTCAAAAACGATGAATCCTTTTTATAAAGTTGAAATGCCAGGTCTAACCCAAATCTTGATTTAAAAATATAGGGCTGCTGAAAAATAAGATGCAGTCTTGGAGATCTGGGCTGAATCTGTTCCCAATTGAAATCAATGGTTTCTCCCGCTCCAAAAGCATTGCGAAAAAGAAGGTTTGCATCTACCGTTAACAATAACTTACCACCATTCTGTTGATTGGAAGGAAGAAAACCGATCAATGCATCAACCTGGTTATTTCGTTTTGGATCGAAATAAAAATTAAGCGTATAACCAGTAGGATGCATGGTAACATTCCAGGGTTGTGATTGTTGAATAAACTGAAGTTCCACTATCTTCTGATCTATATTATCTAATACATCTCTTCTGTAAATACCATCTGCCGGCAGATCAAAATATTGTTGCAGGAAATTTTTTGATAACCTTGCTGAGCCATGCATACTAATGCTGTCCATTTTATATAAAGGACCTTTTTCAATCTTTAACTTTCCACTCACCTGTTCGTTTATGATCTGAATACTATCCCATTTAACTTTTGCGAAAGGATAGCCATTATTTTGAAAATGATTAATGATTGTTAGCGGTAAGGATGAAATAGTTTTTGCATCTGCATTTTTAAAAGAATTTACATTGTATCCCAAAGTATTCAACAGCAACCAATCTTCCGGTTGTATGTTTACTTCTTGCCATTGATATTGTTTTCCAAGAAAGAGATAGGCAACGATCAAAGTATCTTTTTCTGCTATACTATCAATCGATGCAGATAAATATCCTTTTGATTGAAGTATTACAGGCAGTTGTTCTAAGTAAGCAAACAACGACTGCCTTGATTTGAAATTGTTCTCCAACCGAATCCCTAGTACCGAAAGATCCACTTTCTCTTCCACAGGTTCTATCTGTAATTGAAGTTGTGCATTCAGCTGCATTGTTAGCAAACTGCCAATCAATAAAACCATCAGTCTGTATATCACTAATTTTGCCATCTTTCAAAAACAAGTATAATCCATTTTCTCACATGGCAGGCATTTACATTCATATTCCGTTTTGCAGAAAAGCCTGTCATTACTGCAATTTTCATTTTTCCACTTCTCCTTCAAACATTTCTGAAATGGTTAAGGCTATTATAAAAGAAGCTGAATTAAGGAGAGATTACCTGGAAGAAGAAGTTCATACAATTTATTTTGGTGGAGGAACACCTTCTCTAATTACGATTGACGATTTACGATTTACGATTTTCTCACTGAAAGAATTTTTTACCGTTGACGCTAAGGCTGAAATAACACTTGAAGCGAATCCTGACGATATTACCGAAGAGAAATTGTTACAATGGAAACAGATCGGCATAAACAGACTTAGTATAGGGATACAATCTTTTTTTGAGGAAGACCTGCAATGGATGAACAGGGCTCATAATGCTGAACAGGCAGTCAGTTGTTTGCAATTGGCCGTAAAACATTTTAATAATATTACCATCGATCTGATTTATGGTACACCAACCTTAACAGATGAAAAATGGAAAGAAAACGTTTATAAAGCCATTGAGCTGAATATACCTCATCTCTCTTGTTATGCATTAACTGTAGAGCCAAAAACAGCATTGGACAAAATGATCCAACAAAAGAAAAAAGAAAATGTTGAATCAGAAAAACAAGCCAGGCATTTTGAATTGTTGATGCAGTGGACAAAAGATGGTGGTTATGAACATTACGAAATATCAAATTTTGCTAAACCAGGTTTCAGAAGTAAACACAACAGCAGTTACTGGCAGGGCAAATCTTATTTAGGCCTTGGTCCATCAGCACATTCATTTAATGGCAATGAAAGAGAATGGAACATTAGCAACAATGCTTTGTATTTAAAGAGTATTGAACAAAATATTATTCCGGCTGAGAAAGAAGTGCTAACTGAGACCCAAAAACTGAATGAATATATTATGACAAGCCTTAGAACAATGGAAGGGTTGTCGTTACAACATATAGCCCAACATTGGAATGATGTGATAGCAACATCTATAAAAAAAGATGCTGCCATTTTCCTTAATGAAGGATCAATGACAGCATCTGATGATCATTTAATATTGACGAACAATGGTAAACTGCTGGCCGATGGCATTGCAGCTGAACTGTTCAGGTAAGTTCTAAAAGTACAAGAGTGCGACGCAACGAAAGTTGATCATTGTACTTCAGCTGACTCAACATTAATTCCCTCCTAATCCTCCACCACCATTCGTTCTGCTGTTTTCTTCTTCTGCAGCAGTCTTTCTATTTCTTGCTGCCTTCACCTGGTTGTTACCAAAACGATAGCTGAAATTGATTCGGAATACTCTTGTTTCACCAAATCCTGATGCTCTTGTTAACTGGTTAGCATAAAAAGCTTCGCTTTGAAACTGGAACGTTTTTAAAACATCGCTCAATGCAAAGCGTAATGTTCCTTTTCCTTTCATTATTGATTTCTGTAAACCAGCATCCATCTGTCCCATTAGTTTTGTTTCAAACAATCCACCCCATAATGAGGGACCATTTATCCATCCACTCAATTCTGCTGTAACTGTTTTAGTAAGCTTCAAACTATTCTGTGCATAAAGGCGATAAGAAAATACATCCTGATTTACCACACGGTTAGGTCCAAGGTTTGCTTCGTAATGTGAATAATAGGCATTCACATTAGTAAATAAACTGTAGATCTTGTATTGAAAAGGAAAGCTGATGTTCAATCCAATGTTTTCCTGCGTTGCAAGATTCTTTTTGGTTAGAAAGCTTTTTGAAGTTTCAATTACATCAGGAACCTGTGCAAACACATCTGCTGTTCGGCTATATGAAAGACTTGTTGTAAGCCTGTATTTATAAATATTGGTCAGGCTGAAAGAATGTGTGAATTGAGGTGTTAGTGTGGTATTTCCTTTCATGAAAGTATAAGCATCCAATTTAAATTCAAAAGGATTCAAATCTTGATATGCAGGTCTGTCAATTCTTCTGCTATAAGAAATACTCCATTGATTCATCGGATTCTTATTGAACGTTACCGCAGCACTAGGAAACAGGTTGGTATAATTTCTTTTGAAAGATGAATCATAAGGAACATATGTTGTTCCATTAAACTTTAGGCCTGTTGATCTTCCTTCGGTAATCGTATTTTCTACACGAACACCGATCTGATACATCCAGCCTTTCAGTTGTTTGTTGTAGTTGAGGTAACCTGCATTGATATTCTCATTGTATCTGAAGCGATTGCTCTTGTCTTTATCAAGATCTTTAGAAGAACCGACTACATTATACATCTGGAAATCATTATCTGTTCTAATGATTGATATTTTTCCGCCAATACCCAAACGACCTTTATTTACATTCTGTTCATAATCTATCTTTCCAGAATATATTTTAATGTCTGTTGGTGATATCATATTATTGATCTCACGATTAGTTTCAACTGTTGCATCTGCATTGAGATAATAGTTAGTGAGCAACTGATCGGTAAGGATTTCATAGTTCGAATAATCGAAATCGACGTTCAGATCTCTTCCTGATGTATCTGTGTGTTTATAATTGATATTATAAATGGTGTTATCTCTTTCGCTGATGTTCTTGTTAACGGCACGCAATTGTTTAACACTAGCTTTTGTAGGAAGATAGCTAATCATTGTATTACTACGATTAGTACTTGTAGGATCAGCTCTAACGCCACTAATCATAAAACCGATGGTATTAAAGCGATTGATAAAATGATCGGCACCGAATTTAAAATTATGGCTTTGTATCCTGTTGATGTTCTTTGAACGCTGATCGAAAATGCTGTCGGCCACTTCACGATACAAATTAAAAGGACCTTCACTCATTCCCTGGTTATAATTATAATTACCAAATAGGTTCCATGATTTGTTACGGTGATTTAAAGCTATTCCTGCATTATATTTTGCATAGATACCAATTCCATATCCTGCATTCACAGATCCATTTGTACCAAGGCTTTTATTTCTTTTCAATTTAATATTGATGATGCCCGCATTACCAGCAGCTTCATATTTAGCTGATGGATTGGTGATGATCTCTATAGATTCTAACTGTGAAGATTGAATTGTCTTTAAGAATTCACTCAAATCTTTACCGGCTAAAGGAGATGGTTTTCCATCAATAAAAACCTGTACCCCATTTTTCCCACTGATGCTTATGTTATCATCACGGTCAACCTGCACACCTGGTGCTTTTCTGAGTAATTCCAGTACATCCTGACCAACAGCATTGATGGTTCCTTCAACATTGAAGATGGTTTTATCAGCCTTTACTTCTACCAATTGCTTTTTAGAAGTAACGGTTACATCATTCAGGTCTGCACCTTTGGTTAGTATTATCGATGGAATATTTATATCAGCATCATTTGCAACATCAAATGCAGATGAATAACCAATGGCATGACCCACATAAGAAGCTTTCAGGAAATATTTTCCCTCCCGTACACCGGCAATTGAAAATTTTCCTTCTTTATCAGAAACTCCAAATTTTGCAACAGAAGAGTCCTTTATACGAAGTACAGAAATTGTAGCATTTGCCAATGGCTTTTCTTCCGTGTCTTTAATTGATCCTTTAATAGTTTGTGCATGTAGAGAATAGCCCAGTAAACTGAGCAACATAAGCGTTAGTAGCCTTTTCATTGTGTTGTGACTTTAAAAAATATACGGCAAAAATCCTCCATTTCATGACAATTTCATGACAGAAGTTATAATAGTTCTGTTATTTTTTGATGAATGGCAATGCCGATACTCATAGTTGCATAAACAACCTTTTTGTTATATTTGGATCATACAAATTAGAAATATGCAGGATGCTTATATAGTTGCAGGATACAGAACTGCAGTAGGTAAAGCCAAAAAAGGAAGTTTCAGATTTACAAGGCCAGATGACCTTGCCATTGATGTGATAAAAGGATTGATTGCATCCATCCCGGAATTGGATGCCAAAAGAATTGATGATGTAATCGTGGGCAATGCTGTGCCTGAAGCTGAACAGGGTTTGCAAGTCGGAAGAATCATTGCTGCAAGGGCTTTGGGAATTGAGATTCCGGGCATGACTGTGAATAGATATTGTGCAAGTGGGTTGGAAACAATTGCTCTTGCCACTGCCAAAATAAGAATGGGCATGGCCGATTGTATTGTGGCAGGAGGAACAGAAAGTATGAGTCTTGTACCTACCGCAGGATGGAAAACGGTTCCGGCTTTTTCCATAGCGAAAGATGAACCTGATTATTATTTAAGCATGGGTCTTACGGCAGAAGCTGTGGCCAAAGAATTTAATGTGAGTCGTGAAGAGCAGGATCAGTTTGCATTAGCATCTCACCAGAAAGCAAAAACAGCAATCGATAATGGATATTTCAAACCAGGAATTCTTCCGATTGAAGTAGAGCAAACATATCTGGATGAAAAAGGAAAAAAGAAAGTAAGGAAATATACAGTTGATACCGATGAAGGAGTAAGAGCTGATACATCCATTGAAGGCCTGGCAAAATTAAAACCCGCATTTGCAGCTAAAGGAACAGTAACTGCAGGTAATTCATCTCAAACAAGTGATGGAGCTGCTTTCGTTGTGGTAATGAGCGAAAGAATGGTGAAAGAACTTGGATTGAAACCGATTGGAAGATTGGTTAACTGTGTAAGTGCAGGAGTGCATCCAAGAATAATGGGTATCGGACCAGTTGCTGCAGTACCAAAAGTGTTGAAACAAGCCAACATGAATTTAAGCCAGATCGATCTCGTTGAGTTGAACGAAGCTTTCGCATCACAAGCTATTGCAGTGATCAGGGAATTAGGCATTGATCCATCAATTGTAAATATAAATGGCGGTGCTATTGCTCTTGGCCATCCTTTAGGCTGCACCGGTTGCAAGCTCACCATTCAATTATTGAGTGATATGAAACGATTGAACAAGAAGTATGGACTTGTTACTGCTTGTGTTGGTGGTGGACAAGGTATAGCCGGCATTATTGAAAATCTATAGCACTGTATTTGCAGGTGAAGTGATGAAAATCATTGAATTGGTAAAAGGCCTTCATCTAACTTTAAGCTATAAATAAATTCTATGAATAGCATCCTGGTTCCTACTGATTTTTCTGATGTTGCAATGAATGCTGGCCATTATGCAGTATCACTTGCTAATGACCTGGGAATTCAAAAGATCATTCTTTATAACGCATACCAGGCACCAATTGCTGCAGACCCTTCTATGCCTGCTGTTCAATTGTTTGACATAGATGTTCTGAAAAAGTCAAGTGAAGACGGAATGCAAAAGTTCCGTTCAATGTTACAAGCTTCCTGTAACGGGCCAATGTTATTTGAAACAAAAAGCGAATTTCAAACACTTACCGGTGGTGTGGAAGAATTATGTAAGCAGGAAGAAATTGATGCAATCGTAATGGGAATCACAGGAGGCAGTAGGATGGAAGAAGTGCTGATAGGAAGTAACACCATTAGTGTGGCAAAACATGTTACGGTACCTGTATTTATTGTTCCGAAGAATGCAACATATAAAAAGATCCAACAAGTTGTACTGGCATGTGATTTTAGAAAAGTGGTTGATACAATGCCGGTGCAGTCAATAAAAAACCTGCTTGATCTAACTAAAGCTCAGCTACACATTTTAAATGTCTCTGAGAAACAAACAAAACCTGATGAAGCGTTTGAAAGCTTATTATTAGATACTTTATTCCAGGGTTATGATCCGGAGTATCATTTTATTCATGATACACATTTCACAGAAGCTATTAATCATTTTTCAGATAATAATGCGATTGATCTCATCATCACTATTCCAAAAAAACATGGATTGTTTGATGGGCTATTCAAAAAAAGCCATACAAAATCATTGGCATTTCACAGTCATTTGCCCTTGATGGTTATTCACGACTGATCTTATTTACCAAATCTTCTGCCTAGCAAAAGTTTGAATACAGTTTGATTAGATCCTGGTGTTAAGCCAAATAAGAATCCACCATTCACTTCCCATCTAGGATCTGCAACAACATCTATCATCGGACCAATCAGGTGCTCCTGTTGTTTGGATGGAAGAAAATTTCCGAAGTTTCCAAGTCCACTATAATATTCAAATCCAATTCCTACTTTTTGCTGAATTGTGTACATCGATTTTAGTTGAGGAGAAAAACCCCATCCTTTATTATCACCTGTAAGAACAAAATCAATATTGGGATTTAAAGAAAAATACCATTCACCCACTGTTTTATCAA
The DNA here is from genome assembly GCA_023386555.1 of Bacteroidota bacterium. GTDB lineage: Bacteria > Bacteroidota > Bacteroidia > Chitinophagales > Chitinophagaceae > JAEZDC01. The sequence goes on along the minus strand of JAEWJK010000013.1, from coordinate 86,918 downwards.
TGATGGGTCTTATTTCTCCCTGCCAGAAAAAAGAAGAAGAAACGTCGGGTCTGAAGAAACCAAACTCCGCTGAAATACTGGCACCGAAAGGTAATTTCCATTTATCAGATGCTGTTATTCTTGGCCTGATCTGGTTACCGAGATATTGATATTTGCCATTTGGCGATAAAGCGGTGAAAGTGTAAAAACCAATCTCGAAATTATCTGCAAATCCATGGGTGATCTCAATTGTTTCATTCAACCATCTTGCAGATTTGGGATCAATTAAATACTTAGAGCCTTTAAAAGTGTAGTTACTATGTAATTCAAAAATGGTTCTGTTCTTACCGATCGTTTGAGAAGCATACACCTGTATTTCATTATCAGCCTGGGAAAAAGATGTGATACTAATAGCCAGGCATATTGCAAAGCAGCTAAATTTCATAGCCGCAAACTATACAATCAATTCCACATTTTAAAAAACACCTAGTTCATCTTTATTCTTATCCTGGTAACCCCATTCTTCATTTTCCTCCAGTTCATGACCATTATAAGTACCGAACTTTAAAATAGTATATGCCATCCATATTACTAGGAATGGAGAAAGAAGGAACATAGCACCCAATACTTTCAATGATGCTCCTGATTGGTGAAGTAATGTGTAGATTATTAGGTAAAGCGTAACAAGCAAGGTTACTAACTTATGGTTCTGCCAGAACTTTTTCATAACGAGGTTTGGCTAATCCCAACAAAAATGCAACCAACTATGAAAGGTACTTACCAACAATCGGAACTCTTCTTCCTACACCAAATGCTTTAGGGCTAACACGTATTATGGGGCAAAACTGGTTACGCTTATACTCATTCATGTTTACAAGCTTCAATGTTTTATCAACAATTGCAGCATCAAAACCCTGGGCTTTTATTTCACCAGGGCCTAAACGTCGTTCAATGTATTGATATAATACCTGATCAAGGATCTCATAATCCGGAAGACTATCGCTGTCCTTTTGATCAGGTCTTAACTCAGCACTAGGGGGTTTGGTAATAATATTATCGGGAATGATCTCTTTATCTCGGTTGATATATTTTGCCAGTTCATACACCTGAAGTTTATAACAATCACCTAAAACAGCCAAGCCACCAGCCATGTCTCCATATAATGTTCCGTAACCGGTTGCCAGTTCACTTTTGTTTGATGTATTGAGTAAAATATATCCAAACTTGTTGGCAATAGCCATTAATAAATTTCCTCTTGTACGGCTTTGAATATTTTCTTCTGCAAGCGAGAAAGGAAGGTCTTTGAAGATTGGTTTTAGCGTTGAAAGAAATGATTCATAAACATCGCTGATCTTAATGATATCATAAGGATTATTCAGATTCTTACTCAATTGAACTGCATCATTCACTGAATGCTCAGTAGAATACGGAGAAGGCATCAATATTGCTCTTACATTTTCACTTCCCAAAGCATCACAGGCTAAAGCCAGGGTGACAGCCGAATCAATTCCTCCTGAAGAACCAATAATTGCTTTTGTAAAACCCATCTTATAAAAATAATCCCGAATACCTGTTATTAAAGCTTTGTGTACATAAGCAATATTGAGTGTAGGCTGAAGTTTTGCGGGATCAACATCTGCAGAAGGAAGATCATATAAATTCTGTTCAATAGTTGAGTTGATTGAACCATCATCATTTATCTCTACAGTATGATAAGCTTCCTCAAATAAAGGAAGTGTTTTACAAAGGTTACCATGTTTATCAAACACTAAAGAACCTCCATCGAAAACAATTTCTGTTTGACTGCCAACTCCATTGCAATAGATCAAAGGAATTTTATACTTCAGCACATTGTTCTTACAGATCACTTTTCTGTCATCAGCATGTGTATAATCAAAAGGTGAAGCACTAAGATTGATCATTATATCTGGCTGCTGAGTGATCAATTGATCCATTGGAGAAAAACGATACATAGGATTATCAACAAGATTCCAGATGTCTTCACAAATTGTTATTGCTAACTTCTTGCCCTTAAAATCAACTGCGTTCCACTCAAATGCAGGTTCGAAATACCGGTACTCATCAAATACATCGTAGGTAGGTAGAAGTGTTTTAGAAATTTGGGCCTTTACCTGTTTATCGTATAACAAAAGTGCAGCATTAAAAAGGTCTTTGCCTTCCTTTACTTTGTTTCTTGCTGGAGATCCGATCAATACACCAATTGTGTCAGCATGCTGGGCTATTTCTTCAACTGATTGATAACATTTGTTAATGAAATCTTCAAACTCCAGAAAGTCTCTTGGAGGATAGCCACAAACACATAATTCACTAAAGACAATCAGGTCAGCATTTTGTGCTTTCGCTTCTTTTATTGCACTAATGATCTTGCCTGTATTCAATTCAAAATTGCCTATATGATAATTCTGTTGAGCCAATACGATCTTCATAATACAAAGATATAATACATGAATCCCTGTAAATACAGTTTTACGTAGCTTAAATCAATGCTTTATTAAGTATTCCTTTGAACATATTCTGCTAAATTTGACCACCCTACACAAATGCACATCAATATCATGCAAAAAAATATTTTTCGATCTTTTCTCTTTTTAGCAGCTGCAGTAATAATTCCATTTCTTCTGTTTGTTTTGATTGAAGGGGATTATACTGATATAAAAACATCAAAAATTCCTAAAAGAGATAGAATTGAATTAGCCTGGCAACAGGAATTTGAAATGACCAAAGACCTGTCGCTTGGTTATGTTCCAATGGAAAGATTAATACCGGCTTATAATTATGCAAAAGCATCATTAGTTGCGAGAAATAATAATGCTATTGAAGGAATACAATGGACTGCGTTAGGACCCAAAAATTTTGGTGGCAGAACAAGAACGTTGTTGGTTGATTTAAATGATGCTACAAGAAAAACTATATGGGCAGGAAGTGTTGGTGGAGGTTTATGGAAGACTACTGATATCACAGCAACAGAACCAAACTGGACACCGGTAAATGATTTATTCGGAAACCTTGCAGTAACCTCAATAGCACAGGACCCAACCAACCCACAGATCATGTATTTTGCTACGGGTGAAGGTTATGGTAATAGTGATGCAGTAAGAGGTTTGGGTATTTGGAAAAGCATCAATGGTGGTAATACCTGGAGCCAGCTTTCAGCAACTAACACTTCTAACTTTTATTATAACCAGAAAATATTGGTATCTACTGCAGGCATTTTGTTTTCCTGCACACAAACGGGTGTTTACCGATCAGCAAATGGAGGAACAAGTTTTACAAAAGTACTAGGAACAGGTTTGGGAATTAGTGGTGCAAACAGTAATCTCAGTTATGATATTGAACAGGCTGGCAACGGTGATATTTATGCAACATTAAATGGAAGCCTGCATAAATCAATTAATGGTGGAATCAACTGGAGTGCAGCCATAACATTACCCATTGCAGCTGAAAGAATTGAAATTGCTACATCCCAATCAGCTCCTAACTACTTGTATGCATTAGTGGAAACTGGCAATGCAGTGAACGGTATTTTACAAAGCACTGATGGGGGTGCAACATTCGTTTCTAAAACAGAACCTGATGATGCTGATAATGGAATTTCTGCAGCAGATTTTTCAAGAGGGCAGGCCTGGTATGATCTTACAATAGAAGTTTCTCCAACTGATCCACTTACATTATACGTTGGAGCTATTGATCTTTTTAAAAGCACCGATGGTGGAGGAACCTGGGGTCAAATTGCACATTGGTATGGTGGTTTTGGTTTCCAGGAAGTGCATGCCGATCAGCATAATATTATCTTCTCCCCTGGTAATAGCAACATTGTTTATTTTACTAATGATGGTGCTGTTTTTAGAACCAGTGATGGCAATGAGTCTATGCCAACCATTACCAATAAATCTACAAACTATAATACGCTGCAATTTTATGGCTGTGCGATGAATCCGACAGCAGGATCATTCAATTTCTTAGCAGGTGCTCAGGATAATGGAAGTCATAAATTTACCCAGTCAATATTGCATAATACAACAGAAGTTACCGGTGGTGATGGAGCATTTTGCCATATAGATCAGGATCAGCCGCAATACCAGTTCACCAGTTATGTGTACAATAATTATTATCGTTCTTCAAATGGCGGCAATTCATTTACCAGTGCAAGTCATGGAAACAATGGTAGATTTATTAACCCCACAGACTACGATGATCTTGGCAATAGAATGTATTGTGCAAGAAGCAGTAATCAATATTTAAGATGGGAAAATCCACAAACAGGTAATACGTTTACACAGGTATCACTTCCCCAATTAAATGGAACTATTTCTGCTGTGAAAGTATCTCCTAATACTCCCAATCGTGTATTTTTTGGAACGGGTAATGGAAATATTGTTAAAGTAGATGATGCCCATACTAATACACCATCAGCTACCAGTATAAATGCTCTTTCATCAATGCCACCTGGTTATATTTCATGTATTGAAGTACAGCCAGGTAATGACGATCACATTCTTGTAACCTTCAGTAATTATGGCGCAAATAGCATTTGGGAAACGACTGATGGAGGTGTTAATTGGGTTAGTGTAGAAGGTAATTTACCAGATATGCCGGTTAGGTGGATCATATTCAATCCAATCAGTAACGACCAGGCTTTAATAGCAACCGAACTAGGTGTATGGTCAACTGATGATCTCAACGGAACATCTACTAATTGGGGCTCAACGAACAATGGATTAGCAAACGTTAGGGTAGATATGTTACAAACAAGGCCCTCAGATAAATTGATCATTGCTGCAACACATGGCCGTGGTTTGTATTATACCGGTGCTTTTTCTCCGGCTTCCGCCAGTTTTATTACAAGCGCTAGTATTATTTATCCGGGTAGAGCTTTACAATTCACTAGTACTTCAATCAACCCATCTTCATATTCATGGGATTTTGGCGATGGAAACACATCCACACTTCAGCATCCTCTAAAAAAATATACCACGCCAGGAACATATACGGTTACACTCAGTATAAATGGTGGAGCATCTACTACTGTAAAAACTATTACAGTAATGCCAATAAGTGGCACTCCATATACACTCTCACAAGGAGGCAATTTTGAAGTAAATGCCAACCATTTTGCGGCTGAAACAATTTCAGGTACTGAATGGGAAAGAGGTACTTCTAATTACCCGGCCAAAAGCGGAACAAATAGTGGATCTAAAGCCTGGATTACCGGACCAAATCTTGCTAATTACGTTAATAACAGTGAATCTTATTTATATAGTCCTCTCTATAATTTAAGTGCACCAGGCTCTTATGATTTTAGTTTCTATACAAAATATTCATTCGAAGCAGACTATGATGGTTTTAGGTTAGAATACAGCTTAGATACCGGTAAAAATTGGTCTCCATTAAGTACAACAACTGCATTAAATTGGTATAATTTCTCTAACATTATGGGAACAACCGCTTTCCCACAATATCAGGCTTATTTTTCAGGAACGCAATCTTCTTTTGCTAAGAAGAACTATGATATTTCATTCCTAGCAGGCAACGATCAAGTAGCTTTTCGATTTGCATTTAAAACCGACGTTGGTGTAACTGCAGCAGGTGCTGCTATAGATGATGTTGAGATTACAGGTTCTGTCAATGCACCTTTACCATTAAATCTATTGAGCTTTACAGTTTTGAAAGACAATAAAGATGCTCTGCTAAAGTGGAGTACGGCTACCGAAAAAAATGTTTCCCATTTTGAAATTGAAAGAAGTTGGACAGGTAATGAGTTTTCTGCTATTGGGAGAACGAATGCTTTGAATGCAAATAGTAATACTTATGTTTTCAAAGACATGCTCAGCAGGCTTTCTGCAAAACCGTCTAACAATACTTTCTATCGCTTAAAAATGATAGACAGAGATGGTAAGTTTAGTTATAGCCCGATCCAAAATATAAAATGGCAGGATCTGCAGAATACAAAAATTGCAATCAGTCCAAACCCATTTAAAGATCATTTACAGTTAAATACGCAACTAAAAATATCGCAGGTACAGTTGATAGATAATAGCGGACGAGTTATTGCTACTACCAGGACTTTAAACAATGGAAGATTCAACGTACCATCTGTGCCTGTGGGAATGTATTTACTGAGAATTTATACCAATGAAGGAATCATCACAGAGAAAGTGATGAAACAATAGTTTTTAAAAGCGATAACATTTTTTTCTATAATTCTGCAAGATGAAAAAGATCGTTATCGCTTTTTTATTGCTTTCAGTTCTCAATTCATGTAATAACAATGATAAAACACCTGATGTAAGCAACATCAAAATTGACCTGCAGGTACAGAGATTTGATCAGGATTTTTTCGCTTTAGATACAACCGATCTTGATGCTTCGCTTGATAATCTGAACCAGAAATATCCGGCTTTTATGCAGGATTATCTTTTTAATATTCTGTCTCAACCTTCACATCCTGACAGCATCAAAAAAGACATCATGCTATTTATTAGCAGTTATAGATCATTGTACGATTCTTCACAAAAAATATTCAATAACCTTGATAAAGAAGCTGCATTGGTGAAAAAAGGTTTGCAGTTTACCAGACATTATTTTCCAAACTACCAGGCACCTCAAAAACTCATCACATTCATAGGCCCTATCAATAGTTATAGCAGCGTTATTACTTCAGATGCTTTAGCTGTTGGATTACAATTGTACATGGGTAAAAATTATTCTATCTATAATACGCCTGCAGGTCAACAATTATACCCCGGTTTTGTTTCAAGACGATTTGAAAGAGAATATATTCCGGTGAACAGTATGAAAAATATTGTGGATGATCTTAGCGATAATGTTTACCGAAATACATCAACAGGAAAACCTTTAGTAGAACAAATGATTGAAGCTGGCAGAAGATTATATGTATTGGATCAATTACTACCGGAAGTAGATGACACTTTAAAAACAGGTTACACCAAAGCACAGTTAGAAGGTGCTTATGCAAATGAATCCAACATTTGGGGCTTCTTCATTACCAATGATCTTTTATACAAGAACGATCCTGCAACGATAAGGGATTATATGAACGATTCACCTAACACTACAGCTTTAGGTCCGGCTTCTCCCGGATTTATTGGTCAATTCATCGGTTGGCAGATCGTAAAAAAATGGATGGATAAAGAAGGGAAAACTTTAGATGAGCTAATGAAAACACCAACGAAACGAATTTTTGAAGAAGCTAAATATAAACCGAGTTAAAGAATAGACTCTGCAATACACTTAAGAGTAATTACAACGATATTTCTTCTTCCGCGACAAGAAAGAATATTCGAGGAATCTTTTAAAACTGATATTGACTCTATTTTATTTGGATCAAGTGTTTTGACTTTAAAATATTCTACCGGAATTCCGTCAATAACAAAAAGTGTTTGGGTGGTATCGATAACGTTTGCTGAATCACGAACAATAACAGTTGAAGCAGGTCCCGGTACACCTTTGATTAAAAAGTACTATCAATCTTCGCACGTCTCTGTGCTAAAAGTGCAGAAGATAACACACAGAATGATATAGCCAATAACAATCTCATCAGTTAAATTTTGCCGGAACAATCAATTCAAATGGCGGAATATTTACTTCAAATATCTTTTGGTTGTTCTGATTAACCATTTGGTAAGTACCTACCATTCTGCCCATTTCAGTATTCAGGTTACATCCACTCACATATTGGTATTGTTGTCCTGGCTGCAACACAGGCTGTTCACCTACTACACCTTCTCCATCAACCTCACGGTATTCACCATTGCTGTCGAAAATATTCCAATGCCTTTTAAGTAGCTGAATAGAGAAATTATTATGGTTGTCAATAGTTATCCTGTAAGCAAACATATATTCATGTAGCTTTGGGTTGCTATATTCCGGTTGATAGAATGTTTCCACGCTAATTTCAACACCTTCTGAGATTTCAGATATCATGGATCATCGCTTTGAGGTAAAATAACTATCGCGCAACTAACTTACGCATTTTTTGTTAGCTGGTTCTACCACTTTTATAAGCAACTGTTAGCCTGATGCTAAATATATTCCAAAGCAAACAACTGTTAGTTTACATGGAGAATCAGAAGTATGGGTTGAAATTTATTTGATTGGGCTTTTTTGCTGTAATTTCGACGCTCATTTAAAGTGCTGAGTAGCATTCTGAACGTACAAGTCCCGATGTAAAATCGGGATTCCGACTTAACGTCGGAAAGTGTTAACCGAAGCTACATGCTTATTCAGCAGCCAACACAAAATAAAATTCACAGAATGGCTGAAGTGATCTTAATGCCTCGTTTAAGTGATACAATGACTGAAGGTGTTATTGCTGCATGGCATAAAAAAGTGGGTGACCCTGTAAAAAAAGGTGATCTGCTTGCAGAAATTGAAACAGATAAAGCTACCATGGAACTGGAGAGTTACCAGGAAGGTTATATTCTTCATTTAGGTGGAAATAATGGTTCAAAATTACAAGTGAATGATCTGCTGGCTATTATTGGGAAGGAAGGTGAAGATGTAAAAGCCTTGGTTGCAGAACATTCAGGAGTGAACAAACAACAACCTGCAGCTCCATCAGAAGAATCATCTGAAAAAAATAAAGAACAGGAAACAGGGAATTCCGAACAAGGAAGTAATCAATCATCCAACAACCAATCATCAACAAACAACAAGGATTATTCTTCAATGGAAGAAGTGGTTTTAATGCCTCGTTTAAGTGATACAATGACTGAAGGTGTAATTGCATCATGGCACAAAAAAGTAGGAGATGCAGTTAAGAAAGGTGAAGTGTTGGCCGATATTGAAACAGATAAGGCTACCATGGAATTGGAAAGTTATAAAGACGGAATTTTATTATACCAGGGTGCTAAAGATGGAGAAAAGATTCAGGTGAACGACCTGCTTTGCATTATTGGTAAAGAAGGTTTGGATGTTGATGCTATTGTTAACGGAATAAAATCAGGATCATCTTCCAAACAACCAACATCACAGGACAAAGCCGATTCCGAGAAAGCCGAAGGTGATATTTCAAAAGGTGGAACGGCAGGAAATATTCCAGACGTTGAAGTAAACAATAAACAATCTGCTGCCAGCAATGAACAACAGGTGGTGAATGAAGGAAGAATATTCGCTTCACCGCTGGCAAAAAAACTTGCTGCAGAAAAGGGCATTGATCTGAAGTATGTAAAAGGTACTGGTGATAATGGAAGAATCACCAAAACTGATATTGAGAACTATAAACCTGCTGCACAAGCACAGCAATCGTCAGCATCAGGTACTCAGAAACAGGCTTCAAACATTCCTGCCGGCCAGGAAAGTTTTGATGAAGTTCCGGTTTCACAGATGAGAAAAACAATTGCCAAGCGTTTAGCTGAAAGCAAATTCTCAGCACCGCATTTTTATCTTACCATGAGTATTGATATGGATGCAGCAGTTGCAGCAAGAGGTAAGATCAATGAAGTTAGCCCGGTTAAAATTTCTTTCAATGATATCGTTTTAAAAGCTGTTGCGGTTTCGCTGAAACAACATCCTAAAGTTAACAGCAGTTGGTTAGGTGATAAGATCAGGATCAATCATCATGTAAACATCGGTGTAGCTGTAGCAGTGGAAGAAGGTTTGTTGGTACCGGTTGTACGATTTGCAGATGCAAAACCATTGAGCCAGATAGCTACAGAAGTAAAAGAATTTGCACAGAAAGCAAAAGATAAAAAACTACAACCTTCAGATTGGGAAGGAAATACATTTACCATTTCTAACCTGGGAATGTTTGGTATAGATGAGTTCACAGCAATCATTAATCCTCCTGATGCCTGTATTTTAGCTATAGGCGGAATTTCACAAGTACCTGTGGTGAAAAATGGAAATATTGTTCCTGGGAATGTGATGAAAGTAACATTGAGTTGCGATCACAGAGTAGTTGATGGAGCAACAGGAGCTGCATTCTTGCAAACCTTGAAAGGTTTATTGGAAGAACCATTAAGAATGTTGGTATAAACTTTAAACAAAAGATAAATCAAATCCCGCTAAGCGGGATTTTTTATTAACAGCAAGTTTGAGGATTAACACAGAAATTTACCTGATGGCTAAAATGCTACTTTGTTTGCTTGCCTGTATTACTTGTGTTGCTTCTTCTGCCCAAAGTCTGGTAGGAAATGTTGGCTTTGAAGAAAGAAATGTATGCTCAGAATACCAGGTAACATGTGCTCCGGAAGCCTGGTTTTTTTTACCACGATATGCAAGAATGTCTCCCGTAGATGCCAATAATAATCATTATGAACTGATCGTAATGGGTGACCCCAGAAGTGATTATAGCGTTGGAAATTATATCTACACCAAATTATTTTGTGCATTGATTCCCAAAGCACAATACCGGTTAAGTTTCAAGATCTACATTCCCACATTTGACTTTGATTATCTTGATGTATGGTTGAGTAATGGTGAACCCGGATCAAGAAGAAATTCATTGTATGGCAATAAGTCTCTTGTAACAATAAGTGGTGATAGTATCTATGGAAGTAAAAGATACTGGATGCAGGTGAACCACACTTTTACTGCAAAAGGTGGTGAAAGATTTTTAACGATGGGTAACTTTCAACAAAAGGCTTTAGCAAAAGCAAAACGAAGTTCAAGAAAAAGAAAACCTGTTGAATATTGGATCGATGATGTTTCACTTGTGGCTATAGATCCTTTAAATCAAAAATGTCCGGAATACGAAGCAGTACAAGACCAGGTTTATAGGAACAATCCAAGACATCCAGGGAGATTTATTGAAAGTGTTCCGATTGATAGTTCATTACTACCGAAACCGCCGAACAGAGATACAATTATAGTTGATAAACCTGTTATAGATACACCAATTGTTACTACACCAAAGACAGATACATTAATCATTCCTGATGTTTTATTTCACTTCAACAGTAGTAAATTAAATCCTGCTTTTGCACCAAGGCTTGATAGTTTAGGCAGGAAAATCAGTGCTATCTCTTTTTCTAAATTGTTGATAGCAGGACATACTGATAATGTTGGATCAGATGATTATAATCTCAAGCTTTCGTCAGACAGGGCCATCACTATTAAAAATTACCTGGCCGATAAATTTCATTTGAATAAAGACATTATTGAACCTATGGGCTACGGAGAATCACAACCGAGATCAACCAATACTACAACTGCAGGAAGACAACAGAACCGAAGAGTTGAGATCATCATATATTACAAATAAAAACTCCTGTTTTTGGACAGGAGTTTTTGAGCTTATCTTATTGGAATATTAAAAGCTGTTCGAACTTGGTTCAGAGCTATCGTCTTGGTTATTATTGTCAGGATTAATGTTTGGATCACCCATTGCAGCATCATTGGTAGGCTCTTCTACCATTGGTTCGTTTGATGCTGTTGTTGGTGAATCATTAGCTGTACCATTATCGATTGGTCTTGGTGCTGGTCTTTTGGCTGCGGCTTTCTTAGGTGCTGATTTCTTAACTGCTTTCTTTGGTGCTGCCTTTTTTGGAGCCGCTTTTTTTACAGTCTTTTTAGGAGCAACTTTTTTTGCTGACTTTTTAGCAGCAGCTTTTTTAACCGCTTTCTTTACTGCTTTTTTCGGGGCCGATTTTTTTACAGCTTTCTTTGGTGATTTCTTTGCGATTTTTTTAGGAGCAGATTTCTTAGCAGCTTTCTTCACTGCTTTTTTTGGTGCAGCTTTCTTCGCTATTTTTCTTGCTGAAGATTTCTTAGCAGCTTTCTTTGATGATTTCTTTGCGGCTTTTTTAGGAGCAGATTTCTTAGCAGCTTTCTTCACTGCTTTTTTTGCAGGTGATTTTTTTACAGCTTTTTTCGCTGCTTTCTTTTTTGCCTTTGCCATAGAATAGGTATTGTTAGTTGTTGGTTAATTGAGAGAGTAAGTTAGAAAGATTTTTTCTAAAAATAATCATTTACTTAAATCATAAAATAGTTTCTGAAACATCTACTAAGATTACTTATCAGACCTCATTACATTTTATCCATGTCAAAAAGTGTTGATGTGGCTTAAACCTTGCTGTAATTGTTGTAAACTTGTAACATGCCAAAGAAAACAGTGGTTTTAGGAGCATCAGACAATCCTTCACGGTACAGCTTTCTTGCTATTAACAGGTTAAGAGCACATCAGCATCCCGTTGTGGCCATTGGTAAAAAAGAAGGTGAAGTGGCAGGTATACAGATCACAAAAGAGCATCCTAATGAAGAAGGTGTGGATACGATTACTCTTTATCTTAACCCTACCAACCAGAAACCTTATTACGATTATATACTCTCACTAGCTCCTAAACGGATCATCTTTAACCCCGGAACAGAGAATGATGAACTGATTGATATGGCCAACGAAAAAGGAATTGAACCTGTTTTAGGTTGCACATTGGTGATGTTGAATACGGGTCAGTATTGATCAATAAAGATCTGAACGTACAAATGAGTGATCCTTTGTGGCTCAGGATAAACTGCTAGGGTTGATGCCATAGAACCCGAACCTTGAACTGAGCGTAGCAACTGACGATGCCATGAAACACTAAAGTTTGTTCCCTAAAAAATTTCTGAAACCTACAAGTGTTAATAATCTCGTAATCCGAAGTTGAATTTTGTATTGCAATTAATGAGTAACTTACAAAAACCTCATTCAATATGCGTTGGAGAAAATTCAATGGAGAAACCATTCATCTGCCAATCAAAGATGCAGTTGAAGAAACCATTAAACGAGAATCCGAAAATGGAAATCGTTTAAAAGTTTGTATTGGAACAGACAGCCAGGTAAAAGGCAGCGAAACCGAATTTGCCACTGTTATCGTTTTTCTTCGTGAACATAATGGCGGTTTCATGTACATCCATAACGATAAAACCCGTCAACAATATCACATCAAAGAACGGATGCTGGTAGAAGTGGCAAAAAGTATTGAGATCGCTTATGAACTATGCGATCTTTTTATTGCTTACAATGTTGACATGGAAGTGCATGCCGACATAAACACAAATCCTGGCTTCAAAAGCAATGATGCTTTGAAGGAAGCCATGGGTTATATCTTAGGAATGGGCTTTGCTTTTAAGGCAAAACCAGAAGCTTTCGCCAGCAGTTGCTGTGCAGACAAAGTGGTTAACTAGGTTAGACAGAATTATTATTTGCCAGATAAAGTACAGATGGCATCGTTCCTTGTGTCACTCACTTGTGCACCATGAACTTTGAGGAACAGTCCAAAATTTTATCTGAAGAAGTTATTATTCTTCTTCAACGCTTCCGGCTCTTTTCTTTGTAAGACCAATTATTAATACTACCAAAAGAACCACACCACCTAAAACGTATAAGAATGTTGTTTGCATAATGGAGCATTTTTCTAAATATACTCCTTAAAATGCGGGAAACCTGAAATCTTATCCACTATTTAGTTACTGCCGCTTAAAAAAATTGACTAAATGTTACTTGACCTTCGTTTTTTATCCGCCAGAATAACGAATAACACAGAAAATATTGCCACTCCACCGATGATAGATAATGCTATTAATGCCATTTCTTTTCTATTTTGATTATTACCGATTATTTGATTGGGTAATAAACAAATGGTATTCCAAACCGGCATTAGAAAAGATTAGAAAACTTAGATTTTAAGTGCATCATTCGATTGTTGAATGAAATTCAATACTTCTTCCCTACCTGATTTTTTTTCTGCGCTGGTTACAAAATATTGCGGGAGGAACTGCCAGGTCTTTTTCATTTCCTCAAAAAATGCTTCCACATTTCTTTTCACCACACCCGGCTTTTCTTTATCAGATTTGGTAAAAGCAATCGCAAAAGGAATTTGCCATTTATCAAGGCTATTTACAAACTCAAGATCTATTTTTTGTGGTGGATGACGGCTATCAATCAACACAAAAACACTCACCAGGTTCTCCCTTTTCCTAAGGTAATTCTCAATCATTTGCTCCCATCTTCTTCTGGTGCTTTGAGAAAGTTTTGCGTAGCCGTATCCTGGCAGATCAACTAAATACCATTTTTCTTTTGGCGTTTTTGCTGAAGCAGAACTTTCTATTTCAAAATGGTTGATGAGTTGTGTCTTACCTGGGGTGCCTGAGGTTTTTGCAAGGCTTTTGTGATTGGTGATCATATTAATCAGCGAAGACTTGCCTACATTACTTCTTCCAATGAAAGCATATTCAGGCTTATCTGGCTTCGGACATTTATCAAATGATGGAGCTGAAATAATATATTTAGCTGATTTGATCTGCATCAAACAAAAGTAATCTAAAAAGATGCTTTCAGGCTTAGTGCAAAGTTTCTTCCAGGTGCTGAAACACCACTTGCAAAATACCGGTAATTCCTATCAAGGATATTTTCGACCATGAGCTGTGCCTGCAAATATTTTCCTGAACTAAATACAGCTTTTGCATTCAATGTGATCCATGCTGGCATCCCATCTGCCGTGGCATATTGTGGATTGTCTTCACCTGAAGGACTATAATCTTTTATTCGTTTCCATCCGTTGAATAAAGAATATACTTCTGCCTGCCATTTTCTTTGTGTATGTTTCAAAGCCAAACGTCCGTACATGGGTGGAATATGATCCAAAGGCACTTCGGTATTTCCTGCTTCATATTTACCATGAGTGTATGTTACAACCCCATCCAAAGTAGTTTTATCAATTATAGTTACAGTTGCATTTGCACTAAATCCGTATAAATAAGCTTTCGCCTTGTTTTGAGTGGAAAACACAGCACTTTTTACTCCCTGGAATATAATACTGTCTTGCCCGTTAAATGTTGTACGATCTATCACTAATACATTCCTGAATAATGTATAAAAAAAAGAACCGCCGTAGCTGAAAGTTTTCCTTTGCTTGCTGAAGTTGATCTCTGCATTATAAGTGTACTCTGGTTTCACGTGAGCATTGGGTACAACAACAGCACCAACTCGTGTATCGAAAACTTTGGTAAGATCATCAACGTTGGGTGAACGAAAACCACTGCTTAACAAAAATGCAAGTTTGAATTTGGATGATGTGGCATAGATCAAACCGAGATTTCCGGTAACAGCAAGATTGTTTTGTTTTGCTGAAGTAAAAGGGAGATGGAGAATAGAAGTATCCACGAAAATGGCGTTAAGATTTACATGGTTGAGTCTTAGTCCATCATTCAATGTCCATTGATCGTTGATCTTTAAAGTGTGTTGGGCATAAATGGCATTAAAAGACATTTTTGTTGGACCATCAGAATATCTTGTTTGAATTTTGCTCACTGCACCTGTTACAATGTTCAATCTTTCCGCCGTTGATCTTATGTAGTTGGTATAACTCTCAGCACCAAAATGAAGTTCATGCTTACCAACATATCGCTTAGCGTCGATATTGAATCCAAAAACATTTACTCGTTCCCAATTGTAATTTTTATTGTTGTTTTTAAATCTTCGGTTAATACGACTTTCTTCGATGTCCTGGAAATTAGCATTCACTTTTATTTCCCTAAAAAATCCAGTGAGCTGGGATGCATTGAACTCATAAGCAGCCACATTCCTTATTTGCGGACCGTAATACCACTCGGCAAAAACAGGAGTTCCGTTAGTTGATTCAGATAGTCGATCATATCTTGGAACATCAGTTGAGTTAGAAAACTGCAGATTCAGGATATGCTGAATGTTTGCTTTTGGCTGATAGAGTATTTTTTGGGCAATATCCCATTGTTCATAACCTGAAGGTGATTGCTTGTTAGGATTTGAATTGATAAAAGCACTATCAGTATTACCAACTCGTCTTACAATGAAGGGCTTTAATCCAAAAGATGCATACTTCTGATCTCTTTGTTTGCCCTGAGTGATATCGCCAAATGAACCATAAGTAAAAGAAGTAAATGAAGCCCATTGCCTTCCTCCAATATTCAAATCAACATGAGCTTTTGTTTCTTCGATTGCAGTTGCATATCGTACTATTGCATTTCCGCTTACTTGTGCTTTAGAGTTATCAGAAAGCTTTGGATTCTTTGTATAAAGATTGATCACACCACCTAATGCATCACTGCCATACAATGTTGATGATGGACCGTAGATGATTTCAATACGATCTAAAATAGAATTATCAACGGTAATGATATTTTGCAAATGTCCTGCTCGATAAATGGCATTGTTCATCCTGATGCCATCAACCATCAAGACAATTCTACTGGCTTCAAAACCTCTGATTACAGGACTTCCGCCACCCTGCTGACTTTTTTGAACAAACAAACTACCGGAGTTGATCAATATATCGCCTGTGTTCGGTTGAAAGTTTAAAGTCGGCTTATCCCGAATCACTTTTATTGTCTGAGCAATTCGTTTGGAATTTTCCGGAAACTTTGCCGAATAAACAATTACGTCTAGAGTATCTGTTGCTGTAATTAATGAATCTTGTGCAGTGGTGGTTAATGTAAGCAATAACAATACACTGATCATAAATGATCGGCTAAAAACATTCATCTAGAGATTATTTCTTTTTTATTAAACTATCAATCGGATATTTTGCTTCCATCTGTTTTCTTATTCCGACAGACCACTCAGCAAGTTTTTGTCTTTCTGCATCAGATAGGTCAGCATCCTTATGCATCCACAGGTAAGAATTTAAAGGCATGTGCTTTCCCTTTATCATCTCTTCTGTTTCTTCCAGTTTGTGATATTGCTTTCTGAGACTGTAAGAGGCAAATTCACTGTAGTTAAGATGAGATTTTCCTTCTACTACATGATCATCTAGCCACCAGGCTACAGGTTGAATTTCTGCATACCATGGATACTTTGTATTATTACTATGGCAATCGTAACATGCTTTGTCCAGTATTTCTTTTACATCACCTGGAACAGCGTATAAAGTACTGATATCATTTCTTGATGTTTGTGCTGATATATTTTTCTTTGGGCGAAAGAACTGTATCAGGATAAAGCCGATAAGCAGGATGAGCAGTATTTTTTTTAAGATTTTCATGGGAGTGTGTTTTAGCTCAATAAAGTTATATTGTACAAGAGTGCGACGCAACAGAAGCATCATTTATTTACAATTGCCGGCTACCCACTTATCAAAATTTCTCCGGTCATCTCTGCAGGAATCGGAACTCCCATTACGGTTAATATACTTGGTGCAATATCTGCCAGCTTTCCGTGTTTTACATTTCCACTCCATTCATTATCGATTACAAATAATGGAACAGGATTTAAAGTATGTGCAGTATTCGGTGAACCATCTTCATTGATGAGATAATCAGCATTGCCGTGATCTGCAGTAAGAAAAGCGGTGTAATTATGTTGCAAAGCAGCTGTAACAACTCTTTCAACACATTTGTCAACTGTTTCAACTGCTTTAATAACGGCAGGCCAAACACCAGTATGGCCAACCATATCTGCATTGGCATAATTGAGACAGATAAAATCTGCAGATTCTTTTTCTATTTCAGGAATGAGCTCATTGGTGAGTTCAACTGCACTCATCTCTGGTTGCAGATCATAAGTAGCAACTTTCGGTGATGAGACCATTATCCTTTTTTCTCCATCGAAAACCAATTCTCTTCCGCCACTAAAAAAGAAAGTTACATGCGGATATTTTTCCGTTTCTGCAATGCGAATTTGTGTTTTCCCATGATTAGCCAGAACCTCACCTATGGTATTATTCAGATTATCAGTTTCAAATACCACGTTTACATTTTCATATGTTTTATCATACTCTGTCATCGTAGTATAGTGAATATCTAAAGGTTTCATACAAAGATCCGGCATCTCCATTTGAGTAAGCACCTGTGTTATTTCCCTGCACCTGTCTGTTCTGAAATTAAAACATATTGCTGCATCACCATCCCTGATTGTAGCTAATGGCTGCTGAGCTTCGTTAACAATAACTGTTGGCAGAATGAATTCATCTGTCATTCCTATTGAATATGATTGTTCAATTGCAGCAATGGCATCGTTTGATTTTTGTCCTTCACCATTCACCAAAACATCGTAGGCTAATTTAACTCTGTCCCATCGTTTGTCTCTATCCATTGCATAGTATCGACCACTTACAGAAGCAATTTTTCCAACCGAATTATTTAAATGTTGCTGCAGCTCAGTTAAGAATCCCAGCCCACTTTTAGGATCTGTATCTCTTCCATCAGTAAAAGCATGAATATAAACTTCGGTTAACCCTTCACTTTTACAAACATCACATAAGGCTTTCAGATGATTGATATGTGAATGCACTCCACCATCACTTACCAAACCCAACAGATGTAAAGGCTTTTTATTTTCTTTAGCGTAGGTTATCGCTTTTAACAACTGCAGATTGCTTTGAAATTCACCTTCCCTTACAGCTACATTAATTCTTTGCAATTCCTGGTAAACAATTCTACCAGCACCTAAATTCAAATGGCCTACTTCACTATTACCCATTTGCCCTTCTGGAAGCCCTACAGCCTCGCCACAGGTAGTTAATGTTGTGTTAGGATATTTTGAATATAATGATGATACAAACTGAACATTCGCATGTTGAATTGCATCGGAACTATGTACTTTCCCTAATCCCCATCCATCCATTATTACTAATATCACCTTTTTCATAGCTGTGGATAATTTCTTTAAGAGTTAAAGCGTTAAAACTACATCTTTATAAGAAGCTTAAAAATGCCTTATGTTTTAAAACTTGGCTGAGGTGGCATATTTTTAGCAAACTGTACGCAAAATCTACTCAAATGAAAAAATTATTGGTTCTCTTCGGCTTAAGTCTGACGCTTTTTGCTTTTGCACCAAAGCAGGATTCAGATGATATAGTAAAGGCGTTGCAGACAGCCAATGCCGATAATATTGCTTCTTTTTTTGATGATATGATCGATCTAAAGCTGCCTGATAATGTTAACGAGATAAAGAACATTAATAAAAACCAGGCTGGGATAAAGCTCAAATCTTTTTTCAATGAAAATGATGTTAGCAGTTTTGATCTTACCTCTAAAAGAGAAATGGGCGGTTTAATGGCTATTACAGGAAAATTAAGCTCAGCTAATAAAACAGGCTATAATATTACACTTATGCTCAAAGAAAAAGGTGGTAAGTTTAGTATTATAACCGTGAGGGTTAATTAAAATACCATCTATAGTATTCCATAGCATCTTCGTTGCGTCGCAAGCACTTCCACTGAAGACCACATGGCAACATATTTTAAAGCTTCCAGTAAAATGGAGGCTTTTTCTTTTCTGCTTATTCTGCGATTTCTGCGAGAAACTTAACTTGCATCAATGGAAAACTTTGACCAGCAGCTAAAACATTTAGTTGAAGAAGCTTTGAAAGAAGATATAGGAGATGGAGATCATTCAACATTAAGTTGTATTCCTGCAGACAAAAAAGGAAAAGCGGTTCTTAAGATCAAACAGGATGGCATTTTAGCAGGTGTTGATGTTGCCGAAAAAATTTTTAAGATCGTTGAGCCTTCGATTCAATTCAACATCTATAAAAAAGACGGTCAAGTAATGACCTTTGGAGAAAAAGCTTTTGAGGTAGAAGCTTCCATTCATACCATTCTAAAATGTGAAAGACTTGTTTTGAACTGCATGCAACGAATGAGTGGTATTGCATCACTTACCAAACAATACACAGATAAACTTAAGGATTTTAAAACAAGATTGTTAGACACCAGAAAAACAACTCCAAACTTTCGCTTGTTAGAAAAAGAAGCTGTTAAGATCGGTGGAGGAATTAACCATCGCTTCGGACTATATGATATGATAATGCTGAAGGATAATCATATTGATTATGCCGGTGGACTGGAAGCTGCAATAAACAAAGCACATGAATATGTTGTTTCAACAAAGCCTGGTTTAAAGATAGAAGTAGAAACAAGAAGCATTGAAGAAGTACAAAAGGTATGTAAAATTGGAAAAGGAAAAGTATTCAGGATAATGCTGGACAATTTTACACCCGAACAATGTACAGAAGCAGTAAAGATCATTGGTGATAATTTTGAAACGGAAGCCAGCGGTGGAATAAATTTAGATACGATTCAAGCGTATGCAGCCAGCGGTGTGGACTATGTAAGTGTAGGTGGATTGATACACCAGGCAAAAAGTGTAGACCTTAGTTTAAAAGCAGTAATTCTTTAGCATAATGAGTAAAAAGAATAAGCCAGATACAAGAGGATTTGTTTTCAGTACCGATCCCAACTTCAAGTTCGAAGAAGAAAATGATTCACAGGAAACACTGGAGCCTTCACAACAAAAACTAAGGGTTCGTTTGGAAACAAAACATCGTGGTGGTAAAGCAGTAACACTCATAATCGGCTTCATCGGGACAACCGATGACATGGAAGATCTTGGAAAGAAGCTGAAAAATTTTTGCGGTACCGGTGGTTCTGCAAAAGATGGAGAGATCATCGTACAGGGAGATCAAAGAGAAAAAGTGATACAATGGTTATTGAAGAATAATTATAAGCAGTCAAAGAAAGTTTGATGTCGTTTGTGATCCTGAATATTGTGGGATTAGCGCTGATTATTCCTGGCAGTATACACTTAAGAAGATGTATCAAAGAGAAGTCAGGAGTTGCACTAGCCATTATTTTTCTATTCTTTGGAGTTGTAATTTTTGGATGGGCTCTTATCATTGATTTTATGCTCTTAGTGGGTTATAAAGGCTAAACTATCTCAGCCGACGCTCTTCCTTCTGTAAAAGAGTGAGACGCAACTATAGCCACAAAGTAGTACTACTTCCTGATCAATAATTAACTATGTTACACTGAACCATTTATGCTTCTTTTCCGTTTTGTATAATTGTTTGTGAAGAGAGCATAAATAACCAGCATCATCAGCCTGAAAACACTGAAAACATTACTTTTACAAAAATTCAAAATAAGATGGAGATCACTCCTGGCCCATTGCTGAGAAATATTGATAGTCCGGCCGATTTAAAAAACCTCACCAAAGAACAACTGCACCAGGTTTGCGAAGAACTGAGGCAATATATTATTGATGTGGTTAGTGTGCATGGCGGACACTTTGGAGCCAGCCTTGGAGTGGTTGAATTAAGTGTTGCACTTCATTACATTTATAACACTCCGTACGATCAGCTTGTTTGGGATGTTGGTCACCAAGCTTACGGACATAAAATTCTCACAGGTAGAAGAGACAACTTCATCACGAATAGAAAATATAAAGGCTTAAGTGGTTTTCCGAAAAGAAGTGAAAGTGAGTACGATACTTTTGGTGTAGGACATTCTTCCACTTCCATCTCTGCAGCTTTGGGAATGGCTATGGCTGCAAAATATAAAGGTGAGGATAGAAAATCTGTTGCCGTGATCGGTGATGGTGCAATGACTGCCGGACTTGCTTTTGAAGCAATGAACCATGCAGGTGTTGCTAATGCTGATATGCTCATCATTCTAAATGATAACTGCATGAGCATTGATCCGAATGTTGGTGCATTAAAAGAATATTTAACTGATATAGCCCTTTCTCCTACTTACAATAAGTTTAAAGAAGATGTATGGAATGCCTTAGGAAAATTACCGGGCAAACAATTTACAAGAGCAATGGCTCACAAGCTTGCTGATAGCATGAAGAGCATGGTGAGCAGTAGTGCTAATTTATTTGAATCGCTTAAGATAAGATACTTTGGACCGATAGATGGTCATAATATCACTAAACTTGTTGATACACTTGCAGACCTGAAAAAAATTCCAGGCCCAAAGATCCTGCACATCATCACCACAAAAGGAAAAGGATATTCACTTGCCGAAAAAGATCAAACAAAATGGCATGCACCAGGTTTATTTGATAAAGTAACAGGTGAGATATATAAGAAAAAATTTGAAGTGCCACAGCCTCCTAAATACCAGGATGTGTTTGGTCATACAATTATAGAATTGGCAGAGAAGAATGAAAGCATCATGGGCATTACGCCTGCAATGCCAAGTGGTTCTTCACTTAAATACATGATGGAAAAGATGCCTGACCGTGCTTTTGATGTGGGCATTTGTGAGCAACATGCAGTTACATTAAGTGCAGGATTAGCTACACAAGGCATGAGAGTATTCTGCAATATCTATTCATCTTTCATGCAAAGAGCTTATGATAATGTGGTGCATGATGTAGCCATTCAAAAGTTGCCTGTGGTACTTTGTTTAGACCGTGCAGGATTGGTTGGTGAAGATGGACCAACACATCATGGAGCTTATGATATTCCGTATTTCCGTTGCATTCCGAATATGATCATCAGTGCTCCGATGAATGAAAAAGAGCTAAGAAATCTGATGTACACTTCACAATTGGAATCGACAAAATATCCATTTGTAATTCGTTATCCGAGAGGTGAAGGTGTAATGAGTGAATGGAGAACTCCTTTTGAAGAGATTGAAATTGGTAAAGGCAGAAAATTAAAAGATGGAAGAGATGTAGCCATTTTAAGTTTGGGTCATCCTGGAAATTTTGCCCAGGCAGCCATAAGAGAATTGAGAACAGAAGGTATTGATCCGGCACATTACGATATGCGTTTTGCAAAACCTTTGGATGAAGAACTGCTTCATGAAGTTTTCCGTAAGTATAATAAAATTGTAACGATTGAAGATGGAACTATTGTTGGCGGATTTGGATCTGCTGTTTTAGAGTTCATGAATCAACATCAATACAAAGCTGAAGTTGAAGTACTAGGTATTCCTGACAGAATAGTTGAACATGGATCACTCAAAGAATTACATAGTGAATGTAAATATGATGCAAGTTCAATAGCAGAGGCGGTTAGAGTTTTACTGCAAAAGCAAATTACCGTTAGCAGCTTATTAGGATAAAAAGTTTATTTTTATCAAACTTCGGGAGAGAGAAAATGTAAATGAAATCAGATACCCCTAATGTTAATTCTGTACATGACATTAAAGAAACTGTCAAACGTACAGCCAGATTTGGCTATATAGCTATACTCTTTGCAGGGATATCTATCATCACAAATCTTATCTACAGTAACTTCCTTTCAGCCTCGTTGGTTGGGGGCTTGCTTGTATCGCTTGTTATCATCCTTATAATGAATTCCAAAGGATGGTTTACCGTAGCAAAGATATTTTCAGTTATTTCTATAAATGCGTTTTTAACTGTTATTGCGTTCTCCGAGGGTTTAAATTCCGGTGGCTATTTATTTTTCATTCCACTGTTAACTGTATTACCTTACCTGGTAGATAATCATGAAAGGTATCTCGAAGAGTTATCGGCATACCTTGCCATAACAATTGCATGTTTTTGTGCATGTATCTTTTATTGTCCGGAAGAAAGTGCATGGCAGGTTATACCAGATGATATTTATGCACGGATGTTTCTTAATAACAGTTTGAGCGTTATTCTCATTGCTGCATCTTTTGCCATCATTGGTTTATTTATGGAAAGACGGTATGTGCAAACAATCATTCGTCAAAAAAGAAAAACAGAAGAAGCTGCCCTGGCAAGATCAAGGTTTTTGTCTAATATGGGGCATGAATTAAGAACTCCATTGAATGGCATTATCGGCGTATCAAATTTACTTGAGAAAGAAGCTTCGCTCCCACACCAGGAAGAATATCTGAATATTCTGAAATATTGTTCAGATCACATGTTAAGGTTGGTGAACGATATACTTGACTTCAACAAGATTGAAGCTGGCAAGCTAAATCTTCATCCAACAGATTTTAATCTTAAAACCTTACTGCAAAAATCAACACTTCCTTTCTATAATCATTTCGAAGAAAAAGGAATTCAGTTGAAAGTAGAAGTTGACTCTGCTTTAAACCGAACAGTGCACCATGACGATCTTAGACTTGTGCAAATCCTTAATAATATTCTAGCCAATGCTTTAAAATTTACAGAAAAAGGATACGTAGAATTAAAAGCTACTGTTGTTAATACAACAGACGAAGTAATGACGGTTCATTTCAAAATTACTGATACTGGTATTGGAATTGCTCCAGACGACCAAAGAAAAATTTTTGACAGTTTTTGGCAGGCAAGCAATCATAGTACAAGAAGATTTGGTGGAACAGGTTTAGGGCTTACCATTAGCCAGCGATTATTACAGTTAATGAATAGTTCATTACAAGTAAGTAGTATTAAGAATAATGGAAGTGAATTTGCGTTTACTATTGATTTTACTTTATCAATTAATGATGCAAATGCTTTAAGTCTCATAGAAGATTCAAATGATCTGAGGGGTTACAGGATACTTGTTGCAGAAGATAATATCATCAATATGATGATTGCAAAAAAAATGTTGGAAGATTGGAAAGCTGAAGTAGTTACGGCTGGAAATGGAGCCGAAGCGATTTCAATCTTGATGAACGATGCTAATTTCGACATCATTCTACTTGATCTAGAAATGCCTGAAGTGGATGGATATACTGCTATTAAAGAAATAAGAAAAACATATCCTGATATTCCTGCAATCGCTTTTACAGCAGCTTTGCTTGATAATGAAATGTTGCAAAGTCTTATAAAGATGGGATTTGTTGATTGTGCGTTAAAACCTTTTATCCCACACGAACTTTTATCTAAGATAAAAAATGTTACAGCAACATCAATAAAACAGCCTGTACTTTAGTTTTCGTCTGTTAATGTTTCTTCAATATTATTGTTTTCACCTGACTCTTCCTCCCTGTTATCATTCCATTCTACAATAAAATTATTACGACCTTCTCCTACCATTAAGCTCATAAATTTCTGTTGTACTAATTCAAGTAATGATAAAAAAAGAAATATTGCATGAATACGATCGTTACATTCTTCAAATATTTTTTCAAATGAAACAGTTCTTTGATCTTTTACCATTGAAAGCATGTTTTCCCTGCTTTCTTCCATAGTATAATTATACTTAACAACTGTATGAACAGGCTTGTTATTTCTTTCATACACACGCTGCATCACCTTTTCAAAAGCCTTCATCAGCTTGAACATCGTTACAGTTTGTATCTCTGTTCCCTCCGATGCTTCTTCACCAATAGAAGCTATTTCTTTCTGAAGATTACCTCTTTTAACCATTAGCATACGCATGGCTTCCATCTCAGCCATTTGTGCTGCAGCTTCTTTGAAACGTTTGTACTCAAGAATCTTATCAACTAGTTCCTGTCTTGGATCAATTTCATTACCCTGTGCATCTATTTCTTTTCTTGGCAGCAGCATTTTTGCTTTAATACGCATTAGCGTAGAAACGAAAAGAATAAACTCACTGCTGAGTTCTATATTATGTTCTTCTTTAGAATGGATGAACGCTAAAAAATCCTGGATGATCCTTGTAATAGGAATATTATAAATGTCTAACTCATCTCTTTCAATAAAGAATAACAGAAGATCAAAAGGACCTTCGAACTGGGGCAATTTTATCTGGTAGGTAGTTGTATTCACGGTACTAACTTATCATGCAAATAAAGCCTGAATACTTTTACGTTGGAAGTTAATTTATCCACTAAAACATTGGCAGAACAGAATATCGGTAGCTTGTTATTTAAGCCCTTATTCTTTAGTGATTTACACCATCCATAAAGTAGTATTTCCTGGCTGGTTATAAATGTGAATATTTGCCACTTCTTTATGAAGGAAAGACTTATCAATTGGTCATTGTTCATTCTCCTCTGTTTTATCTGGGGCAGTTCTTTTATGCTAATGAAGCTGGGCATTCACGAATTGAAAGCTTCACAGGTAGCCTCCATAAGGCTTTTCAGTGCAGGATTGGTTTTGCTACCTTTTGCATACAGAGCTTTGAAAGAAATTCCATCGAATAAAATATTCCTTGCTGTTTTATCAGGCTTGCTGGGAAGTTTTTTTCCTGCATTTCTTTTTGCAATAGCACAAACCAAGATCGATAGTTCGCTTGCAGGAATATTAAATGCGCTAACACCTTTATTTACTATCGTTATCGGTGTCGCCTTTTTTAAACTTAAAGCGGGCCGGAATAAGTGGACTGGGTTAGTTATAGGATTTATTGGTCTAAGCCTCTTACCATTTGCAGCCAGTAAAGGAATTTCTTTTAATGATTTTTCATATTCCTTTCTCATATTACTGGCTACCATTCTTTATGGTGTTAATGTTAATATGGTAGGTAATTATCTCAAAACTGTCAACTCCATCAATATTGCTTCGCTGGCATTCGTTTTTTTGATGATACCCTCATCGATCATACTTTATACAACTGGATATTTCGATGAAAATTTTTCAGACCAAACAATAATAAAAGCAACGGGAGCTAGTGCGGTATTAGGTGTAATGGGCACGGCTGTAGCCTCTATTGTTTTTTACATACTATTGAAACGAGCTGGTGCTTTATTTGCATCCACTGTAACGTATGGAATACCATTCGTTGCAATATTCTGGGGATTGCTTGATAATGAAACGATATCTATTTTACAAGTCGGATGTCTCGGTATTATTTTATTAGGAGTATACTTAGCTAACAGAAATTAAACAGCCATTATTTCTTTTTCTTTAGCGGCAAGATGTTTTTCAACCAGGCTGATGAACTTGTCAGTAATATCCTGAATCCTCTTTTCTCCATCCTTTGAAATGTCTTCGCTTAAGCCGTTCTTCTGAAGCTTTTTTACATGCTCAATTGCATCTCTTCTGATATTTCTTATGGCAACTTTCGAGTGTTCTCCTTCTCCACTTGCCTTCTTAACAAGATCTCTTCTTCTTTCTTCTGTTAACGGGGGAAGAAATAATCTTATTAAAACACCATCATTTTGAGGTGTGATACCAATGTTGGCTTGCATGATAGATCTTTCTATGGGTGCAAGCATATTTTTCTCCCAAGGCTGAATACTGATTGTTCTTGCATCCAAAACGGTAACATTTGCTACCTGGTTGATGGGTGTAGGAGAACCATAATAATCAACATTCAACCCATCCAACATTGTAGGACTTGCTTTGCCTGCTCTTATTTTAGTCAACTCTAGTTCTAGGTGGTCGATAGCTTTTTTCATGCTCGACTCAGTATCGTCAATGATCTGTTCCATATCTTCTGCCATAAGAGAAATTTGAGGTTTGCAAAGCTAAGAAATCAGTGTTATAATTTCATAGCATAAAAAAAGCACTCCTCATGAGTGCTCTACTTAAATTAATTTATTCTAATCTTCATCTACGGCAATAGGAGCAGGTTCATTGTAGAAAGAAACCAATCTAACCTTCGAATCGGGATCGTCTTTAACAACATGCAGGTAGCTTTTTGGTTTGGTATAGTTAAGCACTAATACTCCAATGAAAAAAAGACCAGCTAAACATACTACCAGATAGGTAGTTCCTAAAGGCTGAGCAAAAAATGAAAGAATCGTAAATAAAATACTTGCTCCTGCCAAAGTAAGCGTAACAGAACGATGATTTAATCCCCTGTCCAATAAAAGATGATGGAGGTGATTTCTATCGGGGCTAAAAGGAGATCTTCCATGAATAATTCTTATCCCAAAAACACGAAGTGTATCCATCAATGGGAGCAGTAAGATTCCAAAACCCAGAGCCGGAGTAGCTGCCAGTTTTAATGAGGTGGAAGTAGGTGCTATTTCAATAAACTTAATTACGAGAATAGTACTTACCAATCCAATTAACATCGAACCAGTATCACCCATAAATATTTTTGCGGGCTGAAAATTATAGATGAGGAATGCCAGAATACTGCCCGATAAACTAAAGGCCATTACGGCATAATCATAATTCCGATTAATTAAGAAAAATGTGCCGAAAACAGTTGAGGTTATTAATCCAAGACTTCCGGCTAATCCATCAACACCATCTATTAAGTTGTAAGCATTAATAATAAGAATGATCACAAATAATGTAAGCAAATATTGAATGGAAGTAGGGATGGACTCAATACCTAAAAAACCATACATATTAGGTATTAATAGCTTTGCTTTGAACATAAGTATTGCAGCAACCAATAGTTGCCCGATAAATTTCTTTTGAGCAGAAAGAATTACAATATCATCTTTAATACCTAAAAAGAAGATGATAAAAAAAGCGGCGAAATAATACTGCATCTCTTTAAGGCCTGAAAAATCAAGCATTAAAAGAAGTGCAAGTGCAAAACCAACGAAGATCCCAAAACCACCTAACGACGGAATAGGATGTTTATGAACTTTGCGTTCATCTGGTACATCAAATAGTTTCTTGGCCTTAGAGACTTTCATTATAACCGGAATGGCATAAAAAGTAACCAGGAAAGCAATGATACCACCAACTATAATCTGTTCCATGCAATTAGAAAATTAATAATTCAGCTGAAATTTTGAATGGTTTTATAGGGGTGTTCTTTAAAGTAGCATTTATAGGTTATTGGATATCGAATTCGTCACTCACACATTTCCTGATATTGCGAAAGTAGTAAAACTCTGCCGAAAAACTACTACTATCAGGTATATACTTGAACATTAAATTCAGCGGTATATGTATCATGCAGTTTTAAAACATAATTTTGCAGCACCAAAAACCGATTATGGCAGACATTAACTCATTGAAAAATACCGCAACTCAATTAAGAAGAGACATCGTTAGAATGGTTCACGCCGTTCAAAGTGGTCATCCAGGTGGCTCTTTAGGATGTGCCGATTTTTTTGCTGCATTATACTTCTCTATAATGAATCATAAACCTCAATTCAATATGGATGGGGAAAATGAAGATGTGTTTTTTCTATCTAATGGACATATATCTCCGGTTTTCTATTCAACACTTGCCAGGGCTGGTTATTTTGATGTTAAAGAATTAGCGACTTTCAGAAAAATCAATTCACGATTACAAGGTCATCCAACAACTCATGAACATTTACCTGGTGTTAGAATGGCCAGCGGTTCTTTGGGACAAGGGATGAGTGTTGCCATCGGAGCGGCTTTAACCAAAAAATTAAATGGCGATCAACATCTGGTTTATTCTCTTCATGGAGATGGAGAATTACAGGAAGGCCAATGCTGGGAAGCTATCATGTTTGCATCTCATAATAAAGTGGATAATCTTATTTCAACTGTTGATTATAACGGCCAGCAGATTGATGGATCTACAGAGAAAGTATTAAGCCTTGGTGATCTTAAAGCTAAATTCCTTGCATTTAACTGGAATGTTCTGGAAATGGATGGCAATGATATGGATGATGTGATCGGCATTTTAAATAAAGCAAAAAGCTTAACGGGTAAAGGTCAACCGATATGTATTCTTATGAAGACAAATATGGGTCAGGGAATTGACTTTATGATGGGTAGTCATGAATGGCACGGTATTGCTCCGAATGATGAACAATTGGCCAAAGCTCTTGCTCAATTGCCGGAAACATTAGGAGATTACTAATTACGACTTCAACGAAAATTCCTGTGCTGCTGCTTTTCTGGATGGTATCCATGCAGCTAAAATGGATACGAAGAATACGGTAGCTACTACCAGTACGAAATCTGAAAGCAACATTTTAACCGGGTAATAATCTATTATAAAAGTTCCACCGGTTAGTTTCAAAAACTTGAATTTTATTTGAAGGTAACAGATAGTTACGGCTAACAAAATTCCGGCTGCCCCACCAACGAAAGCAAGTAAAAAACCCTCGCTTAAAAAAATACTCTGTATGTAATCTTTTCCAGCACCCATTGCTTTTAAAACTGCAATATCTTTCTGTTTTTCTAAAACCAACATAGTAAGTGCTCCGATCATATTAAATGCAGCCACAACCAATATCAAACAAAGTATTCCATAGATCACCCATTTTTCCATTTGCATAACGGTATATAAACTCTGATTTTGCTCATACCGACTTTCAACTTTATAAGAACTCCCTAACTGATTTTGCAATCTTTCCTTCACGTCATCAATTGATGCTTCATCACCTTCCACTGTAGCTATCTCAGCACCGGTATATTCATCAGGCTGCATGTCCAACATATACTTCATAAAAGCAAGGTTGGTAAATGCATATTTATTATCGAACTCCTGTTGTACAGTGAACGTGCCTGTTACATCAACATTGTCTGAGAACAATGCATCTTCCGTGCGTAAACTGGTTGCTTTCCTATTGGGCAAATAAACAAGTAGCGGATAAAAATTTGTCTCAGGATCAACAGCCACAGCACTTTCTATTCCTGCACCGATTACTAAAGAAGGTTTATCAATATCTCCCAAAATATATTTACCTCTTGCAATGTGAGTGCTTACCTTATTTATGGAAGCGTAATTCGCATCAACACCTTTCAAAAAAATAATGCTTTGTGCATCTTCATTTCGTAATACAGCCTTTTCTTCAGCAATAAGACTTATGCCTTTTACACCTTTCACCTTCTGTATCTCCTCTAGCTGGGCTTTTGTAAGCTCACAGATTTTGCCTTGCGATGCCGATATCTTCAGATCAGAATAAAAATCTCCATATAACCCTTTCACTAAATCTTCAAATCCATTAAACACACTTAATACAATGATCAATGCAGTTGTGCCAACAGATATAGCCACTACACTTATCCATGCAATAATATTTATCGCATTAGTAGACTTCTTCGATCTAAAATATCGCCAGGCAAATAAAAAATTCAAAAGATTTTATTTATGAGGTCAACTGCTGTACCTATGGCATCGTTCCTTGTGTCACTCACTTGTACAGCATAACATTATTCATCATTATCCTTCTTAGAATCAGCTTTACCGGATTCTTCACTTATCTTTTTAAATAATTCTTCCATCTTAAATACATGATCCAATGTATCATCTTTATAAAAATGCAGAACAGGCATTCTTCTTAGTTGGTTCTTTACTTTGTCGGTAAGATGTTTCTTGATCTCCCAACTCCTGTCTTCAATAGCTTTCATGGTAACATCGGCATTTTTCACCTGGAAAAGACTAATATATATTCTTGCTTCTAAAAGATCCGGTGTAACCTTTACAGAAGAGATAGACACCATACCTCCATTCATCATATTCATACCTAACCTTTGGAATATTCCATTTAGTTCTTCCTGCAATACTGCAGCCACTTGTTTCTGACGTTTCCCTTCCTGCATATTCAAAATTTTCTGATGGTTTTATTATTGGGATGCATTTCATCAATCTCTTGCTCTGTCCATTTTTCATGTAAATCAATCAACCTATGCTTATCAGCAAAAGGCTGTGGCTTTACTGCATATTTCACTGTCATTCTAACAAAATGATGTATAAAAACACCCAATGCAATATGACAAGGTTTTATATCTCCCACTTCTTTTGATCTTTTCTTTGAAGTGATAAAGATATCCCAATCTGCAGCCTGTATTCTTTCATCCCATCCTTGTAAAGCAGAAAGTGCTTTTCTTGACATCATTACATTATTACCTACAATACCTTCGACTACCCTAGTGCCATGTTTTAGATATTTCTTTTCACAAAATCGATCCCAGTTTCCATACATAAGTTTTAGCATCAGCAAAAGGTTAGTGCGTCCAAAACCAAAGACTGACAATGGGTTTTTAACTCTTTTCCACTTACGGTCAAGTTGTTGCGTATCTTTTCTATTCCCTACATTTTCTATTCCTGCTGCAGATATTATGTCCAGTCCGTGCAATTGCGAAATACTGATTAGTTTTTTATCCCAGGCAGAACTCACAATGAGATCATTATTCAGGAAAAACAGATAATCTGCCTTTGCAATAGCAATTCCCTGATTTTGACAATAGGGATAAGAATAATTCACCTCGTTTTTAATTACAACAGTATGTTTTTGACTCTCGAAATATTCTCTGCTTCCATCAGTAGAGGCGTTATCTATAATAATAAGTTCAAAAGAATTAAACGTATATTTCTCCAATGCCTCGTAAAAAAGCTTGTTATAAGCCAATCCATTATGCACAGCTGTGATGATAGTGATTTTAGGCTTGTCTGGCATCTTCTATCTATAGTTACTTTTTAGTGTAATTTGCAAAGCTAAATTAACTACGTTTTTTACATGAAAACTTTTTTCAGGTTACTAAGCTTTTCCAAGCCATATCATCACTATGTTCCCGAATACATTATCTACATTTTTCTATATATCATTTTTGGATTACTGAATTTCACTTTACTTATTCCGCTGTTGGATGTATTGTTTAACACAACCAGTACGCAAGTTGTTAGTCAACTTCCTCCGTTTTCATTTTCAATAAGCTATTTTAAAGATGCATTTTATTATTATCTGCACTATTATATTCAGGCACATGGAAAGCTGGGAGTACTTACATATGTATGCAGTATTCTTTTTCTCTTTACTGTTTTAAAGAATGTTGCTGGTTATATGAGCCAGCGGGTATTAACAAGAATGCGGGTAAACCTTTTGAAAAAATTAAGACAGCAATTATTTTTTCAGTTCAGCAATCAGTCGTTACGTTTCTTTAATAATGAAAAAAAAGGAAACCTTTTGTCTGTTATTAGCAGTGATGTGGTAGAAATTGAAAATTCTGTAGTGAGTTCAGTACAAACCATTTTCAGAGATCCACTTATTATTATTGCGACGTTTGTTCTGTTATTCACTTATTCATATCAGCTAACACTGTTTACACTGATCTTTTTTCCTGTTTCAGGATTTATTATTTCTCTGATATCAAGAAGTCTTCGTAAAAAAGCAAATTATAGCCAGGGACTATTAGGAAGTTTGCTTAATATGACAGAAGAAACTATTTCTGGAATAAGAGTAATCAAAGCTTTCAATGCAGAAAAGGTTGTGAATGAAAGATTTTTAGATGAGAATAGCAAGCTTACAAGAATATTTAAACGTATCACAAACCAAAGAGAACTTGCTTCGCCTTTATCAGAAGTATTCGGGATTCTCGTAATTATGATCATTATTGTTTATGGCGGCTCACTCATTCTATCAGGTGATACAAATCTTACAGCTGCAGTTTTTCTAGGTTATGTAGCCTTGTATTTTCAAATCATCAACCCTGCAAAAAACATTGCTAATTCTGTAACTTTTTTACAAAGAGGGCTTGCCGCAGGGGAAAGAGTTTTAAGAATTCTGGATACTCCGCAAATCATTGAAGAAAAGCCGAATGCAACTATAAAATCTTCATTTGAAGAAAGTATAGAATTCAAAAATGTTAGTTTTAAGTATCATGAGAAAAAAGTATTAAATAATATAAATCTTCGTATAAAAAAAGGACAAACAGTTGCTTTAGTAGGTGAGAGTGGTTCTGGAAAATCAACAATGGCCGATTTAGTACCGCGATTTTATGATGTAACAGAAGGTGAAATATTAATTGATGGTGTTAATATAAAAGATATAAAGCTTACAGACCTTAGGTATCTGATGGCCTATGTATCTCAGGAAGCGATTTTGTTTCATGATACTGTGGCAAATAATATCGCATTTGCTTCAGAACAAACAGATCTGGAAGCAGTAAAGCAAGCAGCAAGAACTGCTAATGCAGAGAATTTTATTCTTCACATGGAGAAGGGTTATGATAGCATTATTGGAGATCGGGGCAGTAAATTAAGTGGCGGTCAGAGACAAAGACTAACTATTGCAAGAGCTTTATACAAATCTGCTCCAATACTTATTCTTGATGAAGCGACTTCTGCTCTTGATACAGAAAGTGAACGACTTGTGCAATCTGCTATTAATGAGTTAATGAAGAATAAAACTTCTATTGTTATTGCGCACAGACTTTCTACTGTTCGTCATGCTGACGAGATCATAGTTATGCAGCATGGAGAAATTGCTGAGAGAGGTAATCATGAGGAACTGATGGCGAAAGGTGGAATCTACAGGAGATTAGTTGATCTGCAGGAGGTAAAATGATTTAACTGCAAAGTCTCTACGACGCTAAGTCTCTTGCTAGATTAAGTTACAAACGATGAAGTGATTGCGACGCAACAGACGATGCTATGAAAAACTAAAGCTGGTATAAATAAAAAGGTCATCCTTTCAGATGACCTTCAAAATTTATTGGAAAAAATTATTGATCACTGCTTGGCTTAACCAAACCTAACTTAGCTTCTAAGCTTAATGTTGCATGTGGCACAGCACGAAGACGAGCTTTGTCTATGAGTTTACCGGTTACACGACAGATTCCGTAAGTTTTATTCTCAATACGAATGATGGCTTTTTCAAGATGATCAATGTATTGGATCTGACGGCTGGCCATTTGACTGAGTTGCTCTCTTTCCATACTCATACCACCATCTTCCATGGTCATATAGCGGTTATCAGTTTCATCACCACCCATTTCATCTTTACGGGTAATAAGACCTTGTAAATACGCTAATTCCTTCTTTGCTCCTTCTAATTTTTTATTGATAAGTTCTCTGAACTCATTCAATTCTGCATCGCTGTATCTCACTAGTGGATCGTTTTTTTTATATGATTCTTTACGCTGGTCTAATGGGGTATATCCTGGTTGATATGGAACACTTGATTTAACTGTTGTTTTAGGGATCTTCACCTCTTTTACAGCTTCCTCTTTTTTAGGAGGACGAATAAAACCTCTCGGCTTCAATTCAGGAGCTCTTCTCGGATCTGGAAAAGGTTGCGGAGCCGGTTTTGGCTTCGGTGCTCTTACAGGTTTTGGTGGAGGAGCTGGCTTAGCTGCTTTTGGTGGTTTTACCGGCTTCTCTGGTTTTACAGGTGCAGCCTTTTTAACCTCTGCCTTTACGGGTTTAACTGGTTTTGCTGCAACTTTTGGTGCCGGTTTAGCTGGTGCCTTGACTGCTTTAGCTGCAACTTTAGCCGGAGCTGCTTTTTTAGGAGCAGGCTTCACCGCTTTTTTAGGTGCTACTTTCTTTGCTGCAGGTTTAGCAACCGGTTTTGTCACTTTTTTTGCAGGTGCTTTTTTAGCCGGAATCGATTTTTTTGCGATTGGCTTAGCAGCCTTCTTTGCAGGTACAACTTTTTTGCCAGCAGGCTTTTTCACTGCTTTTTTAGCAGGAGACGCTTTCTTTACTGGTTTAGAGCTTTTTACAGCTGCTTTGGATGCTTTTTTGGGGGCTTTTTTTGTAGCCATAGTTACCCTGTTTTTGTTACACTCACTTTAAGCAGAACGTCGTTTACTTCTATTTCAGTAACATTTCCTGTCAATTCCGGTGTCCAATCAAGACTATCTGCCAAAATTTCGGCGCAAATATAGTTTTTGTTTAATTCGATAGATTCCTTCAACGCTTCCGTTTCCTGAATCTGCACGAATATACGGTCTGTTAATTCAAAACCATTTTCTTTACGAATATTTTGTACACGATTTACGAACTCTCTTGCATTACCTTCTTTCTTCAATTCATCAGAAATCGTTATATCTAATGCAACTGTAAGACTTCCTTTTGAGGCAACACTCCAACCTGGAATATCTTCTGCCACAATCTCAACATCTGCAGTTGATAGTTGGAAACTGGTGGATGAAAGCTGTAAATCAACAGAACCGTTCTTCTCTAATGCTGCAATTTGCTGTTGATTGAAATTGCCAATGATCGCAGCAGCCTCTTTCATATTGGCACCTAACTTACTACCAAGTGTTTTGAAATTCGCTTTGATCTTCTTATTAATAACACCTTCCGTTTCGGTGATATATTGAAACTCTTTTACGTTCACTTCAGCTTTGATCAAATCTTCTACCTTTTCTAACTGTGCTTTCATCTTTGGATCGAGCACAGGGATTAATACCTTTTGCAAAGGCTGACGAACTTTGATATTTACTTTCTTACGGATAGATAATACTAAAGAAGAAGCATCTTGTGCCAACTGCATTCTTTCTTCCAGATCAGTATCAATGGCAGATTCAATGATCGGCGGAAAATCCACGTGATGTACAGACTCCACTTCAAACCTTTTTGAAACCTTATTCAGGTTCTGGAATATTGCATCGCTGAAAAATGGCGATATCGGAGCAATAAGCCTTGAGATGGTTTCCAGGCATTCATACAAAGTTTGATAAGCTGAAATCTTATCCTGCTCATATTCTCCTTTCCAAAAACGACGGCGACACAAACGAACATACCAGTTACTGAGATGCTCATCTAAAAATTCTTCGATGGCTCTTCCTGCAACAGTTGGCTCGTAGTCATCTAAAGCTCCTTTCACTGTTTTGATGAGTGAGTTGAGTGATGATAAGATCCAACGATCTATCTCAGGTCTTTCCTCTAAAGGAATGTAATTTTCTTTGAAAGCAAATCCATCAACATTCGCATAAAGTGCAAAAAACTGATAGGTATTATATAATGTGCCGAAGAATTTACGTTGCACTTCTTTAATGCCGTCGATATCAAATTTTAAATTATCCCATGGAGATGCATTAGTGATGAGATACCATCTGGTAGCATCAGCACCAAATGTTTCGATCGTTTGAAATGGATCTACAACATTACCCAGACGTTTACTCATCTTGTTTCCGTTCTTATCCAGAACAAGTCCGTTTGAAACAACTGTTTTGTAGGCAACTGAATCAAATAATAAAACAGCCAAAGCATGAAGTGTATAGAACCAGCCTCTTGTCTGGTCAACACCTTCTGCTATAAAATCTGCAGGGAATGCATTTTTAAATTCTTCTTTATTCTCAAATGGGAAATGCCATTGAGCATAAGGCATGGCACCACTGTCAAACCAAACATCAATAAGATCAGGAACACGTTTCATTGGTTTGCCTGATGGAGAAACTAGGACGATCTCATCTACATATGGTTTATGTAAATCAAGTATGCCTTCATGTAAATAATCCTTGTTTACCTCACCACCGAATACTTCACTTGCTTTTCTGATTCCTTCATTCAATTCTTCAATGGAGCCTATGCAGACTTCTTCGCTGCCATCTTCAGTTCTCCAAACAGGAAGTGGTGTTCCCCAATATCTTGAACGAGATAAATTCCAATCAACCATATTCTCTAACCAGTTACCAAATCTTCCTTCACCGGTTGATTTTGGTTTCCAGTTGATGGTTTTATTCAGCTCAACCATTCTATCTTTTAAAGCTGTGGTTTTAATGAACCAGGCATCTAAAGGATAATATAGAATTGGCTTATCAGTTCTCCAGCAGTGCGGATAACTGTGTTCGTATTTCTCAACTTTGAATGCCCTATTCTCTTTTTTTAGTTTGACAGAGATGTCAACGTTTACGTCTGAATATGCTGAGTCGTTCTTATAATCTTTTACAAATCGGTTGCTGAATTCACCTAATCCATCCACAAACTTTCCTTCACGATCCACCATGGTGAGAATACCGATATTATACTTCTTACCAACTTTATAGTCATCAGCACCAAAAGCCGGAGCCGTATGAACGATACCCGTACCATCTTCTGTAGTAACGAAATCTCCTAACAATATTCTGAAAGGATCGGCATCAGGAGTGAGTTCTTTTATGTTTTCGATTGAGTTTGATTCGTAGGGAAGGATTTGTTCGTATCTGCAATGCTCGATTTCTTTTCCTTTAAACTCTTTCTGTATTTTCCAGGGAAGAATTTTTACTTCAGCCGAATAACTATTGAAATCTCCATTCTCACCCTCTTCTTTGAAATACTTACCCAGTAATGGTTTTGCGAGTATAACATTTACGGGAAGATGGGTATAAGGATTGAATGTTTTTACAAGCACATAATTTATCTCAGGACCAACAGTTAATCCAAGATTAGAAGGAAGAGTCCAGGGTGTTGTCGTCCAGGCTAAAAAGTAAACTTCATCATTTCCTGTGGCATCAAATAAAAATTGTGACTTATCAGCCTTCACAGCTTTAAACATTACCACAGCAGAGGTATCCTTCACATCTTTATAAGTCCCAGGCTGATTTAATTCATGAGAACTCAATCCTGTCCCGGCAGCTGGAGAATATGGTTGAATGCTCACACTTTCGTACAGCAATCCTTTTTCGTATAACTGTTTTAACAGCCACCAAAGTGTTTCAATATATTTATTATCGAAGGTGATGTATGGATTCTTCAGATCAACCCAATAACCCATTTTGGTGGTTAGTTCATCCCATTTGTCTTTATAACGAAGTACGGCTTCACGACATTTTTGATTGTATTCTTCAACCGTGATCTTTTTGCCAATATCTTCTTTTGTAATGCCTAATTCCTTCTCAACACCTAATTCAACAGGCAAACCGTGAGTATCCCAACCACCTTTACGTTTTACCTGGTAACCTTGCATGGTTTTATAGCGACAAACCATGTCTTTCAATGTTCTTGAGATAACGTGATGAATACCCGGCATTCCATTAGCACTTGGCGGACCTTCATAGAAAACAAATGGCTCGGCACCTGCTCTTAAGCTTACGCTTTTTTCAAAAGCCTGGTTTTCCTGCCATTTGGCAAGTATTTCTTTTTCAATTGACGGCAAATTCAGTTGGGAAAATTCCCTGTACTTCACACTCATCCTGTTATCGGCTGTTTTTAAGGCTGCGAAGTTAAGGATTGGCACCTGATAATAAATAGTGGAAAGTTACCTTGGAAACAAACTGAATACGAAATGATATTCACCAGTGAGGCTGCTAATCTATATTTTTGCTGAACGGCCTCGTAGTACAATGGATAGTATAAGAGTTTCCGAAGCTCCAGATCCAGGTTCGATTCCTGGCGAGGCCACTATTTTATCAGGTAATGATGAATAATGTACTGAACGTACAAGTGAGTGACACAACGATGTTCAATAGTAGCACCAAGCCCATCAACTATTTTCCAAATGCCTGCAGGTTACTTCCGAATATTTTAACTGCAATGGCTATCAAGATCACGCCAAAAAATTTTCTAACAGCTAGTAAACCTGCTTTGCCTAGAGCCCGTTCGATCCATCTTAGAGAAATCAAAACAAGGTAAACGCCTAATAGGTTAATTAAAATACCTAATAGAATATATGTTTCATGGAAGTTTGCCTTCAGCGACATAACGGTAGTAAGGGTTCCGGAGCCTGCAATAATGGGAAAAGCTATTGGAACCAAAGTTCCAGCCTTCACATCTTTATCGCTTTTAAATATCTCATGCCCTAGCACCATTTCTAATCCTAATAAGAAGATCACTATAGAACCACCCACTGCAAACGACCTTACATCTACACCCATCATCCTAAGAAAAGGATCTCCCAGGTATAAAAACACAATCATCAATGCACCTGAAATTAATGTTGCAGGTAATGACCTGA
This sequence comes from Bacteroidota bacterium, assembly GCA_023386555.1. GTDB lineage: Bacteria > Bacteroidota > Bacteroidia > Chitinophagales > Chitinophagaceae > JAEZDC01. The sequence goes on along the minus strand of JAEWJK010000013.1, from coordinate 47,910 downwards.
TGCCTCCCATCTTCTCTTTTAATGATATCAATAAAGGAATGGAACCAATCACATCTATTACAGCAAATAAAGTAAATGTGACCGTCAGCAGGTTATCTATATCAAAATCCATAATAAGTATTTATATGCAAATCTATAATTTGCGAATCGGGTATCCTGATTTTGCTTTTCAACCTTTTTTGAGAAAATTTGTTTAACAAACTATGAACCAGTTCACCATAAAAGATCTTGAGCATCTTTCAGGCATAAAAGCTCATACTATTCGTGTATGGGAGCAACGGTATTCTTTTCTTAAACCCGAAAGAACGGAAACAAACATCAGGCTATACAATAATGAGCACCTGAAAATGATATTGAATATCTCTCTGCTTAACAAGTATGGTTATAAGATATCGAACATTGATAAGATGAATGAGGATGATATCAAGCAGAAAATTCTTAGTTTATCTCATGTTGAAGCCCAGGAAGAGAATACTGTGAACCAATTGATCCAGTACATGGTTGACGTAGATATGCAGGGTTTTGAGTTGCTGCTGGAAAAATGCATTAGAGAAATTACATTGGAAAGAGCTGTAATGCAGCTCATATTTCCTTTCCTGGAAAGAATAGGAATGTTATGGCTCACCAGCAATATTCATCCGGCACAGGAACATTTGGTGAGCAATATCATCAGGCAAAAATTGATCATTGCCATTGACAAATTACCCTTGCCCGTTTCCAACAAGCCTTATGTATTAATGTTTTTACCTGAAGGTGAATTGCATGAGATAGGCTTATTGTTTATGCAGTATGTGCTAAAATCAAGAAACTTTAAAATACTGTATGTAGGGGCAAATATTCCGCTGAAAGATGTGGTTGCAATTGTAGAATCAACACAAGTTGCAGGATTATATTCTCATCTTACTTCTGCTTCTGAAAAATATCCGTTTGAAAAGTTCTTGCAGCGGCTTTCTTTAAAAATGCCTGACATGCCTGCTGTTATTTCTGGCTCTCTTTTACAGCGTTATGGCAAAATACCACCTAGAGGAGTTTCGTTTGTACGCTCCTTACCCGAAGCTATTTCAGCAGTGGAAAAGCTATTTGTTTAATTTTTTAATTAAAACTTTAAACAAAATGGTCTTATTTTTGTTTAATCTAACTATAGAAAAGATTAAACAATGTCAATACCAGAGCTTACCTCATTAGTTGTAAACCAGTCACAGGCTCTACAGCCATTTGCCATATCGCTTACAAGGGATAAAGAATCAGCCAATGATCTTTACCAGGAAACGATGTACAAGGCTTTGTCTAATATTGATAAATACCAGATGGGTACCAATCTAAGGTCATGGTTGTACACTATCATGCGAAATATTTTCATTAATGATTACCGTAAAAAGAAGCGTCAACCAATGGTGTCGAGTGATGAAAATGCAGTTAGTAATCGAATGGATTTTTCTACCATCAATTCTTCAATCAATATTCTTGAAAGAAAAGAAATAGAACATGCCGTATATTTATTGCAGCCTATATTCCGAACCGCATTCATTTTATATGTGGAAGGTTATAAGTATCATGAGATAGCTGAAATTCTGAATGAGCCGTTAGGCACCATTAAGAGCCGTATACATTTTGCCCGCAAGACCTTGAAAGAGCAGATTAATAAAAACTAATTTGAAAAACGTAATTGTTATTGGAAGTGGTTTTGCCGGACTTTCTGCTGCCTGTTTCATGGCAAAAGCAGGATGGAATGTTACCGTATTAGAGAAGAATAGTCAGCCTGGAGGTAGGGCAAGACAGCTAAAAGCCGAAGGTTTTACATTCGATATGGGTCCAAGCTGGTACTGGATGCCGGATGTATTTGAAAGGTTTTTCAACCAGTTCAACAAATCTGTTTCTGATTATTATACGCTGGAAAGATTAGATCCATCGTATAGAATTTATGGTAGAGATGAAACCATAGATGTACCTGCCGATTACGAAGCGTTAAAACAATTATTCGAAAAATTTGAACCAGGCAGTGCAAAAAAACTAGATGCATTTATAAATGAAGCTGCATACAAATATAAAGTCGGCATGCAGAAACTGGTATATAAACCAGGACTTTCAATTGGTGAACTGATTGATTGGGAAGTGATCAGTCAACTAGGTAAACTGGATGTCTTTACCTCGGTAAAAAAACATGTAGCTAAACACTTTAAACATCCCTTTCTGCAACAAATGATGGAGTTTGCTGTACTTTTCTTAGGAGCAATGCCATCTAAAATTCCTGCGTTATATAGTTTAATGAATCATGCTGACATCATTGGCGGTACATGGTATCCGAAAGGAGGTATGTATAAAATTGTTGAGGCAATGTATTCACTTGCAAAAGAGCTTGGGGTGAAGTTTGAATTTGACAAGGCTGTTCAAAATATAGAAGTTGATCTTGGAAAAATATCCGGTGTTAATTGCAGTGATGGCTTTTATGAAGCAGATGTTGTTATTGGTGCAGCCGATTATCATCATGTGGAGAACAAACTGCTGCCAAAAGAATATAGAAGTTATTCTGATGAATATTGGGAACAAAAAACAATGGCTCCTGGTTGTTTGATCTATTACGTTGGATTAAATAAGAAATTATCCAACATCACCCATCACTCATTATTCTTCGATGCAGATTTTGATGTGCATGGAAAAGAAATCTATGAAGAACCTAAATGGCCTTCCGATCCATTATTCTATATGAGTACAACATCAGTAACCGACAATACAGTTGCTCCCCAGGATTGCGAAAACCTTTTTTTGTTGATTCCTATTGCTTCAGGACTTAGTAATGATTCAACAGAAATCAGGGAAAAGTATTTTGATCTTATCATTACAAGACTGGAACAAAAGCTAAAAACAAGTATTAAAGATTCGATCATTTATAAACGATCATTTTCATATAGTGATTTTGTAAATGATTATAATTCCTTCAAAGGAAATGCTTATGGTTTGGCGAACACTTTAATGCAAACTGCTGTTCTTAAACCTAAATGCAGAAGTAAGAAAGTTAGTAATCTTTTTTACACTGGTCAGCTTACAATACCTGGTCCTGGAGTTCCGCCAAGCCTTATCAGTGGTGAAGTGGTTGCAGGGCAGGTTATCAAAAATTTTGGCGTTTAATGCAATAACAGATGACAAACATTGAATTATTTAACACGTTAAGCAAACAATGCAGTAAAAAAACAACACAGTTGTACAGTACTTCTTTTGCTTCAGCAGTTAAGTTATTGCATAAAGATCTTCAGCAACCCATTCACAATATTTACGGCTTCGTAAGATTGGCTGACGAGATTGTTGATACATTTCATTCTCACGATAAGCAATACCTCTTAACGCAGTTTGAACAATCAACACAAGAGGCAATAGAAAGAAGGATCAGTTTGAATCCGATATTAAACAGTTTCCAGCAGACTGTACATCAATATTCGATCGACCAGGGATTAATTGATGCTTTTCTTCATAGCATGGAACTTGACCTAAATAAAACGGTGTATGACAGGTCTGGTTATGCAGAATATATTTATGGCAGTGCAGAAGTAGTTGGGTTAATGTGTTTGAAGGTGTTTTGTGAAAATGACAATGAAAGATATAACTCATTAAAACCTTTTGCTAAAAGTCTTGGAGCTGCCTTCCAGAAAGTAAATTTTCTACGGGACATTAAAGCTGATGCAGAACAATTAGGAAGAATGTATTTCCCTGGATGTGACTTTAACCAATTTAGTGAAAAGGATAAATTATCAATTGAAGCCGATATTCAAAAAGATTTTGATCATGCTTTCAAAGGAATTGTACAGCTACCATTAAAGGCAAGGTTAGGTGTATATGTTGCTTATAAATATTATGTTGCCTTGTTCAAGAAAATTAAAAGGTTACAATCTGCTACCATTCTGGAAAAACGTGTTCGTATAGCAGACCATAATAAGTTTTTTATTGTGGCGAAAGCTGGATTAAGAAGTCAGCTAAATTTGTTGTAGTAAATTGAAGTTATGATTGTGTGGTATGTTTTAGTTACGCTGCTAACCTTTATTGCAATGGAAGGTGTTACCTGGTTAACACACAAATATGTTATGCATGGTTTTTTGTGGTATCTGCACGAAGATCATCATCAGAAAGGTCCCGGTTTTTTTGAAAAGAACGATGCTTTCTTTCTAATATTTGCGATTCCAAGTTTCCTAAGCATTTTACTTGGAAAGATATATGGAAATTATTGGAGTGTAAGTATTGGCCTTGGTGTTATGCTATATGGTGCTGCTTATTTTTTGGTGCATGAAGTGATCATTCATCAAAGATTTAAATGGTTTACACGCAGCAATAACAGGTATGTTCGAGTAATTCGCTGGGCACATAAAATGCATCATAAACATCTGGGTAAAGAGGAGGGAGAAAGTTTTGGTATGTTGTACGTAGCAAAAAAGTATTGGCAAAAGGTAAAGAAAGATGAAGCTATGGCAAAGAAAAATATGGGTTAGCCAGCAGTATAACTTTTTCATCTTCGTTGCGTCGCACACTTTTACTTTCTGAACTAACTTCATCTTTTTATTACCTTCTTGAAGACATTCTACGATTATATCATTGCCGGTGCCGGTTGTTCTGGTTTAAGTTTATTGCTTCGTATTTTACAGCAGCCACAGTTAAAACATAAGTCCATTCTGCTTATTGATAAAACTCCCAAAAATGAAAACGATAGAACCTGGTGTTTCTGGGAAAATAAACCTGGCTTTTTTGAACCAATCGTTCATCATCATTGGAATTATTTAAACTTTTATTCCACTTCAGTTGAGAGAACAACTCCTATTTCTCCATATAGCTATAAAATGATAAGGGGAATAGACTTCTACGAATATTGTTTTAAAGAAATTGCAAAGCATAATAATGTAACCATTGAATACCGTGACATAAGTTCCATAGGTAATGAAGACAATAAAGCTTATGTGGAATTTGACAACACTAAAATATATTGTGATCATCTTTTCAACAGTATCCTCTTCGAAGATGTAAAGGCTGAAAAAGGAAACTTTCTCTTGCTTCAACATTTCAAAGGATGGAAAATCAAGACACAAAAATCTTGTTTCGATCCTGATAATGCCACATTAATGGACTTCAGAACAGATCAAAAAAATGGAACAGCTTTCTTTTATGTGATGCCTGTATCTGCAACAGAAGCTTTGGTTGAATATACTTTGTTCACAGAATCATTACTTCAACAGGAAGAATATAATGAGCAGCTCAAACTTTACATAACATCACAATTAAACATTAATGAATATGCCATTGAACATAGCGAGTTTGGCATCATTCCCATGACTAACAAAAAATTCAGTTCCACAGGTAATATCATTAATATCGGAACAGCAGGAGGTAGAGTAAAACCCAGCAGCGGTTACGCATTTCAGTTCATTCAAAAACATTCAGATGAATTGGTTAAAAGACTTGTTTTTAATGAACTACCAAATGCTGATCTTTCTTCAAAGAAATATCACTTCTATGATTCAGTTTTTCTGAATGTGTTGACTCATCATCCTCAAAAAGGAGCTGAAATATTCTCCAGAATATTTGCATCTAATAAGCCCGAAACAATATTTAGATTTTTGGATAATGAAAGTTCAATGGCAGAAGATCTAAAAATCATAACAAGCCTTACTTCCTTCTCTTTTATAAAAGCAGGATTACAGGAAGTGTTGAAATAAAAAAAACCGGCCTGCAGACCGGTTTCAATAATTATTTATTAATAACTATAAGGTAAATGTTGCTCCACCAGTTATCATAAATGGTGTTGCATTATATCCTCGTATATCGAAGAACTTATTGTTAGTAATATTCTGAGCATCTGCAAAAAACTTAAGGTGCTTCTTTAATTTATATTCTACATACATGTTCAGCATGTAATAATCTTTTAAGCCAACATCAGACTTCATATATCCACCAACATCATTTCTATTGCCAACATATTTCCCGGTAATACTTGCAAATAAACCCTCCGTAAACTGATAGCCTACCACAACATTAATATTGTGTCGTGGTCTTCTTAGTAAATATGAATAGGATGTGTCTTTGAATGTTACCCTGCTTTGTGTTGTTTCAGTTGATGAAAGGAATGTATAGTTAGCAGTGATGTCGAGTTTTTCAACAGGTTGTAATTTTATCTCATACTCTAATCCTCTCACAATTTGTTTAACGAAATTGAAATACCTGAAAGTAACATAATTAAAATCCACACCATCTTTTATTGTTCTGTAGAAATACACCAACCTGCTGTTGATCTTATTATGGTGTTGGCTAAAACCGATTTCGTAGTTAACTGATTTCTCTGCTTTCAAATCTCTATTGCCAACATTTTTATCATATATCTGGTAAATAGAAGGAGCCTTGAATCCGCTTGCTATACTTCCAAATATTCTGTAGTTATCATTGATTTTATAGGAAGGATTAAAGGTGTAAGTATGATTACTTCCATACCGGCTATGCACATTCATTCTGCCACCAATTTCTGCATTGAATTTTTTATCTACGCTACCAAACATTAGTGAAGCATATAAAGAAGCTTGGCTAACAGAAGTATCTTTGAAGGTACTCGAGTATGGTCCGAAAGAACTGATGGATAAATAATCGTTATTCATTAAACCATATCTGTAGTCTCCTCCCTGCAATAAGGTAAATCCACCTCCAAGATTTATACTTGCAAAAATTTCTGCAAACTGTGTTCTTCCTTTATAGGCATTGCTTTCATACCGGGTAAATCCTGCAATAAATCCACTATCATTCAGATAACTTCTCTCCAGGTCAGCATATTGATAGTTCGCCGTGACCGTAATTTTTTCTCCTTTATAGTTGAATGAAAGTCCACTGGTATGTGCACTATTATCTATGAAATAATCTTTCTCATCAGTAAAAATTGATGCATCTATATCTGATCTATAGCCACTATATTGAGTAAAACCCCTGAAAGAAATCTGTCTATTTAACTGGTATTGTAAACTGGCACTTGCTACATTTCCTTTATAAGCATCATTTTCAAAACCTCCTTTCCCACTACTATCATAAGCAGAAGAAAAACCATTAGTACTTAACCTTGCATACCTGAGATTATAAGTAAACTTATTTTGTTTTCCATACAACTGAACATTGCCTTTGAAAGTATTAAAACTTCCGTATGCTGCTGTGGCTTTTACATTGAGAGGCTTATTAACGTCTTTGTTTATAGTAATAATATTTATCACACCTGCAACGGCGTCACTTCCATATAAAGTTGATTGGGCACCTCTGCATACTTCGATTCTTTCCACTTCATTAATGGAAAAGAAGTTCATGTCGTATTCGTTATTGATGAATGAAGGATCGTTAACAGGTATGCCATCCATCAATATCAAAACTCTTCCTGGTGAAGCACCTCTCATGTACACTGTCTGTACACTTCCTGCAGCATTATAAGCACCATTGATGACAATACCTGCCTGCTCATTTAAAATTTGCGACACCGTTTTGCCTGAGCTTTTCTCTAACTGTTCTTTTGTAATAACAGTAATCACCTTACCGGTAGTACTTTGCTTTTGTTCGATCTTGTTAGCAGTAACCGTTACTGCATCCAATTCTTTTGTCTTTGTAGAATCCTGTTGTGAAGATGCTGTTACAGAAACAGCCATCAGTGCAATTGAAAAAATTTTCCTGTTCATAAGCAATTAGTTTGTTTATGAACCTCCGTCAATGAAAGAATAGAAATGAAATGTTCTCCTGCAGCAGAACAATGCATCTCCGGCTTCTCACCCGAAAGCTCAGTGATAAAATTGTAGTTCTGGCAGGTCTTCTGGCTTGCTTTATTGCTGAACCTTCCCATTATAAAAACAGTGGTTTATTTCAGCAGAAAATGAATCAGAATGCAATGTTCATAATTCACAAAGCTTACAGCTACGGGGATAGCATCGGACTTTAACCGATTTCCCTTTAATCTCTGATGAATTTTAGGTACCAAGCTTCACAACCATACTCATCGTCTGTTGTGTCACTCACTTCAACGTTCAGATCTTAACTGAACAAACTCATCATCGAAACCAGATCTGCTGCAAATGTAAAAACTCAGTATCGTAACTTAAATTTTGTTTTCCACCTGCCTGTGTACATTTCTTAACCGCAACGATGATTTCTTATTACATTTAAACCTTAACTGAAAGCATGTCATCGAAACCAAAACTGGGATTATTTTCACTAACAATGATCGTTGTCGGTCTTGTGATCGGAATGGGTATTTTTCGTACGTCAAGAGATGCTGCAGCTGCTGCACTCAATCCAACTATATTTTTTGGAGCATGGATCGTTGGTGGTCTAGTTGCATTCTGTGGTGCTCTTACCTATGCAGAAATTGGCTCTCGTTATCCAATCACTGGTGGGTATTATAAAGTTTTTTCTTATGCCTATCATCCTTCCATTGCATTTGCTATTAATTGCATTATTCTTATTTCGAATGCAGCATCGGTAAGTGGTGTGGCTTTGATAGGAAGTGAATATATCTGCCAACTGATATTTTTGGATCCTTCAAATCTTGTACAATCCCTCGTAGCAATGTCTGCTATAATTGTTTTCTATGGAATTAATATGATGGGATTACGAATGAGTTCAAGAACACAGAATGTGATCATGCTTATAAAGATTGCGATGCTTGTTGTGCTGATAAGTTCTTTGTTTTTCCCGTCAATTTACAGCACTAATCCTCAACCGGTGGTTCCAATTAAAGATGTGAGCCTTTGGACGATCGTACTCTCATTTGGTGTGGCACTTAAAGCAACATCTTTTACGTATGGGGGTTACCAGCAAACAATCAATTTTGGTGAAGAGATTCATCAACCGCAAAAGAATATACCTAAAGGAATTTTTATCGGCATTTCAATTATCATCGGCTTGTACCTGTGTACAAGTTATGCCTATTATAAAGTGATCGGTTTTAACGAATTGAAAGAAACCTCCGGTATTGCTTCAATTATCGCCGAGAAAATGTTTGGCGAAACCGGAAGGAATGTTGCATCCATTTTACTTTTTATAGCAGTGTTGGGATATGTAAATGTTACGATGTTGAGTAATCCCAGAGTAATGTATGCCATGAGTGATGATGGTATACTACCAGCTGTTTTTAAACGAAAGCAGGAAAGCAGGGATGTTCTAACAGTAAGCCTCACGGTATTTGCATTAATGTGTGTGATCGTACTTTTTTTCGCTGACACTTTCGATAAGATTCTCAGCTTCTCTATCTTTCTAGATTCTATTGGTATGGCAACATCTGCTGCCACAATTTTTATGTTGCGTAAAAGAACAAAACATCTTAATGGAACAGGGATCTATACAATGAAGCTATACCCTTTATTGCCTATCATATTTGTTGTAGCATATATTTTTATCGGGGTGATCATTGCTATTACAAATCCTGAATATGCTTTACTGGGAACTGCGGCTTTTATTTTATTCTTCTGTCTTTACTTTATCATTAAAAGAATGAGACATGCTGAAAAATAAAATCCCGCAAAAGCGGGATTTAATACTTCTTTTTTTAACTGTTAGTTTTTATAGTCCGAAATTGTAGGCTAGCCTCAAACCGACAAAAGACATAGTAGTGCCACTTTTTGAAATGCCTTCATAACGTGCAGAAATATCAATCTGGTTATTGATCATATAACCAAGGTTTCCAGCGTAAGTAAATCCACCACTGCTACCTTTTCCTACTGAATAACCAGCCTGTGGTTCAAAATTGAATCCGCTTTCACCTAAATTGAAACGGTATCCTGCTTTAAGTGGAATGAGGTAAGTGTTAGCGAATTTTACACCTGTGTTACCGATTTCTTTACCAAAGAAATTAACGTAACCACCTGATAAAGTAACTGCACCTGGTCCGGCAGGTATTGCAACTTTTGCGCTACCACCCAAGCCAAAGCTAGAAACATCACCAAGTTTTCCAAAAGGATAAGCTGCTTCCACACCTATACTTAAAGTAGTACCGGTAGATGCTTTTTTGTCGTCAGTGTTTTGGGCTGAAGCAGAAAATCCGAAAGCTCCCAGAGCTACAATTAAAACAAGTCTTTTCATAAAAAGGGTTTTTTAAGTTTATAATGGATGCAAAAGAAATATGTTACGTATAAGAAAATATCTATGTGAATAAGTTGATGATGTACTTTAACCATTCATTAAAAAATCAAAATCTTTTATAACCGCTCATAAAAAAAGCAGGATAATTACATCCTGCTTTTACTTTATTGTGATTTGTGCTTTACACATCTATCCTTGCATACTTTGCATGACTTTCAATAAACTCTCTTCTTGGTGCAACTTCATCACCCATTAACATGCTGAAAATTCTATCTGCTTCTGCAGCACTTTCAATGGTAACCTGTTTCAATGTTCTTCTAGCAGGGTCCATTGTTGTTTCCCAAAGCTGATCAGCATTCATCTCACCCAAACCTTTGTATCGCTGAATGGTTACACTGTCTTCTTTTCCTCCACCTAATTTCTCAACTAATCCTTTACGTTGCTCTTCGTTATAAGCATATTCCTGGTTCTTGCCTTTCGATACAAGATATAATGGTGGCTGTGCGATATAAACATATCCCTGTTCAACCAATTCAGTCATATAACGGAAAATGAAGGTTAATATCAATGTGGCAATATGAGAACCATCCACATCAGCATCGGTCATGATGATGAGCTTATGATAACGAAGCTTTGCAAGGTTCAATGCTTTTGGATCTTCAGGTGTTCCTACAGTTACACCCAAAGCTGTGTACATATTCCTAATCTCTTCATTCTCATATATTTTATGTTCCATTGCTTTCTCTACGTTCAAAATCTTACCACGTAAAGGAAGAATAGCCTGGTAACTTCTGTCACGACCTTGTTTTGCCGTACCACCTGCTGAATCTCCTTCCACTAAATACAATTCGCACTTTTCAGGATCTCTTTCTGAACAATCAGCTAATTTACCCGGCAATCCACCACCACTTAAAACTGTTTTCCTTTGTACAAGTTCTCTTGCTTTTTTAGCAGCTACTCTTGCCTGTGCAGCCAAAACAATTTTGGAAATAACATTCTTTGCCTCTTTTGGATTTTCTTCTAGGTAAGCCTGTAAAATTCTGCTTACAGTTTGATCAACAACACCAGAAACTTCACTATTTCCAAGCTTGGTTTTTGTCTGTCCTTCAAACTGTGGTTCCGGAACTTTAACAGAAATGATCGCACTTAATCCTTCCCTGAAATCATCACCTTCTACTTCCACTTTTGCTTTTTCAAACAAACCTTCCTTATCACCGTAAGATTTAAAGACCCTGGTTAATGCTCTTCTGAAACCGGTAACATGCGTACCACCTTCAATAGTGTTGATGTTGTTTACATAAGAGAAAATGTGTTCTTTGAAGTCATCATTATAACTCATTGCTACTTCAACAGCAACATTTGTGTTTTCATCATGACCTTCAAAATATAAAGTCTTTCCAATTATTGGTACTCTTTTGCTGTTCCTATCCAGCATCTCAACAAACTCAACAATACCACCTTCACTGTAAAATGCGTTGGTATAAGGATCACCAGCTTCATTCTTTTCACGGAGGTCAGTTAGGGTGATGTTGATTCTTTTATTCAGGTAAGAAAGCTCTCTCAATCTTCCTTCTAAAATATCTTTTGAATATTCACTCACCTGGAAAATCGAAAGATCAGGCCAGAAGTGAACTCTTGTGCCTGTTTTCTCCGTTACACCAATTTCTCTAACAGAATATTGAGGAGCACCACAGCTATATTCCTGTTCAAATATTTTTCCATCACGATGAACCGTTACATGCAGTTTCGTACTTAATGCATTCACACAACTCACACCCACACCATGCAGACCACCGGAAACCTTGTAAGTATTTTTATCAAACTTACCTCCAGCATGCAATACAGTCATTACCACTTCAAGAGCAGATCTCTTTTCTTTCGTATGCATGGCAGTTGGAATACCACGACCATCATCCTTTACAGAAATAGAATTATCCTCATGAATGGTAACATCAATATTTTTACAATGACCGGCTAAAGCCTCATCAATTGAGTTGTCGACAACCTCATAAACAAGGTGGTGCAAGCCTTTTACGCCAACATCACCAATATACATGGCTGGTCTTTTTCTTACCGCTTCTAAACCTTCTAAAACCTGGATACTATCTGCACCATAACTGGCCACAGGAATCTCTAATTCTTCACTCATAAATGTCCTTATCTGGATAGATTATTATAATAATTGAAAGGCTCGCAAAGTTACCGAAAATCAACCGTTTTTCCCTGATTTTGAGTTGAGATTTCACAACTGTTTTCAACCTTTTTTGCACCAGCGTTCAGTTCATTTTGCAACACCGGTTGTGTCACTCACTTGAGGTTCCCAATCTTGCTCACCAAGACAGGAAAAGGGATATCTGCTCTTAAAAGATCGTTAATGACGCTATCATGACTAACATCAGTTGAAATACCCATGTTTATACATTAATTTTGCGTTTCAAATCAGGCTACATCGATTGTTACAGGTACTGGACATATTAAAAGTTGCACATAAAAATGGTATTGAACCGAGTCTTGAGGTGCTTTACCAGAAAGAACAGAATATTCCTGGTTCTATTAATTATGTTATCAGGAGGCATTATGCCCAACATCCCTGGGTAGCGGAAGATACTGGTATGTTAGTGTATCATTACAACAGTTCCAGACCTGAAGACAATTATCTTGAGCTACGTTTTTGCACTACCGGAAACAAATATTGCCCTGAAAAAAGCTGTGGCAATTGTGCTGAAATTCCTACCATGAATTGCAGCGGTAAAATGCAGACAGTTGACGTATTCAATTTTCATTTTACCTCTACTTTCCTACACCAGTTTGTACATAATGTAAAACTTAGCAACAGGAAAGATGAAGTGCTGGCTTTTAAACATCCTTCATCGTTTACCAAGATATTTCCTATCTGTAATAAAAAACGTTTTGTACTAGATGCTTTGTTGAATCATAGTTACACTGGAGCACTTGAAAATATCTTTGTAAATGCAAAAGTTCATGAACTGTTATTATACAGCCTTGAATGTTTGGTTGAAGAGAGAGATGCAGAAACATTTACCTGTAAATTTCTTGCAGATGAAAGTGGCAGGGAACGTATCTATCTTGCAAGAGAAATTTTACTGCAACACATTGGTGATCCTATCACCATAAAAGAGTTAAGCCGTAAGGTAGCCATGAATGAATGTTACCTGAAGAAGGGCTTTAAAGAAGTATTCGGTACAACTATTTTCGATTTTTACCAGCAACAAAGAATGGAACATGCGAAGTATTTATTGTACGAAAAAGCATGTTCAGTGACTGATGTTTCGGCTTTGCTGGGCTATTCTTCTATCTCTCATTTTTCTGCTGCATTTAAAAAACATACAGGCTTAAAACCTTGTGATCTGCTGCGATAGTCTGTTTCTGGCTTCTTGTTCCTCGTTTGTTCGTAAACTTGTGGCTGCAAACTACTCTTATGCGAAAGTTTTTCTTTCTCCCTTTCATTTTATTAGTATTATCCTGTTCTGTAAAAAAAGTTGATCTCATCGTTCATCATGCTACGATCTATACAGTTGATTCATCATTTTCAGTAGCTGAAGCAATGGCCATCAGCGATGGGAAAATTGTTGCTGTTGGAACGAACGATGAGATAATGAAAAAATATTCCGGCAGAGAAGCAATCAATGCAGAAGGAAAAATTATCTACCCTGGTTTTATTGATGCACATGCACATTTCGTTGGATATGGAAAGAGTTTATTTGAAGTGAATCTGTTTGGCTGCAATAGCTGGTCAGAAGTTTTACAAAGAGTTAAGCAATTTGCTGATGAACATCCAAATGAACCTTGGATCAGAGGCAGAGGATGGGATCAGAATAAATTTCCCGGTAAACAATTTCCAACAAATGATTCATTGAATATTTTATTCCCTGATAAACCGGTTATGATCGGTAGAGTAGATGGACATGCTGCGGTTGCAAATGCCAAAGCACTTGAATTGGCAGGAATTCAGCCAGGACAAACTATCGTTGGTGGTGAGATCGAAACTAAGAATGGAAAACTAACTGGTGTATTGATTGATAATGCAGAATCATTAGTAGATAAAGTAATTCCGAAAGCAACAAAAGCTGATTATGAAAAATGGTTATTGGCTGCACAAAAAAATTGTTTTGAACAAGGACTGACAACCATTACCGATTGTGGCATCAGTTATTCAGATGTAGATATCATTGATGCTTTGCACAAGTCTGATAAACTGCAGATGCGTTTGTATGTAATGCTGAGTGATGCCAAAGAAAATTATGATGCGTATTTAGCAAAAGGTCCGTATAAAACAGATAAGCTGTTCGTGAAAGGATTTAAGTTATATGGTGATGGTGCTTTGGGTAGTCGTGGTGCATGTTTGTTGCACCCTTACAGCGATAAGCCAGAGTGGAGTGGATTTTTATTGAGTGCTCCCTCTCATTTTGATTCTGTTGCAAACATCTTAAGTAAAACAGATTTCCAGATGTGTACACATGCTATTGGAGATTCAGGCAACAGAACGATTCTGAACATCTATGCAAAATATCTGAATGGCAGAAACGATAAACGTTGGAGAATTGAACATGCACAGGTGGTGAATGAAAATGATTTCTCAATGTTTGGCGCTAACAGCATCATTCCTTCTGTTCAACCAACACATGCAACAAGTGACATGTATTGGGCCAAAGACAGAGTTGGTGCAGAGCGTATAAAAGGTGCTTATGCCTACAAACAATTATTGCAACAGAATGGATGGATACCTTTAGGAACAGATTTTCCGGTGGAAGATATTTCGCCTTTTAAAACTTTTTTAGCTGCTGTTGTACGTAAAGATGCTTCCGGTTTTCCGGCCAATGGATTTCAGATTGAAAATGCGTTAACAAGACAAGATGCTATTCGTGGAATGACGATCTGGGCTGCCAAAGCAGGATTTATGGAAAAAGAAATTGGAAGTTTGGAAATTAAAAAGAAAGCGGATTTTATAATACTGGATAAAGATCTGATGAAAGTGGATGAGAAAGAAATGTTGAATGTAAAGGTGCAAGCAACTTATTCAGGCGGAAAGAAAGTTTACTAGGTTTAAATTGCTGCCATCTTGATTTAGTACAAGAGTGCGACGCAACTAAAGTTTCATTCATGTACAACTGATTGTTTCATAAACATTCTTAAACGTTTTCCGATATCCGTAAGCCGTTTTTCCCGATATGGCATTATCATCTGATTGCACCATCGTCTCTTTGTGCAAAATTCAGAAAGTGAAGAAGATTTTTATATTAGGACTACTTGCTTTGGGCTTTGATGGCTTTGCTCAAACCGGCTTAACATCAATCGAGACAGAAAAAATTGCAGGCGAATTACCTGCAGGAATGGTAACAGGTCAAGTAAAGACGACCGATAACCAACCTGCTGCTCATGTAACAGTTTTCCTGAAAGAATTGAATAGAACTGTTATTACTGATAACGCAGGATACTTCAGCATAAAAAATATTAAAGAAGGTGTTTATACGCTTGAGATTTCAATGATCGGTTTGAAGACACAACAAAGAATTGTTGAACTTAAAAAAGATCAGCAGGTAAATGTTTCATTGTTGTTGATTGAAGATGTGAAACAATTGACTGAAGTGGTAATAGCCAATAATAAAAGACTGAATGCTAGACCAGTTGAGATCGGGAAAATTGCGATCAATCCAATGGATCTTCCGCAAGCAATAAGTGTTATTGGACAGGGTATGATTCGTGATCAGCAGGCTCTTCGTTTAAGTGATGTAATAAAGAATGTGAATGGAGTGTACATGACCACCACGAGAGGTAATGTGCAGGAAAGTTTTGCTGCAAGAGGTTACAGCTTTGGCACCAATAATCTTTTTAAGAATGGTGCAAGAGTAAATGCTGGTGCTATGCCTGAAATGAGTACGCTGGAAAGAGTGGAAGTGTTGAAAGGAAGTGCCGCTATCTTATTTGGACAAGTTGCTCCAGGTGGAATTGTAAACATGGTGACTAAAGAACCGAAGTTTAATTTCGGTGGTGAAGTTTCAATGCGAGTTGGTAGTTATGATCTGTATAAACCTGCTTTTGATGTGTATGGTCCTTTATCCAAGCATATTGCTTATCGTGTTAATGGAACATTTGAATCTGCCAACAGCTATCGTGATAATGTAAGTTCAAAAAGATACTATATCAATCCTTCTTTTCTTTTTAAAATAGGAAGCAAAACAGACCTGATTTTAGAAGCTGATTATTTGAATCATGAGTTCACTCCGGACTTTGGAATCGGTAGTTTAGATAACACCAAGATTCCTGATGTGCCTAGAAGTCGTTTTATGGGAACTTCATGGCAATATAATGTGACGCAACAAACAACTACGGGATTAACAGTAAAACATAAATTCAACGATTCATGGAAACTCAATAGCTCTTTATCTTATCAGTATTATACTAGAGATTATTTTTCTGTTGAAAGAATACAGGCTGCATCAAATGGTGACTGGACAAGGCCTTTAGGCAAAATTTTGATGTATGAAAATTATTATACAGGACAGGTAAACCTTGTTGGTAAGTTCAATACCGGAAAAGTAAATCATGATCTGTTGGCAGGTATTGATGCAGATCGTTATCTTACTTTACACAATGATTTCAGTTTTCCGGGATCACTTCCAGGCAATGGTTATGATAAGATCAACATCCTGGATGAGTCAAAGTTTGTTCAGCGTACTGATATTCCAAATGCAACCAACATCAGGAAAAGAGAAATACCTGTAAATCGTTTTGGTGCTTATGTACAAGACCTGGTAAAGATCACTTCTAAATTAAATGTGCTTGCCGGAATCAGATGGTCGTATGTTGAAGCTGTTGGTATTGATTCAACAAACGTAATTACCGGTGCTAAAGTAACAGGCAAAACGAAAAAGGATGAAGCATTTTCTCCGAGATTAGGAATTGTTTATAAGCCTTTCCGATCAACTTCATTCTTTGCAAGCTATTCGAATTCGTTTGTAGTTAATAGCGGACAAGACATTGATGGTAATGTTATTAAGCCATCAATAGTAGATCAATTTGAGTTGGGTGTTAAGAATGAGCTGTTTGAAGGTCGTTTATCTGCAAATATTACACTGTACAGAATTAAGAATAATAATCTTGCCCAAACAGCACCTTTCTTAAAAGATGGAACTGCAAATAATAATTCAAACATTAAAATGCTAAGTGGCGAAACAATGAGTGACGGAATTGAGATTGATTTATCCAGCGAACCGATCAAGGGACTAAACATACATGCAGGGTATAGTTATAATTATATGCGGTTTACAAAAAATGATACAACAGCAGGAAGCTTTAAAACAGGCGAAAGATTAGTGAATAACCCGGCTCATACAGCTAATGCCAGTGTGTTTTATACAATAAATATTGGTAGGATTAAAGGTCTCAAAATTGGTGCATCTGCCCTGTATGTTGGTGATCGTTTTGCAGGTTGGAATACAGACGTAGTTAAACAGGCAGGAGCCCCGTTTACATATAGATCCAGAATTTTCGAAGTACGAGGATTTACAACTATTGATCTTACCGCAGCATATACGTTTAAGAAAATATCAGTGCAGGGTAAAGTATCAAATCTCACCAACACATATAATTATTATGTACATGAGAATTACAGTGTTAACCCTATCGCACCAACACAATTCTCAGCAACGGTATCTTATAAATTTTAGATAAAACAATTAAGAAGAGGCAGAACACAGGATGTTTTGCCTCTTTTTGCATTTTAGAAATACGGCGATGAAAGTTTTTTTCAGAAGAATACATTTATACTTAAGCCTTGCAGCAGGGCTTGTTATTTTAATTGCATGCTTAACAGGAGCTGTTCTTGTTTTTGAGAAGGATTTGCAAATGGGTCTCAACAAACATCGCTATTATGTTGAGGCAGCAAATGCAAAACTTTCTCCGGATGAGTTGGTGAAGTTTGTGAAGGATAGTTTTCCAAAAGCTAAAATCAATGGTGTTAAGTTATATGAAGATGCAGAAAGATCTGCAGAAGTAAGTGTGGCATTTCCTCCAGCAAAAGATAAAAAGAAAGACACTGCAAAGGCATCCCCCAAGGCCGAGGTTGGAAAAAAACCTATTGCTCCACAAAGACAACCTGGCTTCACGATCTTCATTAACCCTTATACAGGCCAGATACTAGAAAAGTACAGTTACCAGGAAACATGGTTCTATACCGTATTTGCATTGCACAGATGGTTGTTAGGTAGTAATGATGGTATTGGGAAATATATTGTAGGTATTTCTACATTTATTTTTCTCTTCATCTTGATTACCGGAGTAATATTATGGTGGCCAAGAACAAGAAAGGTGCTGAAGCAAAGACTGAGAATTAAATGGGATGCCGGTTGGAAAAGATTGAATCACGATCTGCATATCGTCTTTGGTTTTTATAGCTGCATTTTCTTATTCATTTTTGCATTCACCGGTTTAGCCTGGAGCTTTGAATGGTTTAATGATGGAATTTACAAGATCACTAACTCACCAGTTAAAGCTACTCCTCCTCCAAAATCAACTTATATAGCTGAAGCAAAAAGAATTTCTTTTGATGATGCTTTAGCTGTTGCTAAAACAATTTATACCGATGTTGATTATTATAACATTCAAATGCCGAAAGATTCTATTGAAGCGGTGAATGTTTCTGCATTAAGAAAAGATCCGGTTCATGAATCAGCAACTGATGCTGTTTATATAGATCAATATTCCGGAAAAGTATTGGGCACTTTAAAGTTTGAAGAAAGAAGCCTTGGTGCAAGAGTTCGTTCGACATTCAAACCTGTACATACCGGAAGCATTTGGGGAACACCTTCCAAGATCATTGCTTTTATCGTTTGTCTGTTTGGAGTGAGTTTTCCAATAACCGGTGTTATAATGTGGCTAAACCGTATCAAAAAGAAATAATTCCTCAACAAGAAGCTTATTAGTCATACCCTGCTCATTTTCGGCAGGGTTTTTTGTTATTTGAAATAATTGTTTAAGTTTGTCTTAATAAAAATTTAGACTTATCTAAAAAATGAAAATTTCTTTATTGATATCCTTTGTGATTATCACTAATATATCACTGGCTCAGCAGTTGGTCAAAGGCATCATTATTTCAAATGGCAAACCTGTAATATCTGCAACAGTATTTATCCAATCAACCAGGCAAGCAGTTGTAACAGACTCTACAGGAAAATTCGAGGTGGCGTTATTGCCAGGGAAACATAACTTACGTGTTTCAGCTGTTGGATTTCAAACACTGCATAAAGAAATCAGTGTTAAAAATGAACCTTTAAAAATATCAATTGATCTTTCCGAACATCAAAATGAATTATTTGAAGTTGTAGTTACTGGAACAATGAAAGAAGTTTCAAAAGCTTCGAGCCCTGTTCCTGTAGAAGTGTACACCCCAAAATTTTTTCAAAAAGCAGCACCTACTAATTTATTTGAAGCGGTAAGCCAGGTAAATGGAGTGAAGCCACAGCTTAATTGTAACATTTGTAATACGGGTGACATTCATATTAACGGAATGGAAGGACCTTATACACAGGTCTTGATCGATGGAATGCCAATCGTTAGTGGACTTGCAACAGTGTACGGTTTAATGGGAATTCCTTTATCGATGATCGAAAGAGTAGAGATCATCAAAGGTCCAGCTGCTTCTTTGTATGGATCTGAAGCTATGGGAGGCACTATAAATGTTATTACAAAAAATGCAAGCAAGGCTCCTAAGTTTATCACTGATCTTAATTATTCGTCCTGGAATGAAATGAATTTTGATGCCGGAGTAAAATTGAAATCAAAAAAAGCAAATGGTTTGATCGGCCTTAATTATTTCGCTTATAACGATCCTCGTGATAACAATAAAGATGGCTTTGCAGATGTAACACTTCAGAACCGGGTTTCAATCTTTAATAAATGGCATTTCGAAAGGAAGAGTAAAAAGCAATTCCAGGCTGGGGCAAGATTGTATTATGAAGATCGATGGGGTGGACAAATGAATTGGAATACTTCTTTTCGTGGTGGTGATAGCATTTACGGAGAAAGTATTTACACGAAACGAGCAGAATTCTTCGGAACTTATGAATTGCCTTTGAAAGAACAATTCATTCTAAATTGGTCAGCAAACATGCATGATCAGAATTCTTACTATGGTACCACTTCATATATGGCCCAACAAAATATTGCTTTTCTGCAAATGCATTGGACAAAACAAATCACTCATACTCATAATTTACTTGCAGGCATAGCGCAAAGATTTACTTACTATAATGATAATACACCGGCCACAGTAAAAGCTGAGAAAACATATCTCCCTGGATTATTTGTGCAAGACGAATGGAACTTTGGTAATAGGAATACATTACTTACAGGCATAAGATTAGATCACAATTCCAATCATGGTTTAGTATTTAGTCCACGGTTGGCTTTAAAACTTCAGCCTGCAACCGATCATACGATAAGATTTAGTGCAGGAACCGGATTTCGTGTAGTGAATATTTTCACAGAAGATCATGCAGCTTTAACTGGTGCAAGGGATGTTATAATTGCTGAAGATCTGAAACCTGAGCGTTCATTTAATTCTATTCTCAATTGGCAGTATAATATTCGTTCCGCAAAGAGTTCCGGATTTATTGAAGCAAACATTTTCTACTCATACTATTTCAACAAGATTATTCCTGATTATGATATTGATCCAAATAAGATTATTTATCAAAACCTAGCCGGACACGGTGTTGGTAAAGGAGTTTCTTTGAATGCTGATTGGACTTACCTGCACAATAATAAATTCAATATTGGTATCAGCTTTATGGACGTGTACCAGAAAAGAAATGATGCAACTGGAAAATTTGTTAAGCAGCAACAAATACAAGCACCAAAATGGAGTGGCACATTTTCTTTCTCTAAAACTTTTCCAAAACCATTCATTGTTGTGGATGTTACCGGTAATTGGTACGGACCAATGCGATTACCAATTTTGCCAAATGATTATCGTCCTGAGTATTCACCATGGTTTTGTTTAGCTAACTTACAAGTCACTAAAAAAACAATCAAAACTTGGGAATTTTATGGAGGAGTAAAAAATCTTCTCGACTTTATACCGGCAAATCCGATAATGAGACCAGAAGATCCATTCGATAAAAATGCAAATGATCCTGTAACGAATCCAAATGGTTACACCTTTGATCCTTCTTACAACTATGCTCCTTTACAGGGAAGAAAAATATACTTGGGAGTAAGGTATACGATAAAATAATTCGTATTTTCAGTCTAACCTAAACACTATAATATGGAATACCTTTTAATCTCAATCTGCCTACTGTTCATACTATATACCTTCTACTGTATCAGGTATTTTCTCAAAGAACCAATTTTGAAATCACATGAAAAAGCAAATTGGATATTTTTATCCTTATTAATACCAATTGCTGCCTTAATTATCTACAGACTAGTTGTAAGACCAAGCAAACTAAGAGAAATAGAACTTAAAAGGAAACCGATTAGCGGGAGAGTTGCCACCAATCATACACTTTAGGGAAAGCTATATGAAACCAGGCAGTGTATTTACCTGGTTCGTGAGATAATGATTGAAGTATTTCATCCATTGAATAAAAAGAAACATCTTTTACTTCATCTGGATTTGGCATCAATGTATCATCGTAGTAACCAACATATACATGATCAAATTCATGTTCAGTTAGTCCATTATCAAAAGAGGCTTTGTATGTGAAGTCGAATATCTTTTTTAAATCAGTAACAAATCCAAGTTCTTCTTGCAACCGACGTTGAGCAGCAATTAATGTTTCTTCTCCAGGTCTTGGATGACTGCAACATGCATTGGTCCATAAACCTGCGCTATGATATTTAGAAAATGATCTTTGTTGCAACAGCATTTTACCTCCGGTATTAAAAACAAAAACACTGAAAGCCCGGTGCAGCAAAGCTTGTTCATGAGCAGCCATTTTCTCCATGGAGCCGATGGCATTATCATTCTCATCAACTAATATCACTTCATCTAAATTCAAAATGCAATTATAATTTAATATTTCTCAGGTATTGACCGTAACCGCTTTTTTCATATCTATCGGCTAGGATCATCAATTGTTTATGATCGATAAAATTCATGCGATATGCAACTTCCTCTATACATCCGATCTTATAGCCTTGTCTTTTTTCAATAACTCTAACGAACTCCGATGCATCACTTAGAGAATCGAATGTGCCTGTATCAAGCCATGCAGTTCCACGGCTCATTACACCAACTTTCAGATTGCTTTGCTCCAGGTAAACACGATTTACATCAGTAATTTCGTACTCGCCTCTTGCTGAAGGTTTCAGTTCTTCAGCTATTCGAATTACACTGTTATCATAAAAGTATAAGCCAGGAACAGCATAATTTGACTTCGGCTGCTTTGGCTTTTCCTCTATCGAAATAGCATTAAACTCTTTATTAAATTCTACAACACCATAACGTTCCGGATCGTTCACTTCGTAAGCAAAAATTGCAGCACCTTCAATGTTGTTAAATGAT
The DNA here is from genome assembly GCA_023386555.1 of Bacteroidota bacterium. Taxonomy (GTDB): domain Bacteria; phylum Bacteroidota; class Bacteroidia; order Chitinophagales; family Chitinophagaceae; genus JAEZDC01. The sequence goes on along the minus strand of JAEWJK010000013.1, from coordinate 25,310 downwards.
CGAACTAATTCACTTAATCCTGCACCATAAAAAATATTATCTCCCAAAACAAGGGCTACTTTATCATCACCGATAAAATCTTTCCCTATTACAAATGCCTGTGCCAGACCATTGGGCACTGATTGAACAGCATAACTGAAGTTGCAACCTATTTCGGAGCCATCACCCAATAACCGCTGAAACTGTTGTGAATCTTCAGGTGTAGTTATTATTAGGATGTCTTTGATATCAGCTAACATCAAAATGGAAAGCGGATAATAGATCATCGGTTTATCATACACAGGCATCAGCTGCTTACTTATTGCTTTTGTGATGGGATACAACCTTGTTCCACTGCCGCCAGCTAAAATAATTCCTTTCATAATGACGCTTCTATTTGCTTTAAAGAAGGATTGATTTTGTCTTTATCAGATAAAATAATTGATGAACTGTCAATTTTCCAATCTATATTAAGATCCGGATCATTATAAGCTAATCCACTTTCAGATTCCTTGTTGTATAAATTATCACATTTGTAAAAGAAAGTGGCAGTTTCACTCAATACTAAAAAACCATGAGCAAATCCTCTTGGCACAAACAATTGGGTGTCGGAAGAATCGGATAGCTCCAGCGTAAAACTTTTTCCAAATGTGGGAGAGTTTTTTCTTAGATCAACTGCAACATCCAAAACCTTTCCTTCTAATACACGAACCAACTTAGCTTGTGCATATTTTCCTTTTTGAAAATGCAACCCCCTCAATACACCAAATTGTGATTTGGATTGATTATCCTGTACAAAATCTATATCCAGGCCGGTTTGTTCTAAAAATTTTTGCTTATTGAAACTTTCAAAAAAATAACCCCGATCATCTTTGTGTACTGTATTGTGTACTATGTAACAATCCTTCAAAGGTGTTTTTTCTACTCTCATATTTATCTTGCTGTGTACATATTCTCGTAATAAGACTGATATGCACCTGAAGTAACATTATTTAACCAATCTGTGTTTTGCAGATACCAATCTATCGTTTCACTTAATCCTTGTTCAAAAGTAACAGTTGGTTTCCACCCTAACTCTTTGTTGATCTTTGTTGCATCAATGGCATAACGACGGTCGTGTCCAGGACGATCTTTGACATAAGTGATTAATTGTTCACTGGTTCCTGCAGCATTACCTAGCTTTTCATCCATCAGTTTACAAAGAAGTTTCACAAGGTCAATATTCTTCCATTCATTAAATCCACCGATGTTATACGTTTCATCTCGTCCTCCTTTATGAAAAACAAGATCAATTGCTAAAGCATGATCTTTTACATATAGCCAGTCTCTTGTGTACAAACCATCTCCGTAAACCGGCAAAGAATTCTTATTCAAAATATTGTTGATGAATAACGGGATCAACTTTTCAGGAAAATGATAAGGGCCATAATTGTTTGAACAATTGGTAATGACTGTTCTCACATGATATGTTTCTGCATACGCTCTAACGAAATGATCAGAAGAAGCTTTACTTGCCGAATAGGGAGAGTTAGGATCGTAAGCCGTTGTTTCGGTGAACAGACCTGTTTCTCCTAAGGCACCATATACTTCGTCAGTTGAAATATGATAAAATAGATGATTATCATAATCATCTTTCCAGAATTTCTTAGCTGCATTCAATAAGTTAACGGTACCAATAACATTTGTATATACAAAGTCTAGTGGTGAAAGAATAGATCGATCTACATGAGATTCTGCAGCCAGATGAATTACATCGGTTATCTGATGCTTTTTAAAAATTTCATCGAGTTTATCAGCATCAAGTATGTTTACTTTTTCGAAAACATAATTTGATGCTGTTTCTATATCAGTAAGATTCTGAAGATTACCGGCATAAGTCAGTGCATCGAGATTAATGATCTTATAGGCAGGATATTTATTTACGAATAGGCGAATTACATGTGATCCGATAAAACCTGCACCACCTGTAATTAATATATTCTTATTCATGCTTGTGGTTATAACTATTATATAAATGCCTTAAACTGTTTACTTCTCTTTCTTTGGAAAATACATTGCTTGCAAATCTTTTTCCTTTGTTCCCCATTTCATTCCGCAAAGATTTGTCTTGAATTAATGAGATAACAGCATCAGAAAATTGCTGTACATTATGTCTTTCAATTAAAATTCCGGTCTCATCTGCAACCATGGTATCTTTCACTCCACCAACATTCACTGCAACAACGGGTTTGCCTGACAACTGAGCCTCTATTAACGACATCGGTGTTCCTTCATTATGCGAAGTAAGTACAACGATATCTAATCCTGCCAGAATGTTTTGTATATTTTGTACCCAGGATGTAAAAATAACAGGTGCATCCTGATGAGGTGATTCGGAATATTTTATTTGCTTCTGAGCAAGTTGATTCATCATAGTTTGTTTTTCCGTTCCATCTCCTACTACAAAAAAAATGATCTTATTCTTAGCTGACCGATTCAGGATGTTTTCAACAACCTCAATAAAGAAACTTGTATTCTTAATTTCAACCAATCTCCCAAGAAGTCCAATGCAAACTGTTTCATCATTTAGTTTATAGGTTCTTTTGAAAGCCTGCTTATAATGAGTTTGCATTGAGTCATCAATATAATCAACTCCTAAAGGAATTAGCTTAACCTTAGCGGCATCATTGATCTTTAAAATTGATTCCAATTCTTGCTTCTGCGTTTTGCTGATAGCAATAACATGATCGGTATATTTTAAAAGCCATCTTTCAATCAATACAAGAGATGAAGACAAAAACTTATTAAAATATGAGTGAAACAAATGACCATGAAATGTGTGTAATATAAAAGAGGTCTTTTTTCTTGTTGCAGCAAGTCTACCGAACAACCCAACCTTAGCACCATGTGTATGAACAATATCCGGCTTAAAATTACTGATGTATTTTTTTATTGCACGATAAGCAAGATAATCCTTCAACGGATGAGGACTTCGTTGCAAAGCCTGAATCTTTACCAATTGTAAACCACTGTATTTTTCAAGCAGAAAAGTAGGTTCGGTTTCATCCACTTCTTTGTTGCCGTACAAGATATGTATATCGAAGTCGTTTCTAAGATGATACGCAAGCGGAATAGTATCAAGTGCAGGACCTCCGACAACAAGTCGGTTATGTATAATAAGCAACTTTGGTTTCATTGAAAATCAGAATCGGTCTTTCACCTCTTCGTAAACACGTCTAATCCCTTCTTCAAGAGTGATTGAAGCTTTCCATCCTAATGCATTGATGCGGGAAACATCCATTAGTTTTCGTGGTGTGCCATCTGGCATAGATGTATCAGTAGTGATTTTCCCCTGGTAACCTACAATTTTTTTTATTAATTGGGCTAATTCTAAAATAGTCACATCTTCACCGACTCCTACATTTAAGAATAGAGGATCATTGTAATTGTTCATTAAGAAAATACATGCATCTGCAAGATCATCAACATGTAAAAACTCTCTTTTCGGTGTTCCTGTGCCCCATATTTGAACTTGCGGTTCATTGTTCTTTTTAGCAGTAATGATCTTACGCATTGTTGCAGGAAGCACATGACTATTATTTAAATCGTAATTATCGTTTGGACCGTACAGGTTAGTAGGCATTACAGAAATAAAGTTGCATCCATACTGCAAACGATAATTCTCACACATTTTTATGCCTGCAATTTTTGCGATAGCATAAGGTTCGTTTGTATACTCGAGTGGAGCTGTTAATAATGAATCCTCATTTAGTGGTTGAGGTGCCAATTTTGGATAAATACATGATGAACCTAAAAAGAGTAGCTTAGAAACTTTATGTACATATGCGGCATGAATCACATTGGCCTCGATCATCAGATTATCATAAATAAAATCTGCACGATGTGTATTATTCGCTTTGATGCCGCCAACTTTGGCAGCAGCCAAAAAGATGTATTCTGGTTTTTCATTTGAAAAGAATGAATTAACACTTTGCTGATCTCTAAGATCTAATTCCGCAGATGTTCTTGTAATAATATTTTCAAATCCATTCTGTTGAAGTTTTCTTACAATAGCACTTCCTACCATTCCTCTGTGTCCGGCTACATATATTCTTGATGCACTATTCATTTCGGATTACTCAAATTGATTTTTTACTGCGAAGCCACTTTGTTTCAAGATAATTTCTTTCTTAAAGTAGTCAACATCTGCAGCTACCATTTCCTTCACTAACTCTTCAAGAGTGTATTTGGGTTCCCAACCTAATTTTTGCTTTGCTTTAGAAGCATCACCAATCAAAAGTTCTACTTCTGTGGGTCTGTAATATCTCGGATCCACTTTTACAACTGTTGATCCGACAGGCAATTGATGCTGACCATTGCAAGCTGTAACTTTAGCAATCTCATTCTCGTTGCTGCCACTGAATTCAATGCTTACTCCTACTTCATTAAATGCCATTCTAACAAATTCTCTTATCTCTGTAGTTACTCCTGTTGCAATTACAAAGTCTTCCGGTACATCCTGCTGAAGAATAAGATACATAGCCTCCACATAATCTTTTGCATGTCCCCAATCTCTTTTTGCATTCATATTACCGAGATAAAGTACGTCCTGAAGGCCTAATGCAATTTTAGCAACACCTCTTGTGATCTTTCGTGTTACAAATGTTTCACCTCTCAAAGGTGATTCATGATTAAACAAGATGCCATTTGTAGCAAACATTCCGTATGCTTCCCGGTAGTTAACTGTTATCCAATAAGCGTAAAGTTTTGCAACTGCATAAGGAGATCTTGGATAAAATGGTGTTGATTCACTTTGTGGTACGGCCTGAACCAAGCCATACAATTCAGAAGTCGAAGCCTGGTATATCCGGGTTTTTTTAGTAAGTCCTAGTAATCTAACTGCTTCTAATATTCGTAGTGTTCCTATTCCATCAGCATTTGCAGTGTACTCAGGTGTTTCAAAGCTTACATGAACATGACTCATTGCAGCAAGGTTATAAATTTCATCTGGCTGCACCTCCTGAATTATTCTGATTAAATTGGTTGAATCTGTAAGATCACCATAATGCAGAATTAAATGCCTGTTAGGAATGTGAGGATCTTCATATAAATGATCTATCCTATCTGTATTAAACAAAGAAGTTCTTCTTTTTATACCGTGAACTTCATAGCCTTTGCTCAATAACAATTCAGCTAAGTAAGCACCGTCTTGACCTGTAATCCCTGTAACAAGTGCTTTTTTCATTGAAAAGAATTAATGTTTACCGTTTCCATTTAAAATACTTTTCATGGTAATCTCCAGCCCTTCATTTAGAGTGAACCTGGGCTTAAATCCTGTTTGCTCAACATGAATGGAAGAAAATTGAGTTGTTGCACAGAACTTCTTGATCCTTACCGCACTGATCGAATATTTTTTGCCTGTGATCTTCGATAATATGTCAAAACAGTAACCACCTATAAGACCTAAAGAATATGGTATTCTAAGTGGGATAGCTTTTTTACCCAAAGCAATCTCAGCTTGTGCTACCAGTTCATTAGTGGTAAGATCAGGTTTATCTGCATAATTAAAGAGATTATAACCTTTCAAATCGTTCTTTATGCAATAAGTAATAAACGATGAAACGTTTTCTACATACGACATCGATTTTTTATTATTGCCTTTACCAATCATCATAAATTTATTGGTAGCTATCTGATGCAAAAGATTATATACATTACCAATATTTCCTGGACCGAAAGTAACTGTCGGACGAATGATTATAAGGCTTCTCTCCTGGGGTTTTTCATTGTACCAATTAATCAAAATTTCTTCAGCCTGGTGCTTGCTTTTTCCGTAATGATTAAATGGATCTTTCGGAGAATGTTCGGTAGGATTTGCTTTGTTTAATCCATATACCGCAACCGTACTGGTAAAAAGAATTTTATTAATTCCCTTTTGTTCTGCAACATCAATAACATTCCGGGCTCCATTTACGTTAACATCGTAATATAAACTTACCGGTGTAACATTATCTGCATGTTCGGCTGCGAGGAGTACAAGCCAGTCACATGGCTGTAATTTGCTATTAATTTCTTCAACATCACGAATGTCTGCAAGAGAAGTAATTTCAGGATAGCGGTTAGATATTGTTTTATCAATGTTCTTAACATCAATTCCCGAATTCTTTAAGTCTTTAATCAAATAGGTTCCAATAAATCCTGAGCCGCCGATAATGTAAGTCGTCATCGAAAAAAATTGAGGCGAAAGTTAATGATAAGTGATAAGAAAATTGGCATAAAAAATCTAGGCGGAAATTATATTAAAACTTTTTAATTCCGTTTAAAGCGTAGTTCAAAAAATACCAGGCAGATTGAAATAAATTTAACTTCAAAATCTTTCTGTATATTTTCCATTGAACTCGGGCCATATGTATTTTATTATTTGAGTAAGATTTTGCATGTACTCTGTAAGTAGCAAGTGTATCTTTAATCCCATAGGCTTCAAATCCTTTTTTTAATATATGCAACCACATTATATAATCCTCATACAAATGATTTATCTGCTTCACTTTACCTAATTTTTCTACATTATAAACAGCAGTAAGATTACCAATTGAGTTAGTTTTCAAAAGGTCAGAATATGTAACTTTATTAGGGGCTACGATAATTTTCTTTTTACTGGGATTACCTTCATACTTTTTGGAATAATTCGTAAAACTTATTGCCCATTGGTTCTTCTCCATAAGAGGTATTTGCACCCCCAGCTTTTGAGAATGCCAAAGATCATCACTATCTAGAAAAGCTATGTATTTCCCATTACTTCTGTCTATTCCAAAATTTCTTGCAGCATAAGGCATTTTATGATTCTCATCTAACTTAAAAACCTTAATTCTTTTATCGGTTTTTGAATAAGATTGGGCAATTTCAAAACTATTATCGGTTGAATTATCATCCACAATATTCATCTCCCAATTACGATATGTTTGTCCCAATACGGATTGAATAGTTTCACGTATGAATCTTTCCGAATTGTACATGGAGGTAACTATAGATACTAACGGCTCATCAATTCTTTCCATAACTATCTAATCTTATCTTTCTTATCTAACGTGAACTTGAGGTTACTAATTTTTTTACAACAGGGTAAACTACATTTAGTTTAAAAGAATATTGTCTCAACAAATGTCCAACAAGCATAATAAAAACCGCAGGATAATAAAAAGGATAGAATGTTTTCGTATAAATAAGTTTACTACGGCATTGATGATATTCTAAAAAGGGTGACCTTGCTTTATTCCTGCTTTTCCCTCCTTTAGTTGTACCTCCCACTTTATGGTAGACAAGAGCACGTTCGGAAATTCCAATCTTCCAGTTCCTTTTTTTTGCACGGGTAATATAATCAAGTTCTTCCATGTACAGGAAAAATGCCTCATTAAATAATCCCACATCTTCAAGAATGCTTCTGGTGAAGATCAAAGAAGCTCCAATCAAATAATCAATTTTAGGAAGTGTCTCCTTAATTTTTTTAGCATCAATCGAATAAAGTTCGTGATCCATGAAATAAGGCTTTGACATTCCCAGATAGGGATAATACTTTGCTCCTAATAATTGGAGTTTATCTCTGTTATCAAACAAAGCAAGCAGTGTTGCAGTTACGCCTTCATTGGCTGGCTTAGTGGTGAGATATTGATCAATTTCCCAAATACAATCTTGATGAAGCTCAGTGTCATTATTTAAAATCCAAAAATATTGAATACTACTATCCTTTAATGCACGCCTTAGTCCAATATTATTCCCTGCAGCATATCCTTTATTGGATACGCTTTTAATTATACTCAATCGGGGAAGAGCAAGTGTATCACAATTTGTTTCCTTTATAACATTAGAAAAATGTTTTTTTATTTTTTCATAAGAGTCATCCGAGGAGCAATTGTCCACCACTATTATACAATGATCATTGCTGTATTTAGCAGTTAAAACTGATTCAACACAGCTTATCGTATCTGGAGCATTGTTATAATTTAAAATAATTATCGCTATACGATTAGCCAATTCAGTTCTTTGTTAATAATAGATTACCTAGCATTTTCCTATTTGCTAACACTAGTAATAATAAAATAAAAACTTCAACCAGCAAGGCACTTACAGCAGCACCTAAAAAATCAAAGGCATATACTAGACTAATTGAAACTATAATGCTGAATATGCTGCTAACCAAAAACATTTTTGCATATAAATTATTTCGGTTGGTGATGAGCATAAAATGACTTGGAATTATATCTAACGCAGCAATCAAAGGAATAAATGCAAAAATCCGCACAATGATAACAGTTGATGAAGGAATTTCATCTACAAACATTCCTACAATAATTTCAGGATACACTAAACAAAAAATGGCGACAGGAATATATACTCCAAGGATAATTAGATGTAGCCTTCTCACAAATAAAGATAATGCCGTTAGCGATTCTCTATATAATGCCATAACACGGGGAAAACTTGATCCGTACAAGATAACTACACTTGTTCTTAATACTTGGAGAATTTTATCAGCAACTCCATAGTAACCGACAACTGTTTTACTTGAGAAGATTCCAAGAGAAATTAGAGGGAAGCTTAAACATAAATTAGTAAGTACACTTACATTGGCAATAGAAAAGTTTCGCCTAAGCTCTTCTTTAACAGTTAATGCGTTTACAAAACTTAAACCTATTCTATCTCTAAAAATTATATAACCGAATGCAAAAACGGTAAGCAGTATATCAGAAATACCCAGGTAAAAATTGAGATAAATATAGTCTGAAGGTGTTTGAATGAGAAAAAAGATCAGACCTATATAAAGCACCCTGGTAATTACACTAAATACTACCATAACACCGGCCTTTTCTATTGCCTGAAAATACCACATAGGCAAAAAAGACTGACCCACTACCAAGGTGAACGATAGCAATAAGATCGTAGCACTTTCCTTAGCTAAAGGAATTAACCAAATACACAATAGCAGGCAAAGAAATACTACCACTAACAAAAAGAATTTAGTAAATAACAGTCTCGATATAATATCACCCACTTTTGCCTTATTATTAGCTGCTGCTGCAATATCTCTTATTGCTGAAAGATTATAGCCATAATCAATCAAAATTTTAAGTGGAACAAACACAGTTACAACATAGTTGGCTATACCATAGTTACCAATGCCAACTTTAGAGATGATAAAAGGCAGTAATAGTAAGGGTACGATATAATTAACAGCCTGGAGAAGACTTAAAGAAAAAAAGTTTTTAATAAGTTGCTTAAAATGCATTATGCTTTTCGAAGAATAAAAATGGCCTGATCACCCTTTCCCTGTTTATTCAATGATTTAGCGAAACGGGACTCACCTTTAAAAACTGATGCTAATTTGCTTAAAAATATTTTCCTTTTAGGAACCGAATGGATACTGTAACCTTTCTTATTTAACCTGGTACCCCAAAATTGAAATGAACTGGAATCTGAAAAGAAATTATCTATAATAAAGCCTGTTTGTTCAGCTAATAATGCAATACTCTTTTTTGTATGCAAAAAGATATGTCTTGGTGCATCGAATTGTACCCATGATGTTCCGAATTTCTGGTAAGCATAGGAATCCGCTACAGGTATTCTTATCATTATTCTTCCGGAGGCTGAAAGATGCCGATATAATTTCTGTAACACCTGCAATGGTTCATTCATGTGTTCAAATGAATGATGCATTGTGATTACGTCGAAATGTCCTTCAAGTTCATCTATATCTTTTTTGGCAACAAGCAATTCATTATTTAAAAAGATATCATTTGTTATATATGGATCGATCCCATGAACATAATTAAATCCATTTTGCTTTAACGATCGTATTTCCTTTCCGATACCACAACCAATATCTAATAAAATATCTGACGGTTTAAGCTGCAGTAATTGCAGTGCCTGTAAATTGTAATTTGGTATTAATGAACCCAGGATACCTCCAGCAAAACCGCTGTTTTTTAAATGAAAAGCATCTCGCTTTTGTTTGATAAATGAAATAAGGCTTTTTGCATCGTCTTCTACAAAACTGTAGTAATTACTACTATAGTATTTTTCATAGCTCTCAGGAATCTGCTGTAGAAAAACAACCTGGCAGGAATCGCATTGCCAATAGTTGAAAGAGTTTCCTGTTCCATTATCTTTTGCAACAATGTTTATTCCGGCGGAAGATGAGCAAATCTTACAGTTCATTTTAAATAATTACCAGATATATCTCAAAAATTTAACGCCTAAGCCTTTACAGTAACTTACTATTGACAAAACATTATTAGTTATTACAAGTCAATCATATCATAACTTAATAAAGCATCAATCACAATCCTAACCTGGTCTATTATAAAAAATAACGAAAACAAGATTATAAACAAAGAGTTTCTTGTTTTAAAAGCTAAGACTAAAATATTTATACCCATCGTGAGATTTAATAAACGACTCATTGCTCCGGTTATTAAACTCGATGATTGAAAAAATATTAGAACCAGAATAAGGCTATATACAATTGGCATTATAATACCTGCAAATAATTTCAAATAAGTAACCGCAATATGAGGCAAATTAGAATTATCACAGTACTCCAGCATTCTATGACGAAGCATGAAAACAAAAAATCCATACACTGTCCAATATCCGAGTTTACCCACTGTAAAATTGGTTGTTTCATCTAAATCCATTCCGCCAAAAAAGACTGTGTTATCTGATACTAAAAGGTTATAAGAAAAGCCAAAACCAATGGCTATAGCAAAAACGATTACTGCTACTAAAAACTCTAACAATACTATAGACTTAATGGATCTTTGCCTTATAGGAGAAAAAAAACATGCAAGAAAATACAATGCAAGAAAGATTAAGGTACCTGAATGAATAAAGAATGCTATAACAAGCAGTGTGATTATTTTCCAATCCACGTTTATATGGAAAGAAGAATTCTTTTCTCCAATTATATTAAACATCCTAACAAAAGAATACAAAACAAAAGTGATGGCAATGCCTTCTCTGATCTGAATTGTAGACCTTACTATCATTAATGAGAATATCGCTACAGCCACAACAAAAGCTGACGCCACGCTTGACTGAGTAAGAATCAGGCCTCTTGCTAATACAAGACTAAAAATTGACAAATAAACCGCTACGAATATTCGGAATAGTTCATAATCATTCCCTATTATTATTTTAAACAGAGATATTATGAAGGAAAAACCAATATCCTTATCTCTCCCTTCACCCCAACCTCCGTCTTCAAATATTTTATAATATGCAAACCAATCAGGATTCCATTCCTCAATTATTATTTGAGTTGAAATAAAAATCACTATTGCTAAGATTAAACTTACAATAGTTCTGGTTAAAAGAAATTGGCTTTCCGGATGGGTTATTATATGTGTGCTCAAGAATCCCTTTTACTGGAGTTATTTACGGCCGCTTTGATCTTGTTATACCACATTGATAGAACTAAAAATACAATTGTAAGTATAGCGCCTATAAATCCACCAATTATACCCCCTAATAATCTGCCTATTCCTTTTATCTCTAAAGGCAGGATTGGAGTATCAACAATTTGAATTAATGGAGTTTCTTTTCGAAGCGATAGTCGGCTAAGCTCAAGGTTTTTCACCAATTCAACATACAAGGCACTATTAGCCTGAACATCCACCTGCTTACGTTGTGACCCTGTTCTTACAATTTGTCGGGTTGGGTTAACATTCAGATCATTAATTGCAGCCATCTCACCAATGTTTCCATAGAGCATCGATCTTACGGAATCTGTTTGCCTTTCAAGTATCGCAACATTTTGCTTAGACTTTTTTACCTTATAATCTGTATAATATTGAATGGCATTATAAGCTAATAATTCACAGAATCGCTTTGCAAACATTTCATCTTTATAGAACATCCGTAGGTCAATTATACTTAACTTTTTATCACGCTTATTTATGCTAAGAAATTTGTTCCTTATATTTACTGCAGCCTTTAATATTATACTATCCCTCTTTCTTTCAGGTTGTTGATAGTACTTCTCAAAGTTCATCTTTGATGTTTCTTCATCTGCCAGTCCTTCTATTGCTAAATATTGCTCTATCATTAACGCCTCTCTTTCTTTATTAATTTTAGAAAGTAACGTTTGAATAATCAGGTGCTTACTTTTTAAAAGTTCTATCAAATTTTCACCCTCAAATAAAGAGCTACTTCCACCCGCTCCAAGATCAATTCCGAATTGAGCAGCTATACTTGCATAAGCACTTATGTTATTTTTTGATTCGGTCTCTGTAACAAAACTCATTTCGGCAATGTACATTGGCTTTTTAAGCCAGATATAAGTTACGCCAAGTATTGCACAGAGTAGGCTGATCAAACCAATGATCAACCACTTACCCAATAAATACTGAAACAAAAATTTACCATGTTGAACTACATTAACTATAGTTACCTTTTCTTTATCCGGCATAGTAATTAACTACTTAACATTTACAATAAGTGCAATCAGAACACCTGCAAGAGAAGTTATGGCTGTAGTAATGCCTATCAACTCTGCGGTACTTAATTTGTTTCTTTTATTCTCAGGTTTCTTAGGAACGATTATCTCTGCACCAGGTGTTATTTCAGGATATCTCTTCCCAAACAAATATTTCGTTGTTCTGCTGGCATTTCCATTTGGATAGAGTACGTATAATTTTTTCTTATCGGCAATGTCTGTCATTCCTCCTGCCCTGTTAAGATAATCTTCCATGCTCATGTTTTCTTCATAAACAATCTGGGTTGGAAATAAAACTTCACCCGAAATGCGTACTTCAGATTTTCTGCGTGGAATGGTTAGCACATCACCTTCTTCTAAAGTAATATCATCTATACCTCCGGGATTTGCAATTACGTCTGCAAGATTGATGGCCATTTGATCGAAAGGACGTAATACTTCCTGCTCTACTTTACTGGTAGTATCTTTTAACTCTTGTTGTATTTTACTTACTTTCTCGCTCGTAAGTTGATCAACTACGGATTTCGTATTCAGTCTTTTTAAATAAACACCTAAAGGATAAGCTTCTCTTGTAAGTCCACCTGCTCTCTTTAACAGATCACTCACCTTTTCATTCTTACTCTGTAAAACATAATTTCCGGGATAAGCCACCTCACCTTCAATCCGAACATTTACCTGTGTTCTGAAAGACGGATTCTTTCTAACAACAATAACATCCCATGGCCTTAGTTTAACATCATTACCATTAACATCCAGGCTTGCTAATGATTCTACATTAATCACTTCAGCAATTTCCATATGGGTTGTATCAAAACCTTCTTTGTTTAATCTTCTGGCAATCTCAATACGTTGTGAAGTAGCAGCATCTGTAAATCCACCAGACAATAACAAAGCATCTTTTAAAGACATATTTTCCTGGTAAGCAAATTCGCCAGGCTTTCTTACCTCTCCATTAATAAGTATGGTTTGCTTATCTCTGAAATTTAGAACAGATGAGATTGTTACTTCATCATTCTTCTGTAATGTAATATCCTTGCTGGCACCAGATAAGATTGCAGCGGGATTGAAAGCAATCAACTCTTCTTTTAGTGAAGGACTTAAACGTTTGATCAACCCTCTTTCCAGGTAAGCTTCTTCTTTAAGGCCCTGGGCTCTTCTTATTAACTGTCCTGCAGTAAGCCCTTCAGAAAGTTCATATTCACCAGGCAAATAAACTGCTCCTTGTATGATTACCCTGTTTGCAAAGCGATTGATGACTTTTGAAACAGTATAGCTTTCTGAACGTGAAGGAAAATATGAAGAGAATTTTGATTTCTCAATATCAAAGATCCTCTTTTCCGTATCAGTTGTTTTATACGCTTTGATGCTTGCTGTGTATGCACTGTCTGTGAAACCACCGGCAAAACCCAATACCTGTTGCAGGTTTTCTCCCTCCTTTACTTCAAACAAACCTGGTCTTTTTACTTCCCCTTCAAAAGAAACTCTTGTGGTATAAGGTGGAATACGAATAACATCCTGGTCTCTCAATTGAATATTGCCGGATTGATTTCCATTCACCAGAAAATCATACATATCAAGTTGATCGATGATCTTGCCATTTCGTATCACCTGTATATTTCGCATACTTCCGATTTCATTAGGACCTGCTGAAAGATATAATGCGTTGAATACAGTTGCAAGTGAGGGTAATGTATAACTACCTGGTTTATTTACTTCACCTAAGATGGTTACTTTAATACTCCTGATCTTACCAATACTGATGTTTACCTTGGTTAATCCAGTACGAATGTTTGAGTAACCCGAGGATGCAAGTTTATTCCTGATCTTAGCAGAAGCTTGCTCCATTGTTAAACCTGCCACATAAATAGTTCCGGCAAAAGGTATGGTAATATCGCCTTCAGGTGATACTGTAACATTGTATTTTGCTTCCTGGTAACCGTAAATATTGATGACTATCTCATCATCCGGACCAATGATATAATTGGCAGGTGTGGCAATTCTAAGATTTGGTTCGAACTGTAAAACACCGTTATTAAAAATTTCCAGTCCAAATATTTTCTTCGGATTTTTTACTGTGAATGTATCGTTCTTAATAACAGGCATTCTTGTATTTCGCTTGTTACCTGAAGGTATTGTTTCATCATCAAAGCTATCTTCCCTATCATTCTGTTCCTTTTTCTTTGATTCATTATTCAGAAACATCACCCGGTCTATTCGCTGCGCAACAAGATTTGCTTCTACCATGCTCATACCTCTTTGCAACATCAACTGGTAAGCTTGTTTGGATGTTATATTGTTCTGGTTCATCTGTTGAACCACCATAACAATTTGCTCATCGGTAATATCAGCAGAACGAACTGAATTTAAATTAGAGGGTAGGCCTGGAATGTTTTGGGCGGTTGCAGATAAGGATAATATCAGTAAAACTGTAACCAGGTATGCGAAACGCTTCATATTCAATTACACTTTAAGAATGAAATATATAAATTAACCAACAAACTGGTTATGCAGGGAGCGAATCAATTTTTGGCAGGTCAGGGAATATCTTGTTTACCATATTACTTTCTGGAGAAACAATATGCCAGAACGTGAGCCACAACAGCAGTACATCAGTTTTAAATGATTGATGCTCCTGGTACCATTTTTCAAGTCGGCCTTTATATGGATATATCTGTGTTATATAAAATTCCCAGGTGTCGCCTCCCTCGTTTTGCACTTTGGTGATCATCGTTTCTTCATCCCTGAAAACCACACTCCCCACACCGGTAAGTCCCGGCTTAACATTATAAATTACTTCCTGCACATCTTTTGGATAGGCATCAAAACTTTTTTTCATAACAGGCCTTGGGCCTACAAAACTCATATCACCGATCAGGATGTTGATCAGCTGCGGTAACTCATTTATTTTACTGGTTCTTAAAAATCCACCCAGCGGTGTAAGCCTCGGATCTTTTTTCAGTGTTATTAAACCACCTTCCATTGTTGGACTGTTCTTTAACATAGTAGCGAATTTCCAGATGCCGAAAATCCTTTTTTTAAATCCCACTCTTTGTTGCAGGTAAAAAACTTCACCTTCTCCGGTGAAGCGAAGCAATATGGCTATTACCAGAAAAATCGGGAGCAATATCATCAATCCTATAAAGGAAAACACAATATCAAAAAATCGTTTGATAAAAAGATACATTATAGGGCTGATTCTTTTATGGTTTCAACTACCGAAGCCAATGCTTCATCACTGATGTCTGTTGAACATGGAATGCTGAAACACTCTTTATACAATATTTCTGTTATGTTTTCATTCGTAATGAATATACATCCGGAATACATGGGCAATTTATTCATCGGCACCCAAAACGGTCGTGATTGTAACTGCTTTTTGTTCAAAGCATCCAACACTTTCTTTTGATGTTTGCTTCTAAGCGTGAACAGCCAGTTGTTTGGTTTGGTTTGTTCGGTAACCTGCTGAAACGAAATATCAGCAATACCATCCAGTTCTTTTTTATAGCACGACGTAATATACTCTTTTTTCTGCAAAAAGCCTGGTAGCTGTTCCATCTGGGCAACACCAATAGCGGCCAGTACATTCACCAACCGGTAATTATAACCCACTTCATCGTGAAAATATTCAAACGCATCTGCCTTAGCCTGTGTAGTAAGATGTTTGGCTTTCTTAGCCAAAGATTCATCATTGGTTACGATCATTCCGCCACCACCAGTAGTAATGATCTTATTGCCATTAAAGCTGAATGTGCCGAATATGCCAAATGTGCCGCTGTGCTTTTCAGCATAATAAGATCCCAGAGCTTCTGTTGAGTCTTCAATAACTTGTAGTGAGTATTTATCTGCCAGTTGCATCAGCGTATTCATATCCACCATGTTTCCCAACACATGAACAGGCATAATAGCACGTATGCATCTCTTGTTACTGGTTAAATAACAACAACCGTTTTCCTGGTAGGTATGCCGTTCAAGGTAATCTGCCAACAGGTCCAGGTCCATTTGCCAGGTATCCTGTTTCACATCTACCAGTAAAGGTTCAGCACCGGTATAGGAAATGGAATTGACAGAGGCAATGAATGTTAGATTTGGAACAAGCACATAATCGTTCTGCTGTACCCCTGCCAGCATCAGCGAAACATGCAAAGCCGTTGTTCCATTGGATGTAGCAACAGCATATTTTGAACCTGTGAATTCAGCCAGCATTTCCTCAAACCGGTTTACATAAGAACCCACCGAAGAAACCCAACCCGTATCAAGGCAATCCTTCACATATTTCCATTCGTTGCCTGATATATTCGGACCCGATAATAGTGTCATAATTATTTATTCAGATTACATTTTACTATCCAACCCCTTACTTTTCTCAATATGTTCAAAAGTGGAAAGGTGTTTTGAAAGTACGGCTACTATCTTTTGTTTTTCATTGTTATCACTATTAAATACGTCTTTCAGATCTGCAATAGCAGCTTTGGCTTTCTTATCCTTTTCGGCTGCTTTCTTTATTACACCCAAAGCCTCGAATAAATGCCAGTCTACTGTTTCATCAGCTGTATAAAACTCCTCGTATAATTTCTCACCGGTAGTATCAGATTCAAAAACATATACAGGGTAAGACTTACTACCCTGCACTAACAACGCAGCCTTTTCTTTTGCTTCTTGTTCGCTTGAACAACGATCCAGGGAAAATCCATTGGCATGTAAGAACCGATCGGTAATATCAATAAAACTTGTTAGCTGGCTATCATCTAATTTAGGGAAAAAGATATCTCCGGTTTGGCCCAGCATGCACGACAGCATACAGATATCACCTGACTCCCGGGGAGAAACAAAGTAT
Organism: Bacteroidota bacterium; assembly: GCA_023386555.1. Lineage (GTDB taxonomy): Bacteria > Bacteroidota > Bacteroidia > Chitinophagales > Chitinophagaceae > JAEZDC01. Next base: position 8,028 of record JAEWJK010000013.1, on the reverse strand, counting down.
CTTTTCACATCTGCAGGAACAGATAGTGGTTGCCTTTTCATTAAGCGGTGAATAAAGCCATCTAAAAGACTTCCGTTAGAAAAAGCAACATTGGCAAATCTTGCCGTGGTACAGGGTAGCACATCTGCATACTCCATCACAATGTTTTCCATCAATTTCTTACTGGCACCCATAATGTTTACGGGGTTAGCCGCTTTATCGGTAGACACGCAAAAGAAATGAGAAGGCATATCCTTTTCAATTAATTGCAATAGCCGGTATGCGTAGAAAACATTATTCTGCACCATTGCCTCCACAGAAAAAATATCTTTCTCACTCCGCACATGTTTATGAGCTGCGAAATTGGCTACAACATCAAATGGTTTGTGAAAAGCATACAACTTTTCGAATACCGCATCACCCAGGTTCACAGGATAAGTAATAAACTCTTCCGGCACAAACAGGCCTTTTGTACTGCGTATGTCTCTCACCAGTTCTGTTAAACCATTCTCGTTGGTATCTATTACTACCACTTTAGCCGGCCTGAACGGTAAGATAGATTTGATATAACTGGAGCCGATGGTGCCACCTCCACCGATTACTAAAACATTTTTATGTTCAATCTCTTTAAGAAGGTTATCATTATTGTTAGATATATCCTGGCTAAAAAAGCTTTTTTCTCTTTTAGTAATCTGTTCTTTTATAAACTGGCTGATATTTAATTGAATCATGATTCGTCTTTGATCTTTAAAATGGCTGGATTACCAAAGTACACACCAGGCGATATTAGATCGCTCACTACTACGGAACCCGCACCGATAATAACATTATCGCCAATTTTTATCCCTGGCTTTATCACTGAACCTGCACCAATAAAACTGTTATTACCTATTCTAACATTACCACACAAAACGGTTCCCGGGCATATATGTGTAAAGTTGCCAATACTGCATTCATGATCAATGGAAGAAGAGGTATTACAGATTACACCATCACCAATGGTACAGGCAGGATTAATAGCCACATTCGCAGCAATAAAAATACCTTTACCCATATTGACGAAACCAGCTACTGTGGCTTTGGGATGAATGGCATTAATAATAGAAACTTTCCTCGATTGTAAAAACTCGTAAACATGCTGCCGTAAACGATGATCTCCAATTGCCACAAAAGCTGCAGTTGATTCTTGAGTTGAAGATGAAAAATAATCCTGCTCTTTTCCCAGGTAGTCCAGTTTGAATGGATTGAATTCTTTTTCTGCATGGTCACAATATCCGATTAGTTCGTAACCAGCTAATTTCAAAATATCGGCTGCTACAAAACCATGACCCCCATAACCTATTAAGATCGCTTGCTGCATTGAAGATTCTCTTCTCTAAAATTTTTATAGAATCCGGTTCTAATAGAATCGAAAAAGACTTGTCAAGCTTCACTAATATACTGCAGATACTTCCGAGCTAAGATCTCATAAGTAAGATTTTTCAGCAAATACTCTCTACCTCTTTTCCCCATTTCCAATCGTTCGTTTACCGGCATGTTTTTAAACTGCAAAATTGAATTGGCAAGTGCAACCGTGTCTGCAGCTTTGATAAATATACCACATCCAGCTTCATTAATAATATTTCTGTACCCGTTGAGGCTTACGATAATCGGTTTTTCACTATACATATAATCTATCCATTTATTGGGTGACACACCAAATTGGTAGACAGGGTTATCGGCCCATGGATTAAGGTTCAAATCACAATGTCTCAAAAAAGCTTGTACTTGTCCCCTGGGAATAGCTTCATGAAAATAAACTTTATTCAAAGTCATTTCTGACGCATACTGCATGAGCCTTTCCTTTTCAGGGCCATTTCCTAATATTATGAATATAATATTTTCATCCTTTAATAAAGTGGCTGCATTTAATATTTCATCAACCTTATTAACAACACCAATTGTACCTACATAAGCAACCGTGAAATAACAATTAGGATTAACTCTATTGAAGTATTCTTCAAAAGAGGTCTCATCTTTTAAAGAATTAAAGTATTCAGTATAAAAGCCAGTGGGAATATATCGAACCTTCATCGTTGCCTTTGGAGCAACATTTGCCACATGTGCCTTTAGATTTGCCATTGTCCCAACAATCAAATCCGCACTTTTATAGCCTTTTTTTTCCACAAACGACATAACTCCGACGGCAAAATGAGATCTCTTCAAACCTAACATTTGCTGAACGGTAAGGGGCCATATATCCCGCACCTCTGTAACAAATTTGCATTTGAATTTTTGCTTCAAATAACTACCGGTAAGAAATGTAAACAGCGATAATGATGAAACAATTATCACATCTGGTTTTTGCTTTCGGTTTTTATATGCCCAGATCAACAGCCGTAATTCAAATACCATCCAGCTATACATACGCAGCAGGTTCATCCCTCCTTTGATTTTAGGGCCGTTAAGTACCACACCCTTTAAATTACCATCACGGTATCTATGACTATTCTTCCATCCAAAATCGGGAGAGGTGGTAAAGCCCAATGATCGCGAACTGATAAGTGTAACGTCACAGTCAAACTGCTCTGCAAAGGTCTTCGCAAAAAAGAACTGCCTGGTAGGATATCCATACAAAGACGAAGATGCATACTTAGATATAAGCCAGATCCGCATTTATTTTGTATAAAGATTTTTCCGACGCATCCAATTGATAACCTTTTTTACTTTGCTTACTAAACCATAGTTATTCGGGTAATCAGTAAAGTTCTTTTTTGGCGCTTGCATAATGCTTTCAAATGCTGCATCTGATAACTCAAGTTTCTTTATTGCAAAACTCCTGTCCTCATCAATCATTTTTGGGTCAGCAGTTGGTTTACTCATTTCTTCCAATGCCTCATCTCTCGTTACCTGTCCTGATCGGATAAGGTCCGATAAATGCCCCCTCCTTTTATCTATATTAAATTTTACCGGTAAAATATAAGACTGGTAAAATCGTGTATATACTGATTCGTAATGTTTTCCGCCATAATATACCCATCCCAATTGTTGTTGCAGCACATCCATTGCTTCCTGCTTATTATACTCTACATAGTTAAGTATGGCAGCAACTTTTATCTTTTTGATAAACGTATAATAAAACAGTTTCGCCAGTGAAAAATGAGGATAATTCTTTAGTGTTTGATTGCTGAAATTTTTGTGCACTGCCTTAATGTATTTCCAATCAGAATGCCCGTAGGCCCAGGCACTCACTGCCATCGATTCGGTGGCGAAATTCATTCCACTGATAATATACTTAATATCATGCTTTGCTGCAATTTCAAAAAGCAAAGCACTAATGGCGTGATCTGTCGGAACTTCGCCATCAGGTGTCGAAGCCTTCAAAAAAGATAATTGTAGCTGTTTAAACTCTTCCCAATCTATAACATAGGTATAGAGGTCTATGTCGAGCACTTTCAGCACTTTCTCTATATTACTCACGGCCAGTTCACTGTTCCAGCCATTGTCAAAATGGACAGCAAGAGGTCTTAATCCCAGCTGTTTCACTAAATAAGCAACATAAGTGCTGTCAACACCTCCGCTAACCCCGATAATACAGTCATACTCCTTTCCTTTACCGGAATCTTTGATTAATCCAACAACTTCAGCTAACCTGGTCTTTGCCTTCTCACCACTAAATGTCCTGTCTGCTAACAGGGTATCGTAACGATAGCAATGATTACAAACACCTTGCTCGTCAAAATAAATATCCGGGTCTGTTGTATCCATGATACATCGGGTACAGATCTTATACATCAATCTTTCATTTTCTTTTTAAAAGCATCGTAAAGGCAAATGGATTCCTGTTTCCAGTTATACTTCCTGGATAAATCGCTCACAACCGGTTTTCTTTTTTGCAGATCAGTTGCAGTAAGTCCCTTGAGCAAGTGGTGTAACGCTTCTTCCTTAGGCTTTAATAACCAACCACTCCTGGTTTGGTGTATAACCTTCGATATCTCTGGAAAATCGCTTGTAATAACAGGAAGTCCTGCAAACAGGAACTCAAATATTTTATTAGGTAAACACAGGTAATAACTTAAACTAACATGCTCAAGGGGAAATATCCCCGCATCCCCTCCTGACAGGTATGTTTGCAATTCGTTTACTGGCACCGGCTCATGAAAATGTATATTATCATGAGCAATGCTTGCCGCCACCGCATTTGACTTCAATGGTCCATACCCCATCAATATTAAATGATAACCACTACCTAGTTTTTGAAAACAGCTGATCAATAATTCAACACCTCTTCCCCGGCTTATCATTCCATGATAAACAAAAACCAAGGAGGACGGGGGAATGAAAAAATGGTCGCGGAAGTAAGAAGACTTTTCTGTTGATTCATTTATATCCTCCGGAATATTTCGTAACAGGTAAACAGGTTTGTTTTTATATTTCCTGCAATACCAGTCTTGAATGCTTTCTGTGGTGGTTAATGCAGAATCAACATGTACAATAAACCGGCGTTCAATTATTCGGGTTAACCATTTCACAAGTGAGCTGAATCCGGCTTTTTCAGTTTCCAGTTCCTGGGCATCATAAACCAGGATGCATTTTTTCTTCCTTTTCAACAAACTGCCGAGTGGCAATAACCACACACTATGAACCGTAATATACTGTATGGGAAGCCTTATCGCAGCCCTGTAACCTTTAATACTAAAAACGAATAAACGAATAAGGTCAGTAACGTAGTGCTTAATGATAAACGGCACCCTAAATCTTCGGATAAGTATACTATCCGTTAGATACTCTTCCGTTGGCAACGCACCGTCTTTTGTTCCAAAAATAATCACCTCTTCCGTTATTCCTAGTTCAAGCAGTCGCTTTGCCTGTTTAACAATCCTTGTTTCATATAAAATAGGACTATTATAAAAATGTACACTCAGTCTGTTTCCCACTAATCTGATTATAACGCCTCATAATGATGCACCAATACAATCTTACGTGCCCTAAAGCTTTCCTATCTTATATGGATGGTACCGACTTTAATTTAAGTTACCAGACTTAAACATAAATTTCCCTAAACTGTTCAGCTTCTTTCTCCCAGTGTAATGCGTTGCTGAACCGCTCAATATCTGGGGTTTTGTCTTTGATCATCTCTGCAGAAACAGTGTTTATAAATTCTGCAAGGGATGTTGCTGAGGAATTCACCTGCCACCCACAATTAAATTCATCTATCAGTTGCTTCATTTCTGGGAAATTACTGATCAACATGGGTATCCCTGAATAAATATACTCGAAGAATTTATTAGGCAAAGAATACTCATAACTCAAAGAAGGCTTTTTCTCAATAAAGAATATCCCGATATCAGCTGAAGAAGAATACGACATAATTTCAGATAACGGAACGGCAGTTTGAAAATGAATATTTGCATGCCGCTTTGCAAATGCCTTTATAACACCTTCGCTAGGACCATACCCCATAAAAACAATATGTTTCGAGGGGCTTGAATTGGCAAAAACATCTAACAGCAGGTTAATACCCCTTGCAACAGATAAAACACCCTGGTAAATAAATAGCACATCATTGTAAGGTATTTGAAACTTATCTTTCAGCAAACAGGTTTTTACTTGAATACGGTTTTGTTTCAACGGAATGTTTCTTACAACATAAACCTGCTGCATCCCATAAGAATTTTTGTACCATTCCGCTATAAAATGTCCTACAACGATCATTTTATCAATATGACCGATTAGCTTTCGCTCAAGGTACTTCGCAAACTTCTGTTGCATACCTCTCAAGCCTTCCCTTTCGGTTTCTAACTCATGCGCATCGTATATAAGTTTTGCGCCTGTAGCCTTCTTCAGGGCTACACAAAGCGGAAGCACCCAAAGACTATGACAATTTATATAATTCACTTTCTGCTTTTTAAAACGCAGAAAGGCATACACATTAAATAAAATAGTTGCCGCCACTTTTACTACGATGTTATTACGAAAGCGGTCTGCAAATGTTTTGATCCTGACAATATTGATATTATTAGCTTGCGCCTCTTTTTCTGCCAGCCCCGGGGCCCAGATACCTGCAATGATCACTTCTGTAGCCAGGCCCATTTGAACAATGCTGTGGGCCTCCTTGCTGATGCGTGTTTCAAACTTATATACGCTTGGATAAATATGAAGATTAACGATACTCAAGCTGTGTTCTTAATTGCGGTTTAACTGTAACAGATCTTTAGAAGAAGGATAACTGATCAGTACTGCCCTGTGCTTGCCATGAAACACAAACATGCTTCCGGCTGCAACAGCACTCGCATGGCCCTGGACAATCGCTTTGCCTAGGTCTTCCACACTGCCTGCACCCCCACAGGCAATCACCGGAATCTCAAGTTGTGAAGCCACCTTATGCAGCAGGTCGGTATCATAGCCCTGCATAGTGCCGTCCCTGTCTATTGAATTGATGATGATCTCACCGGCTCCTGCCTTTTGCATATCTAATGCAAATTGAACCGGGTTTTTACCGCTGTTCTTTTTCCCTGCATGTGTATACACTTCATATTTTCCCAAAAAACTCTTCTTCACATCAAGGCAAACCACCACGCTTTGTGCACCATACCGGGTAGACAGCTCTGTAACCAATCCCGGGTTTGTATGCACAGCAGTACTGATGATGATCTTCTCAACCCCTATGCTGAATAGTTTACTCGCCTGTTCAATATTGGTGATGCCGCCACCATAAGAAAGCGGCATGAAACATTCACTGGCAATTTCCGAGATAACCTTATAATTAGGTTCACGGTTCTCGCCAGTGGCAGTGATATCCAGAAAACAAAGTTCATCCACTTCCTTATCATTAAATATCTTAACCGCATTAATAGGATCGCCCACATATTTCGGCTCCTTAAACTTAACCGTTTTATACAATCCCTGTCCTTTCAGTAATAACACCGGTATCACTCGTATTCTTCGCATCAGAAGTTCTCTATAAAATTTTTAAATAGGCGCATCCCGAATTTGTGGCTTTTTTCAGGGTGAAACTGAACACCCATAATATTTTCTCTTTCCAGACCCGAAACGAATTCATACCCATACACAGCTGTAGTTAAAATATCTGTTGCATTGTTGGGCAATAAATGATAAGAGTGAACATAGTAATAGCGGTACTCTTCATCATCCATATTAAATAATCTGCTGGGCTTTTTTATAACGGTGTCTGTCCACCCCATATGCGGTATTTTTAACCTGGCTGATGCATCAGTTAACTTAAACTTCACCGTGGTTGCATCAAACCAGCCTAGCCCTGGCAATACACCTTCCTCGCTCCCTTTTGTCATAAGTTGAACCCCAAGACAAATGCCCAATATAGGAGTTTTATCTGCCAAAACTTTTTTATTCAATACTTCAATAACACCTGACTGTTGCAACTTGCTTATTCCGGAATCGAAAGACCCCACACCGGGCAAAAGCAGCTTATCTGCTTTATTGATGACCTCGGCATCATTCGAAGCCGAAACTTCGGTGCCTAACTTCTTCAACATATTAATGATAGAACCTATGTTTCCTGCTCCATAATCAATGATTACAATCACTTTTCATATTTGTTTTAATAAAAAATTGGGAAATTCAAAAAGACAGAGTAACATAACTCTAATCCACTTAATTGGCTCTTTTTAGAGGCTCATTTTCTTAATACATTACACAATTGAGTAAATATCGATGAATTTTATTTCTTCATTTTGCCAACCATAATTAATTCTTTTAGAATAAGATTTTTGATCTGGCACTACTTCTTCTCTTGATTCAATGCTATTAATCCACTTAAATAAGCTCTCCCCTTCAGCGGAAATCACTGTTCCAAGATTATCTTCTTTAACTATTTTAGACAATAATTCAAAGTTATCGGAAACACAAATATGAAGCCCCGCAATAGCATACTCAAAGAACTTATTAGGCAGGCAATATTGATAACTTAAAGAAATATCATATCCGGGAATAAAGAATAACCCCACATCTGCCGAGGAAGTGTATTTAATAATATCTTTTACCGGAACCGCAGGTTTGAAGTGTATATTTTTATACTGGCGGCTGTAC